>NZ_PVZR01000002.1:0-479952 GCF_003024455.1 Ensifer sp. NM-2
GCGCCTTGGCCATGTCCCCTTCCGAAATCGCCTGGCCGTGGGCGTCATAGGCAGAACCGCCGACGAGGCCTTCGTCCGTCACGAAGCCGGCGCCAAGCTCGGCATTCATGTAGGCGATGATTTTGCGCACTTCCGCCATGGCTTCCGGGCCGATGCCGTCGCCGGGAAGGATGAAAAGCTTACGATCGGCCATTTCGGCACTCCTGTCGTTTCAGTGTTTGTGTTGGTGCAGGGCGGCTCATGCGGTGACCTTCGGCCATGGCCGCTGTTGCGGACGCAGGGTCTCGAATGCTCGTGCAAGGCGCAAGACCCCGATATCGTCAAACTGCTGGCCGATGATCTGAAGCCCGATCGGCAAACCGCTGGCAGTATAGCCGCAATTGACCGAGATCGCCGGCTGTCCGCCCATGTTCACCGCGACCGTAAAGGCGATGTGCTCGAACGGCTTCTGTGGGTCATTGATCGGCGAGGCCCATTCGGCGGGATAGGACGCGGTCGGTGCCGTTGGCGAGAGGATGAAATCAAAACCGGTCAACGCCGCATGGATGGCGTTGCGCATGGCGTCGATCTGGGCGAAGCCGGTATAGACGTCGCGGCCGGAAAAATCCTTGGCCGTCTCGATCCAGTTGAAGATGTAGGGCAGTATCTGCGCCTGCTGTTCCGGCGAAAGACGCGAGACGTCTTCCCAACCGCGCGCACGCCAGAAGCGATCGAGGCCATCGATCATCTCGCGGGTGAGGAAGGGCTCGACAGGCTCAATGATGACACCGGCGTCCGCGAAGAGTTTTGCCGCTTGGCTGACCGCCTGCTCGGTTTCCGCGCTAACCGCCTGGCCAAAGCCGGCATCGAGCCAGAGGCCGATCTTCAATCCCCTGACATCGCGTTTAAGGTCGAGCCAGGGGATATCGGCATAGGGCAACGACATGGTGTCGCGTGCATCCGGCTTCGACAAAACGGACATGTAAAGCGCCGTATCGGCGACAGTGCGGCTCATCGGCCCGGCGACGCGGCCGATGAACGGCGGATTGATCGGGATCCGGCCCGCCGAAGGCTTCAGACCAACGACGCCGCACCAGCCGGCCGGCAGGCGGACGGAACCGCCGATATCGGTGCCGATATGGAGCGGACCGTAGCCGGCGGCTGCGGCCGCACCTGCTCCGGCGCTCGAACCGCCGGGATTGGTCGACAGGTCCCAGGGATTGCGCGCCAGCTTGTGAAAACTGGAAAGGCCGGAAGACAGCATGCCGTAATCAGGCATGGTGGTCTTGGCCAGAATGACGCCACCCGCCTCGCGGGTGCGCGCCGCCGGCGGCGCATCGGTCACGGCCGGCACCAGCGGCACGGCCGCGCAGCCAAGCGGCACAGCCGTTCCCTTTGTCGCAATGTTCTCCTTGATCGTCACCGGCACGCCATCGATCGCGCCCAGAGGCTCACCCTTGCCCCAACGTGCCTCGGACGCCTTCGCCGCCTTGCGCGCCTCGTCCGGATCGTAGGCCCAAAGCGCATTGAGTTTCGGCTCGGATGCATCGATGCGCGCGATGACAGCATCGACGACTTCGACGGGAGAGAGCTTTCGCAGGCGGTAAGCCTCGACAAGATCGACGGCGGTGAAATCGGCAAGATCGGACATGGGCAATAATTCCTGCAACAAGAGCAACTCCGGAGAATTGCAGAATTTCAAAGAGTTCTAGGCAAAGTGACAGCGGGCGGACCAGGCCGGCGTCACCGGCTTGGCCATGGGCGTTTGGGCGAGACAGATATCCTGCCTGCGCGGACAGACGGCGGCATAGGCGCAGCCCTCTGAGGTCGTGGCGGTATGGACAGGCGTTTGCGGCGGGGCGTTCGACCGGACCCGCTTGCGGCGTCCGGCAAAGGGTTTCGGCACGGCGGCGACAAGCGCCTGCGTGTAGGGGTGGCGCGGGTTGTCGAACACCTCGTTGGTCGGTCCCTCCTCGACGATCCGCCCGAGATGCATGACGGCGACCCGGTCGGTGATGGCGCGAACCACGCCCAGATCGTGGCTGATGAACAGATAGGAGAGCCCGAGCCTCTCCTGCAGATCCATCATCAGGTTCAGCACCTGCGCCTGGATCGAGACGTCGAGCGCCGAAACCGGTTCGTCGGCAACAATCAGCGCCGGTCGGGTGATGAGTGCGCGCGCAATGGCAATACGCTGGCGCTGGCCACCGGAAAACTCGTGCGGATACTTGTCGACTGACGCCAAGGGCAAGCCGACCGCCTCCAGCACCTCCTCAACGCGCCGGTTGCGCTCAAGCGCGCTGGTTCCGCGTTCCAGTGAGACGATGGGTTCGCAGATGATGGTCCGCACCGTGTGGCGCGGATCGAGTGACCCGTAGGGATCCTGGAAGATCGCCTGAAATCCCTTGCGCGCCTCCCGCAACTCTGATCGGTCCAGCGAATAGATATCCTTGCCGGCAATGGTAACCTGCCCCGATTGCGGGCGTTCAAGCCCCATGACGGCGCGCGCAAGGGTCGATTTTCCCGAGCCGCTTTCGCCAACGATGCCGAGGCTCTTGCCGGCGCCAAGCTCGACGCTGACACCGTGCAGCACGCGCAAGCTGGTCTGCTTGGAAAAGATCGATGGGCGCGGCAACTGGTACTCGCGCACCAGATCGATGGTCCTCAGAATGACATCGCTCATGGTGCCACCATCCTTTCGCGTGGATGAAAGCAGGCGGCGCGATGCTCCACATTCCTGTCGGTATCGATCAGATCCAGTGGCGGTATCGCCCGCCGACAGTCGGGCTGAACGAAGGCGCAACGCTCAGCAAAGGAGCAATGGTCCGGCCGCGCAAAAGGATCGGGAACGATGCCCGGGATTGCGTTCAGCCTTGGCCTTCCCCCGATCTGGCGCGGAGCAAGGGCAGCTCCATGAGGAGACGCAGCGAAGAGGCCCCTCGCATAGGGATGCGCCATGCGCGCGAACACGTCGTCGGTGCGCCCCGTCTCGATGACACGCCCAGCATACATGACCGCGATACGGTCGGTCATTTCGGAAACCACGCCGAGATCGTGGGTGATCAGCATCAGGGCCGTACCAGTATCTTCGATCAGGTCATCGAGCAGATCAAGAATCTGTGCCTGCACCGTCACATCGAGCGCGGTCGTCGGTTCGTCGGCGATCAACAGGTCCGGTTCGCAGGCGATCGCCATGGCGATCATCACGCGCTGCCGCTGGCCGCCGGAGAGTTGATGCGGGTAGAGGTCCAGATTGAAGCGCGGCGCCGGCAGACCAACCCTGTCCAGCAAGGATCGCGCCTTCTTTTCCGCATCGGCTCTGGTTTCGCCAAAATGAAGGCGTCGCCCTTCGGCGATCTGGGCGCCGATCGACTTGACCGGGTTGAGGGCGGTCATCGGCTCCTGAAAGATCATCGCAATGCGCCGGCCGCGATATCTGCAGAATTCGGCTTCGGGCAGATCTGCGAGGTTGCGGCCATCGAACATCAACTCGCCGCGCACCCGCATGCGCTGCGGCAGCAGTCCCATCACGGCGAGCGCCGTCATGGATTTGCCGCTGCCGGATTCTCCGACGATACCGAGGCGTTCGCCGCGATTGAGCTCAAGATCGACGTCGGAGACGATATCGACCTGGGTCATGCCCGCTGACAGCTCGACCGACATTCCGACCATTCGTAGCAAGGGTGCCGTCATCTTTGTCGCCTCACGCGCGGATCGAGAATGTCGCGCAGGCCATCACCGAGGAGGTTGAGGCCGAGCACGGCGAACGTGATCGCAAGTCCCGGGAAGATGGCGAGCCATGGGGCCTGATAGATGAAGGTCTGGGCATCGTTCAGCATCTTGCCCCAGCTTGGCATCGGTGGCTGGGTGCCAAGACCGACATAGGAAAGCCCAGCTTCTGCAACGATTGCTAAGGCGAACTGGATCGTCACCTGGACCAGGAGCACGTGGTTGATGTTGGGCAGGATGTGCAGAAAGGTGATCGCCACGTCGCCGCGACCGGCGCAGCGGGCCGCCTGCACATATTCGCGCTTCCAAAGCCCCATCGAAGCGCCACGGGTCACGCGGGCAAAGACCGGAATGTTGAAGATGCCGATGGCGATCATGGCATTGGTCGCGCCGGGGCCGAAGATGGCCGTGATGATGACCGCCGTCAGCAGTGCAGGAAAGGCAAAGGCAAGATCGCTCATGCGCATGACCAGGCCATCGACCCAGCCGCCGCGGGCCGCAGCCCATGCACCGAGCGGCACGCCGATGCCGGCGCCGACGAGCACCGCGACGATCGAGACCGCGATCGAGTTGCGCGCCCCGGCCATGATCATCGACAGGATATCGCGGCCGAAATTGTCGGTGCCGAACCAATGGGCGAGGCTTGGTCCCTGAAGCTTGTCGCGGAAATTCATCGCCGTCGGCGAGAAGGGTGTCCAGACGGTGGAAACCACGGCCATCGCAATGAGGATGGCGGTGACCGTCAGGCCGAACATCAGGCTTCGGCTACCAAAAAGCTTGGCCAACAGGCCTGGTTCCGAAGTGATTGCCGAGGTGCTCATCAGTGGCCTCCCCTCGACAGGCGCGGATCCAGATAGCCGTAAACGAGATCCACGAGAAAATTGATGGTGATGACGGACGCGGCAAGCAGCGTCACGAGCGTCTGCACGGTCACCAGATCGCGCTGCGCGATCGCCTGAAAGACCAACCGGCCGACACCCGGCAGATTGAAGACGTTCTCGATGATGATCGTGCCGGCAAGCAGAAACGAAAACTGCAGGCCGATGATGGTGACGACGGGGATGAGTGCGTTCGGCACCGCATGCCTCCAAAGCGCACCAGCGCGCGAGAGGCCCTTGGCGCGGGCAGTGCGGATGAAATCCTCCCCGAGCGTTTCGATGACGGCCGAGCGGGTGACGCGTCCGAGAATGGCGGCGAGTGGCAGGCCGAGCGCAAAGGCTGGAAGAATGAGCGAGTGGAGGCCGCTCCAGATACCGTCCTGCCAGCCGGCAAAGCCCGAGGCCGGAAACCATGCAAGTTTCAGCGCGAACAGCAAAATGAACAGAAGCGCGAGCCAGAAATTGGGGATGGCGACGCCAACTTGCGCGATGCCCATGACGACCGTGTCGCCGGCCTTGCCGCGATTGGCCGCGGCATAGACGCCAATGGCGATCGCAACCACGACCGAGATCGCCATGGAGAGGAGAGCCAGGGGCAATGTCACCAGGATGCGGGGTCCGAGTAGTTCACGGATCGGCACCGAATAGGTGAGACTCATGCCGAAATCGCCGACGACAAAGCCACCGATCCACTGGAGGTAGCGGATCCAGATTGGCTGATCGAGGCCCAGCTGCCGGTGCAGCGCCGCGATCGCATCCGGGTCGGCGTTCATGCCGAGCATCAGCACTGCCGGGTCGCCGGGCAGCACCTGCATCAGCAGAAAGACGATGATAGAGGCGACCAGGGTCGTCAATATGAGCGACACAAGGCGACCGCCAACAAAGGAAATCACATCAACCTCCCGGAATGAGCGAGCGTTGACCGGCGCCGGGGACGGTCAACGGCTGATCTGCATCCGCCCCCATTTGTGGAGGGGCGGATGCTGGAGCGGGATGAGGAAAAGTGTGTGCGGTTTTCAGCCCGCATACCGCTCCACCTCATGAGAAGCGATCAATTCTCCCAGTAGGTCTGGGTCTGATCGTCCGCCGGCACCGGCATGTTCTTCCACAGACCCTTCACCTTCTTGTTCCAGACGCCGATCTTCGGAAGAGCGTAGAGGAAAACGTTCGGTTCATCGGCCGCCAGTTTACGCTGAAGCTGGCCGACGAGATCGAGCTGCTCAGCTTCCGTCGACGCGAGCGTGAAGGACTTGTAGAGCGCCTTGTAGTCCGGGTTCTGGTAGTTGAAATAGTATTTGTCGCGAGCGTAAATATCGAGATCGCGGGCTTCGGCGTGTGCGATGATCGTCGCGTCGAAATCCGAGTTCTTGAACACCTGGTCGAGCCATTGCGCGAACTCGATCGGAACGAGGTTCACCTTGACGCCGACTTCGCTGAGCATGGCCGCGATGATCTCGCCGCCGCGCCGGGCATAGGCGGGTGGCGGCAGCATGATGGTCATTTCCAGACCTTCGACACCGGCCTCCTGCAGCAGTTGCTGCGCTTTGCCCGGGTCATAGGGATAGGTTTCGTTCAGATCGACATAGCCGGGCTCCACCGGGGAATAATGCGAACCGATCGTCTCGCCGAAGCCCGAATAGGTGCCTTCGACCAGGGTCTTCCGGTCGATCGCATGGGCAAGCGCCTGACGAACCCTGACGTCGTCAAACGGCTTGCGCGCATTGTTCAGCGCAAGAACCACCTTGCCGGAGGTGCTGCCGACCTCGACCTGGAGGTTGGGATCGCTTTGGAACTGGCTGACGAGTTCGGCGGCCTGGAACATCGGGAACGCATCGACGTTGCCGGCAAGAACGGCGGCTGCGGCTGCGGACGGGTCGCTGATGAACTTGAAGGTGACTTCCGTCAGCTTGGCCGGTTCGCCCCAGTAATCGGCGTTCTTGTTCAGCACGACCTTGTCGCCCTTCGCCCATTCCTTGAACGCGTAGGGGCCAGTACCGACAGGCTTGGTCTTGTTGTCGGCGGCCGATGACGGCGCGATCATGACCGCGTCACCCCATGCCATGTTGAACAGGAAGTTGGATGCCGGGCGCTTCAGGGTCACGACTGCGGTTGCCGGATCCGGGCACTCGGTCTTTTCGATCGGCTCGAAGAGGCCCTTCTGCGCATTGGTGGAGTCCGCTGCGACGGCGCGCTCATAGGAGAATTTGACGATCGAGCAGTCGAATGGCGTGCCGTCGTGGAACTTGACGCCCTGACGAAGCTTGAACGTGTAGCTTTTCTGGTCGTCGGAGATCGCCCAGCTCTCGGCCAGGAGCGGCTTGACGGTGCCATCTTCAACCACGCGCACCAGGCCTTCGAACAGGTTGCCGTAGGTGATATAGCGGATCGGCGCGGCGGCGCCCGCGGTCGGGTCGAGGCCCGGCGGTTCCAGCACCTGGCCGACGGTAATCGTGTCCTTGGCCAAGGCTGTGGTCAGCGATGCGGCGATGAAGCACGAAGCAAGTGCCCATTTCGTCAAGTTAAGCATGGTTCCCCCGCTTTGCGGTTTGGTTGTTTATGGTCCCACTGCATGTTTCCATTAATCGCATCCGATTGAAGGAAACATGCAGTCAATCAAAGTGCCGCGACTTTCGTGCGCCCTAAGAGACGCGCGGCGCTGTCGTCATCAGATCGAACGCCCGCCATCGACGTCAAGTGCAACGCCGGTGATCATCGACGCCTGCGGCGATGCGACGAAGGCGGCGGCCTCGGCGAGATCCTCGGGCTTCAGCAAGCGGCCCAACGGAATGGAATCGCGGAACTTCTGGCGAATTTCCTCGGTATCCTCGCCCATGAAGGTCGTCAAAAGCGGCGTCTCGCCGGCAACCGGATTGAGGGCAACGACGCGAATGTTGAACGGAGCAAGTTCGATCGCCAGCGCCTTGGTCGCGGAGACCACCCAGCCCTTCGTCGCATTGTACCAGGCAAGGTTCGGCCGCGGCCGGTTGGCGCCAGTCGAGGCGATATTGACGATCACGCCTGTCTTGTTCTGTTTCATGTGCGGCAGCAGCGCGCGCGTCATGAGATAGACGCCACGCACGTTGACGCCGAGGATCCTGTCGAACTCGTCCGGCTCCACCAGTTCGGCGTTTTGTGGCTTGTGGCCGATGCCGGCATTGTTGATGAGAATGTCGACGCGGCCGAACTTCTCGAGGCTCGCGGCAACGGCGGCGTCGACGTCCGGTGATTTGGAGATGTCGCAGACGACGGCAAACGCATTGCTGCCGAGTTGCTTGGCCACGCGCTCGGCCCCTGCGGCATCGCGGTCGACAACGACCACCTTGGCACCGCCGTCGATGAAACGCTTCGCAATGCCCTCGCCGAAACCGGAGCCTGCACCGGTGATGAGAGCGATCTTACCTTCTAGTGACACTTGTTCCTCCCGACGCTGAACTAGCCGTGGTAAACCGAGATGGTTTTCATGCTGGCGAAGCCGTAGAGGGCTTCGAAACCCTTCTCGCGGCCATGGCCCGATTTCTTGACGCCACCGAAGGGCAGCTCGACGCCGCCGCCTGCGCCATAATTGTTGACGAAGACCTGACCGGCATGGACGGCGCGCGCCATGCGCAGCTGCCTACCACCGTCGTTTGTCCAGACCCCGCAGACGAGACCATAGGCGGTGCCGTTTGCGAGGCGAACGGCCTCCTCTTCGCTGTCGAACGGCATGATCACCTGGACCGGGCCGAAGATTTCGTCCTGTACCGTGCGGTGCTCGTGCGGCACGTCGCGCAGCAATGTCGGTGCGACATAGGCGCCGTCAGCGGGTGCGTCGGCGACGATCTCGCCCTCAGCCGCGATCTTCAGGCCATCCTTGGCGGCATCGGCAAGGAAGCCCTCGATGATCGCCTTTTGCCTATGCGAGACCACCGGGCCAAGCGACAGATCGGCGCTGGCCGGTCCGACCCTGAGCGCGCGATATCTTTCGCTCATCTGCGCCACGACCTCTTCGTAGATGGCGCGCTCGACGAGGATGCGTGACGAGGCCGAACAGGTCTGCCCGGCGTTCTGGATCCCGGCGTTGACCAGGAATGGCACGGCGCGGTCGAGGTCCGCATCGGCAAAGACGATCTGCGCCGACTTGCCGCCGAGTTCAAGCGTCACCGGCACTGCATTCTTCGCCGCCGCCGCCTGCACCATCTCACCGGTGCGCACCGAACCGGTAAACGAGATGTGGTTGACATCAGGGTGTTCGGAAAGCGCGGCACCCGCCTCCGCGCCCAGCCCGGTGACGACGTTCAGCGCTCCGGGTGGCAGGCCCTCTTCTTCGGCAATGCGCGCAAATTCCAGGATTGTCAGGCACGCCTCCTCGGCAGGCTTGACCACTGCCGCATTGCCCATGGCAAGGGCTGCGCCGAGGCTCCGGCCAAGGATCTGCATCGGATAGTTCCACGGGATGATATGACCCGTAACCCCATGGGGCTCGTAAATGGTCAGCACGGTGAAGCCGTTCTGATAGGGAATGGTGTCGCCATGCACCTTGTCGGCGGCGCCGCCATAGAATTCCAGATAGCGCGCGAGCGCGACGACATCAGCCCGCGCCTGCGTCAGGGGCTTGCCGACATCCTGCGCTTCGAGCTCCGTCAGAAGGTCAATGTTGCGCAGCACCGCTGTCGAGATCCGGCTGAGCACCCGTCCGCGTTCGGTTGCCGTCATCTGCCCCCATTGGCCGCCAAGCGCCGAGCGCGCCGAGCGCACGGCCAGGTCGATGTCGTCCCGGTTTCCCCGGGCAATGCGCGCGAATATCTCACCGTTGGAGGGATCCCTGACGGCGATGTGCTCGCCGCCAATTGCGTCCTGCCACGTGTTCGCGATGAAATTGCCGTAAGTCTTCACATCATGCCTCATTGCCAGTCTCGCCCTGCGGGAGGAGCGTTTTCAATCTCATGGCCGTCGCATGGATATGCGCGCGCGCCAGCTTCTCAGCCTGATCAGGGTCCCTTGCCGCTATCGCCTCGACAATGAGCCGATGCTCGGCAACGGCAGTGCTGGCGCGTTCGCTGGAAAGCGAAAAGGCCGGAGCGAAGACCTGAGAGGTCATCCGCAGAAGCGGCCCGAGCGACGCCAGCGACGCATTGCGCGAAGCACTGACGATTGCCTCGTGAAAGACGACGTTGGACTGGGTGTAGGCGCCGGGATCCCAGCGCTCGACGACCTTCTGTTGCTGATCGATCTGTTTCGCGAGTGCTTTGATTTCGGATGCTGTGGCGCGCTCGGCGGCATTGCGCGCCGCCACGCCGTCCATCGCCTCGCGCACAGCATAGGCATCGAGAAGCTTCGGCAGGTCGGCGGTGGCCACCCTGACACCGCTGCCCGGTTTGTTCACAACGAGCCCGTCGCGCTCCAGCACCCGCAAGGCCTCGCGAAGCGGCGTACGGCTGATGCCGAATTCGGCAGCGATCCGCTCCTGGCGCAACGTCGCTCCAGGCGCATAGACGCCGGCATAGATGCGCTCGCGAAGCGCCTGGGCAACTTCGTCGAGCAGGCGCGATTGGCTTCGCCATTCAAAGGTTTGACTCATCGATCCCTCCCAAGATCGAGGCAAATTGTATCCAGGATACAGACGATGTCAATTGCGATTGATGGGCCAGCGAACCGCCACGCGGGATCGGGACCGGAAGAGGCGTGATTTTCCGACGCAGACCCCTCGCTCAACGACAAAATTATTTACGGTTGACAATCGCAGTCTAAGACATCAATCTTGCAACTAAGATATCAGTTAGCGGATAGATATGTCTGAGATTGTCACCATACCGGCACTTCCACTTGACGAGCTCCTTCGGCCGTCCCTGATCGAGGGTGCGGGCAACACGACGTCAAAGGTCTATCGCCTGCTTCGGCAACTGATCGTCGAGGTGAGGTTGCTGCCTGGCCGCGCGTTGCCGGAAAAGGAGGTCGCCGCGATCCTCAACGTCAGCAAGACACCGGTTCGCGAAGCGATCATCCGCCTCTCGGAGGAAGGCCTGATCAAGGTCGTGCCGCAGGGCGGCACGTTTGTCGCGACGATCGAGGTCCAGCGCTATATCGAGGCGTGCTTCATTCGCTTTCGGTTGGAGGCCGGAGCGGCCGCAGAGGCGGCCAAGCGCCACACGTTCGAAGATCTCGGCCGCCTTGAACTCTGCCTCAACCAGCAGATTGCAGCCGTAGAGGGCGAGGATTACACGAATTTCTTCGAGCTCGACGAGAGCTTTCATAAAGCCATCTTCGCAGCCGCGCGTCTGAGCGGTGTGTGGACCTTCGTCAACCAGGCGAAGGGCGAGATCGATCGCATGCGCCATTTGAAGATGGTCTTCGGCGTTCGCCGCACTGCAGAAGTCATCGAGGAACATCGGGCGATCGTCGATGCCATTCGTGAAGCTTCGCCGGATGCGGCCGTGGCGGCAATGAGCCGACACCTCGGCTCGCTCGAAAGCAAGATTACCGAGCTCTCACGCGACCCGAAGCTGTGGAGCTACATTGAATCGATCAATGCGACAACGACAGAAAAACGGAGGCCGCGGCGCAACCTGACCTAAGGGGTTCGCGCCGGCGGGAGGAATCAAATGTCTGCAGTTGAACTGAACGACGTAGTGAAACGCTACGGCGCACTCGAAGTCGTGCACTCCATCAAGCTGTCGGTATCACCGGGAGAGTTCGTCGTTCTGGTCGGACCGTCGGGCTGCGGCAAGTCCACGACCCTGCGCATGGTGGCCGGGCTCGAAGACATTTCAGATGGCACGATCTCGATCGGTGGCCGCGTCGTCAACCGGGTCGCGCCGAAAGATCGCGACGTCGCCATGGTGTTCCAGAACTACGCGCTCTACCCGCACCTCAATGTCGCGGAAAACATCGCCTTTGGACTGCGCGTCCGTGGCGAGAAGAACGACGTCGTCGAAGCCGCTGTCAACGAGGCGGCCGCCATTCTCGATCTGATGCCCTATCTGAAGCGCAAGCCCGCGGACCTTTCGGGCGGCCAGCGACAGCGCGTGGCGATGGGTCGCGCGATTGTGCGAAAGCCACAGGTGTTTCTGTTCGACGAGCCGCTGTCCAATCTCGACGCCAAGCTGCGCACACAGATGCGCGCGGAGATCAAGCGGCTGCACAAGCGCATGGACGTCACCAGCATCTACGTGACGCACGACCAGGTGGAGGCCATGACTCTTGCCGACCGCATCGTCGTCATGAATGGCGGACGCGTCGAACAGGTCGGCTCGCCCATGGAGCTTTTCCTCAATCCGGCCAATGCGTTTGTTGCGAGCTTCCTGGGATCGCCGCCCATGAACCTCGTGGCAGCGCGCGTAGAAGCGGCAAACGGCGCTGCCGTTGCCTGCGTCGACGGCAACGGTCCGGTCCAGTTCCGCATGCCGGCTGCAATCGCCGCCGGCATGCGCGCCGGCCAGAAAGTTCTCGTCGGCCTGCGTCCCGAACACCTCGATATCGAAGTCGGCCGCCCGGGGGCCGACACCCAGGAGATAGCGACGGCCGTGGACCTCGTCGAGCCTCTCGGTTCGGAAGCGCTGCTTCATTGCAGGATCGGCGGCCAGCCGGTCGTCGCCAAGGTCGATACGCCCGTGGACGGGAGAAGCCTGTCGGATGTCGCCAGGCTGGCGATCCCCACCGCCAGACTTCATGTCTTCGACGTGGAGACCGGCAAAGCCATCAACGGACAGGCGTGAGGCAGATGATGGGATCGAAGATCGCCCAGCATATCAAGGACCTGGCGGAGGATCTTCGCCGAGACTGGCAGCTTTATGTGTTGTTGTTGCCGATGCTCGTCTGGTTCCTGCTTTTCCTCTACAAGCCGATGGAAGGCTTGCAGATTGCCTTCAAGGACTTCAGCCCGTTCCGTGGCGTTGCCGGCAGTCCCTGGGTCGGGTTCGAAAATTTCCGGACGCTGCTCAATGACCAGATCTTCATCCGCGCCTTCATCAATACGATCACCATCAGCGGCCTGGGGCTGATCTTCGCCTTCCCGGTGCCAATCATCCTGGCCTTGATGTTCAATGAGCTGCAGAGCGAAGTCGGCCGGCGTTTCTCACAGACCGTCGTCTACCTTCCACACTTCATTTCGGTGGTGATCGTTGCAGGCATCGTCATCAACCTGCTGTCGCCAACCACGGGCGTGGTCAACCTCGTGCTGTCCAGCCTCGGCTTCGATCCGATCTACTTCCTGACACAGCCGGAATGGTTCCGCACCGTGTTCATCGGCTCCAACGTCTGGAAGGAGGCAGGCTTCGAATCGATCGTCTATCTCGCTGCCATCGCCGGTATCAGCCCGACACTCTACGAATCCGCCCGGGTCGACGGCGCCTCGCGCTGGCAGATGATGTGGCGCATCACCCTGCCCTGCATTCTGCCGACGATCATCATCATGCTGATCATCCGCATCGGCAACCTGGTCGAGGTCGGTTTCGAATACATCATCCTACTCTACCAACCGGCCACCTACCGCACCGCCGACGTTGTCTCGACTTATGTCTACCGGACCGGCCTGCAGGGAACCCAGTACGACCTGGCGACTGCCGCCGGCCTGTTCAACGCGGTCATCGCGTTTGCCCTCGTCTTCACGGCCAACCGGATCAGCCGGAAGGTCTCATCAACCTCGCTCTGGTGAATGTCATGGCCACTTTCAGCCTATACTCGCGCGGCGACCGTATTTTCGGATATGCGAATGCGGCCCTGATCGGACTGTTCGTCCTGTCGACCCTTTATCCGTTCATCTATCTGCTGGCGGTATCGATCTCGTCAGGTGCGGCGGTCACCTCCGGGCAGGTCATTCTGTTTCCCAAGGACCTGACGCTTGCGGCCTATGAATTCGTGCTGTCCGACCGCCTGTTCTGGATCGCCTACGGCAATACCTTCATCTACACGTTCGGCGGCACCGCGGTCAGCCTGGCGATCATGATCCCCGGCGCCTATGCGCTGTCGCGCACAAGGCTGCGCGGACGCAAATTCCTGAACCTGATGGTGGCATTCACCCTCTGGTTCAATGCCGGCATGATCCCGTTCTTCCTGAACATGCGCGACCTTGGCCTCCTGGATTCGCGTTTCGGCCTGATCATCGGCTTTGCCTGCAATGCCTTCAACGTCATCCTGCTGCGCAACTTCTTCGAGTCCGTGCCGAAATCCTTCGAGGAAGCGGCGAAGATGGACGGCGCCAGCGAATGGCAGCTGCTCTGGAAGGTATTTATTCCGCTGTCCAAGCCGGCCATCATCACCGTCGGTCTGTTCTGCATCGTCTCGCGCTGGAACAGTTACTTCTGGGCCATGGTGCTGCTGCGCGGCGAGGAAAAGATCCCGCTCCAACTCTACCTGAAGCGCATCATCGTCGACCTCACCGCCAACGACGAGTTTGCCAGCAGCCTGCTGAGCTCGCGCTACTCATTCGAAACCGTCACAGCCGCGATCATGATCGCCTCGATCATTCCGGTGCTGCTGATTTATCCGAGCATCCAGAAATACTTCAACAAGGGCATCACCCTTGGTGGGGTCAAGGAATAACGGCCAATTCTGTTTAAGGAGGAGAAATGGAATGAGACGTTTTGGGAAAAGGCTTTCGCTACTTGCCACCTGTGCGCTTCTGCAATTGGGCAGCGCCGCCGCCGAGGACGCGTCGACGAAGATTGTCGACGATCCGCTCGAACTGACGATCCACTTCCATTTCCGCGACAAGTACGTCTACACGGAGAACTGGCCCGTTGAGAAAAAAGCGGCCGAATGGACCGGGATCCATGTCAAGAACGTGGCCTCGCTTGCCACCAGCAACAGCCGCGACGCTTTCAACCTGTTGATGGCGTCTGGCGATCTGCCTGATATCGTGGGAGGCGATGTGACAGGCGGCCTCAAGGACGACTTTATCCGCTACGGCATGGAAGGCGCCTTCCTGCCGCTTGACGACCTGATCGCCGAAAACGCCCCCAACCTGAAGAAGTTCTTCGACGATCATCCCGTGGTGCGCCGCGCCATCAGCGCGCCCGATGGGCATATCTACTTCATCCCTTATGTTCCGGAGGGAGAGTATTCGCGCGCCTGGTTCATCCGGCGGGACTGGCTGGACAAGCTCGGTCTCAAGGAGCCGCAAAATGTCGACGAGCTCTACACCGTGCTCAAGGCATTTCGCGAGAAAGATCCCAACGGCAACGGCAAGAAGGACGAGGTTCCCTATTTCGCCCGCGAGCCGATCGAGGCGGTGCGGCTCATCAATATGTGGGATGCGCGCGTCTCGGGGTCGGAACGCTACGGCGACTTCATGGTCGAGGACGGCAAGATCGTCCACCCGTGGACGACGGCAAACTACAAGACCGGGATTTCAAAGGTTGCCCAGTGGTTTGGCGAAGGGCTCA
Source organism: Ensifer sp. NM-2 (assembly GCF_003024455.1). Lineage (NCBI taxonomy): Bacteria > Pseudomonadati > Pseudomonadota > Alphaproteobacteria > Hyphomicrobiales > Rhizobiaceae > Ensifer > Ensifer sp. NM-2. Next base: position 14,945 of record NZ_PVZR01000002.1, read on the forward strand.
TCGACACGGAAGTCTTTACTCGCGGCGCACGCGTTCGCGAATACATGCTCGGTAACAATATCGGCGGCATGACCCATGACTGGTTCGCCAGCACCTCGAACTATACCGAGGCTCTGAAGGACAGCGTTCCCGGTATCAATTTCGCACCGATGCTGCCACCGAAAACGGTATCGGGAAAGCGCTTCGAGGACAGTCGGCGTGCGACCGTTCAGCCTGCCGGCTGGGCGATCTCCTACACCAATCAGCACCCCGCCGAGACGATCAAGTACTTCGACTTCTGGTTCTCCGAAAAGGGTCGCATTCTCTCCAACTGGGGTGTCGAGGGCGTCAACTACGACATGAAAGACGGCAAACCGGTCTACAAGGACAGCGTCCTCAAGAACCCAAAGCCGGTGAACGCCCAGATGTGGGAGATCGGCGCCGGCGTGCCGCGCGGCTACTGGGCCTCCTACCCGTCCGAACAGCAGTGGACCAACAAGATGGCCCTCGACGGGATCGCCATGTACGAGAAGGAACCCGGCCTGCTGCAGCCCGAATTCACCGGCGTCTCGATGAGCGCCGAGGAACGGGCGGTCTACGACAAGTACTGGCCGAGCCTGCTCACATACATGACCGAGATGCAGCAGACCTTCGTGCTCGGCGCACAGAATGTCGACGCCTCCTGGGATGCCTATCAGGCTCGCCTCGAACAGCTCGGCCTGCCCGAGGTCATCAAGGTCATGCAGACGGCCTACGACCGCCAATACGCCAAGAACTGACACATCAGGGCGCGGCGCGGCCGCGCCCTATTCACTCCCCGACTTGTTAAAGGACGTCATTTTCGATGCCCAAAGCTGACGAAGCCCCACGACTGCATTATCTCGACGAGCCGAAACCCGGCACGCTGACGATCACCTATCAGCCGAACGGCTCCGCCATCCAGGAGAACCCGCCGCGTTTCAGCTGGCTGCCGGCGCTGGACGACAATGCCCGCTATGCCCTCAAGGTGTCGCGCGATCCATCCTTTCCGCCGGCCGATACACTGCTGTTCGAAGACCTTGCCTGGAACTTCTTCACGCCGGACGTAACCTTCGAACCCGGCGTCTATCACTGGGGCTTCGCGCTGTGGGATAACGCATCCAAAACCGTTGTGTCCGCCTGGAGCAGCGTTCGCACATTCGAGATCCTGCCCGGCTTGCCGGAAACGCCGCTGCCGCGCGCGGAAACCCGTTGGGAGGCTGCGGATCTTCGCCATCCCCGACTTTGGCTCGGTCCGAGCGAGGTCGGCGATTTCCGCGAGTGCCTGAAGAAAGACGCAGATCATTGCGGTTGGCAGGGCTTTTTCGACAAGTCCGTCACCCCGTGGCTCTCGCGCGATTTCATCGCAGAGCCTGCCCTCTATCCCAACAACGTGCGCGTCGCGAAACTCTGGCGGCAGATGTACATCGATTGCCAGGAAGCCATCTACGCGGTGCGCCATCTGGCGATCGCCGGCGTCATTCTCGACGATCCCGCGTTGATCACCAGGGCGCGTGAATGGCTGCTGGCGATCGCGCGATGGGATCGTACGGGCGCCACCGCGCGTTCGTACAACGACGAGGCAGCCTTCCGCGTCGTCACCGCACTCGCCTGGGGCTACGACTGGCTGTGGGATCATCTCGACGACACGGAACGGACGGAGGTCCGCGACGTCCTGCTGGCGCGGACGCGCGAAGTTGCCGATCATGTCCTGTGGCGCGCGCGCATCCATGTCTTCCCCTATGACAGTCACGCCGTGCGCTCGCTATCGGCCGCATTGACGGCCGCCTGCATCGCTCTTGCTGGAGAAAGCGACGAGGCAGAAGGCTGGCTCGACTACACGATCGAATTCCTGTTCACACTCTATTCCCCGTGGGGCGACGCGGATGGCGGGTGGGCCGAGGGTCCGCATTACTGGATGACAGGCATCGCCTACCTGACGGAGGCCGCCAACCTCATCAAGAACTTCCTGGACGTCGACCTCTACAAGCGGCCGTTCTTCCATAAGACCGGCGACTTCCCGCTCTACACCAAGGCGCCGGGTACCCGTCGCGCCTGTTTCGGAGACGATTCCACCCTCGGCGACCCGCCGGGCGTGAAGGTTGGCTACAATGTCCGCCAGTTCGCAGGCGTCACCGGCAATCCCTACTACCAGTGGTACTACGAGCGCCTGAAAGCCGACGCCGCCGGAACCGAAATGGAGTTCTACAATTACGGCTGGTGGGACCTCAATTTCGACGATCTCGTCTACCGCCACGACTATCCGCAGATCGCAGCCCAGGCGCCCAGCGACCTGCCGCCGGTGAAATGGTTCAAGGATATCGGGTGGGTCGCCATCCAGAAATACATGGACGATCCAGCGCGGCATATCCAGTTCCTGTTCAAGAGCAGCACCTTCGGCTCGCTCAGCCACAGCCATGGCGACCAGAACGCTTTCCTGCTCTATGCCTTCGGCGAAGATCTGGCCATCCAGAGCGGCTATTACGTGGCCTTCAACTCCACCATGCACCGCAACTGGCGACGCCAGACCATTTCCAAGAACGCCATCCTCATCGACGGCAAGGGCCAGTATGCCGACGGCGACAAGACGATTGCAAAAAAGGCCGGGGGACGGATTGTCACCGTGCGCGAGGAGCCGTCCCATGTCTTCATCAGCGGCGATGCGACGGCGGCCTACCGGGCTGCAGATCCTGACGTATTGCGGGCCGAACGCGACGTCTACTTCACCGCAAGCGATTTCGTCGTTCTGGTCGATCGCGTCGAGTGCTCCGGGCCAAAGCCCGTTCAATGGCTGTTTCATGCGACACGACCGATGGACGTCGGCACCAACAGCTTCCGCCTGACCGGAGAGCGCGCCGGCCTTTACGGGCAGTTCGTGCACTCGACCTCCGGCCCGCCCAATGTTCGCCTGGTCGAAGGTTTCGAAGGTGTCGATCCCGCCGACGTCGAGGGCATGGATACCCAATACCATATCGAGGCCAGCCTGCCCTCGGCGAGCAAGCACACGCTCGTCACCCTGCTCGTTCCCTATTCGCTCGATGAGCCGCGGCGGGTCTTTAACTTCATCGACGACCAGGGGTTCAGCGCCGACATCTACTTCACCGATGTCGACGACAACCAGTTGCGCATCGTCATCCCAAAGAACTTCTGATCACGAAAGGATATTTCCATGAACGGACTGAAAGACAAAGTCGTGCTGGTCACCGGCGGCGGACGCGACATCGGCAAGGCTTGCGCCGAGCGACTTGCCAAGGAAGGCGCAAAGGTCGTCGTCACCTATTTCGGCTCCGCGTCAGGCGCCGAGCAGAGCGTCGGCGCGATCAAAGCGGCGGGCGGCAAGGCGGTCGCACTTAGAGCGGACATGACCAATGCGGCGGATGCCCAGGCTGCGGTCGACAAGGCCCTGTCGGAATTCGGCAGGCTTGATGGCCTCGTGCACGTCGCCGGCGGCATCATCGCCCGCAAGACGCTGTCCGAGATGGACGAGGCGTTCTTCCGTGAAGTGATCGACGTCAATCTGACGTCGTTGTTCAACGCAACCAAAGCCGCGGTGCCCGCCATGAATGAAGGCGGCTCGATCGTCACCTTCGCGTCCCAGGCCGGCCGTGACGGCGGCGGTCCCGGCGCCGTCGCCTACGCGACCTCCAAGGGGGCCGTGATGACGTTCACGCGTGGCCTGTCGAAGGAACTCGGCCCGAAGATCAGGGTGAACGCCGTCTGCCCTGGCATGATCTCCACGGCTTTCCACGACACCTTCACGAAACCGGAAGTGCGCGAGCGGGTTGCGGCAGCGACACCGCTCAAGCGCGAGGGACAATCGGCCGAGGTCGCAAGTCTGGTCGCCTTCCTTGTCTCCGACGAGGCTGCCTTCATCACTGGCGCCAGCTACGACGTCAATGGCGGCACGTTCTTCTCGTAGGACCAGAACATGACAGTCACATCTCCGATCCATGGGAGCAGGGTCGCCCTGCTCGGGACCTCGCTCGTCCAGCAGAATCACCAAGCCGGCGAGCGGCATATCCGATCGTCGGCCAGGGGCTGGTCGACATGGGCGGAGGTGCTGACCCATGGCCAGCTCGATATCACCGTCTTCCACGACCCACGCGTACATCCTGGCTGGGAGCCGAGCGGGCGGGTGGGTGACTCGCGCGGCTTCGGTGGCCTTAACGCCGGTGTCTCCGGCCAAAAGGCCCTAGATATCGCCAACCGGATCGACCAGGTCCTTGCGCTTGATTTCGACCTCATCATCGTTGACGCGGGAACCAACGACATGATGGTGGAGACCAAGGAAACCATTCAGGCGATCCGCGAGGCGATCGTGTCCCGCCTGCTCGATGCCGGCAAGCTGGTCATCCTGCTGCCGATCCTTGCCCGCGGGACGCAAAAATGGTCGGCCGGCGGATCGGAGCGTGCCAAGGCGCAATGGATCAACCAGAAGAGCCGTGCCTTCGCGGCGCGAAGACCCCGTTGCCACATCTTCGACTGGAACGGCGCCTGGGTCGACTGGCATAGCGCGGACGGCGTTCCACACGCAGGATTCTCCGATGACGGCACGCATTTTTCCGTGCCGGGCGGTCATGCCGTCGGCAAGGCGTTGGCCGAGTACCTCCGCGGGCTGCTTGCTCCGCACGTTCCCGAACGGTGGGCGCGGGACGATCGTTTCAACCCGGTTCACAATCCCCTCGGAAGTTTTGTTCCCGATCCGCTTCCGGGCAACGCAAAGGCGTTTGCCCGGCCGCCGTCCGATTGCGACGTCACGGCCAGCCGTGCCGTAAGCAGCACCGGTCATCCGGCAGGCTGGCAAGAAATCAGTCTGGAAGGCGGCCATTGCGTCCTGGAGATCTTACCGGAAGGATTCATCAATCCGCTGCCGGCCGGCGCCTGGGTCCGGGCGAGCTGCGCGGTCGAGGTCGACGCACATGACGGCTGGCGGGACATCTCCCTTGTGCTTGAAGACTGTGGCCCGGAAGGTCTGACTGCACAGGCACTTGCACCTTTCGATCTCGGCGACGGCAACCTCGCGTCCTATCCGACCGAGGCATGGTCAGGCATGCTGAGGACACCGCCGATCAAAATCAAAACGCCATCCCAGAGGCTTCGGCTCGCGCTCAACCTGCGCATTGTCTCATCTGGGCGCCCGGCAACGATGCGTTTCTCCACGCCGCTACTACGCCAGGTCGACCCGCCCAGGCCGAACCGATTGACCGGTTCGCCGTCTGCAGGACATTCCCGGTGCCGCGAGTGACTTCGAAGGGACCCGCCTATCCAGACGCGCCCGCTGCGAAAGCGACAACGCGGTCAGGGGCCGATTTGAATCAGGCCTCTTTTGCTATCACCGTCGAGAGTGTCCATGGCCGCGAACAAACGCTCGCGCTCGATGAGCCAGGGCTTGAACTGCTCATTCACGTCCAGGACGAACACCAGATCTTCGGCCTCCAGATATCCCGCCACGGGTGAGTGGTGTCCTGCTCCCGCTCCAAAAATCGTCCTACGATCGAAGTTGATGATGTAGCGACGGTCGGGATCGTTAGCGTGCGTCATGTGCTCACGGAACTGCTCGGCGGTCAGGTTCCGCAGCACGGTGACCTGGCGGCTCGTCTTCTTTCGCGCAAGCTCAGCCAGCTCGTCCAAAGTGAGCCCTATTATGCAGTACCCCGTCCAGCACGTACCTGTTCCGGACAGGACGTCGGCCTCGGTCGTTTCGTCTTCACCGATCGAGCGGAAGCTGTTTGCAAGGCTTGCAGGTCCACACCGCGAACCGTTCGACTGCCACGTGACGCGTTTGTCAAAGGCAGAAGCGACCGGGAGGTTCCAGGCTTTTTCGAGAAGATCTGAACTGCGAATGACAGATGTCTCGATCGCTTTGGGAGCAACGGATGTCTGAGAAGGCACGACGAATGTCGCCGCAACGAGCAAACCCAAGGCGGCCGCAAAGCCAAGCACGACCCGATGTTTCATTGTCTGATCCCACAAGGCAAGGACGATCAGAAACAATGAACCAGGGACAAGATGTCATCAATGGAGGCCGATCTGCCTTGCACCTTCGCGAAACAGCGTCTGCTGTTCGGGCCCCAGATGAAACGCGGTCAGAAAATCGCTCAGGCTGTAACCTGAAAACCGATGGTGGATCGACGCCACGTAGCCACGCCCTTCGTCGAGCCGGCCGATGAGCGCCAGCGATAGCGCCGCGATCGCCAGAATGTGGGCATGGGCATTCGGCCGAGCCGCAGCCTTGACGGCCCAGCCGGCGGCCTCCTCAAAGCGTCCGAGGCGCACGAGTGCCAGCGCCCGGCTTGCCAGCATGCCGAAGAGCAGCGGATCAAATGGACTGAGTTTTCGCGAAAGATCAGCCGCCACAATAGCTGCCTGCGCATCGCCGGACTGAGCCTGGACGAAAGCGAGCGAATAATGACCAAGCGCAAAGCTGGGGCTGAGTTCGACCGCCTGTTCCAGCTCGCCGACGGATTGGTCGTGCAGGCCCCGCAGCCAGAGCGCTCGGCCGATTGCCCAATGCGCGGCCGGGTCGCGATCATCGGCCATCATGCTTTGGCTGGCTGCCCGATACGCGAGCTCGACCTCCACGTCCTGATCCGCCCAGTGCTGGAAGGCGCTTTGAAAATGGGTGAAGGAAAGGCCCGCGTGAGCGCGGGCGAATGTCGGATCGAGGTTTATCGCGGTCTCGAAGAAGTGTTGGGCCTGTTCATTGTTGCTCCTGGTGAAGCGATACATGTGCCAGAGCCCACGGTGATGCGCCTCCCACGCATCGAGAGAACTAGGTGGCTTCAGGATTGCCCGGTTGCTCTCAAGCGATTCGACTTCACGCTCGATGGTGACGACGATCCGGCTGCCGATCTCGTCAAGCAGAAGAAAGGTCTCCGCGGCATCGTACTCGAAGACCTCGGCCCAGACGATACGGGCGCTGTGCGCCTCCGTAAGTTCGACGCAGACGGTGATGCGCCTTCCGAGGCGCTGGAACGAGCCGTTGACGACATAGTCGACGCCGAGCATCCGGCCAGCCTCGTGCGGTGTGTACCGGCGGTCGCGCAGGGCGAACATGGTGCCCTGGGCGATCACGCTGAGGCTTCGCTGTCGGGCGAGCCGTGTGATGATGTCGTGAACGAGCGCATCCGACGACCCACCCGGAATGGCCATCGGCGACGTGTCATCGAAGGGCATGATGGCGATCGAGGCACGGCGATGCGTCTGAGGTGCTGCTGTTTCGCTCGGCGCCGTTTCGGCGACGGGCCCCGGATGCACTATGAACGTCTCGTCAGCCTGAGCCCTGGCCGTGCGCCAGATCTCTCGAAGAGGTTTGCTGTCAACGCCTTCACTATCGAAAAGCTTGGCAGTCGCTGCCAGGTGCTCCTCTCCTTCCCGAACGCGCCCGTCGGCAGCAAGGCTTTGCAGCAGCAGCTCGTGGGGACGAAGGTCAAAGGAGGCAAGGGCAATCCAGCGATCGAGATAGCTGCGCACTTCCTCATGGCCGGCGCGTTGTACGATGTGATCGAGGAGAGCCGCATGGGTATCGCGCAATCGGCGCCGTTGGAAGGCCAGCCAGCTGTCAAATGCCGGGCAGCGCTCAATCGCAAGGCCGTCAAGAAAATCGCCGACAAAAAGATCGGCCAGGGATCGCAACTGTTCCGGTGCAAGCGTCCTGAAGCCGTGTCGATGGGCTGCGGTAACCTCGATCGCATCGACCGAGCAATCCGACAGATTGAGGGCGATCGTATCGCCCTTGGAACGGACGCGCTGCTCACCGATCAGCGACCGGATCTTGCTCAGACACCATCGCAGTTCACCGCGCGGATCGTCGGGAACATCCCACAGAAGGTCGCAAAGCTGAGCCCTGCCAGAGGGATGAGGCGAAAGCGCCAGATAGGCAAGAAGAGCACGCACCTTGCGCGATCCGGGCAACGGCACGTCCACGCCTTCACGGCGAATTGCCAATGGTCCGAGCAGTCGGAGCGTTAACGACGGCATGTCGATCTGCCTTCGCCCGTAAGGTTCCATGGTCATTACCACGCCGGCTCCCACGCCGGTTCCCACGCTCTCTGCCTAAACCAGAAGCCGCGGAAGATCAGATGCTCGAAACAGGCCTGTGACAGACGCACCATGACCCAATCAAACTGCCTTAAGGAGGAAAAAATGTCCACATCCGCAGCTCTAGCCGACCAGAACCACCAGCCTGCCGTCGACTTCGGCGCGCTCAAGGCCCGGCAGCAAAACGCGTGGTCTTCAGGCGATTACGCCGTCGTCGGCACGACCCTGCAAATTGTTGGCGAGAGCCTCTGTGAAGCGCTCGATCTGCGCGCCGGTTCCAAGGTGCTCGACGTCGCCGCTGGCAACGGCAACGGTGCGCTTGCCGCCGCCCGGCGCTGGTGCGACGTCACCGCGACGGATTACGTCCCTGCGCTCCTGGAGCGCGCTCGTGAGCGCGCCAAGGCTGACCGGCTCTCCATCACCTTCCGGGAGGCAGATGCAGAAAACCTGCCCTTTGCCGATCAGTCGTTCGACACTGTGCTCTCGATTTTCGGCGTGATGTTCACGCCCGATCAGGAGCGGGCCGCCGGCGAGCTCCTTCGTGTCTGCAAGCGCGGCGGCTCCATTGGCCTTGCGAACTGGACCCCCGATGGCTTCATCGGGCAGGTGTTCAAGACGATCGGTCGCCATGTCCCACCGCCGGCAGGTGCCCGCTCGCCGGCGCTCTGGGGATCGCGCCCGCGTCTCGAGGAACTGTTCCCGGCCACGTCCGCCTCGGTTGCGGCAATGCCGCGGGAGTTTGTGTTCCGCTACAAGTCGCCCGAGCATTGGCTTGAGGTCTTCCGGACCTTCTACGGCCCTGTTTTGAAGACCTTCGCCGCCCTGGAACCCGCGGGACAGGACGCGCTCGCTACCGATCTGCTGGCGCTCGTTGCACGCTTCAATCGCGCCGATGGCGGCACCATGGTGGTGCCGAGCGAGTATCAGGAAGTCGTTGTTACAAGGCTCTGAGTCAAGGCTATGTTGAACCATGTCACCGCCGCGCACGCGTCTCGATCCGTGCTCGGCGGTGTACATCGAAACGGTCCAACCTTTCGACGATATGTCATCGATGAACCTCCCAAGCGAGCGATCAACGTAACGCCGACGACACTCACCCTCTCACTGGATAGCCCAGCGCCACAAACTGGCTGCTGATGAGGTGCTTCTGTATCGAGCAGCCGCGCGGACGTGCACGCGACCTGTGATCACGTGCCCATTTTCCCGACAACACGCTTGTTTTTCCTTCGGCGGTCGGTCCGCTTGACTCCTCCCTAGAACGCATCTAGTAAGTTGTAGGCCTAACCCTACATTTGGACATCATGACCCGATCAACCTCGAATGCAACTCCCACGCTGTCGCTGACAGACCTGCCAGGTCCGGACGTGCCCATTCGCCGTCTGAGCCATCCTTGGCGCTGGATCAGCGGTGGTGCCGTCATCCTCCTGCTGGCAGTGATCGGTCGCGCCTTTGCGGTTGGTCAAATCCAGTGGACGGTCGTCGGGCAGTTTCTAACGGCCGGCGTCATCATCACCGGTTTCGGCTGGACCCTTTTGATCTCGGCCTGCGCGCTTGCACTTGGCGTGGTCCTCGGCTTCGCCTTCGGGATCATGCGCCTTTCGGAAAATCCAATCCTGCGCTTTGCCGCCTGGCTTTACGTCTGGATATTTCGCGGCACGCCGGTGCTGCTCCAGCTCCTCATCTGGTTCAACATCGCACTCGTCTTTCCCCGTCTCTACATTCCGGGCCTGGTCGACGAGCGCATGGTTGATGTGGTGACGCCCTTTGTCGCTGCCGTTCTTGGTCTCGGCGTCAACGAGGGCTCTTATCTGACGGAAGTGGTGCGCGGCGGAATCTCGTCCGTCGATCGCGGCCAGAAGGAAGCGGCCCACACACTCGGCATGACGCCCGGCCAGACGATGCGGCGCATTATGCTGCCGCAGACCCTTCGGTTGATCCTGCCGGTTCTTGGCAACAGCGCCATCGGCATGCTGAAATTCTCCTCGCTCGCCGCCACGATCGCCATGGGCGAAATGCTGAACGCGGCCCAGCGGATCTACTTCATCAACGGCGCGGTCATCGAGCTGCTGTTCGTGTGCGCCGCCTGGTACCTCGCCGGAACGACGGTCCTTTCCATCGGTCAATATTATCTCGAACGCCATTTCGGCCGCGATGCCGCTGCCAGCAATCGAAGCTGGTTCAAAGGACGGGCGCGGCGTCTCGCCGCTGTGAGGGAAGCATGAGTCTCGCGGTCAAGGCGGTAGGTATCCGCAAGAGTTTCGGCAGCCACGAGGTATTGAAGAACCTCGACCTCGAAGTCGCCTATGGTGAAGTGCTGTGCATCCTCGGCCCTTCGGGCAGCGGCAAGAGCACGTTCCTTCGGTGCATCAACCATCTCGAAACGCCAAACGGCGGTTATGTCTGGGTCGATGGTGCGATCATGGGCTACGCGCTCCATCGCGGCGCCCTGCAGGAGCTGCCCGTCAAGCGACTACGCGCACAGCAGAGTCAGCTCGGCATGGTGTTCCAACACTTCAATCTGTTCGCGCATCTGACGGTGCTCGGCAATGTCATCGAAGGGCCGATGATCGTGCGCGGATTGCGCCGGGCCGAAGCCGAAGCCCGCGCCATGGATCTGCTGGAGCAGGTCGGCATGGCGGCCAAGGCCGAAAGCTATCCGTCGCAGCTTTCAGGCGGCCAGAAACAACGCGTGGCAATCGCCCGGGCGCTCGCCATGGAGCCACGGGTGATGCTGTTCGACGAACCGACCAGCGCGCTCGATCCGGAGCTTGTCGGCGAGGTGCTGGAGGTCATGCGCAATCTGGCGCGCGGCGGTACCACCATGATTGTCGTCACCCATGAGATCGGCTTTGCCCGCGAGGTGGCAGACCGCGTCGTGGTGATGATCGACGGAGAAATTCGCGAGACCGGCGCGCCGGAACAGGTCCTCAGCAACCCCGGTGATCCGCGCGTGCGCACATTCCTCAGCCGCGTTCTGGCCTGAGAAATTTCAGCTTAAAAATGGGAGAACAGAAAATGAAACGACTGCTACCAATAGTTCTGGGACTTGCCTCCACCACATTCATCAGCCTGTGTGTAGCCGGAGGGGCCCATGCCGCGGCCGATGAGAAGCTGGCCGCCGCCCTGCCCGAAGCCGTGCGCGCCGCTGGCAAACTAAACGTCACCATCAGCCTTGCCTATCCGCCGATGGAATACAGCGATGCCGGCTCGACCGACCTGAAGGGTTTCGACATCGATCTCGCCAAGGCCGTCGCCGAGCGCCTCGGCCTGACGGCCGAGTTCCAGAACGTCGAATTCCCGCAGCTCATTCCTCAGGTCGTCACCGGCCGGTCCGACATGATCATGACCGCCTTCTCCGACAAGGTCGAACGCCAGACACAGCTCGATTTCATCGACTACTTCAAGACTGGCAACGTCTTTTATTCCACGGCCGATCAGCAGGGAGAGATCAAGGTTGAAACCGATCTCTGCGGCAAGACCGTGGCCGTGGCGACGGGCACCAGCTGGGTCACATGGGCGGAAAATGTCGGCAAGACCAATTGTGCTGCCGACAAGCCGATCACGGTCATCCAGATCCCCACACAGGCCGAACACATCATGCAGATCCGCCAAGGCCGTGCACAGGCCTCGGTCATCGGCCTGGAGGGCCTGCTCGATCTGATGAAGCAGGAACCGGGCAAGTTCTACCAGATCGGCAAGGTCGACGAGATCAATTACTACGGCATCGCCTTTGCCAAGGCGAATGGCCCCTTGCGCGATGCGGTGCTTGCAGCGCTCGAGGCGCTGAAGGCGGATGGTACTTATGCACAGATCCTCGATCGTCATGGCTTGAAAGATGCTGCCGTGGAAGAGTTCAAGGTGAACGGAACCACGAAGTAACGGAGCCAAACGGAGCCCGCCTTGACCCATCCCTCCATGCCTGACGCCCCCATCGCCGCCGACGACAGATTGTCGAGATTGCGCCTCGATCTCTATTCGAGCGAGCAACTTTACCGGCAGCTCTACCGGGCTCTTCGAGCCGCAATCCTGAGCGGCGATTTTTCCGAGGGGGAAGCCATTCCCTCGGAAAACCAAATGCGTGACCAGTTCGGCATCGCCCGGACCACGGTGCGCAATGCGATGGCTCTTTTGGTGTCGGAGGGACTGGTCCAGCAGGTTCGCGGCCGGGGCACGATCGTTTCGCACCGGCCGATCAGCCACAATATCTGGAACTTCGGCAGCTTTACGGAACTCGCCCGCCGACAAGGCCAACGCCCGACGACGCGGGTACTGGAGCATCGGGTTGAGAACGGTGAACTGTTCCTGGTGCGCGCTCGCGGGCTTGCCAACGGCGAGACCGTCAACTGGCTGAACGTCGATACGTCGCAGCTCGATCTCGCCCTCTATCCAGGCATCGACAGCTACGATTTCGCGGCGCAATCACTCTACGAGGTATTGCGCCGCGACTATGACCGCAACCCCATTCGCTCGGAATTGCTTTTGACGGTTGTGCCGCCATCCGACCGTTTGCGGGAGGTGTTTGCTCCGGCACACGACGTGCCGGGCTATCTTTGCGCCAGCGGGGATGTGCTCGACGCCGACGATCGGTTGGTCGAACGCACGTCGATCGTCTACTCGCCGGCGGTCCAGATGAAATTCGCCACCCGTTGGGGGCGTGATACCGCGCCGGCCTGATGGCGGCGCGACGCAGGAGAACGAACATGAGCCGCTTCGGCGAGACCTTTACGACGCCAAAACCCATTCTCGGCATGTTGCACCTGGCAGGCGACAGCCCAGAGGGCAAACTCGCCCAAGCCGAGGAAGAAGCCCGCATTATGGCGGGTGAAGGTGTCGATGGATTGGTAGTTGAGAATTATTTCGGCCACGCCGAGGATGTGGAGCGGGTGCTGGAGCGGCTGTTCGGCCTTGATCTCGGCACGCGCATCGGCGTCAATGTGCTACGCGATGATGCGCGCGCATTTGAACTTGCCCGACACTATCCCGTCGCCTTCATCCAGGTCGATTCCGTTGCCGGTCATTTGCCGCCCGAGACGGATGCTCCCTTCGCCGCAGACCTTGCCACCCGCCGTGAAGGCGTCTCGGCGCTGCTGCTCGGGGGCGTGCGGTTCAAATATCAACCGGTCCTATCCGGCAGGCCGGAAGCAGAGGACGTGCGCATCGGCGCCTCGCGTTGCGACGGCCTCGTGGTGACCTCCGATGCGACGGGCCGGCCGACCGACATGGACAAGGTGGCGCGTTTCCGTGCCGCAGCCGGGGGTGGTGTACCGCTACTGATCGGAGCCGGCCTTACCGAGGCCAATGCCGCCGAACAGCTTACCCACGCAGACGGCGCCGTCGTCGGAAGCTGGTTCAAGCACGACCATAAGGACACCGGCCGGGTTGAAGCGGCCCACGTCGCCGGCTTGATGCGCGTCGTGCGTGCTGCCAGGAGTGCCGCATGAGCGCTCCGGATGCCGTCCTCGCCCGGCCGGTGACCGCCGAGAACTTTTCGCGGTTCGGTACGACCTACAACCTGACCGACGATTTTGATCCCAAGGCGATATGGACAGCGGGCGACGGCTGGCGCGACGGGTTCACCGCCGCACCGCTGATTGAGGGCTCTGGCCACCTTGGCATCACGCGCGGCGGCGGCGGACCATGGCTCTGCGCGGCAATGGAGCGGCACCTGGGAACCGAAGAGGCGCTGTTCTGCGCATCGCAACCGATCGTGCTGGCCGTCGCGCCCGCATCCGACGCATTGGCACCGCATCGCGATGACCTTGAAGCATTCGTGATTGCGCCGGGGCAAGTGGTAGTGATGCATCGTGGCGTCTGGCACGACGCTTGCCGCGGCGTTTCGGGCCCTGCGCCCTACTATTGGATGGCGATATGTGGCTTCGGTGAAAGCCCCTGGGTGCCTGTGGCTGGCGGACCACGCCTGATCAAGGCGGCCAACCAGGAAGGACTGAGCGCATGACAACCTTTTTCATCGGTGACGTGGCGCTCGACGAATATTACACCGCCGATCGCTGGCCGGGTCGTGCGGACAAGGGCATGGTCGCCGAACTGCCGGCGGAAACCGGCGGCTCTATCGCCAACGCCGCTGTGGTACATGCGGCACTGGGCGGCCGAACGCAGTTCATCTCATTGCTCAACGACAGCCCGCTGTCAAAACGGCTGATTGCCGACCTCGTGGAGAACGGCGTCGGCGTCAGCCACATGCTGACCGACCCTGCTATTCCCGAATCGCGCAACCTGATCTTCCTGGTCGATGGCGAGCACATCGTGCTGACTGTTGAGATGGGCGAACAACCGATGTGGCTGTCACCGGACAGTTTGACGGCGCTGCGTCAGCCCGGATTGATGTATACGACCCTCTATCGTGTCCGCCGGCTGCACGTGCGGACGGAAAGCGGCATTCTGAAACAGGCCGGACTTCTGGCCGACCTGCGCCAGCACGGGCGCCGCGCCATCTTCGATCTCGACGTCGGCGGCTGCACGCCTGAGGACATGCCCTATCTCAAGGGTGCGGCGGTGGTCATCTTCAACCAGGTCGGCTTCCGTACCGCCTTCGGCCATGAAGACCTGTCGTGCATCGGAGACTGGATGCGCGATCATGACATCGACTGGGTGGTGCGCACGCTGGCGGCCGAGGGTGCAGAGGCGCGTAACGGTGACACGATACTGCGCGCCAGTGGGTTTCCGGTCGATGTCGTCGACGTGACTGGCGCTGGCGATACCTTTGGCGGCGTGCTGACCTGGTGTCTTGAGCAGAACCAACCCTTTGCCGATGCCTTGAACTTCGCCGTGGCTGCCGCAGCCCGCTCAGTCACCGTCCATGGTCCCCGCGGCGGCAAGGCCAACGCCGACGAAATCCTTCGCTGGTGCGATGACAGAACCCGGCACCGGCCGCGCCATTGAGCGCGGATTTCGATGATATATTGTCCCGGGCGACGGTACAGATTGCTTGCCAGCAGTCCAAACCCGTCCAGATAGCGGTTGAATCTGTTTAACGGCGTACCTCAACCGCGCTCAATAGTAAGGTGAGACGCACGCTTGTCGCGGACCGTAATAGGGCTGGAATGAATCGTCGTATGCCCTATAGGAACGGTAGCGCGCGTAGCACCAGCGCATATGTGCACTGCCGCCGCCGTAGACTTGGCGGTAGTAGCGTGGCGCATAATAGCGTGGCGCATAATAGCGCTGCCGGTAGTAGTTCCCGCCATAGTAGTTCCCGCCATAGTAGTTATTGCCGTAGTAGTTCCCGCCGTAGTAACCGGGGCCATAATATCTGGGTTGAGCCAGCAGCCCGCCGATAACGGCGCCGGCGGCAAGCCCACCCAGTGCCCAAGCCCAATCGTCACCACCACCGTTGTGATGACGTCCGTGGTTGTACCCGCCATACCCGCCGTAGCCGCCGTAGCCGCCGCGATATCGCCTGTACTGAACCAGCTGGGCTTGCGGCGCCTCAATCCCTGGCGCGGCAATTGTGGGAAATGCCATGACCGGCGGAGCGCTTGTCAGCGCAGTCGCAAGCGACAAGGCAACGATTGCAAACCTTTTCATTGGCTTCACCTTTCCTCTGCAGCGCCACACGTCGAATTCGGCGCGCAAAGGACACTGCAGTCCTTTAGATCGCGGCCTAATTCTACCCTAAAATCGAACTTGAGTTGAGGAATTATATATCGGCCGGAAAGCATCCCGTTCCGCTCATGGACGCTTGAATGAAATGCTTCGAATGCGGGAATGCCTGCCTTCTCCGCAAACCCTGGAAGGTGCCCCGCTTCAACAGCTACCGGTCGCGCTGAGACCGTTCGCACGCAGTTTGTGTTTTCGACCAGGCGATCGCGCTCAAACTGAACGAAATGTCCGCCTGCCCTTTACAAAGCCGTTTCGCCATGGACACATTCGCGTTCGGAGGAATGGAGGAGCGTGGCAGCAATGCCATTGAAGTTCCATGGTTTCACATTCTGAACATGTCCGCGAGATCGAGCGGGTGGGACAGGGCCTGGCAACGGGACGCGACGACATTGTCGTCAAGTCGTGGCTGCGGTGCCTTGATCAGCACAAGCTGGATCCAGCGCAGACATGCGAAGCCTACATCCTGCCTGAACAGCGCCTTCGCGAGCATCGGCAGGAAGCCGAGGACCTTATCAGGATCGCGCGGTCAGGCCTTGAAAACCTCTACAACCAGGTCGCCGGACAGAACTACGTTCTGCTGCTCTCCGACAGGAAAGGCGTGACAGTCGAATTTCTGGGCGATCCTTCCTTCGACAACAACCTGCGCCGGGCCGGCCTCTACCTTGGATCCGACTGGGCCGAAGCGCGGGCGGGTACCTGCGCCGTCGGTGCCTGTCTGGAGACCGGAGAAGCCTTGACGATCCACCAGAGCGACCATTTCGACACAACGCATACGCCGCTCTCCTGCACCGCAGCGCCGATCTACGATACAGAAGGCGGGCTTTCGGCCGTTCTCGACATTTCTCTGCTCAGCTCTCCAATCCTGAAGGCAAGCCAGAACCTTGCGCGCCACCTTGTGGCCGCCACCGTGCGTCGTATCGAGCTCGCCAACCTGATGGCTCGGACGCGCCATGAATGGGTGCTGCGCTTTGCCCGCTCGCCCGAGTTTCTCGACGTCGATCCTGAGGCGGCGATCTCGATCGACGGCCGCGGCCACATCATCGGCATGACCCATGGCGGCGCACGGATCCTGGCGCGTTCGGCCGGGCTCGACTGGCGTGACCCGCAAAACCTCATCGGGCAACCGATGTCCCGTTTCTTCGATATCGGGGTTGATGGCCTGGTGGAGTTGACCCGTTGCAGGCCGACTGAGGAACGGCTTCTGACCGCGCGTGACGGAAATGCTCTCTTTGCCCACGCGATCGAACCGCAGTTTCCTGTCGGCCGGTCGGCCGGCAAGATCGCAACGGCCTCGCCCTCTCGACGGCTCGGCGGCCAGGTGCCGGTGATCGCAGCTCTTCAGGATCGGATCACCAAACTCGCGCCGACCGCATTGCCGGTCCTCATCCAGGGCGAGACCGGTTCGGGCAAGGAGCACCTCGCCCGAACAATCCATGACTGCAGCGGCCTCAAGGGTAAGTTCGTTGCGATCAATTGTGCCGCGTTGCCCGAGCATCTGATCGAGAGCGAACTCTTCGGCTATCTGCCCGGCGCCTTCACCGGGGCATCGCCCAAGGGGCGCAAGGGCCTGATAGAACAGGCCGACGGCGGAACCCTCTTCCTCGACGAGATCGGCGACATGCCCCTCACCCTGCAGACAAGATTGCTACGGGTCCTGGCGGAACGGGAGATCCTGCCGATTGGCGGGCAGGAACCGAAATCGGTGAACCTGCGCATCGTCTCGGCAACGCACCGGCCGCTGCAGCAACTGGTGCAGGAGGGGCGCTTCCGCGAAGACCTGTTCTATCGTCTGAATGCCGTCGTGTTCCATATGCCGCCGCTTCGCGATCGGGCGGATTTCGAATGGCTGCTCGCAACACTCCTCGAAAAACACCGCACCGAGGAGCGACCTTTGCACATCTCGTCGGACGCGCTGGCCGCGCTGAAGGCGCATGGCTGGCCCGGGAATATTCGCGAGCTGGATAACGTTCTCGCCGTCGCCGCTGCCGTCTGCGACGAAAACAGGATTGAACTCGGCGACCTGCCGGACCACCTCACAGCGACGCCGACAGGCAAGACTGAAGGTCCTTCCCCAATCGGAAAGACCGATGACGGCACGGCGCTCGAGATCATGCTCTCTTCCTGCGGCTGGAACATCTCCGAGGCGGCCCGGCGCCTGGGCGTCGATCGCTCCACCGTCCATCGTCAGATCAAGCGCCACCGGCTGCGCGCCAAGCACTAGCATGCAACAGGTGTGGCACCACACCTGTTGCATCCGCCTCAGGTGGACGATGCCCACCAGGTCGAGCTACGCCATTGATTAGCAACGATATTCAAACCTGACCCAGCCCTGGCACGCCCCTTGCTCCGTACTGTCGCAACAAAAGGCAGAACGGAGGAAACATGCGCGCACTCAGATTTCATGCAGCCAGGGATCTGCGGCTTGAACAGATCTCGCCACCCGATCGCAATCCGGGGCCAGGCCAGGTCCTCATCCGCAATCGCTTTGTCGGCATCTGTGGCACGGACCTGCACGAATACGCCTATGGCCCGATTTTCATTCCGAGGGAACCCCACCCGTTCACCGGCGCGCGGGCGCCACAGATTCTCGGGCACGAGTTCGGTGGCATCGTCGAGGCGATCGGCGACGGCGTAAACACCATTGCGGTCGGAGACAGGGTATCCGTTCAACCGCTGATCATGCCGCGATCCGGCGACTACTTTGCCGATCGCGGTCTTTACCATCTCAGCACCGACCTCGCCTTGGCGGGCCTCAGCTGGCAATGGGGCGGGATGGCGGACTATGCCATGCTCAACGAATACAACGTCCAGAAGATCCCCGATGCGATGAGCGACGAGGAGGCAGCCCTTGTCGAACCGACTGCGGTTGCCGTCTATGCCTGCGATCGCGGTGGCGTGACGGCGGGAAGCAGCGTGCTCGTCACCGGTGCCGGACCGATCGGCATCCTGACACTACTGGCGGCAAGGGCAGCCGGCGCCGCACAGCTGTTCGTCTCCGACATCAACGATGCGCGGCTCGATTTCGCAAGATCGATCCTGCCCGATCTGATCACGATCAATCCCAAACGGGACAATCCCGGCGACATCGTTCGGGCGACCTCGGAAGGCAAGGTCGGTTGCGATGTCGCGATCGAATGCGTCGGCAACGAACATGCGCTGAAAGCCTGCGTCGATGCCGTGCGCAAGCAGGGTGTCGTCGTGCAAACGGGTCTGCATCCGCACGAGAATCCGCTCGACTGGTTCCAGGTGACCTTCAAGGACATCGACCTGCGCGGATCCTGGGCCTACCCGACCCACTACTGGCCGCGCGTCATCCGGCTGATCGCATCGGGTCTGCTTCCGGCCGCCAAGGTTGTGACGAGCACCATCCCGCTCGACCGGGCCGTTGCCCAAGGCTTCGACGCCTTGCTCGATCCGGCCGGCAAGCAACTGAAGATCCTGATCGACCTTACAAAATGATCATCCGGGCACGCCGGGGAAGGAGGAGCTTCCCCGGCGTTTGCCACCTGACACCCGAGCAACACGGAGGAGATACCATGCTTGAAGACAGCCCCAACACGAAGATAGACGCAGCCCTTGCCAAGCTCGGCAAGGCGCTGGAGCGCGGAGATGTCGAAGCCGCGGTCAACCTGTTCCAGGCTGACTGCTATTGGCGAGACCTGGTCACGTTCACCTGGAACCTGCGCACAATGGAGGGCCACGACCAGATCCGCGACATGCTGACAAGGCAACTGAAAACAATCAAACCATCGCGATTTCGCCAGGATGAGAAGGAACTGGCAAGCGACGGCGACGGCATCACGCAGGGCTGGTTCGAATTCGAAACGGATGTTGCACGTGGCTACGGTCATATCCGTCTGAAGAATGGCCTGATCTGGACGCTATTGACGACGATGAGCGAGCTCAAGGGGCATGAGGAACCCAAGGGTCTGAAGCGACCGATGGGGGCGGAACACGGCCACGACCCCAATCGCAAGACCTGGAGCGAAAAACGCCAGGCGGAAGCCGCCGGACTTGGCTACGAGACGCAGCCCTACGTCGTCATCATCGGCGGCGGCCAGGGCGGCATTGCGCTCGGTGCGCGCCTGCGCCAACTCGGCGTACCTACGATCATCATCGAGAAGAACGAGCGACCCGGCGACAGCTGGCGCAAGCGATACAAGTCACTCTGCCTGCACGACCCCGTCTGGTACGACCACCTGCCCTACATCCCCTTCCCGGAGAACTGGCCGGTCTTTGCGCCGAAGGACAAGATCGGCGACTGGTTGGAGATGTACACCAAGGTGATGGAGCTCAACTACTGGAACTCGACCACCTGCAAATCCGCTTCCTATGATGAGGACAAGCAGGAATGGACCGTCGTTGTCGAGCGCGATGGCAAGGAAGTGGTGCTGAAGCCGAAACAACTTGTGCTCGCCACGGGCATGTCCGGCAAGGCCAACGTTCCCAAATTCAAGGGACAGGAGATTTTCAGGGGCGAGCAGCAGCATTCCTCCCAACATCCGGGCCCCGACGCTTACAAGGGCAAGAAGGTGGTGGTGGTCGGGGCCAACAACTCGGCGCACGACATTTGCGCCGCACTGTGGGAGGCGGGCGCCGACGTCACCATGGTCCAGCGCTCCTCGACCCACATCGTACGATCGGATTCGCTGATGGAGATCGGGCTCGGCGACCTCTATTCCGAGCGGGCGGTTGCGGCCGGCATGACGACACGCAAGGCAGACCTCATCTTCGCCTCGCTGCCCTATAGGATCATGCACGAGTTCCAGATCCCGCTCTACGACAAGATGCGCGAGCGCGACGCCAAGTTCTACGCGGATCTCGAAAAGGCGGGCTTCATGCTCGACTGGGGCGCCGACGGCTCCGGCCTGTTCATGAAATACCTACGCCGCGGCTCGGGATATTACATCGATGTCGGTGCCTGCGACCTCATCATCGACGGCTCGATCAAGCTGAAATCCGGCTCAGACGTTGATCACCTGACCGAAACGTCGGTGGTACTCAAGGACGGCACGGAGCTACCGGCGGATCTCGTCGTCTATGCCACCGGCTACGGCTCGATGAACGGCTGGGCGGCCGATCTCATCAGCCGCGAAGTTGCCGAAAAGGTCGGCAAATGCTGGGGTCTGGGCTCCGACACGCCAAAGGACCCCGGACCGTGGGAAGGCGAGCAGCGCAACATGTGGAAGCCGACACAGCAGGAAGCCCTCTGGTTTCACGGCGGCAACCTGCATCAGTCACGGCACTATTCGCAGTACCTCTCGCTGCAATTGAAAGCCCGACAAGCCGGCATCGAAACGCCGGTCTACGGCTTGCAGGAGCGCCATCACCGCGGCTGACGCCTTGAGGATTGGCCGGAGCCGGCCTCCGGCCAATCCTGTCGCATCGCTTGCGCTGTATTAGATCAGAAAGGCGCTGGCATTCTCAACTCAACGGAAAGCCCATTGCCGAAACCAGCCTGAGCCACGGCTTGCGCCATCCGCCCTTTTGGTCGGCCGTGTCGAGCGCATACATCGTGACCTGTGCCCCGAGCCAGCGAAAGGGTTCCGGCGGCACGACGTTGGGCAGCTGCGTTGCGAAATCCAGCCTGCTCTCCGAAGTCTTCGAGCCGTCGAGAATGTCGAGCGCTATGCGTGCGCCGAATCTCGACGCGGAGACCCCAAAACCTGAATATCCGCCGGCATAAACGACCTTGCCTGCGTGGTATCTCTGGAAATGCACCGCCATGCGTGTGCTGAGATCTATCGGGCCGCTCCAGGCATGCGTGAAGCGGTGGCCCTGCAACTGCGGAAACGTATCGAAGAACGCGGCCGCCAGCGGCTCATAGGTGTTGACGTCGCTATCGACGCTTGGTGACGTCGTGCCCGCGAAGGCATAGCCGAGCCTTCCCCCGAAGATGATCCGGTTGTCTTTCGTCAGGCGCATATAGTTCATCTGGGTCCGGGTATCGTAGACACCCTGCCGGTTCTTCCAGCCGACCGACGCCAGCTGTTGCTCAGACAACGGCTCGGTCGCGAGCACCCGATCTCTGACGGCGACGACACGGCGCTTGATGCCGGGATGGCCGGAAGCGAATGCGTTGGTGGCCAGCAGCACCTTTGGCGCGGTCACCGAGCCGAAGGGCGTCTTGACCTTGATCTTGGGCCCGACCTCATCGAGCGCCAGCAACTCCGTATTCTCAAAGATCTCAACGCCGAGAGAAAGGGCCGTTCGTTTCAAACCCCAGGCGAGCAAGGCCGGGTGCACCGTGCCGCTGATATCCTTTGACCAGATCCCGGCCTTGTAGCGCGGCGATCCGATCTGCGCCTGGACCGCGTCCTGATCGAGAAACACGGCCTGATGGCCATACTGAAGGTGCAGTTCATGCTCCCTGCGAAGAGATTCGAGATGGTCTGCATCCACGGCAACGGTCAGTTCGCCGCCCCACTCCGCGTGGCAGTCGATACCATGGTCGAAAATGGTCTGCATGAACCCATGCATGTTTTCCTTGCCCAACCGCTCCAGCTCGGCGATGTCGTTGGGGAACACGCGCACCGCATTGGACAGGCCGTGCATCACCGACGTGGAGACGACGCCGCCCGGGCGACCGGAAGCGCCGTTTGCGACGGTGCTCTTTTCGATCAGCACCACATCGAGATCGGGTTGGGCCTGTTTGGCCTGGATTGCGCCCCAGAGGCCAGTGAAACCGCCACCGACGATCAGCAGATCAGCCTTTCGATGGGCCGTCAGCGGCGGCAGCGCCTCTGGAGCATCCGGCCGATCCAGCCAGAACGGCGACATCTTCACGTCGGCAAGCGACGCTACCGACGGTCGTTGCATTGGGTGTGCCATAGGTCACCCGTCAGTCTTTGCTGTATGCAAGACGTAGACTTTGCGCATCGTCTCCAGCACCTCGAACCGGACCTCAACCCCCTGCGGCAGCAGGTAGCTTTCGCCGGCTTGGAACGTCTCCACCGATCCGTCCGGGCTGGTGATCGAGACTTTTCCCGAGAGGATGACGCTGTACTCCACCCCGTCAGGGTAGGAGAGCATTTCGGCATAGGGCGTCGATTGCCATGTACCGACGACGATCGAGCCGTCGGCGCTCTCGAAGTGGACATCGCCCATCTCGTCGGCAAAACCCGACAGGATCGCTTCGACGGGCACGACGCTGCACTTTTCCAGCTCGCGCAGGCCGACGCCATTGCGATCGATTTTCATTACCTTGGACATGTATGCTCCTGAATGCATGGTCAGTGGTTGGCGGGACGGGAGGCTGCCCGGCCCCGCCGGATGCGGTTTGGGGCTGCTATTTCGCCCGATAGACTTCCGTTCCGGCGACATAGGTCGCCTCGACATGCCGCTTGCGAATGGACCGGTCGACGGGGTCGGGAAGCTTGGCGTCGAGCACGACGAAGTCTGCCCATTTGCCGGTCGAAATCGAGCCGATCTCATTGGCCCACGGCGTCATGTTGGCGCCGGCCTGGGTGTAGGCGAACAGGGCCTCGTCAAAAGTGACCGCCTGCTCGGGGTGCCATGGACCATCGCCGAGCCCGAACGGGCTTTCGCGGAAAACGGCATCGTTGATCTGGGTCAGTGGGCTGAGCGGCGATGTCGCCCAGTCGGATCCGAACACGACGGGAACCTTGTGCTCCAGCATCGACTTCCAGACATAGGCATGGCTTTCGCGCTCATGGCCTACCCGCTCGGTGATGTATTTTCCGATCGTGCCGGTTGCGTGGTTCGGTTGCATCGACGCGACGATGCCGAGCTTCTTGAACCGCTCGATATCGGGCGGAGAGATGATTTCGATATGCTCGACGCGATTGGGGTATTTGCCGGGCGACTGGCCTTTTTCGAATGCGTTCAGCGTCATCTGCACGCCGGCATCGCCGATCGCGTGGACGGCAGTCGGGAAACCGTTGTCGTTGGCAGCCTTGATCAGTGCGCTGAGATCAGCCTCCGACTGGAAGGGCTCTCCCTTCCATCCCGTGCGATCCGAGTAGTTTTCAAGCAGGTAGGCCGTGTGGGTCGACAGCACCCCGTCGACGACCGACTTGGCGTAACCGACCGTCAGGAGTGGCCCCTTCACCTTGGTCTCGCCGCTGGCAGCCACGCGGCTGTCGACGGTCTCACGATCCTTTGCCGCCGCCGGAATATTTGCAGCCTTGTCCTCGAAGAAACCGTACCAGACCCGCAATGACAGGTTCTTGTCCTCGACGAGTTTCAGATAGTCGTAGACAGCGGCGATGGACGACATGTCATGAACGCCGGTCAGGCCGACGCTGTTGGCAAACTTCACGGTCTGCAGCAGCGCTTCGGCGCGTTCCTTGTCGGAATAGGCCGGCTTCTTGTTGGTGATGAGGTCGCCAGCGCCTTCTAGCAGGATCCCGGTCGGATCTCCGGTCTTGGCGTCGACGACGATCTCGCCCCCGGCGGGCACCTCGGATTTCGCGGTGACGCCGCCGATTTCCAATGCCTTGGTGTTCACCCAGATCGAGTGGAAATCGATATCGCGCAGAACGACGGGGCGATCCTTGACCACGGCGTCGATGTCTTCCTTCGTCGGAAGCTTGCCCTCCTTCAGCGTATAGTCCCAGCCGCCTCCGGTGATCCACACGCCTGGCGGCAGGCGTTCATCCGCCTCCTTGATCTTCTTCAGCCAAGTTTCCTTGTCTGGGATGTAGGAGAGATCGACACCGGTGACGTAGTCCGTACCGCTTGTCAGATGCGTATGTCCATCGATGAAGCCGGGCGTGACAGTCTTACCGCCGAGATCGAGCACCGTGGTCTTGTCATCGGCGAGCGACCGGATCTCGGCGCTGGTGCCGACCGCCACGAACTTTCCGCCCTCGACTGCAAAGGCTTCCGCTCGAGGCGCATTCGGATCGACGGTCCGCACGTCGCCATTGACGGCGATAAGGTCGGCAGCTGCATTCGCGGCCGTCGACGATGATCCGGCCGCAAGCGCGGCGAGCATGGTGCCAGCCAGAAGCTGGTGCAGCAGAACAGGTGATTTCTTGGTGCGCACGTCTTTCCCTCCCGAGGTCCGAACAGATGAAGCGGATGCATGGAGTAAGCGGCAATGCGGCCGGATGCGGAATACTCCAAAGGGCTAGGTTCGCCGATCGGCGGTTGGCGCGGGCGTTCCGACCATGCCTGCAGCAGGCCATGGCCATGCCTTGCGGCCGTTTCGAAACTGACCTACGCTCGCGCGAGGGAGGACATTTTCATGAACGGGAGTATCGCGACGAGCGAGCCAGGCATGGTGACGCAGTCGCCTGCAATCAATGAACTGGCAATGTCACTGATCGGCAATATCGGTCGGCTTGATTTCCAGGAGCGCTTGACCGAGGCACTGAAGCAGCACGTTTCCGTGGATGCGGGGCTGATCCTGCTCTATCGCGGCGACAGTGCGCCGAAGATACTCTTCAACGATTGGCAGACGCATCGCGGCCTGTCCGACATCCGGCATTACCTTCAGGGCCCCTACCGGCTCGATCCGTTCTATCAACTCGCTGTCGAGAACGAAGATGACGGGCTTTATCGCCTGAGCCAGATCGCGCCTTCGTTCGATCGAACCCAGTACTACCGCGAATACTACCAGCATTCCGGACTTCATGACGAGTTCAACTTCATCGTCAGCCTCGACGATGCCTCGAAGATCGCGATCTCTCTCGGCCGCAAGCGGTCGAGCATCGCGTTCAGCGCACAGGAAGTGCAACTGCTCGAGAGCCTCGCTCCGATCCTGCGCACGGCAGTCATCCGCCATTTCCGCGACCTCAGACCCGAGACGCTTGATGGCGAGGGTTCCGCGTTGCAGAAGGCGCTTGCCCAGGCGATAGGCAATTTCGGCCGCAGCGTCCTGACGGAGCGCGAATGCCAGGTCGCTCAGCTCGTTCTGCGCGGCTACTCCGTCAAAGGGGCTGCGACGCGACTCGGCATCTCGCCGGCAACAGTGAAGCTCCACCGCCGAAATCTCTACTCGAAGCTGGATATCACGTCACAAACGGCGCTGTTTGCGTTGTTCATAGATGCAGTCTCTTCGGCCAGGAACGTCTACGAAGACCCGCTATCCGGCTACCTCGCCAAGCGCGGGCAGCTCACGGGCGAACTTGCCTGCAACTGACGGATGTCCGTTGCAGGCGACTGAGGCCTTATTAACGCTATGGGCTCCGCCACCGGACCGAACGCCTAAACGGCAAGACTGCTCTTTGCCGATGGCCTGGAGACGATGCGTGATGCCACCAGGCCGAAGACGACGACACCAAGGATGATCGTCGAGATGGCGTTGACCTCAGGGGTCACGCCGAACTTGATCTGCGAATAGATCTTCATCGGCAAGGTCGAGGCTCCGGGCCCGGTCGTGAAACTCGATATCACGAGATCGTCGAGCGACAGCGTG
Organism: Ensifer sp. NM-2; assembly: GCF_003024455.1. Taxonomy (NCBI): domain Bacteria; kingdom Pseudomonadati; phylum Pseudomonadota; class Alphaproteobacteria; order Hyphomicrobiales; family Rhizobiaceae; genus Ensifer; species Ensifer sp. NM-2. The sequence goes on from NZ_PVZR01000002.1 coordinate 40,986, forward strand.
AACGACAGCAGCCAGGCCGAAACGAAGGCCGGAACCATGTTCGGCACGGCCACCTTCATGAACGCCAGGAATGGCGGGCAGCCAAGGTCTCTTGCTGCTTCCTCCAGCGACGGGTCGAGTTCGGCCAGTCGGGATTGCACCACCACTGCCGCAAAGCACATGGTGAAGGTGGCATGGGCAAGCGTGATCGTCACCGGGCCGCGATCGACGCCCAACGTCACGAACATCAACAGCATCGACACGCCCATGACCACCTCCGGCATCACCATCGGCGCCACCAGCATGCCGTTGAAGATATGATGGCCGCGAAAGCGCCGAATTCTGACAGTCACGATCGCCGCAAGCGATCCGAGAACGGTCGCGAATGTTGCCGAGATCGCCGCCACGAGAAAGCTGATCTTGGCGCCCTCGACGATCGACTGATTGGTGATAGCGGCCGTGTACCACTGAGTGGAGAACCCGCCCCAGACGGTGACCAGTCGCGAGGCGTTGAAGCTGTAGGCAACCAGAACCGCGATCGGCAGGTAGAGGAAGGTGAGCCCGGCGAAGATGGAAAGCCGGTTGAACCAGGATGGCTGGGGCATAGTCGCTCCTCATTTAGAGGTTCGAGACAAACGTGTCTGAAACAGGACGATGGGTATCACCAGGATGACGAGAAGCAGCACGGTGACGGCGGAGGCCACCGGCCAGTCCCGGTTGTTGAAGAACTCGATCCAGATCGTCCTGCCGATCATCTGGGTGTCCGCACCTCCAAGCAAGTCAGGCACGACGAACTCGCCGATGACCGGGATGAAGACCAGTGCACATCCTGCGGCAACGCCCCTGAGGCTGAGTGGAAAGGTGACGCGCCAGAACGCTGCCATGCGCGAGCATCCGAGATCGCGTGCCGCCTCGATCAAGGTACGGTCGCTGGCACTGAGATTGGCGTAGATCGGCAGCACCATGAACGGCAGGTAGGTGTAGACGATGCCGATATAGATCGCGGTCTCGGTGTTCATGATCCGCAGCGGCTCGGAGATGATGCCGAGGTTAAGGAGCAGCGAATTCAACAGCCCGTCGTTGCGCAGAATGCTCATCCAGGCATAGACGCGGATCAGCATCGAGCTCCAGAACGGCACGATCACGAGGAAGATGAGGAAGGAGCGCGACGCCGGCGCGCAACTTGCAATGCCGTAGGCGAGCGGATAGGCGATCGCCAGCATCAGTATCGTCGAAATCGCCGCCACCTTCAGGCTCGTGAGATAGGCAAGGAGATAGGTGTTTTCGCCCAGCACAAAAATGAAGTTCTCAAGATTGAGGCGAATGCTGAGCAGCGATCCCTGCCAGGCAAATAGCGGCTCATAGGGTGGCATGCCGAGGCGAACGGACGAGAGGCTGATCGCCAGCACGAGCAGAAACGGCATGAGAAAGAAGACGGCCAGCCAGCCATAGGGCACGAGCAGCAGTGCGCGCCGGCCGAGATCAGGTTTTGATTGCATCGTGTCGTTCCCCTAGTCGGCCAGCAGACGGGCGGCCTGCGGCATCCATGAGGCATAAACGGTGTCACCGACCGCCAGATCGTCCTGCGCCCCCAGATTGACGCGCAGCGCGTCCAGCGTTGCCCCGCTCTTCAGGCGCACCCGATAGTGGCGCCCTGCCCCGGCGTAGCTGAATTGTTCGATGGTACCTTCGAGACCGCTGCCCTGTTTGTTGAGCTCGACCCTTTCCGGCCGCACCGATACCCAGAAGCGACCATTGGCGGATATATTGTCACTGGCGGTCGCAAAGATCGAACCGCCGGCCTCGGCACTTTCGACCGTCAGCTCGTTGCCGGAGCGTCTGGACGTGCCGCCTTCGAACACGTTCGCCTCGCCCAGGAATTTCGCGACATAGCGGGAAACCGGCGTTTCGTAGACTTCGGCAGGCGACCCGATCTGCAGCACTTTGCCCTGCCGCATGATCGCGATGCGCGACGACACGGTCATTGCCTCATGCTGGTCGTGGGTGACGATGATGAAGGTCAGCCCCAGCTCCCGCTGAAGCCTGACCAGCTCGTGCTGGGTTTCGGTGCGCAGGTTCTTGTCAAGCGCGCCGAGAGGCTCGTCCAGCAACAGCACCTTCGGCCGCTTGACCAGTGCCCGCGCCAACGCGACCCGTTGCCTTTGTCCTCCAGACAGCTGCTGCGGCTTGCGATCCAGCAGCGCCGTCAGTTGCAGCTTTTCGGCCGCCTCGCCCACACGCTGCCGGATCTCAGCTCCTGCCAGCCGGTCCTGCTGCAGGCCGAAGGCGATATTCTTGCCCACTGACAGATGGGGAAACAGCGCGTAGGACTGGAACATCATGTTCGTTGGTCGGCGATGGGCCGAAACGTCCGTGACATCTTCCCCGTCGAGCCGGACGACCCCCGATGTCGGCGTTTCGAAACCGGCGATCATGCGCAGCAAGGTCGACTTGCCGCATCCGGATGGACCAAGAAGCGAGAAGAATTCCCCCTTCCCGATGCCGATCGAAACATCATCAACGGCGCTGAACAGACCGAAGGACTTGGAGAGATTCTCGATTGATACGTAGGATTGCAACACGGATGTCCTTCTGCTTCCGCTTTTCAGGCAAGACATTCAGTTGCCGGCCCTAAACGCAGTCCACACCCGGGTCCGCTCGCGCGCCTGGCGTGGCGGCAGCGACTTGTCGACGAAGAGCTTGGCGCGGACTTCCGCGGGCGGATAGACGTTCGGGTCCGTGCGGATCGCCTCGTCGACCAGTTGCGTGGCTGCAGCATTGGCGTTTGCGTAGAACACGTGATTGCTGATGTCGGCGACTGTCTTCGGCTCGAGAACGTAGTCGATGAAGGCCAGTGCCTGCTCCGGATCGGGCGCATCGCCGGGCACGGCCATGGTATCGACGGAGATGATCGTGCCTTCCTTCGGGATTGAATAATTGACCGCGATGCCGTTGTTGGCTTCCTCGGCGCGCGCTGCAGCAATGCCCGCGTCACCGCTCCACATCATCGCCAGGCACAGCTGGCCGGATGCCATGTCCGCCACCAGTTGGCCGCTCTGCATGTGCCGGATGTAAGGCCGCAGCGTCAGGAGCAGGTCCTTGGCCTTGTCGAGATCTTCCTGTTTTGTCGAATAAGGATCAAGGCCAAGATAGTTCAGGGCGATCGGAACCACCTCGTTCGGCGCATCGACGATACCGATGCCGCAGTCCTGAAACTTTGCCGCCAGTTCCGGCTTGAAGAACATGTCGAGGCTGTTCGTCGGCGCGTCGCCGACCCGCTCCTCAACGAGCTTCGGATTGTAGGCAATCCCTGTCGTCAGCCACATGTACGGGACGAGGTACTGATTGCCCGGGTCGTGTTCGGCAACGAGCTTCAGGAGATCCTTGTCCAGATTCTTATAGTTTTTGAGACTGGAAGCATCGATCGGCTTCAGTGCACCCGATTGGATGAGCCGCTCGCCGACAGTCGCGCTTGGAAAGGCAACATCGAAACCGCTTCCCCCTGCCAGCAAGCGTGTCTCCAGGACCTCCAGCGAATCGAAGAAATCGACACGCGCGTCCACGCCGCTACGCTTTGCGAAGTTAGAAACTGTGTCTTCGGCAAAATAGTCGGAGAAGTTATAGATAAACAGCTTCTCATCGGCCCTCGCTCCCCCCTGCCCATAGAGCAAGGCGATCGAAGCGATGGCAACCGAGTGCATCAGCGAACGGCACGAACCAGACATGTTCCCTCCCAAGGCAGAATGGCCTTCGTTTCGGGAAAAACTGCGGGGCCAGGCGCAATGGGTCAACACTCCCTTTGGCTAGGCTGGGCGGCTGTTCGATGCCGCTGCACATGATCTTCAGCTTTAAAAGCCCATGTTTCCAAGGGCTCAGCACGACTATGTCGCGCCGGATCCTGATGCTGTGTAGAGGAACGCAGGGAGTGATTTCAGCCGAAGCACAGATTGCCTGCGGCTCCGATTTGAGCGCGTTGCCGGCGACATTGCGCCAGCGGCGTCATTGGCCGAAGCCGCCAGAAAAGGTGACGGGCAAGGGCGCCTCGTCGAGCGAACAGAGACATACGCCTGCCAGCCCGTTTCGGTGTGAATCCTGCAGGACTTGGGCCGAGAGTTACTGTCGTCCCAATTGTTCGTCGGAGCCCGCTATGCCAGGTCTGTTGCCGTTACTGACGGAGATCAGCTTCATGACTTCCTCCAGCGCGGGCATCGACAACCCTGCTCCCTGCCGGGTCACCGCAACGGCGCCGAACGCATTTGCAAGCCGGCAGCATTCGGATCCAGGCAATCCCGACACGCGCCCGATTATATGTCCTGCCGCGAAGGCATCACCTGCCCCTGTCGTGTCGACCGTAGCGACGGAAAACCACGGCGCGCTTTCAGCCCCGGAGTTTTGGTAGAGAGACGAACCCGTGACATCATGCTTGAGCGCGATCCTTCGCACGCCCTGACGCAACAGGGACTTGATCGCCTCTTCAACAGGAATTTCGCAGCCTTCTCCCGCAAGCGGTGCAAGATCGGCCCTGCCGAGCATGATGGTATCGAGCTTCGGCAGCAGATTGCGCACATGCGGCGCGACCGACAACGCAACACCGGCCGGAATATCCAGTGTCACGGGGATCCCGTGCCGCTGCGCAAGCTCGATCGCTCTATATGCTGCGTCGGATTGCGGGTTTTGCAACAAGGCGTAGCCGGAGAGATGAAAGAGCGCTGCATCCTCGAACGGGGCGTCGACGATCGATGCCGGGGACAGGTGTGCGTTGGCCCCGCGATAGGCAAACATCGTTCGCTCACCGCTCTTGCCGACGGTCACGATGTTCGTTTGCGTCGGCTCAGACGGGTCCCGGCCGATCCACGCCGTCGAAACACCGATGTCCTCGAGCCACGACAGCGCCTGCTCTCCCAAGGCATCTTGCCCCACGCGCCCGATCAGCCGGCAGTCGTGGCCGGCGCGTGACAGCGCGATAGCGGTATTTGTGGCCGAGCCGCCCAGCATGTGCCGCTGGGCCGTTGCGATCGCCTCTCCTCCCTCGAGCGGATACTCGGGGATATCAAGCACGAGGTCGATATTGATATCGCCAAGGAGGACGATCGCTGCCATTGCGCAAACCCTAGAGATCGAGATGCATTTGTTCTATCGCCTGATCTACGTCGGCGATGATGTCGTCAACATGTTCGATACCGACCGAGAAGCGCACCAGGCCATCGACAACGCCCATCGCCTCCCGCTCCTGGCTGGGAATATCGAGAAAGGCCATGGTCGCCGGCATCTGCGTCGTGGTGCGCAGTCCGCCGAGGCTTGCCGCGAACGAGCCGAGCTTCAGCCGCTTCAAGAGCCGTACGCCCGAAGCCTCGTCTTCGACGCAGAAGGAGAGCATGGCGCCACCGCCGCGCAACTGCTCGCTCGCCGAGGCATGGTTCGGATGCGAGGGCAGCCCCGGATAGAAGACACGTTTGACCTTGGGATGCGCTTCAAGATGTTTTGCAAGGGCAAGCGCATTGGCGCACTGCTTTTCCAGGCGCAACGCAAGCGTCTGTGCCCCGCGCAGCAACAGCCAGGCATTGAACGGCGACAGCGGCGCGCCAAGCTTGTTGAGCGTATTCCAGCGGACGTCCTCCAGCCAATCCGCAGGCAGGATGTCGGACTTCAGCGTGATCACCCCGCCGACCGCGTCGTTGTGGCCGCCGATGAATTTGGTGGCGCTTTCGACCACGACGTCGACGCCGAATTCGTGAGGCCGGCAAACGGCCGGAGACGCGAAGGTGTTGTCGCAAATGACCACGATGCCGCGCGAATGGGCGAGCTCCACCAGCGCTTTGAGCGGCGGCACCTTCATGGTTGGATTGGCGATCGCCTCGACATAGAGAACTTTGGTCTCATCGGTAAACGCGTTTTCGACCGCTCGGACATCGGTGCAATCGACAAGGCTCACTTTCAGCCCGAAATCGCCAGCGCGGTGATCGAAGAATTCGTGCGTGCTCGAATAGGTGGTGAGATCGGCAACGATGTGGTCGCCCGCTTTCAGGATGCCGAACAGCGCATGCGAGATCGCGGCCATTCCGGAAGCGGTCGCCAGGCATGCCGTGCCGCCTGTTAGCTGGGCGATATGTTCCTCGAACTTGTATTCGGTCGGGTTGCCGCAGCGCGAATAGATGTTCACTTCCTTGCGCGCACCGGCGACGATCTGGTCGTAGATGTCGCCGCCATACTGGAAATTCGCCGACATGTAGATCGGATAGCTGATCGACTGGGAATGCTCTTCGGGCGTGTAGAAGACTGCCCGGCTGGCAAAATCGAGCTCTTTAGGCGACATGAAACTTCTCCTGCATTGGACCCGGACTTGAGCCGGGTCATTAACGGCTATTCCTTGACGGCACCGCCGAGCAAAGCGGCGGTGATCTGGCGTTCGAAAAAGATGAAGAGAACCAGCGGCGCGATGGCGGCGATCAGGATGGCCGCCAGCATCACCGGATAATTGGTGATGTGCTCGCCGACGAAATCCGTGAGGCCCACGGGCAACGTCTTGCGCGCCGGATTGTTGATGAAGACGACCGGAAACAGGAAATCGTTCCAGACCCAGATCATGTTGACGATCGCCGCGGTGAACATCGCCGGGCGCGCGATCGGCAGCGCGACGCGGGCGAAGATGGACCACTCGGAAGCACCATCCATGCGCGCCGCATCGAAGAGTTCGCGCGGCAGCGTGTTGAAAAAGGCCTGCATGATGAAGATCGTGACCGGTACGTTGAAGGCGGCAGTCGGCAGCACGACACCCATATGCGTATCGAGCAGTCCGGCGCCACGAAGCATCACCACCAAGGGCACGAGCGCGACATAGGCGGGGATCGCCATGGCCGCCGTCAGGCTGAGTTCGACGGCAGGCATCCAGCGTGGCCGATAGACTGCCAGCGCGTAACCGGCGAGGGTTGACACCGCCACGGTGAGAACCGTCGCGCCGGCCATGATCAGCAGCGAGTTGACAGCGTAGCCGCCAAGCGCGCCGCCGCTCCAGGCGCCGACATAGGCGTCAAGCGAGAAGCTCGTGGGCAAAGACCAGACCGAGCGCATGAACTCCTTGTTGGTCTTGAAGGTGCTGTAGATCATCCAGATGAACGGGAAGACAACCAGAAGCACATGCAGCGTCAGGAGAACGAGGACCACCGTATTGGTGACTGTCCAGCGGCGAACGGCAGCCATGGCTCAAGTTCTCCCGCCGACGCCGGCTCTTTTCAGATACCGGAAGACGAGCCACGCGCCGACCGCCGTCAGCAGCATCTGCGTGAAGCCGATGGTTGCCGCATAGCCCATCTCGAAACTGCCGAAGCCCATCTTGTAGAGGTAGGTGGAGACCACCTCGCTTGCGTGGTTCGGGCCGCCATTGGTGAGCACAAAGACGAGCGAGAAGGTCTTGAGCGAACCGATGATCGCCAGCAGGGAATTGGCGCGAACCGCGTCGCCGACCATGGGGATGGTGATCGAGAAGAACTTGGTGAAATGGCCGGCCCCATCGATCTCGGCGGCCTCGTAGACGCTTTCGGGCACACTCCTGACCGCCGCCACGAATAGCAGGACATAAAGGCCGAGATAGGTGAAGCTCATCACCACCACTACGGCTGAGAAAGCCGTGCCGGATTCGCCGAGCCAACCGCGCTTCAGGCCATCCAGCCCAAGCGCACCGAATGCCGCGTTCACCAGACCGAAATAGGGATTGTACATGAAGCGCCAGAGCAGCCCGATGCAGATCTCGCTGACCATCACCGGCACGAGATAAAAGAACAGGAATATTCGGCTGAACGCAGGCACGATGCGCACCAGGCAATAGGCGATGCAGAGCGCAAGAAACACCTGAAAGACCATCGCCGAAAGCGCGACGAGAAGGTTGCGGCCAAGCGCCCGCCAGAAGATCGGGTCGCCGGCAAGACGGACGAAATTGCCCGCTCCCTGAAATACCGGCGCAGACGCTCCGTCCCAACTGAAGAGCGAGAGCCAACCGGCATAGACGACGGGATAGGCGACGAAGGCTGCAATGAGCAGGAATGCAGGCGACAGAAACAGGAGCGCCGCTCTGTTGTGGCTGTTGGCAAAGCCCTTGTTGGTACTCATCGTTCTTGGGCTCCATGGAGGGCTCGCGCGGCGAGCGGCTTGCCGCGCAAGCTGGTCATGTTGCTGGCGCCAACTACTTGTCGGTCCGCAGCGCATCCTCGAGGCGCTTGGCCGCATCGGCCGGCGGCACCGAGCCGTCAAGCACACCCTGGAGCGACGTGTAGTAGATGTTGGTCGCAGCCGGCGGCATGGCGGTGTCATAGAAGGGATCGAGGTGGCCTGCCTTCGCCATCAGCTTGCCGCTGATATCGAACAGGACAGGTCCTGCGGCTGCCTCGGTCGTTGCGTCCTTCACCGTCACCATCGTCTTTCGAAGCTCGACATACTTCGTCATGACCTGGCTCGACGTCAGGAACTTGAGCAAGGTCACGGCATCGGCCTTGTTTTCCGCCTTCTGCGAAATGCCGAAGGTGGCGGCGACGCCGGCCAGGACGTCGGACTGGTCACCAGCCCCGTCCTTGACTGTCGGGAATGCGAAATAGCCGAGTTCGAAGCCTTCGGGCGCATCGGCGGACGCGCCGATCTGCCAGGTCCCGTTCAGCATCATGGCTGCCTGGCCGTTGAGGAAGAGCATGTTGGCTTCCTGGTCGCCCATGCCGTTGAAGCCGATCGGGAAATAGCCTTTGCTCGAAAGCGCGGCAACATGTTCCAGCGCCTTGGTCGCCTCGTCGCCGAGCGCGGCCTTGGCATCCTTGTTGACGAAGGCGGAAACGACGCCGGATCCCTTGAGACGCATCTCGAGATACTGGAACCAGAACGTCGCCGGCCAGGCATCCTTGTTGCCAAGCGCAAACGGGACAATGCCCGCGCCCTTGATCGTCTCGGCCAATGCCAGAAGCTCATCGTAGCTCGACGGCACCGTCCAGCCGTTTTCCGCAAAAAGCGCCTTGTCGTACCAGAAGACGACGGAGTCGACATCGACGGGAACGGCGTAGGCGTGACCATCCTTGCTTGTCTGCGCGAGGGCGCTTTCGAGGAAACTGTCGCCCCAGCCGTCCTTGGCAAGGTCTGCGTCGAGCGCGTACATCTGCCCGCCATTGACGAAGGCATTCAGAAAGCCGCCGGGCAGCGTGTAGAATACGTCAGGCGGGTTGCCCGACGCCATGGCCGTGTTGAGCTTGGTCTTATAGGCCGACTGTTCGGCCGCAACGACATCCAGCTTGATGTCGGGATGCGCCTTGGCGAATTCGTCCAGGGCGAAATTGATGAAGTCGACCTTGTCCTGTTGGCCCGCATAGGCGTGCCAGAAGGACAGCTCACCGGCCGCGGCCGGAAGGGCGGTCAGCACCATGGCCGCACCAGCAATCAACAAACGCTTCAGTCCCATGACATCCTCCCAGAAGTCCAGCAGCGCATCTTCTCGCGTTGATGTAGTGATGCCACATCATATAAGTCGTGTCTATAGTGACACCACAACATGACTATGCTAGCCTCTTCGCCAAGGCGCACCGCCAACCCGAAAAAAGGCCCCGTCAATGGTCAATGATTTGCGAGGCAACAGCAGCATTCCGGCCAGCATCCGGCTGCGAAGTGTGTTGCCGAAATTGTCAGATTCCGAACGGCGCGTGGCGCTTTGGATGCTCGACAACAGCGACAGCGCAATCCGCCAGTCGATGTCGGCAATCGCCCAGGCGACGGATGTCAGTGATACGACCGTGCTGCGCATGTGCCGCACCGCGGGCTTTGAGGGATTCACCGATCTCAAGCTGGCGATGGCTCAGGAGCCGCGCATCGTTCAAGCCGAAATGTCGTCCGAGCCGCAGACAAGCGACCTGCAGGCCGCAAGCCGATTGTTTCGCGCAATTGGCCAGGCCCTGACCGATACGCTCGGTGTTCTCGATGAAAAGACCCTGGCTGCGGCGATCGATCTGATGGCCGGTGCCAAGCACATTTTGGTCGGCGGCGTGGGCGGGTCCGGCATCGTCGCGCAGGCATTTTATCAACGCTGTATCCGGCTGGGACTGCGATGCGATGCGCCAGTCGATTCCCAACTGCAGATCATGCATGCGGCGCTGACTGGGCCGGGCGATCTCGCCGTCGCCATTTCCTATTCCGGCATTACAAGCGATCCGGTTCTCGTGCTGCAGGAAGCCAAGGCGCGCGGCGCCTCAACGCTCTGCATCACCGGAAATAGCAGCTCGCCGCTAGCGCGACTCGCCGATGTCGTGCTCGTCAGCGTCTCGCATGAGCAGGGCAGCGAGCCGATGGCAGCGCAGATCGCGCAGATGACATTGGTCGATGCGCTCTATTCCGTTTTTGCCGCACGCAATGCCGAGCGGGTTCAACTCACCGAGGAGCGCATGGTCAAGGCGATCCTCCCGAAATCAATCTAGCCAAAACACGAGCAGGGCATTGAAAACACAAATCTATACCATGCAGACAGTTGCCGAGGCCCTGGCTGCGGCGAAAGTCGGCGTCGACTATCTCGGCCTCACGCCTTCGAACCGGGGCTTGCCCGGCGAGATCAGTTTCGCCACTGCGCGCGAGATCGCCGATGCCCTTAAGGGCAAGGCACAACGGGTGGCGCTGTCGGTGGAGAGTGATCTCGAGGCGATCGCCGAGATGGTGGACGCGGTGCAGCCTGATGTGCTGCATCTGTGTGGCGACATCGAGCTCGTGACCCCTGAGCACGTCAAGACGTTGCGCACGAAGCTGCTGGCAAAATACCCCGACCTGAAGATCCTCCAGGCCATACCGATGACCGGGCCGGAGGCGCTTGATCACGCAGCGCGCTTCGAGCCGTTTGCGGACATCTTCATCCTGGATTCCGTCGCTGCCCATATCGGCGGCATTGGCGCTGCCGGCGTCACCCATGACTGGTCGCTCAGCCGCGAGATCGTAAAACGCAGCAAACGGCCGGTGATCCTGGCGGGCGGCCTCAAGCCGGAGAACGTCGCAGCTGCGATCGAGGCTGTCCGGCCCTGGGCGGTGGACTCACTCACCCATACGAACCGCCCCCTCGCCGAGGGTGGCTTTCGCAAGGACATCGACAAGATTTCGGCCTTCGTCGCTGCGGCCAAGCACGCCTGAAATGATACTTTCATCTCGATCTTCCGGTATGGCTTGACGAACCCGAGCACCCCGGCCGGCCCGGCAGAATGGCGCGGCATCGCAGCACATCCACCTGCGCCCACCGATCCGCCGCTGTCACCGAGCAATAGGATGACCGGCACCCGACTGTATTGACCAACCTTGCGGGGAACGCCCTGGCCGGCCGCTGCAATTTCGAACGCTTGGCACGCCGCTGCAGCAAGACCATCGAAACGGATAGAATACGGCGGGTCACGCGCATATGGGTCTGTTTCAGTGGCGTGCCGGTCTGCCGCCTGTTACTGAAGCAATGTATCGCTTGGTTGAACGAGCGGGACGACAGGACCCCATCAGCCACGAAAGGAAGCGACCATGGCGACGACACCACGAAGACCATCCAATCCAAAAGATGCCGCCGAGGCGCTGTTCAGGCCGGCGAAGAAGGTGGCAGCTCCCGCGGTCGAAAGACCTGCGATCCCGAACACCAAGGAACTCGTATCGCTGAAGATCGACAGCGATGTGCTCGCCCATTTCCAGGCGGACGGGCCCGGTTGGCAGGATCGTATCAACGATACCTTGCGCGCCGCCATGAAACCGTCAGTTTGATCGTCGGCGCTGAACGCGGCGTAATTTCGCGCGCCTTGAGCGTCATCGAACCGCAGATCTCTCACTCATCGCTGCGCGCTATTGCTGCCCCCCGGTGCCTTTGGAAAGGCATCGCCCGTCCGCGAAGGCGCTTCGGGTAGCCGGATGCCCAAATAGCGAGGGGAGCGCGACGGCGCCAACGGCATCATAGGCTAGCCTTGAATGCCGGTGTCAGAAACGACTTCGCCGCTTTGCCGGGCAGGGCGCTGATCTGGCTGCGCAGTTATCCTGTCTGAACGGATCCAGACGGCAAGAAGGTCATAAAAGACGCTGAGCACAATCGGGCCCAGAAACAGGCCGATCAATCCATAGGCAAGCGTGCCGCCGAGCACCCCGACCAGGATGACGAGCATTGGTGTGGAAAGGCCACGAGCGACCAGAATGGGCTTCATAATGTTGTCGATCAACGCGATCGGAACGAGGAGAAGCGTCATGAGCAAGGCTGACTGGAACTCCATTGTCATCCATCCCCACACGATCAGGGGCAGGAAAACAGGAAACGGCCCGATTTGCACGATACACAGGATCATCACGACAAACGCGATCAACCCGGCTGCGGGCACCGCGAAGAGCTTCAGAACCAACGCGCACAATATCGTCTGAATGAAGGCCACGCCGATGACGCCCCTTGCGACGTTTCGGATCGTGGCGGTTGCAAGACGTACGAACCCTTGCCCTCGCTCTCCGGCGATCCTGTGCGCAAACACATTCAAGAACTCGGAGATCTTCAAGCCAGGGCGAAACAGAAAGCCGGTGACAATCACCGACGCAATGAAACCTACAAATCCCAACCCGATGCTGGCAAGAACGCCGATGGCCTTGCTGCCGGCTTGCAGCAGTGCCGGTTGGAACCGGTTAAGGGCGGCCGCCAGATTGTTTGAAGCAAGACTCCAGGCATTGTAGATCCGCTCTCCGATGATGGGCCAGTTCCGAACGGCCTCTGGCGGCGCCGGCATGATTGCCTCGCTACCCTTGAGCTTTTCGTACACCACTTGCGCGCCGTCGAGCGAGCCGAAGATGAGAGCCGACAATGGGCCGATAATGAGGGAAAGGTTCACCAGCGTAATGAGCACGGCCGCGAGCTTTCCGCGACCACCAAGCATTTTTTCAAGCCTGCGATAAAGCGGATACTGCGCGACTGCCAGGATAGCGGCCCATATGCCGATAATGGCAAAGGGTACCACTAGCGTCAGCGACCAATAGGCAAACAGCCCAACAATACCGAACCGGACGAGGTCCGTGATCCGTGTTTCGATTGAGGCCGTCGCCACCGGAGCAGGCGCTAAACTATTGCTTTTACCAAGTCGATCGTCATCCATGACAGCGCCCCCGCCCCCTCGTAGGACGAACATATGGCAAGGCAGTTAGATCCTGCCCTGCCACCATTTCGAGCTAAGCTATTGGCGCTTCCCAGTTCAGGAAGAAGCCGATATCCCCGGGTATCCCTCCAGGGAACGTGACCACCATTGCCTTCAGCTTGTAGCCCTGAGGTTGCGCGGCAGCTTTAAATCGATCGTACAGTTCCTTGGCCTTGCCCTGCAGCGTCTCGGGCCATTGCGGATCGGCATTGTTGATTGCCCTGCCGTTGTCGGTGCAGAAATCGGAGGGAAACGTGTAGACGAGCGCCTCCATCTTTCCATCTGCAACAGCCCGCATGACCACCTTGCGGATGATTGCCCGCTCCGCTTCGCCGACGTGATCCTTGAAGAATTCATCGGCGAACTTCGCGCGTTCCTCACGCTCCCGATCCCTGATCTTGTCGTCGCGTTCCATTGCGGCGAGCTGTTTTTCGAGCAAGTTCTTGCGCAGATCGGCCGCGGTCGGAATGGCGGCGGGCTGTCCTGTATCTTTTTCCGCACTCATCGCTTTATCTCCAACAGATTGTTCGCTCATCGAGTGGTTCAGGCATCGAACGGGGAATGCAGGCGTCCCAGCACCATCGCTCCGTCGTTGCCTGCATTTCTAGTGACCGGCGGATCCCTGGATATCCGGCACCACATTACGCGGGCTCGTGTCTTCAATAAAGCCCGACGGCCGCTTCTGACGCTTACCGAGCTCGGGTTCTTCGAACTTCACGCGCTCGTAGGGTATCGATTTGAGGATGTGCGAGATGCAGTTGATGCGCGCGCGCTTTTTATTGTCCGAGGGAACAATCCACCAAGGCGCGAGTTGGCTATCCGTCATCCGGATCATCTCGTCATAGGCACGCGTATAATCCCACCAGCGGCGATAGGATTCCAGATCCATTGGGCTCAGTTTCCATTGCCTCAACGGGTCATCGATACGGCGGCGGAAGCGACGCTCTTGCTCATCCTCGCTCACTGTCAGGAAATACTTCAGCAAAGTGACGCCATTCTCGACGATCGCCGCTTCAAACCGCGGCAGCGCCTCGAGAAAGTGTCGCGCCTTCTTTTCCGTACAGAACCCCATGACGCGCTCGACCCCCGGCCTGTTGTACCAGCTGCGGTCGAAGATCACGACTTCCCCGGCGGCAGGCAGATGAGCAATGTAGCGCTGCATGTACATCTGGGACTTCTCCCGGTCCGTGGGTGCAGGCAGGGCGACCACACGGAAGACCCGTGGGCTCACCCACTGGGTTATGCGCTTGATGACGCCCCCCTTGCCGGCGGCATCACGTCCCTCGAAGATGATGACGATACGTGCTCCTGACTTTTGCACCCAGGACTGCAGATGCGACAACTCGACCTGCAACTTTACGAGGCGCTTTTCGTAACGGCGCGCCTCTTTCTTCGTTTTTTTTTCACTTTGTGCCTCAATGGGCCTATCGGTTATGTCGTCCATTTCTTTGTCCTCACGTTTCTCCACCCTTCGATTTATTGCCTTGTCGAAAGCACGTCGTTTGCCCGGCTCAACAGGCGCACACGAAGGGATCAGTTCGCGCGTCAATGGAACGCGTCCTGCCCGAAAGCCTTCTTGGCGACCGAATAAGACTTGCTGCGCTCGCCCTTGCCTGTGCGGGTTTCCTCAACGACACGAGTTGAGGGTTCCGCACCCGGTCCGGGGCATCGAATTCGGGGCTTGATTGCATACGGGTAAGCTGTGTTTCTAATTCAGCGTCGGTCGGCGTTGTCGCGCAAGCCGCCTCCGAGCCGCCTTCAATGCCAAAATCCATGTTCTTCCCCCCAAAGTCTTAAGGAGGGCGCACGAGCCAACACCGCCGGTATGCTCGCCGCGTGTTTGCGCTCGTGCCGCACAACGTCAGGCTACATTATTATCTATGCATATGCGAATGTTTTGTCCGGACAATAATGCCTATCATTAACGATCCACGTCGCTCCAAGCCGGAACACTTTGGCGGCACCTTTGACCGGAAGTTATTGCCGTGTCGGACATGGTGATGCGGGAGCCTCTGTGCCAACACGGACCATTCAGAGCGCACCCACGGCATCCAGTTCCAATAATCGCGACGGCTTGCCCGGCGCGCCCATTTTGAAGCGGAGCGCGCCGCGTCTCTACGTCGGCAAATGCGGCGCGATCAACGTCAAAGTGGGGAAATAGGTCCGATAGCGGCCGACATCACGCGTCAGCAACGGCAAGCCGCTGACGGCCGCGTGCGCGCCGATGAAAAAGTCGGGGAGCACGCCGGTCCTCGTCCCACCCGCCTTGCGATATCGGGTAAAGACCTTGCTAGCCAGAAAGAGAGCTTCGCGAGGCACCGATGTCAGTTCCAAGCCTGCCTGGTCGACGAACGTTTCGACATCTTCGATACGGTCGTAGCGAACGGAAAGCTCGGCATAGACGATGTCGTTGATCCACAGTTTCCCACGAAGACTTGCGTTTTCGAGCTGGGTTATGGACCAATCAGCCCATGTCGGATCGTCGGTGACAACGTCGAGAAGAACATTCGTGTCGACAAGTATCACGGTTCGCCACGCGTCAGGGCCATGATCGCGTCAGTATCCAGCCCTTTACCGGCGTGCCCTCGCAGCTTCGAGAAGCGGCTGGGCTGCTGCTTCTTGGCCGCATGTACCAGCACGATGCTTCCATCCGGGGCGCGCTGGAAATCAACCTTGCTTCCAGGCACGATACCCAAGAGGTCGCGCACTGCCTTCGGGATCGTAACCTGCCCCTTGGCTGTAACTGTCGTGGTCATTGTCGGTACCGTTGTAAGGAATGGTTTCATCAAGGTATTACTTCGCAGCCCGGCTTTCAAGAGGAGCGGCCGCACAGTGTCTGGTTGCGACACGCCTCCTCAGGCTAAAGGTCGGCCGACGCAATGGGACACACAATCTCAGCCCGGTGAGGTGCGTGGATTATCCAGACGCCGAGGCGGTGGCGGGTATACGCGTTCAAGTCGATACGCATTCCGGAGTGCAGCAACACTGTGCACGGTTTTCAAACAAAATCGCTCGCGGATGATCGGGAAACCGCTCACCCGCGAATATCCTTACGCCTTGACGCGCAAACCCTTTGGATCATAGGCCGGGGACAGATGCGCGGTCACGGAGAACCGGTCACCAGCAAGCTCGACTTCGAATCTCCCGCCCTCCAGGAATTCCTTGCTGACGCCAGAGGAATGTTCGATCAGGCCAAGGGCGACGGAGCGGCCGAGCGTGTGGCCGTAGGCCGCCGAACGGACTTCGCCGACGGACTTGCCATCGCGAAGAACCAGCTCACCGCCCCATAACATCGGCGACGGATCATCGACGGTGAACTGCACGATGCGCCGCGTGGGCACCCCCTTCCCCTTTGCGGCGATCAACGCGTCACGGCCGAGAAAGCCGTCCGGCTTGTCGAGCGAGAGCGCGAAAGCAAGGCCCGCCTCGTAAGGGTTGACATCCGGCGTCAGCTCGCGGCTCCAGGCGCGATAGCCCTTTTCCAGCCGGAGCGCCTCGAGCGCATAGTAGCCGCAATCGCTCAACCCGAAATCACGCCCGACCTCGTGCAGCGCCTCATAGACGCCGACGGCGAACTCCGTCGGCACAATCAGTTCCCAGCCGAGTTCACCGACATAGGTCATGCGGTTGGCATAGGCCGTGGCATAGCCGATATCGATCTCCCGGATCGTCGCGAAGGGAAAGGCGGTATTGGAGAGATCGGCTGATGTCAACCGGGACAGGATATCCCGCGCGCGCGGACCCATGAGCGCCAGAACCGCGTAGGCAGAGGTGACGTCAGTCAGCGTCACATGCGCTTCGGCCGGCAGGTTCTTGCGGATCCAGTCGGCGTCGTGCACCGGCTGCGCCGAACCGGTGATGAGGAGGAAGCGGTCCGCCGCCAGCCGCAGCACGGTCAGGTCGCTTTCATAGCCGCCGCGCACATTGAGGAGCCCGGTATAGACGGAACGACCGATCGCAACGTCGATATCGGCGGCGCAGATGCGGTTGAGTGCTGCTGCAGCATCGCGCCCCTGGACAAGAAGCTTGGCGAAGGAGGTCTGGTCGAAGATGCCGGCCGCCTCGCGCGTTGCCTTCATCTCGCGCTTTACCGCCTCGTGCCAGTTCTGCCGGCCGAAGGCATAGTCCGTGACCGGCTTTTCGCCCTCGGCCGCAAACCAGTTGGCACGCTCCCAGCCCATTTTCGAGCCGAAGCAGGCGCCCTTTGCCGCAAGCCGATCATAGAGGGCTGAGCGGCGGAAAGGTCGCGCCGTGTCCAGCTCGCGATTGGGCCAGGGCATGGCATAGTGCAGCCCGAGCGTCTCCTTGACGCGGTCATGCAGCCAGCGCGGATTGTTGTTGAAGTTTGCAAAGCGACGGATGTCGACCGGCCAGAGGTCCATGGTCGGCGCGCCGTTGACGATCCATTCCGCCAGCGCACGCCCGGCGCCACCGGCGCTCGCAATGCCCATCGAGTTGAAGCCCGCGCCGACGTAGAAGTTCTTCAGTTCCGGCGCCTCGCCGAGCATGAAGTTGTTGTCGGGCGTGAAGCTTTCAGGACCGTTATAGAACTTCTTCACCTCTGATGTCGCCAGTTGCGGCACCCGTTGCAGGGCGCTTTGCATCAGGATTTCGAACTGGTCCCAGTCGTCAGGAAGCAAGGCGAATTCGAAATCATCCGGAATGCCCGCCATGCCCCACGGTTTTGCTTCCGGCTCGAAACCGCCCATGACCAGGCCACCCACCTCTTCCTTGAAGTAGATGTAGCCATCGGGGTCGCGCATGACCGGCAGATCCGGGTGAACGCCTTCAATCCTGCCGGTTACAATGTACATGTGTTCGGCCGAATGCAGCGGCACCGACACGCCGCACATCAGCCCGACCTTGCGCGCCCACTGGCCGGCGCAATTGACGACGATCTCGGCGGCGATCGTCCCTTGATCCGTTTCCACACCGGTAACCGCGCCATCGGCAGTGACAATGCCGGTGACGCGCACACGCTCGATGATGCGCGCGTCCCGATTGCGCGCGCCCTTCGCGAGCGACTGCGTCAGATCGGTCGGATTGGCCTTGCCGTCACCCGGCAGCCAGACGGCGCCCACCAGGTCGTCGATGGCCATCACCGGCCAGAGATCCTGGGCCTCTTTCGGCGAAATCACCTCGATGGCGACGCCCTGCGCGCGGGCTGACGCGGCCGTGCGCTTCAGCACCGTCATACGGTCGGCCGATCGAGCGACGGAAACGGAGCCGCAATTCTTCCAGCCGGTGGCGAGCCCGGTTTCAGCCTCCAGCTCGCTATAGAGCTGCGTCGAATATTTGATCAGGCTGGTCATGTTCGCATGGCTGCGCAGCTGGCCGACAAGGCCGGCTGCGTGCCAGGTGGTGCCGCCGCTCAATTGCCCTTGCTCCAAGAGCACGACGTCCGTCCAGCCGAGCTTGGTGAGGTGATAGGCGACCGAACAGCCGATAATGCCGCCGCCGATGATGACGACCTGTGCCTGCGTTGGAAAATTCTGAGCCATGAAACAGCCTCCCGAAGCCATGGAAGGCCACACCATAACAACGGAAGAGCAAATAACAAGACAATAAGTTACAAAATATTACATTACGTCGCGACAATCAGGCCTGGACCTCGGCGCTCCAGCGCTTCGCAGATCGCCTGCGGCGGTCGCGCATCGACGATTACCCCGGCTGCCAATTCGAAGCGCGGAATGCGCAGCGGCGTCAGCCGGCCGAACTTCGAGCTATCGAGAATGAAGTAGGCCTTCGCTGCCATCGCGATCATGCGCGAGCGCTGCTCGGCACCATTGCGGGTAAAGTCAGTCACCTCACCGTCCGGCGACAATCCGCCGCCGCCGAGGAAAGCCACATCCACCCGGAAATGGCTGATCGCCTCAAGTGCATCGATGCCGACAGCCGCCTCCTCTGCCGGATCGATCTCACCACCAAGCATATGCACCCGCACCAGCGGCTGGCGACACATCTGCAGCGCTATCGAAAGGGAAGTCGTACAAATCGTTAGGTTTTTTCGCTCTGACAGGGCATGGGCCACCGCAAGCGTCGTCGTGCCGGAATCGAGAAACACGACCATGCCGTCGCGCACGAGACCCGCTGCAGCCCTGCCAATCGATGCCTTCGCCGCAGCATTCTCACCACGCCTCTCCGTGAAGGCGGCCTCGGTCGGCTCGAACAGCGTCGCGCCGCCGTGAACGAGATCAAGTTGGCCTCGCTCCGCCAGGTGTTTCAAGTCACGACGGATCGTCTGGCGCGACACATCGAAAAAATCGGCAAGCTCGGTGATGCTGACCGTGCCATCGGCGGCTAGACGGCGGAGGATTTCGCCATGACGGCGGGGAGCAAGGGCACGAGCGCTTTGAGTATCTGACATGCGGATATCTGCGATCATTTTTGGTGTTTTGACAAGACGCGTCGCAAAACGCGTCACCGCAACCCAACTTCGCCTTCATTCTCCCGGTCTGAAGCGCATCAAACCACGGGCCCGCGCATAATCACGCATGAAAGATGTCTATTTATGTTGCATAATGTAACTCTTCTTTGCATCTTGATCTCAAGCACTCATTGACGCAAAGGGAGGCAGGCAGTGCAACAGGCATGCACACAAGGCCGTCGATTTACCTTCTACCTGCTCGACGGCTTCACGCAGCACGCATTCACCTCCGCGCTTGAAGCGCTTCGCCTCGCCAATGATGTCCTGGGCAGGCCTCACTATTGTTGGCGTACCGTGACACGCGACGGCCAGCCTGCGCTGTCAAGCTGCGGCATGCGCTTGATGGCCGACGCAGCGCTCACCTCTGAGCGGGACGGGCTGCAACAACCTGAGCGTCCCCACATGATCGTAGTCTGCGGCGGCCGCGCCATTCCCCCTGCCGACGGAAAGGCCGAAGGCTGGCTGCGGCTGTCCCGGCGGGGAAGCATTGCCATCGCTGGACTCGCAGGCGGCCTCTACAGCCTGGCACGGGCCGGCGTGCTCGATGGGCGTCGCTGCGCCGTGCATTGGGAGCACTTTCCGGACTTCTCCGAACGGTTCTTCACGACGAAAGCCCGCCAGACGGCCTTCGAGATCGACAGCGACCTCTATACCTGCGCCGGCGGCAATGCCCCGTTCGACATGTTCCTGCGCATTGTCGAAGATGATCTCGGACGGGACGTAGCAAATCGCGTTTGCGAGCTGGCTCTATCGGAACGGGTCCGCAGCGCCGGAGAGCGCCAGCGGCTGCCGCTTCAGACCCGCGTCGGCATCGATAACCGTCTGCTGATCGACATCATCGAGCAGATGGAGGCGAACCTCGCCGATCCATTGAAACTTGCCCACATAACTCCCACGACTGGATTGTCGCGCCGTCAGATAGAACGCCTGTTTCGGCGCGAGATGGGGCGCTCCCCCAAGCGCTACTATCTCCAGCTGCGGCTGGAGCGCGCGCACCTGCTTCTCGTCAATTCATCGCTTCCCGTCTTCGAGATCGCCGTGGCATGCGGATTTTCCTCGGCCTCGCATTTCTCCCGGACCTACAGGGAGACCTACGGCTGTACGCCGCAGCGCACGCGCCTGGCAGACCTGGCGCACCGCCGGCCTTCGCGATCGACCTCAGGAGAGCCTGGTCGTGTGCTGCCCGACATGAAGGTCGCCTAGGCGACCGGCGGGGCCTCAGCCCATTGCCAAGGGAGAAGCCCGGCAGCCGAACGCCACCCTGTCCCGACACCGTAAGGCCTACCGCCACGCCTGCGTGCGCGCGAGTAGCCCGCGTGTGACCCCCGCATGGATGAGCTTGGCGACGACATTGGTGTAGAAGATCATCATGCCCATGGCCGCAGCCGGCGCGATGTCGCCGGCATCATCCATGTTGAGCACGGCGACCGACGCAAGCTTGGTGTCGGTTGAATAGAGAAAGACCACGGCGGAAACCGTCGTCATGGCGTTGACGAAGAGATAGATGCCGATGTTGAGGATCGCCGGCAGGCAGACCGGCAAAGTGACCCGGAAGAACAGCCGGTGGAAGGGCTGCTTGAGCGACGCCCCGACGGATTCGAATTCCGGATCCATCTGCTTTAGCGCGGTCAGCGCCGTCAAATGCGCCACAGTGTAGAAGTGCGTCACCGTGCAGACGACGAGGATCGTCATCGTGCCGTAAATGGAGCTGAGTGGATTGGCCGGGTTGTTGAAGAAGAAGATATAGGCCAGGCCCAGCACCATGCCCGGCACGGCCATCGGCATCATGGCGAGGAAATGAAAGACGCCCCTACCGAAGCGGAACCCGTCGGCCTTCTCGACCATGTAGGCGCCGGCAAAGACGATCACCGAGCCGAAGAATGCCGTCAGCAAGGCGAGCTTGATCGAATTGGCATAGGCCGCCCAACCGCCGCCATCCATCAGGTCGAAGGCGAAATTCTTCGTCGTCAACGTCAAGTCGTAGGGCCAGAACTTCACCAGTGCCGCGATCTGACACATGGCGATCATGCCGAGAATGTACAGGCTGACGAGGCACGAGAAGGCAAAGCAGAAGCCGTCCATGCGGACATTGCGCTTCGGCGCATAGGGCACCGCCCGCGCCGACAGCAGCGCCACCTGGCGCTTCTGCATCCTGCGGTCGACGGCAAAAGCGAGCACCGCCGGCACCAGAAGAATGACCGAGACGACAGCACCCATCTCGAAATTCTGCTGGCCAATCACCTGCTTGTAGATATCGACTGCCAGCATGCCGTATTGCCCGCCGATCACCTTGGGCAGTCCGAAATCGGTGATGACAAGGGTGAAGACCACGAAGGCGGCCGACACCAGACCATAGCGCGCGCCGGGCACCGTCACGGTGGTGAAAGTGCGCCATTTGCTGGCCCTGAGCGACGCCGCGGCCTCATAGTGGCGCGCATCGGCGACGGACAAGGCGGTCAGGATGATGAGGAAGGCATGCGGCAGCGTGAAGAACACCGAGCCGATGACGATGCCGATCGGACCGTAGATGGAATAGCCCAGCAGCCAGTCCTTGAAGACACCCTGATTGCCGAAGAGATAGACCAGCGCAATGCCGGGCAAGAGCGACGGCACGAGGATCGGTATCGTGAGGATGCCCCGGAACAGCCCCTTGAGCGGCATGCAACTGCGCGTCAATGCATAGGCGAGCGCAAACGCGATCGAAACCGTCACCACCGTGCTGATCGACGCCATCAGAACCGAGTTGTAGATCGAACGGGCGAGCGCCGGCGTCGAGAAATAGGTCTTGAAGTTTTCGACGCCGATGGTGCCGGCCGGGCGCAACACAACCCGGCGGAAGGTGGCGGAATCATATTCGCGCCACTCGGTGCCCTTCTCCAGCGTGGAGCCGGCGAGAAACGCCGTATCGTCCGTCATCCCACGAATGCGGTAATGGACGGGGCTGCGAAAATTGAACTGCGGGAAGAATTTCGTAGCGGCCAGGCGGCCGTCCGAATTTGTGGCCAGGTCCTTCTCGGTGACAACGCCGAGTTCCCGGTTGAGCGCATCCGCAGTGACTGCCGTCGCCCAATTCTTCCCCGTCTCGTCGCTCACGTGAAATTCGAAGGTAGCGAGATCGAAGCGGTAGGTTGACATCGACTTCGACAGCATGACGAAAAGCGGCGCGCCCAGTGCGACGATCAGGTAGAGCCCGATGACGGCCATGAAGCCGAGTTTGACGAGGTCGTCGCGCGAGGCCTGCTGGCGCAGTCTTTTGCCCGGTGGGGCGTAGTCGATCGTTATGCTCATTGTCAGATGCCCCTCGGATAGAGCAATAGGCGTTCCCGCGGTATCTCGACCTGGATGACCCCGCCCGTTTCGATGCGCAGCCGGCGCACCGCATTGACCGAGAAATCGGCGACGAGGGGCCTATCTCCGAGCCGCGGCGCGGTCAGCCGCGTCCGCCAGAACATGCCGAGGAACTCCATCTCGTGCACTTCGGCATCGATCAGATTCTGCGGCGTCGCCGGCCGATCGAGCGAATGGACCGCGTGTGCGTCGGCGCCGTGCGGGATGATATCGACAGGGCGGACCACCGCCGTGGTCGGATCCCCGACGGCAAAGCCATCCGTTGGACAACAGAAGGCGGAATTCCCGATCTCGACCTGACCATCCGGCAGGACCTTTGCCTGGAACTGGTTGGTCTCGCCGATGAAGTCGGCAACGAACAGGGTCTTGGGATGGCGGTAGATTTCGGTCGGCGATCCGACCTGTTCGATGACGCCGTGGTTCATCACGACGATCCGGTCGGCCATGGCGAGCGCTTCTTCCTGATCGTGCGTGACCATGATGGTCGTGACACCGAGCTTCCTTTGCAGCGACTTGATCTCATGGCGCAGATGAACGCGCACCTTGGCGTCGAGGGCAGACAGCGGTTCGTCGAGCAGAAGCAGCCCAGGGGATATGGCGATGGCGCGGGCAAGAGCGATGCGCTGCTGCTGTCCGCCGGAAAGCTGGGCGGGATATTTCTTGGCCTGCGCCGAAAGCCCAACTGTTTCAAGCAGTTCGGCAACACGTGCCGCGACGTCCGCCTTCGAGCGGCCGGTGTTTTCCAGGCCGAAGGCAATGTTCTGCTCGATGGTGAGGTTGGGAAAGAGCGCATAGGACTGGAAGACGATGCCGTAGTCGCGCTTCGACGCGGGCAGAACCGAAAT
Organism: Ensifer sp. NM-2; assembly: GCF_003024455.1. Taxonomy (NCBI): domain Bacteria; kingdom Pseudomonadati; phylum Pseudomonadota; class Alphaproteobacteria; order Hyphomicrobiales; family Rhizobiaceae; genus Ensifer; species Ensifer sp. NM-2. Next base: position 64,721 of record NZ_PVZR01000002.1, read on the forward strand.
GTCGCGGCCATCCTGCCGAATGACGCCGCGTGTCTGCAGATCGAGGCCGGCGATCGCCCGCAAAAGGGTCGTCTTGCCGCAGCCCGACGGGCCGAGGAAACAGACGAATTCACCCTTGCCGATATCGAGCGAGATGTCGCGCAGCGCCGTGAAATCGCCATAGCTCTTCCAGAGATCGCGGATTTCGAGACAGGGGGATGACGGTGTGGTCTCCTGGTCAGAGGCGCGGGGAATGCTCGTGGGTGTCGGTTCGATCGACATGGCATGTCTCATCTGCAAGCTCCGCTGGCTGTCAGGGATTTCTGCAGCGCCGCGCGTCATAAGGGACGCACTAAGGTCACTGTAGCACTTTGAATTGCTGCATGTTTTCATCCTTAAATCGAATGCGACCCAAGGAGAGAATGCGACAGGCGGAGCGCGCATGCGCTCCGCCTGGGCCGATCAGCTCTTCGGTTCCGACTTTGCGTCGTAGCGCTTCTGCCATTCCTTCAGAATGGTGGCGCGATTGTTCGCGGCCCACTCGAAGTCGTTGTCGATCATCTTTGAAGCGATGTCGGTGGGCAGATGCTCGACCGGCTTGGCGACACCCGGATAGGCGACCACGGCATAGCCAGCATTGTACATTTCGTTGGCTTCCTTGGTGACCGACCAGTCGACGAGGGTCTTGGCGGCTTCAAGGTTTGCCGTGCCGGCAATGATCGCCGTCGCCTCGGCTTCCCAGCCCGAGCCCTCGCTCGGGAAGATGATGTCGATCGGCGCGCCGGCGCTCTTGGCCTTGGCGCCGGGGAACTCGAAGGAAACGCCGATGACAGCCTCGCCAGCACCGGCCATCTTGCAGGGCTTCGAGCCGGAATGCGTGTAGGCCGAGATATTCTCATGAAGCTTGTCCATGAAGGACCAGGCCTTCTCCTCACCCCACATCTGCATCCAGCCGGAGACGTCGAGGAAGCCGGTGCCCGACGAGCTCGGGTTCGGCATGACGATGTGGCCCTTGTACTCAGGCTTCGTCAGGTCGTCCCAGCTTGCAGGGGCCTTCAGCCCGAGCTTTGCGCCCTCGACCGTGTTGTAGCAGAGGGCCGCAACATAGGCGTCCATTCCCACCCAGCTCGGCGGTGTGTCACCGTCGACGAACTTCTTGTCGAGCGCCTCGACGCCCTTGGGCTGATACGCCTCCAGCATGCCCTCAGTCTTCAGGAGAAGCAGCGATGTGGCAGCAAGTCCCCAGACGACGTCCGCCTGCGGGTTGTCCTTTTCGGCGAGCAGTTTTGCCGTCATGACGCCGGTTGAATCCCGGACCCAGTTGATCGTGATATCGGGATGCGCCTTCTCGAAGGTTGCCTTGTAGCGATCAAGGTCGACAGCTTCGACAGCGGTGTAAACGGTGAGCTCGGTCTGGGCGGAAGCAATGACGGGAAGAGCCACGGACATGGCGCCGGCAAGCATAAAAAACATGTGTCTGGTCATGCTGAAAATCTCCTCTGGAGGCCTGGAAAAATCCGGGAAGCATGGCTGGCAATCTGTCGCTGCCCTTATGTTGCATGCTTCAGGAGGCATTCTGCGTGGGTGTATTCAATTAGTAAAATTTATTATTCTTATCATTAGCAAAGTAAAATCTATAGGTCTTGCCGTCTCACTGGGCATCTGCTGCACGATTGATGAAGAAACGAACAGCGCCTGCATCAGCCAGCGGCAGATGCAGACAACGTGGCTCGCAACAGGCCCCAAGAAAAAGGGAGCTGTCGGTCGACAGCTCCCAGAAGTGGTGGTCAGGCAGGGGACACCCGGATCACCAGAGCCCTGATCACCAGGGCAGGGAAAACGTCTTGACGTTGGTGAAGCTCTTCATCGCTTCGATCACACCTTCTTTGTAGCCATTGCCGGAATCCTTGATGCCGCCGAAAGGAGACATCTCGATGCGATAACCGGGCACTTCCCAGATGTTCACCGTACCGACCCTGAGACCGGCGATGTATTTCTGCATGCGGCGGAAGTCGTTGGTGCAGACGCCCGACGACAGGCCGAAGGCGGTCGAGTTGGACAGCGCAATCAGGGCATCGTCATCATCGGGTGCCCGCACGATCGGGATGATCGGCGCGAAGGTTTCCTCCATCACGAGTTCGCTCGAATGCGGCACGCGATCGACCACGATCGGCGGCAGCAGGGCGCCGCGGCGGCCGGGATCGTAGAGGATCTCCGCTCCCTCTTCGGCAGCCTTGTGCACGCGACGCTCGAAGGTTTCGGCGGCTCGGGCATGGACGACCGTGCCCAGTTCCGTTGCCCGATCCATCGGGTCACCGAAGCGCAGCTTCTTGGCCCGTTCCAGAACGAGCGGCACGAAGCGGTCGGCCACGCTTTCCTGGCACAGAATACGTTTGACGGCCGTGCAGCGCTGGCCCGAGTTCTTCGTCGCGCCGGCGACCGCCAGGTCCGCCGCCTTTGCCAGGTCGTCATCCGACAGATCATTGAGGATGATCAGCGGGTCGTTGCCGCCGAGTTCGAGGATCTGGCGCTTGTAGTGGGCGTTCGCCGCGATCAGCTTTCCGACTGGCACGCTGCCGGTAAAGGTGATGAGGTCGAAGTTTGGGTTGGTCATCATTTCCATCCCGATATCCGCCGGCCAGCCGGTCACCACCGACAGCATTTCCGGCGGCAATCCGGCCTCATAGAGAATGTCGGCGAAAATGAGCGCCGTCATCGGCGTCAGCTCCGTCGGCTTCAGCACCACGCAGTTGTTGGTGGCAATGGCCGGCGCAACCTTGTGCGCCACCATGTTGAGCGGGTGGTTGAAGGGGGTGATCGCCGAGATGGCGGTCAGCGGCTCGCGCATCGTGAAGATCTTGCGCGCCTTGCCGTGCGGGGTGAGATCGCAGGAGAAGATCTCGCCGTCATCGCGAATGCACATCTGACCCGACAGCGTCAAAACGTCGAAGGCGCGGCCGACCTCGTAGAGCGAGTCCTGCTTCGATATGCCGAGCTCCAGCGTGATGACATCGGAGATCTCCTCCTTGCGGGCGACCAGCATTTCGGCCGCCTTTAGCAAGATGCGCTGGCGCTCGTAGCGTGTCAGCTTCGGCTGGTAGGCCGCCGCGATCTCGAAGGCCCTGCGAGCATGTTCGGCGTTGCCGGCTGGAACGGTGCCGATGACGGCATCGTTCCAGGGATAATGCACCTCGATCAGCCCTTCGGCATCGACGTGTCTGCCGGCGATACGCATCGGCTCATGGCGAATGGCGAATGTCGTTTCCACCTTGGTCATCGTCCGCTCCCTAGTTTGCCGGCTGCGCCGCCGCGACGAGCGCATAGTAGAAGGCGTCGAAGTTGCGCAGCGTGGCCGCGGAAACAAGTTCGGGCAACTTGCGGTTCGAGATGAAGGGCACCTCCTGCTCGGTGAGGCCGCCATGCGAGCGTAGCGGTTCGTTCAGCGCAGCAAGATCGTGGCGATGCTCGCTGGTGCCAAGCGTCTTGTTCTCCGACGAGATGATGACGATATCGCCGATGCGGTCATCCGGCAGTTCGAAACGAATGCAGGCTTCGGGTCGCGACAGCACGAGGTCGATGCCGTCGATTGCTGCCAGCCGCTCGATGACCTCTTCCTTGTCGGCGCGTTCCGGCAGGTAGGCGGTCGCAAACGAACCAAGCGCACCATGGTGCACGACGTAGGGATCCGTGATCGGCAGGATGACGCGGGCAGCGTCCTTTCCGAGCCACTCGTCGAGTACGTCCTGCACGTAGATGACATCGGGAGAACCATCGGCCTTGTGCTTCGGCTTCATGCCGTGATCGGCCGTCACGATGATCGCCGCACCAAGCGCGTCGAGTTGGGTCAGGTACTTGTCGAACATCTCGTAGAAGGCGTTCGCCGCCGGGACGCCCGGCGCATATTTGTGCTGCACGTAGTCCGTGGTCGTCAGGTACATGACGTCAGGAGCGAATTCCTTCAGCAGTTTCACACCGGCTGCAAAGACGAATTCCGAAAGTTCCGCCGAATAGACCTCCGGCACCGGGCGCCCAAGCCAGGCCGAGGCATTATCGATGCCGTGTTCCGCCTTGGTTGACGTGTCGGACTTTTCGGACGAGAAGCAGACCGCCCTGCCCTCGTCGAACTTGAGGCCGTGACCGAGAAGCGCACGGAGCTTGTCCTTGGCGGTGACGACCGCGACCTTCGCGCCGGCATCGTAGAAGGCCTTGAAGATGGTCGGCGCTCGCAGGAAGCGGGGATCGTTCATCATCACTTCGTTGCCGGTCTGCGGTTCGTAGAGGTAGTTGCCGCAGATGCCGTGAATGGCCGGCGGACGGCCGGTCGCAATGGAGAGGTTGTTGGGGTTGGTGAAGCTCGGGATGACGCTGAGCGCGGTGCGCTCCGTGCCCGTCTGGCGCATGCGGGCAAGTGTCGGCATCAACCCGGCCTTGATGGCCTCGTCGAGATAGGCCGGCTCGCAGCCATCGAGGCAGATGGCGATGGCTGGGACGTTTGGCCAGGGATAGCTGCGCCGGTTCGCGGTGACGGCGACGTTGATCTTGGACATCTGGTTCATCGGGAAAATCCTATCGTTCATTCAGGCGGCGAGACGGCTGCGTTCGGCAAGGGCGATCGCCGGAGGCGCAGCATTGGCGACCCCCATTTCGGTGAGGGATGCGCGCGCGGCCTCGACCACGCGGCGCATCACATGTTCATCCATGCGGCCGATGCAGCCGACGCGGAAGCTGTCGACGACCGTCAGCTTGCCGGGATAGATGATGAACCCCTTCTCCTTCATCAGGTCGTAGAAGCGATCAAAGGCGAAAGCCGGATCGGCAGGGCTGAAGAAGGTAACGATGATCGGCGACAGCCACCGGTCGGCAAGCAGGGTCTCGAAGCCTGCCTCGCGCATGCCGGCGACCATGACGTCGCGGTTGCGGGCATAACGCGCGCCGCGGGCGGAGACTCCGCCTTCCTCGCGATGCAGCCGAAGGGCCTCCAGGAATGCAGCGACGACATGCGTCGGCGGCGTGTAGCGCCACTGACCGGTCTTGTTCATGTAGTCCCATTGCGCGTGCACGTCGAGGCTGAGCGAGTGGCTGCGGCCCTTGGCGGCCTCCAGTTCGCTTTTGCGGGCGATGACGAAGCCGAAGCCAGGCACGCCTTCGATGCATTTGTTGGCTGAGGAAACGATCGCCTCGTAGCGGAAGTCGGCAACGCCGGCCGGTACGGCACCGAAGGCGCTCATCGAGTCGACCAGCAGCTTGCGGCCTCTGGCATAGACGACCTCGGAGATTTCCTTCAGCGGATTGAGGATGCCGGAGCTGGTTTCGCAGTGGACGACGACCACGTGGGTAATGGCCGGATCCGCGTCGAGCGCAGCGGCAACCTCGGGTCCGCGTGGCGGCATGTAATCGCCCTTGTCGATCGTCACGTGGTCGCGGCCGAGATAGGCGAGCGTCTGGGCGATGCGCTTGCCATAGGCGCCGTTCATCAGCACCAGCACCTTGCCGTCGCGGGGAACGAAGCTGCCCAGCATCGCCTCGACCGAGAACGAACCGCTGCCCTGCATCGGAACGCAATCGAACTCGCCCTTGGCATCGCCGGCAATATCGAGAAGCTGGCGACGCAGGTCGGCAGTCATCGCACGGAAATCACCGTCCCATGATCCCCAGTCCCTAAGCATAGCCTCCTTGACTTCATAGGCCGTCGTCAGCGGACCGGGCGTCAGCAGATAGGGCTCGCCCAGTCTCGGCGTTTCCAGCGGTGCGATGGTTCTGTCAGAAGCGGTGTTTGGCATTGTCCGTCCTCACGTTGGCGTCTCCGGAACCGACAATGCGGTGGACGGATATATATGTAAAATCGTTCTTTTGTATGAATCTATAAGCTTCACTTATACATCTAAGCCGCCGGAACGAGGCGGCTTTCGAGCAGATCCCCGGTCTCGCGAAGACGGGGATAGGCCATCGTCGTGACCAGTGAATTGAGCTCTTTCAGCGCACGCACGATCTCCAGATGCATGTCGCTCGATTGGATGCTGGCAGCAATTCCCTGCCTCAGCCGCTCAAGGTGGCTTTGACTGCTTTCCTGCACCAGCCGGCGCACGTGTTCCTTCTGGCGCACCATCTCGCGGGCAATCACCGGTTCGGGCGAGACCAGCAGATTGGCGGCAAGTTTCACGTTCGAAAACACTGCGTCATGCAGCGCCGTCAGTTCGTGCCAGCCGGCTTGCGAAAAGGCGCCCGCCCCTTCCAGCCGCTCCTCCGCCATGCGCAACAGGCTCTTCGACACCACGTCGCCGGCATATTCCAGATGAATGGCCGCCTCGGTGAGTTCGATGCCGCGCCGGGACTGCTCCTCCGTCAGCACACCTCTATTAACTGCGGCGATAAAGAGCTTGATCTCGCTATGTGCGCGATGGATGTCGCCGTCGATGCGGCGCAGCGCATCGACCGTCTCGGGCGTTGGCGACGCGATCACCCCCATGACCGGTTCGAGCAAACGCGTGATTAGGTTGCCCATATGGAGCACTTCGCGAGCGGCCGCCGCCAAAGCCTGCGCCGGCTTTTCGATCAGAGACCGGTCGAGCGCACTGACATGCGCTGCAAGACCGGCATCTTTTCCCCCAGCGTTGTCAGGCGTGAGAACGCGAACGATGCGCGCCATCAGACCACACGATATGAGACCCAGGAGCACCAGTGCAGCATTGAACAGCACGTGCAGATTGACGAGCTCGGCAGCGACCGTCGTGCCAGGCAGCCACGCAAAAGAGAGCTGCGCGGAAAACAGCGCAAAGACTGCGGCACTGAACAGCGCGCGAAAGACGAGATTGCCAAGCGGCAGCCGCCTGCCTTCCACCGGCAGGCCTCGGGTCAGCCACAGGGCGATCAGCCCACCACCAAGGTTGACGCCAAGGATCAGGGGAATGCCGACATCGAGCGGCAGCAGGCCCTTTGCGGCAAAGGTCAGGATCAAAAGGATGGCCGCGACGCTGGAATGCAGGCCCCAGGTGAAGACCGCAGCCACGATCATGACCGTGAGAGGGTCTTTGCTCAGCATGTCGATCGCTGCCGGCAGCAATGGGCTTTGACCAAGCGGAAGGGTCGCATGGCCGATCATCTGCAGCGACAGGAGCAACAGGCCGATCCCGAGAACCGCACGCCCGGCCTCGACCGGCTTGCGAGCGCACGCCTTGAGATGCAGGAGGCCGCCGGCGGCAATCAGCAATGGCGCCAGCCAGTGCAAATCAAAACTCAAGATCTTGACGACAAGGGCAGAGCCCAGGTCCGCGCCGAGAAGGACCGCCAGCCCGACTTCGAGGCTCAGAGCTCCGCTCACGGCAAAGCTGGCGGCGAGCATCGCAACCGCCGTCGAACTCTGCAGGGCAATTGCAATCAAACAGCCGTAGGCTGCCGCGCGGGGCCTGCCGCCAGCCCCACCAACGGCACGGGTGACCACGTCGCCGCAGGCAGCTTCGACGCCCTTCTTGACGAGGCTGACGGCATAAAGCAGCAGGACTGTTGCGGCGGTAAGTTCAAGGGCGACAGCCGAAAGATTCATAGGCGCGCTCCGGAAAGGGTTAACTCCGGAAATTATCTTTTGCCCCTTTACATAAATCAAATCGTTCGTTCTGATGGTTCCATAGATAGAATTTATCTGTGGGGATGTTACCGTGCGCTATGTCCAGCTCCGTGCCTTTCACAATGTGGCCATCCATGGCGGCTTCTCGCGGGCAGCCGAGGCGCTCTTCCTGACGCAGCCCGCCGTCTCCGATCAGGTACGCAAGTTGGAGGAGGAATATGACGTCCTGCTCTTCAATCGAAACAAGAAGCAGGTCACACTGACCCAGGCGGGCCAGCAGCTTCTCGAAGTCACCCGGCGCATGTTCGACGTCGAGCAACAGGCACTCGATCTTCTCTCGGAGTCGCGCGCATTAAGGGCTGGAAAGCTGCGGATCGTCGCGGATGCCGCACACCATCTGCTGCACATCCTGGCCGCCTTCCGGCGGGCCTACCCGACCGTGCAGGTTTCGATCGATGCGGGCAACACGGAAACTGTCATCACCAGCCTGCACGCCTATGAAGCGGATATCGGCGTTCTCGGTGAAGTCCCGCAGGCCGGCGACTTCGACGTTCTGAAGCTCAATTCGACGCCGATCGTCGCCTTCGCAAGCCGCGATTATCCATTGGCGACATGTCAGAGCGCCACCTTCGCAGAGCTTGCAAAACATCCGCTCGTCATGCGCGAGCGAGGTTCCAAGACCCGCCAGAAGCTCGAGGCCATGGCCGCACAATGCGGCGTCACGCTGACGCCGCTGATCGAGGCCGAGGGCCGCGAGGCGGTTCGCGAGATCGTCGCTGCCGGCGGCGGCGTCGGTTTCGTCTCATCCGCCGAGTTCGGCCAGGACACGCGTCTCGTGCCGATCAAGATCGATGCCCCGGAAATGCTGATGGACGAAGCGCTCATCTGTCTGCGCGAACGCAGCAACGGGAAACTTGTCCATGCATTCTATGAAATAGCGCGCAAACTTACACAAAGTGCAGAAGACGTCACGGCAGGCGATGCCAAGCCGTCGGGCGCAGCAACTCGCGCCTGACCGGCGATAGACCGCAGGTTTAGGAGCAACGCCTTCGCAGCGGTTCACCACGCAATTGGAGGCATGCAGAAGACCCGCTCCAGCCTTGACGGCAAAAGTGTCGGAATGTGCTGGAGCCGAGATAGTGCGGGCCGAACAGCATCAACCGTCCGAATTCCTATCCGAAATCGGCCATGCCTGCCGAACGGCCACGCGCTCTTCTAGCAGTTATAAACGCCTGCGGCACAGCGCCGGGTCGTGCGCCGCGCGGCACCGGCCACACTGACCGGCGTCAACGGCCGGCCGACCACGGCAACGGCGTCAGAGGTAAAGGTGGGGATCGCGAGAACTGGCACATCCTTCGCCAGCTCGCCGATGCCAAACAGAACTGCCCAAACAAGGCAAATCATTGCTGCGCGCTTACGGAAGGTCATTTTTTATCTCCTACCTTGAAGTTCTCTGGCAATTCACCCAGGTTGTGCTGGAGGTCGTTCACATCGATCTTTTCGGCATTCGACGCATTCTTGAAGTCGAAATCACCCGGCGCAACGGCCGCCCCGGATTTCCAATCCCTGATCTGGATGCTGTATTCCGGCCCACCCTTCACCTGCCCGGAGGTTATGACCAGGCGGCAGGGATAGGGCTCTGCCCCGTGCGCGATCCAGATCTGGAAATCGACATCGTCTTTGCGGAAGGCGAGAGAATCGCACTCCACGCCATTGACGACGCCGCTTCCCAGATCCTTAGAATCATACACCCCTTGCATCAATTCGTCATATGCACCGGTCATCAACAGGTCGGCGGCCGGCAAAGGCAAGTTGTACTTGTCCTTCAGCTCGTCGATCAGATGATCGACTGTCCCGGGTATTTCGACCTGCGTGTATTTGTTGAGGTTCTTGCCCAGGAGTGTCAGCGTCTTTCCATCGAACAGCGCCTCGCTGTCGACAAAGCCGCCCGAACGGGTCGTGTGTACCTTGTCGGGCCGACTGAGGGTCACTGTCCCCGAGCTTGCCAGTCCGAGTTTCTGATCACTGTTGGTGACGACCTGGAAGGTGGAATCATAGCCGAACGACAGGGCATTCTGAGCCGCCAGGTAGTCGGTCATGGCCTTGAGCAGTTTCTTGGCTTCGGCCGAGTCGGTGACCCGGACGAGCTCGACGCGGCGGTTGAGAGCCCGGCCATCGGCCGTATCGTTGCTGGCAATCGGCTGGGCCTGTCCGACGCCTCCCGTCGTCAGCCTGGCGGCATCGATTCCGCGTTCGACGAGAGCCGCCTTGATGACCTCTGCACGCTCGGCGGAAAGGCGCAGGTTGGTCTCCTCATTACCGCTGGTATCGGTATGGCCGACAATTCTCAGGCCCCATTCAGGGAAGTTCTTGAGCGCCGCAGCGATGTCGTCAAGAAGTCCTTCCGCTCCAGGTCGCAATGTCGCTTCCGACATTGCGAAGCGCAGACCGTGAACGTCGTACTGTTCCCTGGTCTCTAGTGCCTGTTGCATCTCTTCCTTGCTGTATTGCTTGGAAGGCTCCTGCATGTTCTGGGCCAAGGTAGGGGCGGCCGCCAAAAGGGCGACCGTCACGAGCAGTCGTCTGACCAACCCGCGATGTCGCGATGTGATCCCGCCGGCTCTCTGTCCGATACCTTTGTGTTCCTTGTAGTCGAGCATCGTTGTGGATGTGCTTAGCATCGAATGACTCCTTCTCACTGACGTGTGAATTTGACTATCGCGCACTGCTTGCTGGTACGAACAACATCTACCTCTGACGGTAGATACCTCGTCGGACGTCTTGCGCCGCAGCGAGCCGAGGCCGTGACTCGCGCAGCGAGAGCGGTTCGCAGTAATTTGCGAACCGCTGTTGGAAAATCTGCCGGCATGCCGGAAGGGGAGTGTTACTTCCCTTTCAGCGCGTTGAACGTATCCACATAACCGCGCCCGACTGCACGGACCCCGCGGCCGATGTCGTCGTAGACATCGTCTGGAAGATTGGCGAAGGAGACGCGGACGCTCCAGTTCGGCGCATCGAAGCCGCCGCCATTGAGCAGCACGATCGAATGATCCTCCGCCAGCCGGTAGACCAGATCGAGCGGATGCACATTCGCTTTCAGCCAGGTCACCATCTCCTCGCCGACATATTTGCGCAGCCAGAACTCGAAATCGATCGTTCCATAGTAGCCGGCAAAGTTTGCATTCGGCTGCAGGTCGAGCGGCAGTCCCTCGAGCAACATGTTCACCCGGTCGGTGCAGATCGCCATGCAGGCCTTCTGGTAAACCTTGTCCGTGTCCATCAGTTCGCTGATCGAGAACATGGTCATCATCACCTGTTGCGGTAACGAGAGCCCCGCGGTGTGATTGAGCGCGACGTCGCGGCTATCGGCAACGATGCGATCGATCATCTTGAGCTTGCGCGGTTCGAGCGTGATCGAGCGGTATCGATTGTCCAGCGCCTCCAGTTCCTTGGCCGGGAGCTTGGTCAAGAGATCGTCGAGAATGTTTTTCTCGTTGATGCCGATGACGCCGAGACGCCATCCCGTGCAGCCGAAATACTTCGAATAGGAATAGACGCAGATGGTGTTGTAGGGCAGCTCGCACATCAGCGAGCGGAAGTTCGGCACGAACGTCCCGTAGACGTCATCGGTCAGAAGGATGAGATCCGGCCGCTTGGTATTGACCAGATCGACCAGCTTTTTCATCGTCTGCGGATCGATTGCCATCGACGTCGGATTGCCCGGATTGACGACGAAGAATGCCTTGATCTTCGGGTCCTCGAGCTTGCGGATCTCCTCGTCGGAATACTGGAAGCGGTGCTCCTGCGTCGCTCTGACATGGACGGCCTTGAACGCATAGTCCTCGAGTTCCGCAATCTCGATATAGGGGGTAAAAATCGGCGTGCCCATCGCGATCGTGTCGCCCTTCTTGAGGATGCGATTGGCGATCAGCGACTTGAAGATGTAGCACATCGCCGCCGTTCCCCCTTCAACGGCGTAGAGATCGAACTTGCCGATCGGCGCATTTGCGCCCATTGCCCACATCAGGTAGCGATGCGCGACTTGCTCGGCATGCACCAGCATCCGGTCCGGGACGGGATAATTGTCGCCGATTATCGAGTCCGTCAGTTCGAAAACGAAGGCGTCGGCATCGAAACCGAACATCTTGACGCCGTGCTCGACCATCCTCGACAGGAAGTCGGCGCCCGGGTCCTCGGCATGTTTTGCCAGCCACGCGTCGAAGCGCGCCGCGATACCCTTCATCTGGGGCATGCCACCGAGGCCCGCCGCCGGGTTGTCCATGGTCCGCCGGCTTTCGGTCAGGGCGAACTGGCCGAAGAGGAAGAACCCCTCGCGCGGGGTCGTTGCGATCCAGTTTGGATTTCCACGGCCGGCATTGAGCAGAGCATTCGTCGATTTCTGTGCGCTGCGCTTGGCAAGCTTCATGAGGCCGTCCTTGATTTCGAACGGGCTCATCTTCTCGTATTCGCGATAGTCGATGTCTGCCATGAGTCATTCCTCCCTGTGAACTGCAAGGTCCGCCGAAGCGGCCAAGTCGAAACAATAGTGAACGAATGCACGATGATCGTGTGGCACGGCCGGCAGCACGCTGCCGACTGTTGCTTCAGAACTTTATTCTGGCGCCGCCCAGAACAGCGAAGCTATCCTGGAGGTCGGCGGTCTCTTGATCTAAGGAGTAGGTCCGGGCTCCAAGATAGAGTTCCGTCTGCAGATAGTCGAGATTCTGGACAATCTGTGCCCCGAAGGAATCGCTGTTGCTGCCCTTGCCCGCAATGTCCTTGCCGAAATAGGCGTCGACCGAAAACGCGGTTTTGCCGACGTCGAAAATATCAGTCTGATAGCCGACCTTCACGTAGCCATAGTGTCCATCGACCGTTTCCTTGTCGGAATAGGCCGCGGCAAGGGTGAGGCTGAGACCGGTATCGATATGCAAGACGGAAACGGACGCGTCGTAAATCGAGTTGCCGTCGCCTGGCCTCGAAAAGGCAACTGCGGCACCGACCTTGAAGGCATCATAGGTCTCATCGTATCGAACCGCCATGTCCCACACGGTAACGTCGGTTTCTTCGGGCACGACCTGTGTGCCGACCGAACTCGCAAAGCTGAATCCGCCATACGAAGGCGTGTCATATCGGGCGCGGAACTTGCGACCGAGACCATCATAGTTGGTGAACGCGTCCTTGACCTTGACCGTCGAAAGCGTCCCGTCATCGTTGCGGAAAAACGGTCCCCCGGCCATATCAGAAACAAGCGAATAGCCTACCACGCCCGTGCCGGACAGATCGACCTCGGCCGTCGAGTCCGACGCCATGCTGCCCTGGCCGAGCCAGAACTTGCCGTATTCCTTCGAGTCGAGATAAATTTCCGCCTTGCGCAGCAGGTCAGTCCCCCAATCATAGTGATCCTTGTTCAACTGGTTCACGTTGGTTGTCGAATAGGGGTTCCATTCCCATTCGAGATTGGCGCCGAACGACCAGCCCTTTTCCATGAGGGTGTAGACGCGAAAGCCCGCCCGCGTGGACGAGTTGCCGTTGTCGACCGGAAAGTAGTTATCCGTTGCCCCGCCGTCATCGTAGACCAGCAGGCCCTTGTTGATCTGACCGTAGAATTCAAAATAGGCATTGTCGTCGCCCAGCCGCAGCTTGGGAATCCAGTGTTCCGGAGCCTTGCTGGCCTCCGTGGCCTGCACCGCCGGTTTTGCCGGCTCCTGCGCCGCCACAGTCCCTGCGCCCGCCAATGCAGCGATGAGAAGCGCAGGCGGAACAATGTATAGTGTCTGTCGCATCAAAAGCACCTTTCAGATCATTGGCGATTCGCATCGTCGATTCGCATTCAGTATTCGTCTTTTTACTGTGAAAGTCTGTTGCGAATTCTAGCATGCAGCAGCGTCGCCGCTGATTGATTAAACCTGCCTATTTTCATCCCGCGACGATACCGACAATGACCGTTCCCCAAGTCGTGAGCAGGATATGGCCGATGGGGACCGCCGGCGTGTAGCCAAGGACGGCAACGGTGCTTCCCGACCTGTCCTGAACGGCCGCCATGCCGGCTGTCATGGTCTGCGCCCCTGCGAGCCCGCCCAGCAGCAATATCGGGTTCATGCCAAGCACGTAGCGCCCGAAGTACAGACCAACGATCAGCGGTATCATGGTAACGATCATACCGCCGAACAGAAGACCGATACCCGCTTCGGCGATGGCGGAGGCAAACACGGGTCCGGCATGAAGACCGGTCATCGCGACAAAGGCGGCAAGACCAAGCGAGGTCATGAGCGACACGGCGGCATCCGGTATTCGGCCGAAGAGCGGGAAGCGCGTGCGCAGATGCCCCACCGTTAACCCAGCCAGGAGCGTGCCCACACTGGTGCTGAGCGAAATCCGCATGTCACCGATGGGAAAAGTGACGAGAACGCCGACAAGCCCACCAAGGAATATCGCAAAACCAAGGACCAGGAAGTCTGTCGCCGTCGTCGGCGCGACCACAACGCCAATGCGCTTGGCGGCGCTCGACACGACGGCTTCCGGCCCCACCAGGCGCAGGATATCACCACGCTCCACCGTAATCCCCGGCGCGATAGGAATATCCTGCCCCCCGCGCGTAATGGCGCGCAGGTAGAGGCTGCGTGTCCAGCTTTCCTTGGCGACATCCGCGATGCTTTTCCCCTTGAGATCAGGGCTTGTCAGCAGCACATCGGAAACCGATACCGGGACATCGAGCAGTTCACGGTCCTCGATCTCCTCGGCGCGCGGCCCAAGGACGCTGACCAGCGCCTCCCTCGTCCCGGATACAGCGACGATATCACCGGGGTTGATCACGACCTCCGGGGCCGCCTCGATGATTGCGCCCCTCCGACGCAGGCGCTGAATGAAGAGCCTGTGCTCTGGATACGTCGCCTCGGCGGCGGCTATTGACAGGCCAGCGACTGGCGCGCCGTCCGCGATCTGGTAAGCGCGAATCTCGAACCTGTGCCAGGCGGAGGAGACACCGGCCACCTTGCGGGTAATTCCGTACTCCTTCTCCAGTTTCAGCGCCTCGGCAACGAGGTCGATGCCAAGCAGCCTGGGGCCGACGACACTGCAAAACAGAATGACGCCAACCGCGCCGAAGACGTAGCAAACAGCGTCAGCCACAGCGATATGCGCCACAAACCGCGCGCGATCCGCCTCGGGCAGCGGCAACGCATTGATCGCTTCGGTTGCCGTGCCCATAGCCGGGCTTTCGGTGAGGGAGCCGGACAGAAGCCCGGCTGCAAAGCCGGGATCGAGACCAAGGATTTTGGCGACCACGACAGACATGAGCAGCCCGGTCACACAGACGACGACCGCAAGGAGTACGGGCTTCATCCCGTCCCGCTTCAGGGCTTGCAGGAACTGCGGTCCGACCGAGTAGCCGATGCCGAAGAGGAACAAGAGAAAGAGCAGCGATTTCGCCATCCCGGCAATCGGCACATGGGCGAACTGCCCGATCAGGATGCCCGCAAACAGCGAGCCGGTAACGGGTCCGAGGCTGAAGCCACCGAACTTGAGACCGCCGATCAGATATCCAATGCTGATAGCAAGGAATACGGCAAGCTCGGGATATTTGATCAGGAATTGCTCGACCCAAACCATGTCCAGATTAGCTCCCCCCTCGCCCCGATCCGGGGCTACGACGCCTTCACTGCCGACCCCAAACGCTCATGCAAAAAGTTAAGCCATAAAAAAGCGACCACGACGCACCGGGTCGTAATCACCCAGCCAACCGCTGTAGCTGGCTGCCGCTCCGGTCGCCCGTGCGCGCTGGATCGCCACGAGAATGACCAAATCGAAACAATTGAGCGCCGATATATCCCGGCGCTACCGTGCTTTTGATTGACGCTTCGCCTTGGTGGCGACTGCGTCTGGCTTGACCAGCTTCAGTCCGCGCGCCTTCTCGTAGCCATGGATCTCCTTCACATCCAGTTTGCGCATGAAGTCGATCGTCTCCTGCGTCAGTACCTGACCCGGCACCATGATCGGAAATCCGGGCGGATAGGGAATGACGAAGTTGGCGGAGACCATTTCCGGCCCGTCCTTCAGGCGCCGATCGCATTCGGCACCGATGAGCGGCACATATTCGCACACAGACGCGTCATAGGCGTTGAAGAAGGCGGCTCGCATATCGCCCTCCGGCGTCGTTCGCCCTGCATCGCTGCGATACACTTCGTGGAAGTGGCTGAAATTGGGAAGGTCGGGCACATCGGTCATCAGCGACTTTACCCGTGCCGCGAAAGCCGCACGCTCGCCCTCCCCGCCGTCGGCCAGGCGCTTCTCGATGCCACGGCAGATCTCGACCAGAACACGGATTAGATGCGCAATATCGCTGCGGGTATTGTTGATGTTGGACTGTAGCAGCACACTGTTGCGCGACGTCTTGTTCAGCTGGATATCATATTCGTTCGCCAACAATCCCTTGAACTGCGTTCCATCAAAACCAGCCGTCCCGCACACCAGCGTCATGCGCGTGGGATCGAGGTAGAACTCGTCCTCGTTCATCGCCTTGACCGCTGTGGCCCAGGTCGAGCCGGGCGCCAGATAGTCCTTGAATCCTGATTGCCGGTACTCCGCCGGGATCATCTCATCGGCACCAAGAACACGGAAGTATTTCGAAATCAGCGGGTGCTCGTTGATCGCCCGGCGGATCTTGAGCGCGATCTCGATCGCGTTCATCACCAGTCCGTAACCGTCGAGTTCCATCTGCCTGCGTGCAATGTCGAGGCTGGCGATCAACTGCTGGTTCGGACTGGTCGAGGCATGGGTGAATACCGCCTCGTGGAACTGGGCCTCGACGTTGTGAAAATCGACATCCTTGACCAGCAACATTGAGCCCTGCCGGATCGCCGACATTGATTTGTGCGTCGAGTTGGTCTGGTAGACCCGAAGGCGGACAAGGCGCGGATCTGGGATCAGGCGAGCGGCGAGCAGTGCTTCATCGGAGGGATCCTTGCCGAGGTCGGCGCGCTGCTTTTCATAAGCGTCGACCGAGGCCGGATCGCGCAGCCAATCCTCGATATCGGCTGCCGCCCCCATGGCCGTGCGTGGACGCAGGAAGGGCGAAAACCGGGCAAACCCGGACCACGCCTCGTCCCAGAGGAAGATAAGGTCTGGCTTGATGGCTAGGCATTCCTCCATCACCCGCCTGACATTGTACATATGTCCGTCGAAAGTGCAGTTGGTGAGGTCAAGCAGCTTCAGCCGGTCGAGGCGCCCTTCCGCCCGCAAGGCCAGCAGCGCGCGCTTGATGGTGGCGAGCGGCACGGCGCCATACATCGAATACTCCGTCATCGGGAAAGCTTCGACGTAATAGGGCTGTGCGCCGGTCAGGACCATGCCGTAATGGTGCGACTTGTGGCAGTTGCGATCGACAACCGCGATGTCGCCGGGCGCCAGAAGCGCCTGCACCGCCATCTTGTTGGAGGTGGACGTGCCATTCGTCACGAAGAAGACGTGGTCAGCGCCGAAGGCGCGTGCGGCCAACTCCTGAGAGCGCTTGATCGTGCCGGTAGGCTCCAGGAGACTATCAAGGCCGCCTGTCGTCGCGCTACTTTCCGCCAGGAACAGGTTGAGCCCATAGAACTCGCCCATGTCGCGGATCCAGTCCGACTTGAAGACGGACTTGCCGCGGGCGATGGGCAGGGCATGAAATGTGCCGATAGGCCGCCGCGCATATTTCTTCAGATTGTCGAAGAAGGGCGTTTCGTAGCGCGCCTGCACGCCTTCAAGGATGGCGAGATGCATCTCCAGCGGTTCCTCGACCGCGTAGAACACACGCCGAACCGCATCTGCGGCCGGATCGCCGGCGATCTTTTCCACCTGACGGTCAGACAGCAGATAGACGTCGAGCTCCGGCCGGATCCGCTTCAACCCGCGCGCCAGACGCAGCGCCGACATGTCCGGTCCCTCGGCTTCTCCAAGCGGATCAAGCACGGAGCGGAGCACCGGCGCGTCGTGACGCGAGCGATAGGGAAAACCCTCGGCGAGCACGACGGCAATGATGGCCGGGTTCAATGCGGCCGCACAGAACGCATCCTCAAAGGATCCCACCAGAACAGGCTCGTAGATGAAGCCATCCTCGGGCCGGCGTAGCCTGCGGATCTCGGCTGCGAACGCCTCCCACCGCACGGCCGGCTGGCTGTTGACGAACAGAACTTCGAAGTATGGCCGGCGGCCGCCCGCTTCCCCGGTTCCGGGAGGCATGATATCGGGCACGTCTGTCACGGACATCTCGTCATGGACATCCCACTCGCTCGGGCGCCCGCGATAGGAATGGGAAAGAAGCCCGTTGGAGATGCGCCGCGCGAGTTTCGCCGCCCCGCCGGCATCGTTGGTGGCGATGCGCTCGGCCAGCGCCGAAAGCAATCGCCCACCCGGATAGGCGTGGTACTCCTCGGCCGGTGCCACTTCGGCGATCGCCGCCTCCAGCGCTGTCCGCTCACCCCGGTTAGCGGCCCAGGCATCGGCCAATGTCGTGATCTCGCGCCAATTATCGGCCCGTGCCGAATGGATGAGCAGAAACTGATCTACATGTGTGGTTTTGCTTGGCATAACGCGCTCCCAACTCTGTTCTGAATCGGCTGTCCACTGTCACCAGTCCGCGGCTCTCACTCAGTGGCAGCTACAATTCCGGTCGCAAAATGAGACTTATGCTCTTCGAAAGACGATCCCTTACGGTCCGAAACAGGTCGCTAGAGCGTTTCCGATTTAAACGGAGTCGCAAACGCGCTATCTCTTTGTCTTTACGCATTTCCTGACAGAAGACCGCTTCGCACTGTTCCTCGAAAAGCTCTAGGTCATCATCATCACAAGCACCATGCCCCAGATCGTCAGCAGGGTGTTGCCGACGGCATAGGTAACGGTATAGCCGAGCCCGGGGATCTGGCTCTTGGCGCGATCGTTGATCATGCCGAGGGAGGCAGTCGTCGTGCGCGCACCGGAGCAGCACCCCAAGAGAATGGCGGGGTGGAACCGGAACACATATTTCCCGACATACATTGCCAGTACCAACGGCACGGTCGTTGCGAAAATGCCCCAAAGGAACAGGCTGAAACCAAGCTGCTGCAGGCCTGCAACAAAGCCTGGCCCTGACGATATGCCGACCACGGCGATGAAGACATTGAGGCCGACTGAATTCATGAACCAGACCGTCGATGTCGGTATGCGTCCGAACTTCGGCCGCACGGAGCGCAGCCAACCGAAGAAGAGCCCGGAGATCAACGCCCCCCCTGATGTGGACAGCGTAAATGGCACATCGCCGACCTTATAGACGAGTGCGCCGATCAAAGCGCCGATTGTAATCGCAGCGCCGATGAACGCGACGTCGGCAACGTCGCTCGGACGGTCGGCCACCCCGAGTGCCTTGGCGGCCGCGGCAGTATCTTGCGTCCGTCCGACGATCGTCAGAATGTCCCCGCGATGGATCTGGGTGTTCGGAAGGATCGGAATTTCCGTCGCCGTGGCACCACGCGCGATCCGGCGCAGGAACACGCCACGCGATGACGGCCATTGCGCCAATTCGGCCAGCGTCTTCCCGTTCGCTTCTTTGGTCGTGACAAGGACATCGACACCTTCCACAGGAACGGCCAGCAACTCGCGATCGTCGACTTCTTCTGCAGCATGACCGATCAGGCTCACCAGCACTTCGCGTCGGCCTGCCACGGCAACGACATCGCCCGCCTGGATGACCGTGTCCGCCGTTGCATCCTCGATCTTCGATCCTCGGCGGATACGCTCGATGAAAACCCGCTGCTCGGGGATCAAGGATTCGGCTTCACGTGCCGTCTTGCCGACGACCGGCCCTCCCTCCCGAACGCGATAGGCGCGCAACTCGTAGTGATGCCAAGCGGTTCCCGCCCCGCCAACTTCCTTCTTGCCGCCCTGTTCCGCCTCGTAGCGCTTGCATTCCGCCTCCAGATCGATGCCCAGCAGCGCGGGGCCGATCAGGGCCAGCACAATAGCCGACCCCACCGTGCCGAAAATATAGGTGACGGCATAGGCGACCGGCATCGCGTCCAGCAGCCGCTTGGCTTCTTCCGGTGCCAGACCAAGACGATTGATTGCGTCCGTTCCCAAACCCATCGACGCGGAGATTGTCTGCGAACCGGCATAGAGCCCCAGCGCGGAACCGACATCATAACCGGCTATCTTGGCGGCAATAAAGGGCGCCCCGAGGCAAAAGACGCACACAACCACGGCGAACAATGCCTGCGGGATGCCATCCTTGGCAATGCCGCGCACGAATTGCGGCCCGACACCGTAGCCGATCGCGAACAGGAACATCAGAAAGAACGTAGCCTTGAGCGGTGGCGATATGGTGATCCCGATCTGCCCGATGATGACGGCAGCAACGAGCGTGGCGGTCACTGCACCAAGGCCCAGGCCCTTGTAGGTGAACGAACCGAAGTAGTATCCAAGCGCCAAAGAGAGAAATATTGCAATTTCGGGATAAGTGCGAAGCGTATTTACAAACCAGTCAATCATAGAGCTTCCCCTGTTACTCGGAAATCGGGAACCAAATCTGACTAAATCCTCATCGCTATTTCTGCGAGAATACACCCTTACACACTCGTTTCAAGGCGTTATTCAGAATAAAAATAGTATGATATCCGAAACTTTCAAATACGGCGCCAAACCAAGGAACACACAGTGTTTTGGTTCTTTTCTGGCCCTTGAACTGATTGATGCGTCATTACTTCCCGAGTTTGGTCGGAAGGCGCATCCACGCCTTGGAACTATGCTCCAGGAGGAGCGGCCGAAAACAAACACAGCGAAGCGCGAAAGCCGGATCCCGGTGCGCCGACACGTCAGGTCGTTGCCGCACCGGGCTGTGACGGCGCGACCGTGAGGCTGTCCTGGTGGTGGCGGATACCAGAGCGGGTATTGAAGAACATGCGGTCAGGGCCAAGCTGGTCGGCAAACCCCGATGCCCTGATATAGGCGAGCACATCCGGGTTGAGGCCTGCGAGCCAGAGTTCGATGCCCCCGCGCGCAAGGCTTCGCTCGCCATCAATGATCATCTGGAGTGCCGAGTATTCGATGTCGAAAACGCGACTAAGGTCCAGCATCAGAACGCGCGGCTTTTGTTCATTGGCCAGCGTACGAATACGGTCGCCGACCTGCTGGGCGTTCACGAAGAAGAGCCTCCCCTCCGGGCGCACGATCAGCATTCCCTCGAAGGTTTCGTCGTCTGGATGCTCGGCCGAAAGCGGCCGCAAGACGTCTGCGCCGCGTTTGCGGCCTACGACATGGACGCGCGGGTTTGCCGCCTGGCCCGAGAGACCGACGAGCGACAGAGTGATAGCGACCAGAATGCCCTGGAGCGTGCCGAACAAGAGCACGCCGAGGAAGGCGGCGAGTGCCCAGCGAAACTCCATCCGGCGAACCTTGCGTATCGAGACGAACTCGGTGGGTTTGATGAGACCGACGGAGTAGACGATGACGATGGCCGCGAGCACGGCCTGCGGCAAGAGGCCGAGCAACGGTGCAAGAACGAGCATCGTCGCCGCTGCCGCCGCTGCCGTGACCAGCGAGGCCTTTTGTGTGCGCCCACCGACGGCGCGCACCACCGCCGTCTGCGATGTGCCGCCGCCTGCCGGCATCGCGCCGAACAGCCCGCCGGCCAGATTGGCAGCGCCCGTCGCCATCAGTTCGCGGTTTGGCTGGATCGGAGGCTCACCCGCGACCGAGAAGGCTCGCCCGGCAGCAATCGTCTCGGTGAAGCTCATCAATGCGATGCCGCACGCCCCAGGGATGAGCTGCAGGACCAGGTCGATATTCGGCAGTACCAATGAAGGCAGAGCCTGCGGAATGTGCCCGACTGTGGCGACGCCTGCCGGTCCAAGGCCCGCCAACCACGAGATCGCTATCCCGGCCGCGACTATAGCGAGCGGAGCCGGAGAATGCGGCCAACGGCCTTCCATGACCAGCAGGAGCACCAGCGCCGTGGCACCGACTGCGAATGTAACGAGCGACGTCTCGGGCAAATGGTGGACGAGGCTCAGAATATCCCGGAAGAACCCCTCCTTGGTAAAATGCAGCCCGAACAGTTTTGGCACCTGGTCCAACACGATGACGAGGCCGATCCCGGCCTTGAAACCCGTGAGCACCGGCGACGAAATGAAATTTGCCACGAAACCCAAACGAAGCGCCGAAGCCGCGATCAAAAGCAGTCCCGTGAGCGCCGTCAGTGTTGCGGTCGCTGTGAGCAATCGTTCAGGGTTCCCATCCGGTACGACGAGCGCAAGCTGGCTCGCGGTCAGGATCGCGAGCGTGGTCGTCGAACTGACGCTGAGCACGCGCGAGGTGCCGAGCAGGGCATAGACGATCATCGGTACAAAGGCGGTGTAGAGCCCGACGCTGACAGGAAGGCCGGCAACGGTCGCATAGGCCATGGCCTTCGGCAGCACCACGGCAGCCGCCGTCAGGCCCGCGATCATGTCCGGACGCAGGGTACCGGCCGATGAATGGGCGGATTGGTCGGCATGCGGTAACGGGACCATTATCTTGCCCTCTTATGGCTATGTGCCAGGTCAAAACGACCATCACTTGCCACGACAGCGCAGAATCATCCGCTCGCCACCCCGGAGATCCCCACGCGCAACAATCTGAACACGATCACGATCGCTCGCCAAGCCCTCTTAGATTTGACGAGGATAAATTTCGGGTTTCGCATTGTGAGCACCGGCGTGCAGGAGGCGGCAGCCAGTTTTGCTCGCCACAAACAATGCATGCTTCAGACGAGAACGTGCGCCTAAATGCAGAACCGTCGGTGCATCGAGGCAAGGCTCGACCAGGCCGGTAACGCGGGTATCCGCTGGCAAACATGAAGGGTATCCCGCGCTCCGTCAGGCGGTATGCCACGGGGGATGATTGTTTGCCGGCCAGGTTGATGTCCAGGATGGCGAAATCGAAGTCTTCATTGTCCGCGGCAGCCAAGGCGACTTCTACCGCATCGCCGGCCCAATGATCTGATGGCCAAGATCGCTGACCGTATCTTCAATGAGCGTGGCAACGAGTATTTCGTCCTCAACAATAAGTATCCGCGCGATTTAGACACCGCCCGCCGCCGGCTTGTAGGCGAACCGACAGATTGCACCGCGCCGCATTGATCTGGCGCTTACTAGTTGACGATCCTGCCAATGTTGTCGGCCATGTACGCTCCACGCGCTCCCATCGGCAGTGGAGCGCCAGTCGTAGTGTCTCGAGATGTCTGGTGCTCGAGTTCGGCATTGAGTTCGGCCCCGACGATCAGAATGCATACCGATAACCAGATCCACATCATAAACCCAACGAGACCGCCTAAAGCGCCGTAGGTTGCATTGTAGTCGGCGAACTTGTCGAGGTACCAGGAAAAGCACAGGGTCATGACTACCCAGGCCAAGGTGGAGAAGAGCGCGCCCCAGGTCAGCCACCTAAGCCTGGCGGGCTGCCGGCTGGGCCCGAAGCGGTATACGGCGGTCATCGCCAGCAACGATACGAGCATGAGGATGGGCCAGCGAACAAGCAACGCCAGCGTTTCCTTCCATGG
This sequence comes from Ensifer sp. NM-2, assembly GCF_003024455.1. NCBI lineage: Bacteria > Pseudomonadati > Pseudomonadota > Alphaproteobacteria > Hyphomicrobiales > Rhizobiaceae > Ensifer > Ensifer sp. NM-2. The sequence goes on from NZ_PVZR01000002.1 coordinate 87,802, forward strand.
CTCGAGCCAGACAAGTTGCAGGATCGCAGGCAGTAGCGCCATTACGCCTATCAGGAAGACTGCGGCGAGTATTGCGCAGAACGTAAACGCAAGCGCTATCAGGTTCAATTTGACGAAGCGACGCTTCTCGTTTTCCTCATAGGCCACATTCATTGCGTCAAACACAGCCAAAGTGCCGTTGTGCGTGCTCCAGACAGCGATCATGAGCCCAACGAGGAACGCTATCCCGAGGGTGGTGTCTCGCCGCTCGACAAGGGCATGGAGTTGCTCCGAGAAAACTTCGAACGTTCCGGGTGGAAGCATGCCTGCCAGGTCGCGGAGATGGTCGGAAATAACGGCCGGATCTGCCATCAACCCATAGAGCGATACGAGAGAAGCAAGCGCTGGAAACAAGGCGAGCAGCAAGTAGAAGGTCACTCCGGCCGCAACGAAAGCCACCCGATCTTCAGCAACCTCATGCACGACTCGCCAAAACACATCGCGCAAACCTCGCGCTGGCAATTGTTCCGGCACCGATGCATAGCGTCCGTGCTCATCCTCCACAATCGAATGCTGGTCATTGGACATCGATACTCCTCGCGCGCGTATCGCTGTCTGCCGGGATAAAAGGAAACTGACGGCGACCATCGCTACCGCAACTGCGGCTATTGCCGCCGCAGGATCCGTTGTGATGCGTTTCGGTAACATCAGACGCTCCGATGATTTCAAGGCGTCAACGTTTGACCCTCCATTTGGATGCATTGGGCTTGGCAAATACTACCGGCTTTGGCTCCCTTCATTTTCGAGGCCCAGCAATGGCAATCTGGATCCCGGTGAGTCATTGATGATCGAACCAGCCCCCGCCTGTGGAGGAAACGGAGCCACAACCATGACGAAGAGATCAGGTAGCTGCCTCTGCGGGCAGGTCAAATACGAGGTGAAAGGCGAACCCATCCGAGTTGGTATCTGTCACTGCGCCAATTGCCGTCGGGAGAGCGGATCGGCATTCACATTCTACGCCATTTGGGCCAGAGACGATTTCGCCGCTAGCGGGGAGACGACGCTTGCCCATAACGGACAGCGTTTCTGCACACGCTGCAGCTCCCACATGTTTGCCTATGACGAAGATGAAGCCGAGGTCCAGCTTGGCACCTTGAACGATGCACCGACCAAACTGGTTCCGACCTATGAATTGTGGGTGAAGAGACGTGAGCCCTGGCTTGCCCCAGTGCCGGGCGCCGAGCAACATTGGGAAGACCGCCACACAAGACGAACAGGCGATGACAGCGCTTGACGCGGACGCGTCGAATGGGAGGCAGATTTGACCGGAAATTGGTCAGTGGATGAGCAATTCGAGATCATTCGGGCACTCGGCGTGCCAGGTGCGTTCGATGCAGAGAGGGAAGCAAGAGAGCGGATTGCTTTTTTGGCCGGCTATTTGCGACAGGCAAATGCCCGGGCCTATGTATTGGGTATAAGCGGTGGGGTCGATTCCCTGACTGCCGGCTTGCTTGCACAGGCCGCCGTCCGGGCGTTGCGCGAGGACGGCTATCTCGCGCAGTTCATCGCCGTTCGGCTGCCCTATGGGACACAGGCTGACGAAGCGGCCGCTCGCGAATGTCTGGCGGTGATCAACCCCGATCTTGGCCTGGAAGCAAATGTCAAAACGGCTGCCGACGCTTTGTTCACTGAGGTTCGAAAATCCGCTGGCGATCTTTTTGGCACGGCGCGCGACGACTTCCACCTCGGCAATGTGAAGGCGCGTCAGCGGATGATCTACCAGTACGCGATCGCCGGTGCCGCAAACGGGCTGGTGATTGGAACGGACCATGCCGCCGAGGCCCTGATGGGCTTCTTCACCAAGCACGGAGACGGCGCCGCAGATGTCGTCCCTCTCAGTGGGCTGAACAAGAGACGGGTACGCGCCATCGCCACTTACATGGGCGCACCGTCCGATCTCGTCTCCAAGGTCCCCACAGCCGATCTGGAGACAGACGCCCCGCTGAAGCCCGATGAAGAGGTCTATGGAATTGGCTATGACGCGATCGATGACTTCCTCGAAGGAAAGACCATAAGCAAGTCGGCCGCCGAGCGAATTCTTGCTGCGTATCGGGGGAGCGGACATAAACGTGCGCTGCCGATCGGCCCTGCTTTCGTCGCGGATCCCGCAGCGGCGCCTTGATCAGAGTTCATGGTGGCGCTTCGCCCAGGGCGAATGACAGAGATGCTGCAGCGGCCGGTCCCAGAGGAAGTGACGACGCTACTGGCGGTTTGCTGCCTATAGAACCACAGCGCGAAATGCGCATCTAAGATGCGTCCCTCAACTGTCGCCTTGCGATCGTTGTCAATAAAGGCGGTCTGCGTCGTCACGCCCAACGGGAGATGGGATCGCTATGATCCCGGTCTCCAACCGGGACGCACACGCGTGCCGCCATGGCGCTCGCCGCCGCGATGCCCGGGACGACATCGACCGCAATGCCCCTTTCTTCCAACCGGGCGATCTCCTCGCGGCTACGGCCGACAATCGCCGCGTCACCGGACTGCAACCGGACAACCCGTTTGCCGGCGCGGGCCCAGGAGACCATCATGTCGTTGAGGTCTTCGTGCCTGCAGCTCGCGCGCCCACCACGTTTGCCCACCAGCAGACGCTTCGCCTCGCGCCGGGCAAGCTCCAGCACCTCATCGGAAACGAGACCGTCGAAAAGGATGACATCGGCCGCTTGCAAAGCACGCACCGCCTTCAGCGTCAGGTGCTCCGCGTCGCCCGGCCCGGCGCCGACGAGCGTGACGCGGCCGGTGTCGGTCCGGTTCGCCGCGAAGCGATCCATCTCCGCCACCAGCCGCATCTCGACACCCTCCTCCGGTGTCTCCTGAAAGGCACGATCGACAAAACGCTCCCAAAAGGCGCGGCGTGCCGCGCCGGGTTTGAGGCGCGCATTGACCTTGTCGCGGATCGTTTGCGCCAGCGACGCCCAATCCTTCAGAACCGGCGGAAGCAGGGTCTCGATGCGGCGACGGATCGCCTGGGCAAGAATGGGCGCGGCGCCGTCAGTCGATATTGCGACAATGACCGGCGAGCGATTGACGATGGAGCCGAACTGAAACTGGCAATAGGCCGGTTTGTCGATGATGTTGACCGGCACGCCAGCCGCATTGGCCGCCTCGAAGAAGGACCGCGCGTCCTCATCGCCCTCGCAGTCGGCAATCGCAAGCGCCGCGCCAGCGATCGCTTCCTTTGTCCAGGCCTCGCGGTGATGAGTGAACCTGCCGCCTGGGTGAGAGGAACCGGCCTCGAACAGGCGGGCGCAGGCCTCTCCGATTTCCTCAGGCGGTGCATAGACATGCACCTCGGCACCGCAGGCCGCCAACAGTTCCGCCTTCCAGGCGCAGGCGTCGGAGCCGCCGGCCACAACGACACGGCGGCCTTCGAGCGCAAAGAACACGGGCAGCTTCGCTAAAGGCATCATGCGCGGCGGGTCCGCGCGCAGGCGCATTTCATTCCGCGGCAGCAGCAAGGCATCCATCGACGATCCCCCTGATCTCGGCGCGGCACGAGCCGCAATTGGTTCCGGCATTCAGCGTCTGGCCGATAGCTTCGACCGAGCGGCAGCCGCCACGGACGGCAGCAACGATCTGGTTGATCCCGACATTGAAACAGGAGCAGACGGTTGCTCCCGGATCGGGCTTATCCGCACCCGGTCGGCCGGCGACGAGCGCAAAGCGAAGTCGCAGATCGGCATGCGAGGCCCCGAGCTGCTCCACCGCCCAGCTGCGGGCAACGGCGACGGGTTCTGGCGCGAGATAAAGCGCCAGCAACAGCTTGGCGCCATCGAAGAAGGCAAGCCGGCGATGGCCGGACGGCCCGTCGGCATAGCCGATCGGCTCGATATCCGCCGGGATATCGAAGATGCGTCGGCACCACGCGACCCAATCATCAGGCTCTGTCTGCGATGCCAGTTCGAGCCGCCACCCGGCCCTTGCCTTGGCCAGCGCCCAATAGGCGCAATCAAGCCCTTCCGGCCTTGCGGCACTGACTGCAAATCCATAGGTGGAGGCTGCGAAACGGCGGGCGGAAACGGCAACGTTCTTGGAGGCGGGCTGGCCCGAAACAGGATCGGTGATCGGCGGCACCAAGGCATCGATGCGCGCCTTAGCCGCGAACTGGTCGTTCCAATGCATCGGCACGAAGAGATTGCCGCGCGCCTGGCGGTCGGTGATCAGTGCTCGGACGACCGCCGCACCAAAGGGGCTTTCCAGCACCACGAGATCAGCCGGCGAAAGATCAAGCTCCATCGCATCGCGGGGGTGAATCTCGACGAAGGGTTCGCCGATATGGGCGGAGAGCCGCGCGCTCTTTCCCGTCCGGGTCATCGTGTGCCAGTGGTCGCGAACGCGGCCGGTATTGAGGGTGAAGGGGAAGGCATCGCTCACGCGCTTGGCAATCTGGCTTGTGGTCGCGATGAAGCGCGCGCGACCATCCGGATGGTAGAATCCGCCATCGGCGAAGAAGCGCGTCACAGTACTTGCCTTACCGCGCGGCTGCGGCCATTGGAACGGCATGAGTGCATCATAGCCGGCACCATCGATTTCGGCATAAGCGCCGACATCGAAATCGCGCCGGCCATCGTTCTCGAAACCGGAAAGACCGGCATGTTCGGCAAAGATTTCGGATGCCGATGCGTAGGCAAAGGCGCCGGCAAAACCCATGCGGCTGCCGACTTCGGCAAGTTGCCACCAGTCCGCCCGGGCTTCACCAGGAACCGTCAGGAAACTGCGCTGGCGGGAGATGCGGCGCTCGGAGTTCGTAACGGTGCCATCCTTCTCGCCCCAGCCAAGCGAAGGTAACAGCACATGCGCATGACGGGTCGTATCTGTTTGCCTGATGACATCGGAGACCACGACGAAGGGACAGGCCCTGAGCGCGGCCTCGATCGCATCGGCATCCGGCATCGACACGACCGGATTGGTCGCCATGATCCAGATCGCCTTGATGCGCCCGTCGGCGACAGCGCGAAACATGTCGACGGCCTTGAGGCCCGGTCTTGCGGCGATGGCCGGCGCGCCCCAGAAACGTCTGACCTGATCGCGGTCTCCCGCCTTCTCGATGTCCATATGGGCGGCCAGCATATTGGCAAGACCGCCGACCTCGCGGCCGCCCATGGCGTTGGGTTGGCCCGTCAGGGAGAACGGTCCCATGCCGGGTCGGCCGATGCGGCCGGTCGCCAGGTGACAGTTGATGATGGCATTGACCTTGTCGGTGCCGGAGACCGATTGGTTGACCCCCTGGCTGTAGCAGGTGACGACCTTTTCGCTGCTCTCGAAAAGTCGGAAGAAGGTGGCGAGTTCCTTTTCGTCGAGCCCAGTTAGTCGCGCCAGTGTGGCTTGATCGAAGGCGCTTGCCGCGGCGAGGGCCTCGGCAAATCCGCTGGTGTGTGCCGAGATGTAGCCCTGGTTTACGGCCGGGCTGGAGGCCAGGTACGCAAGGAGACCATTGAAGAGCGCGACGTCGCCATCCGGCCGGACCGCCAGATGCATGTCGGCGATATCGGCCGTCATGGTACGGCGCGGGTCGATCACGACCACGCGCATCTGTGGGCGCGCCGCCTTGGCAGCACCGAGGCGCTGGTAGAGTACCGGATGGCACCAGGCGAGGTTGGAACCCGTCAACACCACGAGATCGGCAAGCTCCAGATCCTCGTAGCAACCGGGAACGGTGTCCGATCCGAAGGCGCGGCGATGACCGGCCACCGATGAGGACATGCAGAGGCGGGAGTTGGTGTCGATATTCCCCGAACCGATGAACCCCTTCATCAGTTTGTTGGCGACATAGTAGTCCTCGGTCAGCAACTGACCGGAGACATAGAAGGCGACAGAATCCGGCCCGTGCTCGGCAATCGCCTGCGAAAAGCGATCGGCGACGAGGTCGAGCGCCTTATCCCACTCCGCGGCCTGTCCACCGATCTCGGGATAGAGCAGCCGCCCGTCGAGATCGAGCGTCTCGCCAAGCGCCGCCCCCTTGGAGCAAAGCCGGCCGAAGTTGGCCGGATGATCCGGGTCGCCTTTCACACCGATGCCGCCGTCATCGCCAACCGTCGCGACCACGCCGCAGCCGACACCGCAATAGGGACACGTGGTTTTGACTTCGGTTGCCATGACTACTCCGCCGCGATCATCAGGCTTTCGAGTGCGATGAACAGCGCACCGCCATCGTTGCGCACTGGGATGGTGCGCACGCCCCCCTCGTCTGCACCCAGCGCCTTGCCGGTTTCGAGCGAGATCACCCAGTTGTGCAGCGGGCAAGTGACCGCCGTGCCGTGGACGATGCCCTGCGACAGCGGCCCGCCCTTGTGCGGGCAATGGTCTTCGATCGCAAAGACCTCGTTTTCGGCGGTGCGGAAGACGGCGATCTTGCCCTCGGGCGTCCGCACGCAGCGTGCGCCGCGAAGCGGGATGTCGGAGATGTCACCGATTGAGATCCAGTTCATGTCCATCCCCTCACTCCGCCGCTTCTGAAAATCCGACCGTCGCCATCGGCCGGAACTCGTGCTTGTCCTTGCCGGAGACACGCTCCGACCATGGGTCGACCTGGGCGAATTTCTGGCTGAAGACGAAGCGGTCGAAGAGCGCCTTGCGCCGTTCGGCATCGTCCATGATCTGCCGGCGGATTTCTTCAAGACCGATGCGCTTGGCCCACTTGTAGATGCGCTCGAGATAACGGGCCTGCTCGCGATACATCTGCGTCAGCGCCACGATATGTTCGAGGGCGTCGTCCGCGGTCCTCACCAGACCAAGAACCTCGGTGCCCTTGATGTCGAGCCCGGCTGCACCGGCGAAGTGGATCTCGAAGCCGCTGTCGACGCAGATGACACCGATATCCTTGCAGGTGGCTTCTGCGCAGTTTCTCGGACAGCCGGAGACGGCCAATTTCAGCTTGGCCGGCGTCCAGGACCCCCACATGAATTTTTCGATGCGGATGCCGAGGCCGGTGGAATCCTGGGTGCCGAAGCGGCACCAGTCGGAACCAACGCAGGTCTTCACCGTGCGCAGGCCCTTGGCATAAGCCTGGCCCGACACGAAGCCGGCCTTGCCGAGATCGGCCCAGACGGCCGGCAGGTCTTCCTTCTCGATGCCGAGTAGGTCGATACGCTGACCACCGGTGACTTTCACCATTGGGATCTCGAACTTGTCGACAACGTCGGCAATCGCGCGCAATTCCCCAGAGTTTGTGACGCCGCCCCACATGCGCGGAACGACGGAGTAGGTGCCGTCCTTCTGGATATTGGCGTGCACACGCTCGTTGATGAAGCGCGACTGATAGTCGTCGGCATATTCGTCCGGCCAGTCGCAGACGAGGTAGTAGTTGAGCGCCGGGCGGCATTTGGCGCAGCCGCAGGATGTCTTCCACTCCAGTTCCTGCATCACGGCGGGAATGGTCTTCAGGCCCTTGGCCTTGATCAGGCGGCGGACATCGTCGTGGCCAAGCTCGGTGCAGGTGCACATCGGCTGGACGGCGGCGGGATTGTAGGTTTCGCCAAGCGTCAGCGACATCACCTGCTCAACGAGCCCGGTGCAGGAACCGCAGGAAGCGGACGCCTTCGTATGCGCCCTGACATCGTCGAGCGACGTCAGTCCCTTGCCCTGGATCGTCGCCACGATCTTGCCCTTGCACACGCCGTTGCAGCCGCAGATTTCTGCATCATCCGGCAAGGCTGCAACGGCCGCCATAGGGTCCAGCGGGGACCCTCCCTGATAGGCCTGGCCGAAAATGAGCGTTTCGCGCATTTCCGAGATATCGGTGGCTTTCTTCTTCAGATCGTTGAACCAGGCGCCATCGGCGGTTTCGCCATAAAGCACTGTGCCGATGATGCGGTTGTCCTTCAGCACCAGCCGCTTGTAGACGCCGCCGGCTGCATCGCGCAGCACGATCTCCTCGCGATCGTCGCCTTCGGCAAAGTCTCCGAGGGAGAACAGGTTGATGCCGGTGACTTTGAGCTTCGTCGGCGTGTCGGAATGCACGAAGGCGGGCGAGCGATCGCCCGCCAGATGCGATGCGGCGATGCGCGCCATTTCGTAGAGTGGTGCGACGAGGCCGTAGACCATGCCGCCGACCTCGGCGCATTCGCCAAGCGCCAGGATATCGCCATCGGAGGTCTGCATGCCGTCGTCGACGACGATGCCGCGATTGACCGCTAGGCCGGCTTCCTTGGCGATGCCCGCGTTCGGCCGGATGCCGACAGCCATGACGACGAGTGTCGCGGGAATGATCGTGCCGTTGTCGAGCTCGATGCCCTCGACCTTGCCATCGCCGATGATTGCCTTGGTATTGGCCTTGCAGATGACCTTGATGCCGCGCTCCTCGACGGCTTTCTGCAAGAGATAACCAGCCGCCGGATCGAGTTGGCGCTCCATCAGAGTTGGCATCACGTGCAGTACGGTCACATCCATACCGCGCGAGGCAAGTCCGGCGGCCGCTTCAAGCCCGAGCAGGCCACCGCCAATGACGACAGCCTTTTCGCGCGACTGCGCGGCAAGCAACATTGCCTGCACGTCATCGAGGTCGCGGTAGGTAATAACACCGGGCAGATCTTTGCCGGGAACCGGGATGATGAAGGGCACTGAGCCTGTCGCGATGACAAGCTTGTCGTAGCTTTCGGTCACACCGTGATCAGAGGTCACAGTCTTCTTCGCGCGGTCGATTGCCACGACCTTGTGGCCTTTGTAGAGCGTGATCCCGTGCTTGATGTACCAACCATCGCCGTGGATGATGATCTGCTCGTAGTCTTTTTCGCCGGAAAGGACCGGCGAAAGCATGATGCGGTCGTAGTTGACGCGCGGTTCGGCGTTGAAGATCGTGACCTGATATTGCCCCGGCGCCTGTTCGAACAGGTGCTCCAGCATGCGTCCGGGCGCCATTCCATTGCCGATGATGACGAGTTTTTCGGGCGTTTGGTGAGCCATGGGAAATTACTCCGCAGCTTCGACGAAACGGTGGCGCTCGTAGAGGAACTTGAGCACCGCTTCGCGGCATTTGAGGTAGGTTCGGTCGGCCGCTAGTTCGATGCGCCGGCGCGGGCGGGCTAGCGGCACATCGAGGATTTCGCCGATGCGCGCCGAGGGACCATTGGTCATCATGACGATGCGGTCGGAAAGCAGCACCGCTTCATCGACATCATGGGTGATCATCAGCACCGTATTGCCGAGCTCGGCGTGGATCTGCATCACCTGGTCCTGCAGATGGGCGCGGGTCAGGGCGTCGAGCGCGCCGAACGGCTCGTCGAGCAGAAGAACCTTCGGTTCCATGGCCAGCGCCCGGGCGATGCCGACGCGCTGCTTCATGCCGCCGGAAATCTCGGACGGACGCTTGTCGGCGGCATGCGCCATCTGCACCAGCTCGAGATTGCGCATGGTCCATTCGTGACGTTCGGCCTTGCCCTTGGTCGCGCGGAAGACCTTGTCGACGCCGAGGCGGACGTTTTCGTAAACCGTCAACCAGGGCAGCAGGGAATGGTTCTGGAAGACGACGGCGCGGTCCGGTCCCGGCTCGTCGGCAACGCGGCCATCGAGGAGCACGACGCCGGTGGTCGCCTGCGTCAGGCCGGCGACGATATTGAGCAGCGTCGACTTTCCGCAGCCGGAATGGCCGATGATCGAGATGAATTCGCCCTTGTCGACGGAAAGCGAAACCTGCTTCAGAACGTCCGTCCTGACACCGCCGCGTTCGAAGCTCTTGTCGATAAGCTCAAGCGAGAGATAGCTCTTGGTCATGGTCTTTGCCTTTCTCACGCAGTTGCCGTGCCGCGGGTGACGACGCGACCGATGAGGGCGATGAGACGATCGAGGAGGAAGCCGACGATGCCGACGTAGATGAGCGCAACGATGATGTCGCTGATCAGCGACGAGTTCCACGCATCCCAGATGAAGAAACCGATGCCGACGCCGCCGATCAGCATCTCGGCGGCAACGATCGCCAACCAGGAAAGACCGATGCCGATGCGAAGGCCAGTGAAGATGTAAGGGGCAGCAGCCGGCAGCATGATCTTGGCGAAATATTCGAAGGCATTGAGCCGCAGCACCTTGGCGACGTTCTGGTAGTCCTGCGGAATGTTGCGGATGCCGACGGCGGTGTTGATGATGATCGGCCAGATCGCGGTGATGAAGATCACGAAGATCGCCGAGGGGGTGCCGTCCTGGAAGGCGGCGAGCGACAGCGGCAGCCAAGCGAGCGGCGGCACGGTGCGCAGCACCTGGAAGATCGGATCGAGCCCGCGCATGGCAAGGGCGCTCTGGCCAACGAGTGCGCCGAGCGCGATACCGACGACAGCGGCGAGCGCATAACCGATCGCGACGCGCTGAAGGCTGGCCGAGATATGCCAGAACAGGCCTTGATCGACGCCCTGTCCGACATAGAACGGATGCGCGATCAGCTCCCAGCTTTCCTCCAGAACACGTGTCGGCGCCGGCAGGCTCGAGTCGGGCGCAGAACAGATCACCTGCCAGGCGACGAGGATAAAGCTCAGGGTCACCACCAGCGGGACGAGGTTGGTCAAGGCTGTGGCGAGTGCTGCCGGCAACCGGGGGCTGCCGCCGGGCTTCGTCGCACGGGTAAAGGCAACGACCCGGGCCACGGGCCGCTGAGCAGCCTCCTGGGGAAGCTTGAGATTGGTGACGGACATACCGTTCTCCTAAAGGTTCAAGTCGAGCGGCGGCGGGCTCGCCCGCCGCCACGAAGGCTCAGGCGACGCGCGAAATGCTCAGGCTCTTCAGGTAAGCCTGCGGATCTGCCGGATCGAACACCTTGCCGTCGAAAAATTTCTCGATGCCGCGTGAGGTCGAGGTCGGGATGTCGGAGACGCCGAGCTCCTTTGCCGCATCGCGCCAGATATCCTCGCGGTTGACCTTGGCAACGAGCGCCTTGATGTCGGTGTCGGGAGCAAACTTGCCCCAGCGGATGTTCTCCGTCAGGAACCAGCTGTCATGGCTCTGGAAGGGATAGGAGGCGTGGTCGCGCCAGAACTTCATGAAGTGCGGGCTCGCCTCGACGACCTTGCCGTTGCCGTAGTCGTATTCGCCCTTCAGCCGGTCGACGATGTCCTTCGGCGGCACGTTGAACCAGCTGCGTTTGCCGACGATCTTCGCCAGCTCTTCCTTGTTGGCCATGTCGTCGCACCATTGCGCCGCTTCCTGGATGGCCATGGTGAGCGCCCTTGCGGCGCGCGGGTTCTTCTCCACCCAGTCCGCCCGCATGGCGAAGGATTTTTCCGGATGCTCGTTCCAGATTTCGGCGGTGTTGACGGCGGTGTAGCCGATCTTCTGGTTGACGAGCTGCTCGTTCCAGGGCTCGCCGACGCAGAAACAGTCCATGGTGCCGACCTTCATGTTGGCGACCATCTGCGGCGGCGGCACGACGATGGTCTCGACATCGGAATCCGGATCGATACCGCCAGCGGCAAGCCAATAGCGCAACCACAGGTCATGCGTGCCGCCGGGGAAGGTCATCGCCACCTTGGCGGCAGCGCCTTCAGCCTTCTTCTTGGCAAAGGCTTGCTTCAGCGCCGATGCATCCAGGCCGACCTTGAGATCGGCATAGGCGCCACCGACCGAGATTGCCTGCGCGTCGAGATTGAGGCGCGCGAGGATCGCCATCGGCAGAGGCTGGTTGTTCTGCGTCACCTTGCCGGTCGAGATCAGGTAAGGCATCGGCGTCAGGATATGGGCGCCATCAATACCGGCGCCGGCCGAACCGAGCACGAGGTTGTCGCGTGTGGTGCCCCAGGAGGCCTGCTTGACCACGTCGACTTCGGTCATGCCGTATTTGTCGAACAAGCCCTTTTCCTTGGCGACGATCAGCGGCGCGGAGTCTGTCAGAGCAATGAAACCGAGAACCGCCTTGGTAGTCTCGGGACCGGCCGACTGTGCAAAGGCGCCGGTCGGGAAGGCCGTCTTGACGGCACCGAGTAGAGCGGCCGTCGCTGTGGTTTTCAGCAGGCCGCGGCGGGTCAGTCCGCCAGTCGAAAACTTGATCATGCGCAGGTTCCTCTGCTGCTGCCGGGCAAAACCGGACATAAAAAAACGCCGCTTGGAGATTGCGTCCGGGATCGGGAGGATTCCTCGGGAAACAAAAACCGTGCGACGTCAGTGTCTCTGGCAAACGCGATCTGGCGTTTGAACTCGCTTCAATCGCCGTTGACCGAAGCAATTTCTTAAAAGCAAGAGCCGTGCCAGTTCGACAAACTAGGAACTAATAGCTTGATATCGAATGATAAAAATACGAACGAGCGTAATTGCCCAGCAAAACAGCTATTGTAGAATCTGCTGAATTATTGTGCGCTGCACACAACCGGCTCGGCCGCTCTGCCCAAACAAGCAGCGGCCGAACCATCAGTTGTCAGCGCCAGATGCGGCCACGCTGCCCTCTGCACGCACAGGAAACGCCTCGACATAGGCCTCAATCGCCGCAGGATCGAAAACATGCCCGTCCATGAAGCGATCCTCAGCGGATGCGCCCTCGATCCTGATATCGGCATCCGCAGGTGCCGCGTCGGCCCCGAGCGCAAGTCGATAAAGGTCCGAGCGATAGGCCGAAGCTGCCGCCGTCATCGCTTCCCGGCTTAGATCGGCCTGTCCCCAGCGCGCCATCTGGCTGTAGATCCACAGTGCGTGGCCCGGGCGGGGATAGTTGGCGAAGTTGCGGTGGAAGACGAAATAGTCGTCGATGACCCGACGCTGTCCTTGAGCGTCGATGGTGAACTCACCGGAAAGCACGCGGCGGATGATTTCGACCGGGGCGCCGACATAGCGCTGGTCGGCGAGCGCTTCGGACAAGGCGTCGCGATTTTGCGGATCGTCGCACCAACGGGCGGCAGCATCCAGCGCCACGATCAACCGCGAAACCGTTTCTGGATTGGCTTCGGCCCACTCGGGGCGCATGCCGATGACCTTTTCGGGCGCCGACGGCCAGATATCCTGCTTGGCGGCGACAATACGTCCGACACCGCGCTCGGATGCGACCATGTTCCAGGGCGCGCCGACGCAGAAACCGTCGATCGCGCCGGCTTCGAGCGCGTCTGTTGTCATCGGCGGCGGCACGACGACAAGCTTGACGTCACGATCCGGATCAACGCCGCCGGCAGCCAACCAGTACCGGAATTCGTAATTGTGCGAGGAGAACGGATAGGTGACGCCCAAGGTCGGCGGCGCATCGCTATTCGCTTTCATGCGCCCAAGTACGGCGGCGAGCGCTTGGGCATTGGCAAGCGCGTCCTCGGCGCCTTCAAGCCCCCCCTCCTCCACCATGCGGGCAAAGAGCCGATTGGACAGCGTGATGGCATTGCCGCCGCGCCCGAGCGAGAAGGGCGTGATCGTCGGCGAAGGATTAGAGCCGAGCCCTAGCATGGCAGCAACCGGCATGGGAGAAAGCATGTGGGCAATATCGAACTGGCGGAAAGCCAAACGGTCGCGGACATTTGCCCAGGACACATCCTTGACCAGGTCCAGCACAAGACCTTCCCTGCGCGCAAAACCGAACTCGCAGGCAGCGATCAGGACCGAGGCATCGACGAGCGGGATGAAGCCGGCACGAAGCGTGCGGGCGCCCTCGCTGCGCATCTTTTGCGGCGCCGGCAAACCGTGACCGGACGAGGTGAGGCCGCTGCCGATATCGCCGAAATTGGCCATGCTGTTCACTCCATTCACTCCTTGCGACCAAGCAGATGCGCCGCGCCCGCCATCACATCAGCAGGCCGGCGGCCGTCACCACGCTTTGCGCGATTTCAGACATCTTCTTTTTTTCGTTCATCGCCGTCTGCCGCAGCAGGGCAAAGGCTTCCTCTTCCGAGAGACCACGGATCTTCATCAGGATGCCCTTGGCGCGCTCGATGACCTTGCGCTCCTCGAGCGCGGACCTGGCATCGGCCAGTTCCCGTTGCAATCGGCTGAAGGCGTTGAAACGACTGACGGCCATGTCGAGGATCGGCTTGACGCGCTCCTTCTTGAGACCGTCGACGATATAAGCCGACACGCCCGCCTCCACCGCCGCCTCGATCGAAGCGGTGTCGGAGCGATCCACGAACATCGCGATCGGCCGCCCGACCGTGCGCGTCAGCTGGAACAGATGCTCCATCATATCGCGATTGGGGTTTTCGATGTCGATGACGATAACATCGGGCCTGAGACTGTCGATGACGCGCGCGACACCCTGAACCTCATGAATGACAGTCACCTTGCGATGCCCGGCCTCATGCAATCCTTCCTCGATGATCGAGGCACGAATGGCGTTCTCGTCGATGACGAGAATGGTGAGGTCGCGGTTTGTCATGAAGCGATCATGATGCAGCGCAGCAATTTCCGCAACAGAATTGCCTATTTTCTTAACAAATTTATCGCTGCCTATTTTTTAGTCGATGCCGCGTCATTTGTAAGGTCGGAACTTTGCTCCAGACAGCGCTTCCGAAGCCATAGGCTTCTTTCCGCGATGCTCACGGGGCATTCTGCGATCGCCTGGCTTCTCAGTGGCGAGGGGCGCCATGCAATTGCTGCCAAGTCTGATCTGCGTCGATATGATGCCCGCAGGGCATAGGCCAGAATTGCGGTAATACCCCCGAGCAATCGCGAGCACGGAGTGTCGGAATCTCGCTTAGTCGATCGTCTTCAAGACAGACGAGCTATGGAGAACAGCGATGACTATCACCATTACCGCATTTGAACGGTCGCCCGATCGCGGCAGGGGCATGGCGCGTGACATGCGCGTTCGCTGGGCGCTCGAAGAAGTGGGCCAACCTTACGACGTTCGTCTTGTTTCGTTCAAAACGATGAAGGAACCCGCGCATTTAGCGCTTCATCCTTTCGGACAGATCCCGACCTATGAAGAAGGCGATCTCGCCCTGTTCGAGTCCGGGGCCATCGTGTTCCATATCGCCGAACGCCGTTCGGGCCTGCTGCCACACGATGCGAATGCCCGGGCACGCGCGATCACATGGATGTTTGCCGCGCTCAACACGATGGAGCCGCCGATCGTGGATCGCGAAATCGCCAGGTATCTGGAAGGCGATGAGACCTGGTACGAGCAGCGGATGTCTGCCGTCGAGGGCCGCATCCGTAAACGGCTGAGCGAACTTTCCGCGAGGCTTGGCACTGCCGATTGGCTCGACGGCGAGTTCAGCGCCGGTGACCTTCTTATGGTGACGGTGCTGCGCAGATTGGCAGGATCAGGCATATTGGACGAATATCCGAACCTCGCCGCCTATATCACCCGCGGCGAAGCGCGACCCGCCTACCAGCGTGCTTTCGACGCTCAATTGGCGGTTTTCACCGCTGCATCAACAGGCGGATAAAGGTCCGCGACGATGGGCGTTCCAGACGGAAATCTTTACCGACCGCCTTCACCCGGAGCTTTTGGGCGAGCATGGACGCGACGGCGGAAAGCGATTGAACACACGGCAGGCTTCCAGGTGACGGTATGCTGGAAACCGCTCCGATGGCCCATCTCGCCACCAACTGCCTGTCTCACAGTTCGCTTATTTCCTCAGGAATAAAGCCGCCGGTCTGGCGTTTCCACAGACGGGCAAACAGGCCATCCCGTTCAACCAGTTCTTCCGGTCTGCCTTCTTCCACGATGCGCCCCTGATCGAGCACGATTATCCGATCCATCATTGCGATGGTCGAAAGGCGATGTGCTATGGCAATCACCGTCTTTCCCTCCATCACCAGGTTGAGTTTTTCCTGGATGGCCGCCTCAGATTCGCTGTCGAGGGCGGAAGTCGCTTCGTCCAGCACGAGGATCGGCGCATCCTTCAGCAGAACACGGGCGATCGCCACGCGCTGCCGTTGACCGCCCGAGAGCTTGATGCCGCGGTCGCCAACGAAGGCGCCATAACCCTTACGGCCTTCGCCATCAGCAAGATCGGTGATGAACACATCGGCCCTTGCCGTCTTGGCCGCCTCTTCGATCTCTTCCTGCGTCGCCTCCGGTCGGCCGTAACGGATATTGTCGCCGACCGAACGGTGCAGTAGCGCGACGTCCTGCGCGATGACCCCGATGTTGCGGCGAAGACTTGTCTGTGTGACATCGCGGATGTCCTGCCCGTCGATCAGGATAGCGCCTTCGTTGATGTCGTAGAAGCGCAGCAGCAGGCTCACCAGCGTGGTCTTGCCGGCCCCGGAAAGGCCGACCAGCCCCACTTTCTCCCCGGGCCGCATCGTCAGCGATAGATTGGCGATGACGGGCTTGCCGGACTTGTATGCGAAGCGGACGTCTTGGAAGCGTATCTCGCCGCTGTTGACTACGAGGGTCTTCGCGTCAGGCCGATCTGTTATGGTCGGCGGCGTCGTCATCACGGGCATCGCATCCTTAATCGTCCCGATCGCCTGGAAGATCTGCTGGCCCATCTGCAGGAACGTGAAAGTGTGCCCGGACAGTCTTTGGAGGATATAGACCGCCCCGACGAACTCGCCGACCGTGAGAAAGGCGTTGACGAGGCCCGAAAAACCAATCGAAAGCATCGCCAGCCAAAGTGCCATGTTCAGCGCCACGACAATGAGTTCCGACGTGCGGTAGATGCGCTGTTCCTTGTGCTGCGTCTGTATGGTTTTGTGAATGATGCGACGGATCGCGCCGGCCTCGCTGTCTTCGGCAGCGAACTGCTTGATCATTTGCATGTTGGTGTAAAGGTCGGTGATGGCGCCTGACACCAAGCTTCGCTGCTTGGCAGTGCTGCGCGAGCGTTCGACAAAAATCGGCGCCATCTTGATGGCGAGTGCCACATTGAGCCCGATCCAGACGATGACGGGCAAGGCGAGCTGCCAGGATAGGGCGCTCAGCAAAACGACGGAACCGACCATCTGCAGCAGGAAACGTGGAATGGACTGGAAGGCGGCGATGATCTGCTGCTGAACGGCGGATGATACTTGTGACAGGCGCGAAGCGACCTGTCCGGCAAAAAGATCGTGGAAAAACGCCAGATCCTGCCGCTCGACCGCCTTGTGACCCTGCCATTGGATAGCGGCCGGCATGCCGACGCCGAGCGTATGCGAGTTGAGTGTGTTCAATAGAAACGAGGCGACCGGCATGGCCGGAAAGATCAGCAGCCCAAGAAAAGTCAGGAGGGGCCATTCGTTGTGCAAGAAGGCGGATGCACCGTTCTGCGATACGCCATCGACGATGACAGAAAGCCCCCAGACGATAGTCAGGTTGATGGCCTCAATCGCCATGGACGAAAGCGCGAGCGCGATCAGCACGCCACGGAACATCGATATGAAATGCAGAAGGACGGTTGCGGGCCCCTTGGACGGCAGCGGTCGGTAAGGAATATCCAGGGGACGGATCAAGGTTTCGAACGGACGGTAGATCGCATCTGAAATCGACATGGGCCACTCGGTCAAATAGCGGATGGGAAGGTCAGCGACGCAGATCGCACCTTACCACCCTCTTCCTGCAATCTTAATTAGAATGTTTTGGTAAAATCCAGGAATTTTGCAACTATTGGGAGGGAGCGAACGAGAGCATCGTGCCGCTGCAAGGCGGCTGTTCGACGCCATAATAATCGGCGATCTTGTTGCCCGGCGTGGTTGCCGGCCACGCACGGTTGGCCGAAAAGCGACCGCGGGCATATGTGCTCGCGATCGGAGGCATCCCAGTGTTCCGGCAAATCACCAGAACGCTGGGATGCCATTCTCTTGAAGCTGACGTACCGGCGGTTACGCGGCCGCTTCCCGCTTGGGCAGCACCCAGTTCGCGCGCGGAAAATGGCAGGTGTAGCCGTTGGGATAGCGCTCCAGGTAGTCCTGGTGCTCCGGTTCCGCTTCCCAGAAATCTCCAACCGGCTCGACTGACGTCACGGCTTTTCCTGGCCACAGTCCCGACGCGTCGACGTCGGCGATGGTGTCTTTGGCTATTCGTCTTTGCTCATCGCCAAGAACGTAGATCGCAGATCGGTACGAACTGCCGATGTCGTTGCCCTGCCGGTCGACCGTCGTTGGGTCGTGAATCTGGAAGAAATACTCCAGAATCCGGCGATAACTGATCGTCTCGGGGTCGAACACGATCTCAATACCTTCGGCGTGGGTGCCGTGATTGCGATAGGTCGCATTCGGTACATCGCCGCCGGTATAACCCACCCGGGTCTTGATGACGCCGGGCAACGCTCGGATGAGATCCTGCATGCCCCAGAAGCAGCCACCGGCCAAAACAGCTTTCTCGGTCATTTGAAAGTCTCCACTTGGTTGAGATAGGCACCATAGCCCTCGGCCTGCATTTCGCCGAGCGGAATGAACCGCAGTGCCGCGGAGTTGATGCAATAACGCAATCCACCCCGATCTGCGGGACCGTCGGTGAACACGTGGCCGAGGTGACTATCGGCATGAGCTGAGCGCACTTCGGTGCGGATCATGCCATGAGTACCATCAGACAATTCGCGAACATTTGCATGTACGATCGGCTTCGTAAAACTCGGCCAGCCGCAACCGGATTCGAACTTGTCGGCAGAGGCAAACAGCGGTTCGCCTGAAACGATGTCGACGTAGATGCCCGGTTCCTTGTTGTCATTGTACGACCCGGTAAAGGGCCGTTCCGTCGCATTTTTCTGGGTCACTTGGTACTGAATCGACGTCAGCCTGGCGATCGCGTCGTCGGTCTTCGTGTACTTCACAGCCATTACTCCTATTGGACTTGCTGCCAGAATATGGCGCTGGGTCGGCGATTTTCCCAATAGAGGGCGTGCATAGATTCAATAGCGATGCCATGGGGCGTTCCGGCGCCTCAGGCCCAATCGTGACGGGCTGCCATCTGGGCGATCTTGCGCATCTCAAGTGGCGTGCCAGAACCGGAAACGGATGCCAAGACCACCTCTCGCTCCAATGACATGCCTTCGATCCTGCGGGTCACTATCCCCTCAACCACGACCGAACGCTCGGGCATAATGCAGATCGCGCGGCCTTCCGCCACCAGTTGCTGGACCCAGTCCTCACGATCGGCACTGAAACGTGGCTGCATCACCGCGTTGTGGTTCATCAGGTGCTCTGTGATCTGGGTATGGAACTCGCAAGCGAGCCGGTCGACATATGGATACGAGGCGAGGGCCTTGACGCTGACGACGTCATTTTCAGCAAGTGGGTGCCCATCAGCGCAGGCGAGGAGAAATCGCTCACGAAACAGCGGCACGATGTTGAGCTTGGGGTTGAAACGCGGCGCTTCCGGAAGGATGCAGGCATGATACTTGCCCGACAGCACCTCCAGCGCACCCTCGCCGGCCGACAACTGATGCATGTTGAGGTTTACGGCAGGGAGTTGGCTGAGCACTTTGTCAAAGAATGCCGTGAACTTGGCGGGGCCGATCGTCGGGGCAACGGCAATGTCGAGAATACGGCGGCGGCCGTGGACCGTGCTTTCTGAATGTTCGCGCACGTTTCGAAGAGCGAGTTCCACCCGCATGAATTCAGCCTGGACGTCGCGACCAAGCGCCGTGAGGCGGCTGTCCTTGCCATCGCGGTAGATCAGTGGACTGCCCAGTTCTTCTTCGAGGCGCTGAATTGCGCGCGTCAAGCTCGGTTGCGACACGCCGCTTCGACGCGCGGCTTCCGTGAAGTTCAACGTTTCAGCCAGATTGAGGAAGTATCCGACCTGATTGATATCCATGTCTGATGCTCCACGTTGGTTGCCTGGCTGCAGTCGCAAAGTTGGCGCGCTTGTCACCCGCGAGAACGCAGCTTGCCGCAACGCTTGGCTCAGGTGAAGGGCACGAGCCGAATGGGTCCGGAACGAATCCGGGTAGCCGCCCGCCGCCGCTCATATAGACTGCGCACATCCCAGCAGCGATGGAGCATTCCTATGGCTTTCAGTTCGCAACGGCTTCAATTTGCCGGCCATTCCGGAGCAGCTCTTGCCGCCCGGCTCGACTTCCCCAGCGGGCCCCTGCGCGCCTACGCTCTGTTTGCCCATTGTTTCACCTGTTCCAAGGACCTGGCGTCGGCGCGCCGGATCGCAGCGGAACTGGCCCGAGAGGGTATCGCTGTCCTGCGTTTCGACTTCACGGGGTTGGGATCGAGTGAAGGCGAATTCGCATCGACGAATTTCTCCTCGAATGTTGCCGACCTTGTCTCGGCGGCCGACTATCTACGTCATCACTTCCAGGCACCCTCGTTGCTGGTCGGTCATTCGCTCGGCGGGGCCGCAGTGCTCGCGGCGGCCAGGGACATTGCTGAAGTCCGCGCGGTTGCAACGATTGGCGCACCGGCCGATGTCGGCCACGTGTTGAAGAACTTGGGCGCGAGCCTCAAGGAGATCGAGACGTCCGGTTCGGCGGAAGTGGATCTCGCCGGACGCAAGTTTCTCGTCAACATGCAATTTGTCGAGGATGCGCGTGCGCACCGCATCAAGGACGCCGTCGCGTCGCTGAAAAAGCCACTGCTCATTTTGCATAGCCCCTTGGACGAAACCGTCGGCATCGACAACGCTACCGAAATCTTCGGCGCAGCCAGACATCCAAAAAGCTTCATATCGCTGGACAAGGCAGATCACCTGCTCACAAATCTTGAGGACGCAGCCTTTGCCGGACGGGTCATTTCAGGATGGATGACGCGCTATCTCGCTGCCGATACGCCGCAAGGCGCGGAGCCGATAGAGCATGTGCGGGTGACGGAGACAGGCGGCGGCAAATTTCAGAACACCGTCCAGGCCGGCAGCCATCGTCTTTTCGCCGATGAACCCAAGGCAATGGACGGCCTCGATTCCGGCCCGTCACCCTATGACTTCCTGTCCATTGCGCTCGGCGCCTGCACGTCGATGACGCTGCGCCAATACGCCGAATACAAGAATCTGCCGCTCGGACGCATCGGCGTTGATGTCTCCCACACGAAGATCCATGCCAGGGATTGTGTGGAATGCACGGAATCTGAGCGCAGCACTGGCGGCAGGATTGATCGCTTCGAACGCGTCATTTCGATCGACGGCGAGGTCTCAGAGGAGCTTCGAGACAAGATCGCTGAAATCGCCGACAAATGCCCGGTCCATCGTACGCTGGAGGGTGTCGCAAGGATAGAAACGGTCGTGAAAGCGCCGTTGCGATAACCGCTCTCGATTGAGGCGCCGCCGCAATCCGCCTGCGCGGATACAAATGATTACAGAAACGCCCCTTGGCAGACATATCCGGTATACGCGATCGCAGGAAGATGGGTTCGTTGGCATCGGATACAAACGCTTGAGAAATCAAGGTTACGTCTACATGCGCAACGAATACCAGTGTTCCAGGTGCGTTATCGATCTGTGTCAAGGCGTCGAGACTTGCCTGCAGGCCATGTGGTTTGGCGGTAAATGGTCGGGGCAAGCAGCACCTGGAACACTGGCCGCGGATTGGGCGCCAATATCAAAGCAAGGCACGTGAAATGTCCGGCATCATCAATCTTTTCCTTGCCTTCTGCGTCGCCGCAGCGGCCTCCCTGTTTTACTCGGGCGATTTCAAGAGGGCACCGTTCGTGCCAATCAGTCGGTCCAGTGCCGGTCTCCTCGCCACAACTGAGGCACACGGAACGCTCGCTCCGCCTTTTCATTTCGAGGATCTCGATGAGGAGTTCTCACCCAGAACCCCGCGCCTCTAGCTGACAAGCACCGGCTGTGATTGATCGCGATCACCAGCGCTCCAATAAACTGCCCCTTGCTGGCCTCAGGCTCCGTTCTTTCGCCCTTGTGCACGCGAGTGGCGGAGTATGTTGACCGCCACCTTTGAAGGTTGGCACATTGGATCCGTGATCAGGCTGTCAGAAAAGACCGACGGATTGGGCCGGTGCCTTCCTCATCGCGACGATGTGCAGCGATGAATAATTTCGAGAAGGCGGTCACAAGACCGCTCGACATATTGCTGAGGACACGTGGCAACGCCCAAAAGCAGACCGGGTTTCGCGAAGGCTGGCGACGCGTGCCATACCGACAAGGGTGCCGGTGCCAGGCCGAACGGTAGCGTTTCGCGCACGATGGAAACATCCGGCGCGCCATCGGGGAGGCGCAACAGAACGGCCAGACCCGCCGTATCAACGATTATCCCGTCTGCGCGCGCCTCCAGACACCGCAGCAATGCGTCTCGGCGTGCCGTGTATGCGCGTTTCGTGCGCCGCAGATGCCGCAAGAAATGCCCCTCGCAAATAAACTCCGCGGTGGCGAGTTGTACGGATGGCCCGGGCGGAGGCGCCAAACATGCCGCCACCTCGGCGAAGCGGGCTTCCAGAGACCGCGGCACGAGGACAAAGCCGAGGCGCAATGTCGGACTTATGGTCTTGCTGAACGAGCCGATATGGATGACCCGGCCTGCACGATCAATCGAGGCGAGTGCCGGCGCGGCGCGGCCTGTCAGTTGCAACTCGCCCAAATAATCATCCTCGATTACCCAAGCTCCCGCCTGATCCGCCCAATCAAGAAGATGCAGCCGTCGCCCGAGCGAAAGCGTCATTCCAGTTGGAGCCTGCTGTCCAGGTGTCACAACGACTAGCCCTGCGTCCGGAGCGATGCGAAGGCCGTAGTCGACATCGATGCCGTCGGCGTCAACCGGGACAGGGACAGGCAACAATCTCGCCAACTCAAGCCCGCGCCGCGTGAACGGAAACCCAGGATCCTCCATCCATGCCTTGCGTCCTTCGAGCCCAAGCGCGTGGAGGGTCAATCCAAGGCCGCTGGCAAAACCGCAAGTGATGAGGATCTGAGAGGGCAAACACTCGATCCCGCGCGCAATGGCAAGATAGGCGGCGATCTCCCGCCGCAGCTCGAGTTCGCCGCGTGGGTCCGGATACATCGCCGGTGCGCTCGCCTCGGCGCGCACACTTTGGGACCGGATCCTGGCGAAGAGTTTTGCGGGAAAGGTCTCCTTCGCCGGCACGCCCATCTGGAAGATTGCCGGGCCCGCGATCATCTCCTGATACCGCTCCATGAAGGAGCCAGGCTCCGGTGGGGAATCCTGTCGCCGGGATAGGATCGGTCGCTCCGTTACACGCGTTCCCGTTGCGCGAGATGCAACGATAAGCTGAGCCGCCGCCAGTTTATCGTAGGCCAGCCGAACGGTGCCACGGGCGACGCCAAGTTGGGCCGCCAAGTCTATCCAGGAGGGTAGGCGCGCGCCTGATGCCAATACGCCACTGTCGATCGCGGCAGTGATGCCCATGCAGATCTGGTCCGCCAGCGGGGTCTTCGCAGTGCGATCAATCTGCAGCTCAAGCGGTTTAGCCATTCCGTCCCGTGGTACAAGATTTTCGTGCGTTCCTGGTGCTTAATACAGGACCAGTCGAGGGGTATTTATAGCGAGTAGATGAACAGGCCACAAAGGAGAAATGTCATCATGAATGCACGATCCATCATCGGTGCAGCCTGCGCCGCAGTCGCCATTGCCGTTGCGATGCCCGTCGCCGCGCATGATCCCCTCGAAACAGTTACGCCGGCCTTCGAGCAGAATATTCCGAACATTCCCGGCAAGTCGGTTCGCGCCGTGGTCGTCGATTACGCTCCAGGCGGAGCGTCACTACCACATGTCCATGCAAAATCGGCGTTCATTTTTGCCTATGTTCTGTCGGGAGAAATCGAGTCACAGGTGAACGATGAGCCCAAGAGGACCTATCGTCCCGGCGAAAGCTTCTACGAGACCCCTGGCTCCAGCCACCTCGTAAGCCGCAACGCGAGCAAGACCGAACCCGCGAAGCTTCTGGCTGTCTTTGTCGTCGACACCGACGACAAGGAACTGACCACCACAGCCAAAGCAAAGGAATGAACCGATGTCAGCCCGTCTGGACTATAACCAAATCGCTCCTGCCGGCGCGAAAGCGCTGGGCGGTGTCTACGGTTACGTCATGCAAAGCGGCCTCCCATCCGTTTTGCTCGAGCTGGTCTATCTGCGTGTTTCCCAGATCAACAACTGTGCCTATTGTCTCGACATGCACACGCGGGATCTTTTGAAGAAGGGGCAGCAGATCGAGAAGATCGCGTTGCTTCAAGCCTGGCGGGAAGCCGGCCCTCTCTTCGACGAGCGCGAGCGTGCGGCGCTCGCATGGGCCGAAACAGTGACGCGCGTGGCAGAGACGGGTGTGCCTAGTGACGCCTATGACGCTGTCAGCGCCGTCTTCAGCGAACGCGAACGCGTCGATCTCACGATCGCGATCAGCCTCATGAACGCTTACAATCGGATGGCCATAAGCTTCAGGAATGTGCCCCACGCGGCGATTGGCAGATAGCCTCGAAACAGCGCTCGCGGACCGCGGCCGATCGCGCGTCCGCAGCGCGGCCCAACGCGATTTGGCGGTGGAGCCCGGGCTGTTTCACTGTGAGCAGCGCGCTCGTCACTGCACTAACATCGAGAGGAAAACACATGCCGGATGTCTCAAAGACCTTCTCAGGAAAGGCATGGCGCGTCCATCAGTTCGGGCCGCCAGATGTAATGCAGTTGGAGCGCGTGGACACCCCAGAGCCAGGGATGAACGAGGTCATCGTCAAGGTCCATGCGGCTGGTGTTGGCCCTTGGGATGGGTGGATTCGCGCCGGCAACAGCGCCCTGCCCCAGCCTCTCCCTCTCATTCTCGGTTCGGACATCTCAGGCGAGGTCGGCGCGGTCGGCGCGGGGGTCCCGCGGTTCAAGGTTGGAGATGATGTCTATGGCGTCACCAACAAGCGCTTTTGTGGTGGATACGCGCAATACGCAGTCGCCAGTGCTTCCATGCTCGATCACAAACCAGTGTCGATTGACCACGTCGCTGCGGCATCGCTGCCCGTGATCGCGGTGACAGCATGGCAGGCACTTTTCGATCAGGCTGGTTTGGAAAGGGGCCAAACTGTGCTGATCCACGGTTCGGCGGGAAACGTCGGCGCCTATGCCGTGCAATTCGCCAGAGAAGCGGGCCTTCGGACAGTGTGCACTGCCGCGTCAGGTGACATCGAAAGCGTTGTTGCTCTCGGTGGCGAAACGGTCATCGACTATACAAAAACCAGATTTGAGGACGAAATTCGCGATGTCGATGCCGTCATCGATCTGGTGGGCGGAGAAACCCAAACGCGATCGTTCCGGGTGCTGAAAAAGGGAGGGCGATTGATTTCGGCCGTTTCGGTTCCGGACCAGGCTCTGGCCGCACAGCACCAGGTCCTGTCCAAATTTTTTCTCGTTGACGTATCGACCGAAAGCCTTGCCCGCATCTCCTCTCTCGTCTCCCGAGGTGCCCTCCGGATGAATGTCGGGGCGACATTACGGTTTGAGCAAGCGAAGGACGCGCACTTGATGCTCGAAGGCGAGCTGCCGAGACCGAAGGGAAAAATCGTCCTGGCAATGGATGAAGCCAACTAACGAAAATCGCGCCAGGCTACCGGAGAAATGGAATGATGGGTCGCTTCAACAGGCCCTTCTTCCATGGAACACACGGATCGCCAGAACGACTCCGGCGATCAGTATCGCAACGCCGGCGCCTTCCAAAACCGTCGGTATTCGAGCATGGACAATGAGCCCACCAATGACGCCGAAGGCCGTTTCTGAAACGATCAATTGAGCCGCCAGCGCGACCGGCAGGCTGCGCGCGGCCACATTCCAGGTCCAGACGCCGCCAACTGTCGCCACCAGAGCGAGCGACACACCCCACAGGTACAATGGTGCAGCGGTGCCCCATCCGAAACCAAGCTTGGGAAGCTGGAACAGCCCCATCGCTGCGCCAATCGGGTAGAAAACCAGCATGAAAATGCCGCCGCCGATGAGGATGAGAGCCGACCACACACCTGAAGGCATGCCCGGTCTGGCGGCCAGTGCTGCCTGGTTAGCGATGGCAAACCATACCCACAACACGACGGCTGCGATAGAAAGTGGAACTCCAATCCAGAGTGAACGCACAGAATCCAATCCGACCTCGGTGAACGCGGCGCTGTTGACAAGAACGAGACCGAACAACACCAGCATGAGCGGCATCATCAAAAATCGCCACGGCAGGGATCCCTGCCGCCGATTGCCGATGAGGGCCAAAACGATCGGGACAAGTCCGAGGAATGCGGGCGCAATCACCGGCCCGGCATAGATGGCCGCGCCCGTAACCGTGAGGAAATAGCCGACATAGCCGATGAAGGCGAGCCACGTGGCGATGAGCCAGTTGCCGGGGGTAAGGTACTGCGCCACCCCCTTGGTGATCACCAAGATATACACGCCAACCACCGCCGAAACGACATGGCGGATCAGAGCAAAATCGAAGGTAGAGTAATCGCCGATGACGAACGGCACGATGAAGTTGAGGGAAAAGGCGAATGCGGCAAAAATCGCCGCGAAAACGCCGATATAAAACTGTCTGTCCATAACTGGCCCCGATCTGCCAAGCCAAGCGAGGCGGTCCCGCCGTCTGCTCGTTCCATGGCCAATGTTTCTCTATGCTACACAGCGATAGAGCCTTCGCGCTTCCCTTGATCTAAGCGTTCGTTCGAGGGCACTGCCGGGCGTCGACGTTGTCGCCCGTGTGCCCTCAATGGTGGTCAGTTGGCCAGGTAGCGGTCGGCGGGTTTGTTCGTAGACAGATTGTCGGCCATCGCCTGGCGGGCAGCCTCGAAGGTGTCCCACTCGCCGACATCGTGAAGGCTGGGGATCGTAACGAATTCGTTGCGGGAGAGACCCATGAGCGCGGCGTCGACCAAGGCATCGGCCGGCATGACGATTTCCTGGGGCAAGTGCTGCACGGGCAAGCCGGCGATATCCCAGAAGTCGGTCGCAGTGGCGCCTGGCAACACGACCTGCACATGAACGTTGCTGTCGGCGAGCTCCTGACGCAGGCTCTGGCTGAAGGCGAGAACAAAGGCCTTCGTGCCGCCGTAGACGCCATTCAGCCTCTCAGGTGCAACCGCCACGATCGAAGCGATATTGATGATAGTGCCCCTGTTCCGCTCGACGAAGGCAGGCACCGCGGCATAGGTGAGGCGCATCAGAGCGTCGACGTTGAGTGCGATCATCGCGCTCATGGCGTGAGCGTCAGATTGGAGCAGAGGCGCAGTTGCGCCGACGCCGGCATTATTGACCAGCATAGTTATCCGCGGATCACCGGCGATCTGCGCCGCGACCCGCGCCACATCGTCCGCGACCGTCAGGTCGGCCGTGACCGTTTCAACCGTGCGGCCCGTCTGCTCGTGAATGGTTGCAGCAGCTCGCCGCAGCCGATCGCCGTTTCGCGCGACGAGGATCAGATCATAACCCTTCCGAGCCAGGCGATCAGCGTAAAGCGCACCGATACCGCTCGATGCACCGGTAATGACAGCTTTTCCCAACGTCTCTTGCATCGTCGTTCCTCTCTGATTGTGGTGAAGGCAGGCCGTCATCGCTGGCGAGCTTCGGTCTCTGCTCATGCCCTTTAGATTAGGCTGGACACCCGGCGACCGGTACTGAGGGGAAATGAGAGCCAGCCTCTCGTTTCGTAGTCTCGGGTCAGACAAGGCGCCGATATCGCGGCGCCAACTCGCCATTCACGAGATCATCGAGCAGCGTCTTGCGCGCGTGTTCGTACCGCGCCCATTGGCTTGCCTTCGCCAGAGAGGGAATGGTCAGCGGCTCGCGGCGGTCGAATCCGACCAATGCGGCATCCACCAGGTCGGCGGCACACATCATTCCGGGCAGAAGTTCGGCTTCACATCCCGCAAATGGCCAGACATCGGTGCGGATTGCGGCGGTCAGAACCAATTGTACATAAACGCCGTGATGTCCCAGTTCGTGTTGCATCGTGCGGGCCAGGGCGATCAGGAAGGCCTTGCTCGCGCCGTAGACGCCGGTTGCAGTTTCGGGTGCGATGCCGCCGGCCGACGCCACGTTGATAATCGCACCGTGGCGCCGAAGGGCCATGTTCCGGGCGGCGGCCGCCGAAATGCGCGTGTATGCCCTCACATTCGTGCCAATCAGGCGGTCGAGATCTGCCGCAGAAGCTTCGGCCAGTGCCTTGCCGGGAGGCAGGCCGAGGTTATTGACGACGACGTCAAAGCCGGTTCCTCGCGCGAAACTGGCTTCCACGTCATCCAGGCCGCGATCGGTGCAAAGGTTTGGAGTGATGATCTCGACCGCCGCATCGGTTTCGGCTTGCAGAATACGTGCAAGCGCGGCTGGTCGATCAGCACCATTTGCAAGCATCACAACATCGTATCCGCGGCGCGCCAGCCGATCGGCATAAAGGAGACCGATCGCGCATGACGCGTAGGTCACAAGGGCCTTCGGGTGCGTTCGCGACATGACATTTCGTCCTTTCGCGACTGGTGTATGTCATTCCGCCCCGTTTGGGACTTGCCGACATCAAGAGGCTGCCTCTCGCATTCTTGCTCTACCGGCCGCGGGCGTGGCGCTCAATTCTTATGCCAGGTCCTGAACTCGTCGCTGACGACAAGCAGGCTGATTGAACCGCTATTTCCAAGCCTTCTGGGAGAAAGACATGCACATACATCTGAAACGGAAAATCGCATTCGCCCTGTCGATGGGCGTCGTGACGACGGGGATCATCTCCTTCTCGCTTCTCGCCTTCAATCTGGGCTTTTCGAATGGATTTGTCCTGACGTGGCTGCGTTCCTGGGGGATCGGATACGTGATCGTCATTCCCGCAATCCTCCTGATCGGCCCTCGCCTTCAGGCGCAAGTCGATCGCCTGGTCTACTGATCTGACGCTACATTGAGGAAACTGACATGCCAAAATCATCCATTCGGACGTTGTTCGCGGCCGCCGCGGTGCTTTGCTCTGCCATCGCTCCGGCAAGCGCCGAAGACAGCCAACAACCAAAGGCCAACATCGACTTCCTGAAGATCGATGCAGACATCACGCTTAGAAGAATGGTGGTGCATAACCCGAGACCGAAGGGGACCGTTCTCTTCCTGCATGGCTTTCCGGAGACCCTCTATGCCTGGAAAGATGTTTCGCTCGCCCTTGGCAATGACTACGAGGTTCATGCTTTCGACTGGCCAGGTTACGGTCTCTCATCACGGCCAGCGGTCGACAGATTTTCCTATGCGCCCAAGGACTACGCGCGCGTCTTGAACGAATACCTGGCGAAAGCGGATATCGACACCTCGAAGTTGACGATCTACGCAACCGACATCGGAGCCCTGCCAGCGCTGCTCCTGGCATTGGAAAAGCCTGATATCGCCAGGACGATCATTGTCGGCGACTTCGCTCCCTTCAACAGGCCCCAGTACATGTACGAGAGCCTGCAAAGCCTGAAAGTGGCGGGAGCGACTGGTCAGGCGCGTGCCCAGCTGAACAAGAATCGCGCCGATATCCTCGAGAACGCCTTCAGACGAGGCCTGCCCAAAGAAGCGCAGTTCGAGGTTTCGCAGGAATTCAAGGACGACATGGCCAACGGCTGGAACCATGGCGCTTTGACGACGGCAGACGCTTTCTCATTCTACTATTCTCACTTCACGCGGGACCAGGACTATTTTGAATCGCAATTGGCCCGGTTCAAAACACCCGTAAATGTGGTTTGGGGTGAGAAAGACCTCTACATCAAGAAGGAAATGGGGCTCGAACTCGCCTCAAGGCTCCCCGCAAAACTCAATCTCCTTGCCGGCGTTGGGCATTACCCTCATCTGCAGAGCCCGAAGCAAACGATTGAAGAGGTTCGCGCATCATTTCGGTGACGGCGCGTAGCTGTCAGGCCGCCGATCCATACCCACTGCAAGTCGTACGAAGCCGCGGCAGGGCCCAGTCGATGAAGGCGCGCACCTTCAGTGCGAGAAGGCCTTGACGCGAATAAACGATGTGGATCGGTTTCGCCTCGCCGCCATAACCTTGCAGGATCGGCACAAGCGCGCCGGTGGAGAGCTCCTCTGGCACCTGGTAGTCAAAGACCCGGGCGATACCGATGCCACTTAACGCGGCGGCAACACAATTGGCCGCCGTGTTGACTTCGATCCGGGCGATCGGAAGAGCTTCGATCAGTTTACCGTCGAGGTCAAATCCCCAGAAGAACGAGCGGTTGTTGAACATGATGCCGTCATGCTTCGGCAGGTCGCTCGGATGCTCAGGCACGCCATGCCGCTTGAGATAAGCTGGACTGGCAACCGTCAGAAGGCGAAACTCGCCAGCCTTGACTGCGTAAAGAGAGCTGTCGGCAAGTTCCCCGAGACGAATGGCAACATCCACCTGCTCGTTGACGAGATTGACTGAGCGGTCCAACGACAAGATGTTCAAGGAGACTTCCGGGTGCTTGTCCATGAAGTCCAATGCAATCGGCAGCACGTAGCGGCTTCCGAACTCCACCGGCATCGTGATCGTCAACGTTCCGCGCGGTGTTTGATATTCACCCGAGGCGCGTCGCTCGGCCTCCTCCAGGTCCGCCACGATCTTCCGCGCCGCTTCGACATAATCACGACCGGCATCAGTAAGTTGCAGGTTTCGGCTTGTGCGAATGATTAGGTTTGCACCGAGGTGCCGCTCGAGATCAGCGACTTTGCGGCTGACACTCGGCAAGGGAGCATTCAGCTTGCGGCTGCCAGCCGACAAACTTCCGGCGTCGACCACCGCAAGCAGTACCCGCATGGCATCAAGTCGATCCATTGGACCCCGCGACTAGAGCATCCCGCTTTCAAGTGGAATCACCGAAAGCGGATAAGATGCTCTACAATCAAAGTGCTAGAGCGTCCTTTGTGCGTTCATCTGAACGCACGGCGCTCTAGAATTTGCCCATAGGTACTGCATTCGTCCGATGGTGACTACAGGCCTTGACCAGACGTCTGGAAGTCACACACGTCGTGGAGGGGCAGTCGAACCCTAGCTCTTCTCGACTTGTTCAGCGAGACGTCGAAGCCCTGGCAGATCGCAGAGAAGCAGCTTCTGTCGTCCACCCTGCACCAGTCCCCGCCCCTCCCACGCGCTGAGAATGCGCGAGACGGTGTGGAGCGTCGTGCCGGTCATTTCGGCTATGTCCTGCCGGGAAATGGGAAAATCGATGCGCACGCCAAGCTCTTCGCGCTTACCCGCCTGTTCGGCCAGCCGCAGAACCGCGTGCGCGACGCGGCGTTCGACTTCCTCGGTCGACATCTCGCGGATGCGGGTATGGGCCTCGTCGAGCCGCTGGCCGATCGTGTGCATCGCATTGATGGCCAGATGCGGATTGCTCTCGACGAACACGTTCCAGAGCTCGGTCGGCCAGGCGAGGACGAGGCTTTCCGTTGCCGTCATCGCCGTTCCCGGATAGTCGCTGCGCTGCAGCGCGCGGGCAAAGCCGAACAGATCGCCCGGATTGACGACACGGACGATGATCTGTTGTCCGTCGCGGGTGACCTGAGTGACCTTAAGGCGTCCGTGCAGAAGCAGATAGAATGAGTCGGCCGCAGCCCCCTGCTCGAAGACGGCCTCATTCTGGGGGACGCGCCGCACGGTCGCGTGCGCCAGGAGCTTGTCCAGCTCCTGATCGCTCATCTTCTGAAACAGCGGGAGTGATTTGACGAGTGTTCGGTCCAGTGCAGCCACGTCGTTTCCTGTCTCCTGCGGATCGGCGATGCGGGCTGCTATATCACGTGCGATCGGGAGGAAGAAGCGGACAACACCCTTTCGCCGCCCTTAAGCGGCGATAATCAAGGCCCCGCGCTGTTACACCGCACCGGGGAAACGGCGCTCGAAGGCGTACAGCATGTTCGCATACCAACGATCGTCGCGAACCAGGCGGAAGCCGAGATTGTCCGGCGGCACGCCGACCGCGCAACCGCCGCTCTTCGGATCGCGAATGAAAAAGCTCATCGACGCACGGTGCTTGCCGTCGACGACGTAGATCCCGCAGGCTGGCGATATCTTCAGCACTTCGCCATCGACGCCGATCGTCACGCGACGGTGGCAGGTCTGCGTCCATTCCCAGACATTGCCGTCGAGATCGGCGACGCCGAATTCGTTTTCGCCGAACGTGCCCGACGGTTGCGGCATTGGGTTCTTCGACTTCTGCCGCGCGGATTCGCGCTCGTAGTCGGCAAGCCACCGGAGCGCCGGATTGTCCTTGCTGCCGTCAATGCCGAGCGCGTCGTCGGGAAATTTCCGGCCGGCCGCAAAGGCCCATTGCCGATCGGTCGGCAGACGCCAGACCTGCCCCGTCTTTTCCGTCAGCCAGGCGGCATAGTTGCTGGCGTCGGTGTAGTTGACGCCGGTCATCGGGGTATCATTGCCGAGGCTTGCCGCCGGCTCACCCTTCTCGCAGGCGCCGTCTTCGACGCAACGCTGATAGTCCGTGCGGCTAACCTGGTACTTCATGATCCTGAACGGTTTCGCGAGCGTCGCATCAACCAGCGGTGCATCGACGGCAAAGCCATTCTTGATGAAGTGGCCTTCGGCCCGGTATTCCATGCGGCGCGGCTCGATCGTCACTGTCACTGGCGCTTCGATGCGGGTGTCGACCGTTGCGTCGAGGTCATCCAGCAGCCCGACCTTGGCCGAAAGCACCCCGCCGATGGCAACCAGCAGCAAAGCTGGAACGGCGACGGAAAACACCGAAACCGAATTCTTGTGACGTCTATCGCGCATGTTCTTCCCCTTCTATTGGCATGCGCCGATGGATCCGGCGCATGCCTTTGTCGCTGCCTCGCGCTGCCCAAAGACCTCTTCGGGCAACGCGGCCAATTGTCATATCGGGGCTACATCGAAGCCGGCTTGACGACCGAGGTCATCAGATCGTCGTTCCACTCGCCGGTGACCTTGAAGTGTCCGGCCGCGCCCAGTTCGAAGGCCTCGATCAGGTTGTGGTTGACGTAGGCATAGATGCCCGGCTGCCGGAATGTGTAGAAGGCCGCGCCGGCCGTGCCGCCCGGAATGAACCAGGTTTCCTGATCGAGCTCGGGCGGATTACGGAATTTGCCGGTTGCCCAGACATAGTCGCCGTGTCCACCGATCAGGTGTGGCCGTGTGTCGCGGTTGGCCTGCGAGTGGATGACGAGCACATGTTCGCCAACGGCCGCTGTCAGCGCCCTCTCTCCAGTCAGCGCTCCGACCGCGCCATTGAAGACGACGTGGGTCGGGGTCAGCGTGCGCATCACCTTGACGGTATCTTCATAGGCTTCGCCGGGCGTTTCGTATTTCTTGTAATTGCCGGCTTCGTCGCGTGGGATGTAGAAATCCTGCTCGCCCACGTAGTAGACCTTGTCATAGGTCAGCGGCTGTCCCTTCTCATCCTTCAGCCCGTCACGCGGCAGCACCATGATGGCGCCGTTCATGCCCGAGGTAACGTGCCAGGGCACCATGCCTTCCGGCGCGCAATGGTAGACGAAGACGCCAGGTTTGGTCGCCTTGAAGCGCAAGGTCGTCTCCTCGCCGGGATTGACCTGCGTCAGGCCGCCACCGCCCAAGGCCCCCGTTGCTGCGTGAAAGTCGATATTGTGCAGCAGCGTGTTGGTGGCGGGGTTGATCAATCTGAGTTCGACATAGTCGTTCTCGTGGACGACCATCAGCGGACCGGGAACCGAGCCATTGAATGTCATGGCGTGCACTTCGGTGCCGTCGCCGTCAATGACCAGCTTCTTTTCTTCGATGGTCATGGTGAACTCGACCACGCGCGGGCCGGTCTTGGCGACCTGATCGTGAGCATGAACGAAGGGCGGAGCGACGAGGTCGACCTTGACCCGTTCCAGTGTCGCAATGTCGACCGGCGCCGTGTCCGCTGCCGCGGGAGCGGCGGCCGTTGCGGCCTGGGTCGAGGTCGCCGTCAGGATCGGCGTCAGCGCGCCAGCGAAGGCGGCGCCGGCCAGAATCGTCCGGCGAGTCATCTGCAGCTGTTCTGTCATCATTGCTCTCCTTGGGCATGACCGCGCGACCGGAGTGGCCGTCCGAAAATCATGCCGAAATTCAACGTGTTACGGTGTCCTCTGCCGTCCCTGGCGGGCTCACCTCAGGTTTTGACCACAGGTTTTTCAGTAGTCATGCCTCAAGTAGAACCGAGAGCGAATGACGTCTTTGTCTTGGAACAAATCGCCCCGGAAAGTGGATGTTTTTCTGCAAATCTTCACGGGGGCGGCGTTCGCCAGGCTCTATAATTGCGTTTTCGCAAAGATGCCTGGGCAAGCCCCGGATAAATCGATCCCATCCACCCGTCCGCTCGACGAAAGAACAGGATCGAACAATGTTTAGTTACTTCAGCAAACCAAGGCCTAGCGGAGGAATCCCGCGCGGAATCGCCACCACCGGTCCCGTTCTATTTTCCTATGGCTTCAGACCCTTCTTCCTCGGCGCCAGTCTCTGGGCGATCTTCGCCATGGCCGGATGGATTGCCGCCCTTACCACGGGTATCGACATTGCCGGCGAATATGGCCCTGCCCATTGGCACGCACACGAGATGCTCTTCGGGTTCTCATCCGCCGTACTCGCAGGCTTCCTTTTGACCGCTGTTCCGAACTGGACCGGCAGGCTGCCAGTTTCTGGCAGGCCGCTCGCCTACCTGTTCGCCCTGTGGGTTGCCGGGCGGCTGGCGCTGCTTGCAACCGATGTTATCGGATTGAAGTTCGCAGTGATCATCGAGGCCGCCTTCATGCCGGCGTTGCTCGCGATCTGCGCGCGCGAAATCATCGTCGGTCGGAAGTGGAAGGATCTGAAAATCGTCGGCGGTCTGGTTCTCCTTTCAGCCGCCAATGCGTGGTTCCATATCTCCGTCGTCCGTGAACTCGACGTCGATGCGGCGGCACGGCTGGCGATCGGCGCTTATGTCATGCTGATCATGATTGTCGGCGGCAGAATTCTGCCAAGCTTCACCCGCAACTGGCTGAACAAGTTCGGCCGGACCGACTTTCCGGTTCCCTATAACCGCTTTGACACACTGACGATTCTCGTCGGCGTCGCTGCTCTTGTCTGCTGGACCTTCGCGCCGCAACATATCGTCACGGCTACGGTAGCGTCCGCCGCCTCGTTGCTGCAGGCGGCCCGGTTTATCCGCTGGCGCGGGTGGACCACGTGGCCGGACAAGATCGTGTTCGTCCTGCACGCGGCCTATGCCTTCGTTCCACTCGGCTTTGCCGCCGTTGCGGCAGGCGCGGTCGGCGCTCTCGACGCGTACCCCGTCATGCATGTGATGACCGTTGGGGTCATAGCCTGCATGATGCTGGCCGTCATGACGCGCGCAAGCCGTGGACACACCGGACGGCCCTTGGCTGCATCGAACCTCAGCTGCGCCTCTTACATCGCCATCATCGGCGCGGCGCTGGCGCGCCCCTTCGCCGAGATCCTGCCGGCGCACTATCATCACCTGCTCGCGCTATCGGGAGCACTCTGGATCACAGCCTTTGCGCTGTTCTGCATCGAATACGGTCCGATGCTGGTTCGCGCCCGGCGCGCGCCACGGGGTACTGCGTAGCGCCCCGGGTAAGTTGGTTCTGCATAACCAAAAAAGAAGGTTGCCGCCGCTGCGGCAACCTTCCGACGAGGCCATGTACTCATAAAGACGTCGCCCCGCAGGATCGAAGCTTGTGCCTCCGACAGCGCGCGTGAGGCGAACCTCTCGAAAATCGCTAGCGCAGCCAATAACCGGTCATTGGCTGCGCTAAAAAAAACGATGGGGGCAGAAACACTTGCCACGGCGGCAGACGCAAGAAATCTAGCACTCATGCAGTGCCTGTGGTTCATTTCTTCGATGACTTCCCAGCGGGTCGGGTGTCGGACCGTATGCAAAACATCCGGAACCCGCGGCGCGTGTTCAATCAACCTTCTCGAAGTCGCCTGGCTTCCAACTCTTGTCGAACCATGGCTCCAATGGAGCATACAGCCGCAACAGCGAATTCCAGCCCTTGCCAGGTATGGTTTGAACCCAGTTTCCCTCTTGTCCCGACGGAGCCTCTGGAGAGAACCAGACTGTCACCGAACCGTCCTCGTTCTTCTTGATGCCCGGCTGGTTGCTGTCGATGCCTGCGAGCTTCTGGTCAGTCTCCAGCATTGATCTGGTCTGATTGTCATAGACCGTGAACGACCAGAACTGTCCGACCGGAACGGGGGCAGGCAAGGTGATTTTGTATGTCTTGCTGCCGTCGAGATAGGTTCCGGTCGAGTCCCTGACCGCAAACGCGTAGGCTGAGCCGGTGCCGGGCTTCGCATCTGCCATCGCAGGTGTGATCCCCGTCGCCGCGTAGTGGAACATCGTGCGCGCGTCGAGCATGCGTTCGCCGTCGTTCAGGAACTGATAGCTGTTGCCGATGAAGCCATTGTTCCATTGACGGTCGGGGTAAAATTTCGCGCGTTCATCGCGGGGAGCAAAGACCATGGACCGGGCCGTCGCATTGCCGACCGCAACAGCCTCGGTGAGGATTGCCCTCATGCGGGCATCAGGCGCGAACGGCTTGCCCTTCTTGATGCCAATAGATGCGAACAGGCCGACAATTTCGGGATCGAATGCATCGCCCGGCTCGGTCTGGATGACGCTGTTCAGCTCCTCGTAGAAATGGAAGTCATTGGCATGGACCGTATTCATCTGCTTGCCGGAGATGTTGATAAAGGTGGTTTCCGGCGGCTCCTTGCCCGCCGACAGCGGATAGACACGCGCATGGTCCTTCACGCTCCTGACTGCCGCAGCGATGTCGCCGTCCTTTACGAAGGCGCGGTAGAGAATCAGGTTTGTGTTGGTCGGCGACTTGGTGGCAAAGTAGCCTTCAGCAGGCAACTCGCCGGAATAGTCTGGTGGCACGAAAAGATATTTCCCACCTTTACCGCGGTCGGGTCCGATGAGGCCCACATCGGTGACGTAGCGGAAGTATGCGTCGTCGACGGGTCCGAGGACGCCTGGAGGTACCTCCGCGACGACTGGTCCGTTCGTAAGATCAACGCAGAAAAAGACGTAGACGGTTGTCGTATTCGCGGTCAGAAACAATGAACGCGCGTCCATAAGATTTTCCGTAATGCCGATGCCCTTGTTTTTCGCGGCCCCGACGTCCTCCAGGCCCTGGCACAGTGCGTAGACAGATGCGGCTGGCATTCCCGATAGAAACGCTTCGACGCCCCTTGAAAAGTCGATGTTGTCATAAACCTTCTGCACCGTCTCTTGATCGGGAAGACCGTCCGAGAACTTCAGGGTTCCGATGCGAGTTTCCACGGTATCCGGCGTCTGGATGCTCGCTGGGACATCGGCCATGAATTTGGGCCCGAAATGGTCCTGCGCGGCAACGGACGTCGCTGAGACGAGCGAAAACAGCGCCAGCGCTGGCAATCGATTGAACCTGACCATGCACACTCTCCTGGACGTTGTCGGAGCGACATTAGCTGCAACCTCCCGATGAGCAAGTGTTGCAGCAAATCTCGACATAATCGCACACAGATTTCATTTGGACGGGTCCCTCGTTCATTCACTTGCGGATCGGGCAACCGCATACGGACTCAAGGCGACATTGAACGCGAGCCTGTCTGGGATCATATCCTGAGAGCGATCTCGAACCTGAACGGTGCTGTGGTTCAGATGATTGACAGCACAGTGCGCACCAGCACGCTACATGCGTGCAAGTTTACACGTCCACGACCTAATACCTGGCAGATGCCTCGCGCATCATTTCCGGGGTCCATGGCGGCTCGTAGGTCAGCCGCACTTCGGCATATTCGACGCCGGGAACGTACCAGACGCAGTTCTGCACGGCTTCCTTGAGAAAGGCCGTGGCGGGGCAGGCCTTTATCGTCGTGGTCATCGTTACGCGGACGATGCCGCCATCCTGGACAGCAATGTCGTAGATCAAACCGAGATCCACGACATTGGACC
Source organism: Ensifer sp. NM-2 (assembly GCF_003024455.1). Taxonomy (NCBI): domain Bacteria; kingdom Pseudomonadati; phylum Pseudomonadota; class Alphaproteobacteria; order Hyphomicrobiales; family Rhizobiaceae; genus Ensifer; species Ensifer sp. NM-2. The sequence goes on from NZ_PVZR01000002.1 coordinate 125,426, forward strand.
CCATTTCCGGATCGACGATCATCCGCAGGGCGCTGCGAATGCTTTCGACCAGCTCTTCGCGTTCAGTCGGCTGCATTTTCGTCCCCCTTCTGTCCACCGACGCGGATCAGGATGCGATAGGTCTCGCCCGCCGCGTCGAAGTTCCCGGCCCATTTGTGACCGCGTTTGGCTAGTTCGGGGTAGAGAAACAGCGGCTCGCGCGCGAGAAGTGCGAAAAGCACCTCGCCGGCCTGCATCTTTTCCACCACGGCGAGGATGCGAACCATCGGCTCGGGCGGGTCCAGATCCGTCAGATCGAGCTGGCGCGCGGGATCCGGCCATGCGTCCAGATCCGTGTCGCCGGCGGAGACCCTGATCTCATCGACCTGTTCCTCCGGCGTGAATAGAACCTCCCAGTCGCCGTTGCCGAGCGGCTGGTCCTGGTGGGCAAAGCCGCGGCCGGCCATGACGCTGAAAAGCGGCACCGGCCTGAACGTTGCAATCAGTTTGAGCGGTTGTCCGGGTGCCAGACCGTCGACGGCGCGCATGATGGCCTGGAACGGATCGCTACCGCTCTTGAGAAGCGGCCGGACGTCGAGCTCGATGGGGTCTTTGGTCATGGTTGTCTCCGTGACTGAAACGATGGGAAGAAGAGATGCGGACGGGCGAAGCCGCCAGGAAGCCGAAGATTACTGGGCACGTTGCTGAGCCTTCGTGTTGCCACGAATTCCCAAAGCAACGCATTGACCGCAATCAACTGGCCAAAGCTGCTCGCCTGAAACAGCAATGCGTTGTCGAAATAGAGCGCTGTCGAGGCAACGATCACGGTGAGATAGTAGAGGCGAAACCAGAACGTCGCACGCGTTTCGACGACCAGATCCTGAACGCGCGGCGTCGGCATGCGTCCAAGCAGCGCGCCGTAGCATTCGAGCCAGGTGATGAAGGGAACGATCTTGTAAAGCTGCGCCAACCCCATGCCCGTCAGCCAGCCAAAAGTGACGAGATAGACAAGCGCGCCCACGCCTTCTTCGATTTGGCCGCTGACGATCAAAGCTACGAAGAACACGGTCGCGACTATCAGCGCCACGAAAGCGCCGATGCCGGCGCGGCTGTTCAATTCGATGAGCTTGCGTTTGCGCTCGCGGTAGATCCGCACGATGTCCGCCATGTAAATTCCAATGGCGATCACACCGGCGAGCGCCGCACCGACGAGAAGGGGCGTCCGCCCGTCCGAACCGGAAAGGATCATCGGCACAATGCAGACGATCATTCCGAGGGCAACAGCACCCAGCGCCCAGACGATCCTGCTACTATGCCGTTCGCGGTCCGGCGACAGCATGAACATGGTCAAAAGACGGTAGCTGACCCCCATGGTCGTAAAACTCAGCCAGCCGCCCAGCCCCAACGTGGCATGGAGCGAAACACCTTCGAGCGTCAGATCGATCGCGGCCGGCGCATCGGCAAGTCCGGCAAGGACGAATGCGTAGATGCCACCGAGAAAGAAGGTCATGACCAGCGAGCCAAGACCAACGGCGACGAACCGCGCGGGCAAGGGCAGCGGTCGCGCCTGCCAAAGCGTCGATGCAAAGATGATGATGAGCAGGCCGAAACCGGCGATCGTCACAGTCGCCCCGAACGGCAGAAGGAGCGGTGAAAGGCTGTTGGCGCCTGCGAGGCTGGCAAAACCAAGCACCAGGCTGGTTATGCCGACAACCAGCAGCACCAGAGCCGGAAGAGCCAGGTGGGGAAGCGAAAGCGGCCGACCAACGAGAACAGGCACGAACTGCAGCAGGGCCCCCGCCATCAAGAGGCTGAGCCATCCGAGCGCAATGGTATGGACGAGCGCCAGCGTCTCAGGGGCCTCGATGGATGAAACCGGATATCCGAAGCCGAGGACCATCATGATCTCGCCGATGGCAAGAAAGATCAGCGCAGCCGCGAAATAGGACATCGTCCAGCGGGAAAGCGTGGCACCGAACATCGCGGTTCATCCAGAAGAGCGCATTTCCAGGAAAGTGCGAAGCGGCTTTCCGGCCGGAAATGCGTAAACACAAAGAGATAGAGCGTTCCTGCGGCTACGCCTAAACTGGAAACGCCCTAGCCGGGACACTCGTATCAGTGGCCGCTGCTGCTGCCGCAGCAGCAATCGCAGCCGGAGGCCTGTTGCCGGCCGATCTCGACCCGCCAGACATCCGGTCCCTGCTCGAGGTAATCCCAGGTAAATTCGCCGGGGTAGCGGCTTTCCAACTGATAGTGCAGCGGACGCGGATCATGGTCGTTGACGATGATGAAGGAGCCGCCCTCGGCCAGCGCATTGAGCATGCCGAAGATCTTCGGATGGCGCTCCACCGGCGGGATGGTGCGCACGTCGATGAAGGGCTTGGTTTCTGTTTCTGCAGTGGTCATCTCAGTCCGTTCAGGGCGCCGTTGTTGCCTCAGCTTCCGGGAAACGCCGGCGCAAACGGCCCGGATTTGCAAAGGCTAATGCCGACGGCAACGCGACATTTTGTCGAAGCGCAAACAAATCCCGCTTTGCGCCTTCATGGTCGGTTACTTGGCATTTCGCAAAGAACGACGGGGGCACGCGGCCTAGAAACGGATCGATTGTTTCGACAAGCCGATAGGAACCGCCATGCAGTCCACCGCCCTTTTGAAATATGCCGAGATGCGCTTGCCGCGCTACACCAGCTACCCGACCGCACCGCGTTTTTCCGCCGGTGTCGATCGCACGACCTACGCCGATTGGCTCGGCGCGGTTCCCGAAGATCGGGATGTGTCTCTTTATCTGCACATCCCCTTCTGTCGATCGATGTGCTGGTATTGCGGTTGCCACACCACGATTACCCGGCAGGACGAACCGATCCTCGATTACCTCAACGTGCTGAGGCAGGAGATCGGCATGGTGGCCGATCATGTGTCCGCGCCGCTGCCGATCGGCGAGGTCCATTTCGGCGGCGGGACGCCGACGATCATCGAGCCGGAAGAGTTCCTTTCCCTGATGGCCCTCCTGCGCGAACGCTACCTGTTTGGTCAAAAGACAGGCGTGGCTGTCGAAATCGATCCCCGACGCCTGACCGCAGCCATGGCGCAAGCGCTTGGCGAAGGGGGCGTTGGACGCGCCAGCCTCGGCGTACAGAGCTTCGACCCGGTCGTCCAGAAGGCGATCAACCGCATTCAGACAGAACAGCAGACGGCGGATGCAGTGGCGCATCTTCGCAAAGCCGGTGTCACCGGAATCAATTTCGACCTGATCTATGGATTGCCGCACCAGACGGTTCGCTCCTGCGTCGAGACGGTCCAGGCGGCAGTGGCGATGCGGCCGGAGCGCTTCGCCGTCTTCGGCTACGCGCATGTGCCGTCGTTCAAGAAACACCAGCGCATGATCGACGAGAACGTTCTGCCCGACGCTTCGGCGCGCACCGATCAGGCGCTCGCCATCAGCGAGGCGCTCTGCGAAGCGGGTTACCGCCAGATCGGGCTCGACCACTTCGCCCTGCCCGACGACGATCTCGTGCTCGCGCAATCCTCTGGCACGCTTCGGCGGAATTTTCAGGGCTATACCACGGACAATTGTGAAACGCTGATCGGTTTCGGCGCCTCGGCAATCGGCCGGTCACAAGCCGGCTACGTGCAGAACGAGGTTCCCCCAGGACTTTATGCAAGCCACATCGCGTCTGGACGGCTGGCAACGACCAAGGGATATCGTTTGACCGATGAGGATCGCCTGCGTGCCGCGATCATCGAGAGACTGATGTGCGACTTCACGGTCGACATCAAGGCAATCGCCACCGCACACGGACGCGACCCGAACGTCCTTCTCGGTGGCAATGCACGGCTGACGACGATGGCCAATGACGGCGTGCTGGATATCGCCGACGGCGTCATAACGGTAAGTCAGGATCATCGCTTCGTGATCCGCGCCGTGGCCGCAGCATTCGATGCCTATATCGACGACGCGCCACGCACGCACAGCAAGGCGGCCTGAACCTCGGCTGACCACAAACACGAAAAGGCCCGGTCGAGACCGGGCCTTTTCGCGTTGTACCTGACCGTTCTATCCCGCCAGGCTTCGGTAGATCGCCGGCAATGCCGCCGGCAGCCGGGCGATATTGCCGACCAGCGCATAACCGTTCTGGCCGAACATGGCAGGCACATAGGACCGCGCCTCCCGGTCGACGGTGACGGCAAAAGCGCTGATGCCGCTTCGGCGCGCTTCCATCACCGCCCTGCGGCTGTCCTCCAGCGCGAAGCGTCCCTCATAGTGATCGACGTCGTTCGGCTTGCCGTCGGTCAGGACCAAAAGCAGCTTCTTGCGGTTGGGCTGCCTCTGGAGCTCTGATGTGGCATGGCGGATAGCCGCACCGATGCGGGTGTAATATCCCGGCTTCAATGCGGCGATACGGGATTCGACCAGCGGGCTCATCGGCTCGTCGAAAGCTTTGACGCTTTCCACTTTCACCCAGTCGCACCGCCGCGAGGTGAAAGTGAGGATCGAATGATTGTCGCCGCAGGCCGAAAGGCCATGGGCGAGAATGAGCAGCGCCTCCTTTTCGACGTCCAGCACCCGGCGATTGTCGGACCAGGCATCGGTTGAAAGCGAGACGTCGACCAGGATGGTGACGGCGAGGTCGTGAACCTGCGGGCGGCTCATCAGATGGATGCGATCGCTCCCCTGCCCGCCGGCCGCCAGATCGGTGCGAGCCCGCACCACGGCATCGAGATCGAGATCGGCGCCGTCGATCTGCGCGCGCAGGATCTCGTTGCGCGGACGCAGCACTTCGAACTGGCGCCGTACCCGCCGGATCAGGCTCCTGGTTTCCGGTGTGAGTTCAGCCCGGTCCTCCATGCCCGAGGCTGGGCTGGCCAGCACCCGGCAATGGTCTTTCAGATAGCTCGACGTCCTGTAGTTCCATTCGGGATAGGTCAGTTCTGATGTCAGCGGCGTCGGGTCGACGGCTTCCGGCGGCAGGTCGAGATCGAAGCGAAAACGCGCAGACGGGCGGCCCTTCCGCTCGCCAAGCGTCATCTCGTCAAGATCCTGTGCGGCCTTGTTGTCGTGTTCGTCGCTGTCGTCGGATGGCCGGTCGACATTGACCATCTCGGCCATCGCCAGAATTTTTTCGAAGCGGTTGAGGATGAAGGGGCTACGATCGCCCTTGCGGTTCTCCGGGTTTTCCCTGACGGCCACGTGCCGTTCGGTCTCGGCGATCTGGCTGGAGGCGGCACCTGTTGCCGCCACATCGTCATCGCGTTCGGTAATGGTCTCGGGTCGCAGCAAGGTATCGGGCCACAGCGGCACCGGCAGCAGCGGCAAATATCCCGGCGGCGCGCGATGCGGGAAGATTGCCGGCAAAGTCGTATCCGGCTGTCCGGCCGCCTTGCGCAACAGCCGCAGGACACGGTTTTCGACATGCTGCTCTACCGACGGGAGTGAACCGCGCTGGCGCTCGATAAGAACGGCTTCAGCCAGGCGGCAGTATTTATGGCGCATGCCCGGAAATCGCTGAAAGACCTCCGCCACGGTTTCCTGCGCCTGCGACAGATACGTAAGGTCGGCCTGTAACGGGTCGGCCTCATCACGCGGGGCAAGCGGCATGGTCGCCATATAGGCGACCAGCCAGAGATAGAGGTCAATGTTGAGTTTCCGGTCGGGAAAGATGTCGATCTCGCCGGGCAGCATCAACGAGGCGTGATCCCGGCCAGGCTGAACGAGCTTTTCCTCGCCGAGACCCATTTTCTGTCGCCACTTCAGACGGTGGCCAGACGTGCGGCCGCGTGCGGGGACGATCTGGACCGCGGTCTCGCCGCCGTGTCCTCGAAAGCTGATCGCCAGCATCGGCATCATGTCGGCCAGTTTGACAGCCTGCTCGGGATAACGTCGCCAGGTGCCGGTGTTGCCAATGAACCGGTGCCAGGCGCGCCCGACGGTTTCTTCGAGTTCTAGGAAATCCAGCATGGGCCTGTCCTCAGGCGATCAAGGAGGCGGCGACTTCGAGAAGGGCTGCCCGCACGTCCGGCTCGTCGGTCAGCGGCTCGATCATCGCAGCGCGCACCGCGTCCCTGATCGGCATTCCGGCATCGATCAGGCAGGCGCAATAGACAAGCAGCCGTGTCGAGACGCCCTCCTCGAGATCATGCCCTTTGAGTGCGCGCAGGCGCTGAGCGAGGTTGACGAGTGGCGCGACCTGGCTTGCGGCCAGTCCGCTCTCGCGGGAGACCACTTCGATCTCCTGGTTGCGTGGCAGGAAATCGAACTCGATTGCGACGAAGCGCTGTCGGGTGCTCGGCTTCAGGCTCTTGAGCAGGTTCTGGTAGCCGGGATTGTAGGAGACGACCAGCATGAACGCTGAAGGCGCTTCGAGCAATTCGCCGGTCCGCTCCAGCGGCAACATGCGGCGGTCGTCTGTCAGCGGATGCAGCACGACGGTGACGTCCTTGCGGGCCTCGACGATCTCGTCGAGGTAGCAGATCCCGCCTTCACGCACGGCGCGCGTCAGGGGGCCATCGACCCAGATCGTATCTCCGCCCTTCAACAGGTAGCGTCCGGTCAGATCCGCTGCGGCCAGATCGTCATGGCAGGAGACGGTGGAAAGCGGCAGGCCGAGCTTTGCTGCCATATGGCTGACGAAACGCGTCTTGCCGCAACCGGTCGGCCCCTTGAGCAGCAGCGGCAATTGCCGGACCCAGGCATTCTCGAACAGCGCGCATTCATTGCCGGAGGGGCTATAGGCCGGAATGTCGATCGATACCGGTACCAGGCTTGGTTGAACAATGCTCATGGCATGACTCCGTAAAAAAGGAGGAAGGAGATTGGCCGGTCCGGGCAACCCGGACCGGCACGTTCATTCATTCTGCGGGCTGCATCGATGCGCTCAGCGTCTTGCTGCGTTCCCGGCCGGGGACGAGGATTGCCCAGACGAACATCAATGCCGAGATCAGCACGAAGACGCCGGAGCCAAGGCGGATCCAGTAGAACAGAGCGAGTTGGTCCTGGACGTCCATGTAGCTTTCACCGAGCACGCGCTGAAGGTGGGCCTGCAGCACACCGGCGAAGGTGAGCGCGAAGGTCATCACCGACATGGCCGTGCACATGATCCAGAAGCTGACCATCGAAAGCATCTGGTTATAGGGTGCCCGCCCGCGAATTTCGGGGATCGCATAGGCCATGACCGCAAGGTTGAGCATGACATAGGCACCGAAGAAGGCGAGGTGCCCGTGAGCGGCGGTCACCTGCGTGCCGTGGGTGTAGTAGTTCACCGACGACAGCGTGTGCAGGAAGCCCCAGACGCCGGCGCCGAAGAAGGCCATAACCGAGCAGCCGATCGACCACAGCAGCGCCGCCCTGTTCGGATGCTTGCGGCCGGCCTTCCAGGTCATCACGAAGGTGAAGATCACCATGGTGAAGAACGGCGCAACCTCGAGCGTCGAAAACAGCGAACCGATCCACTGCCAGTAGCCCGGCGCGCCGATCCAGTAGTAGTGGTGGCCAGTGCCGAGGATGCCCGAAAACAGTGCCAGGCCGACGATGACATAGAGCCACTTCTCGACGACTTCCCGGTCGATGCCGTTGAGCTTGATCATCAGGAAGGCGAGCACCGACGCCATGATCAGTTCCCAGACGCCTTCGACCCAGAGATGAACGACGTACCACCAGTACATCTTGTCGAGCGCGAGATTGATCGGATTGTAGAAGGCAAAGAGGAAGAAGATCGCCACACCCCAGAGCCCGAAGATCAGGATGTTGGTGACGGTCGTCTTGCGGCCCTTAAGGACCGTCAACGTGATGTTATAGAGGAACATCAGAGCGACGATGACGATGCCGACCTTGATCGCGAAGGGTTGTTCGAGAAACTCTCGGCCTTCGTGGATGTGCAGGAGATAGCCGACGACGGCAATCGCAGCTGCGATCAGGAAGATCCAGAACTGCGCGATTGCGATCTTCGTGCTGTAAAGCTCGGTCTCCGCCTCTTCCGGCAGGAGATAATAAGTGGCCCCCATGAAGCCCATCAGCAGCCAGACGATGAGCGCGTTGGTGTGCACCATGCGAACGATGTTGAAAGGCAACAGTTCGGACAAGGTATTGGGAAGGACGTAGATGGTGCCGGCAAGGACGCCGAACAGCACCTGGGCGAGGAACAGGCCGATTGCTCCGTAGAAGTAGAGCATTGCGACCTTCTGGGTCTGGTATTTCATGATTTCACACTCCAATCGCAACGCTTAGCCGGCCTCGTTCGGCGGCCAGTTCTGGGTCTTGATGCGGCTCGTCCACTCCAGGAAATCGGCGAGGTCGTTGAGTTCCTGTTCGGTCAGGTTGAACTGCGGCATCTGGCGGCGCCCTTCGATGCCGCTCGGCTGGGCCGCCATCCAGGCCTTCATTGTCTCGCGCGCACCTTCCGGATCGGTCTCGCCGCCCCAGCGTTTCCAGACATTGCCGAGCTCGGGCGCGAAATAGGCGCCTTCACCGAGAAGCGTGTGGCAGTTGATACAGGCGTTCTTTTCCCAGACGTGCTTGCCGCGGGCGACGGCGTCCGTCAGGGTCGACTCATCGGTCGAGACAGTCCGCATGTAGTAGTGACTGTGGGCGGTAAGCCCGACAAAGATTGCAAAAAAGAAAAAGGACCCGCCGTAAAAGACGTTTCGGGCCCCGGTCTTGGTGAGGCGTTCTGCCATCACGTCATCCTTTCGACTTCGGCCGGCCGCAAACACCGTGGCCGGCTTATCTGATCCCCTCCCCGCTTGGCGCCGCGACGTGCGGCACCGACGAACTGTCGGGGCGCGACCCATGTCTAGGGATTTCCGAAGGGCCTTCTTTGCGTTTTGGCAAACAAGACAGAGAGTGGTTTCAAGCGGATAGCACCACGTCCATCGCAAGCTTGGCCAGGGCCAGAAGCGCAAGCATCATCGGCCAGGCCAAGAGGCCAAACCGCAGGCCAGCCGGCGCCTGGCCAAGGCCCATGAAATCGAGGGCAACAAGCCGGCATTTGATCACCGCCAGCACCAGCAGGGCCGCGATCACGAAAGCCGTGCCGCCGCAAAGCGTCATGATGGCCATGCCCGAAAGCACGATCGCGATCAGCACGGCAAAGGTATTGCGAAGTCGGCGCGCATTGTGATGGGTCATGGCGTTCACGCGAGATAGATGATCGGGAACATCACGATCCAGACAAGGTCGATGACGTGCCAGAGCGTGGTGATCAGAGCGATGTTTCCCGGGCTTGGGCGCCAGGCGACCAACAGCAGAATCACGCTGCCGAAGGCGACATGCAGCAGGTGGAAGCCAGTGATGAGGAAATAGAGCTCGAAGAAGGCGCCGAACTTCGGCAACCCGGCGACGGCGACTTCGGTCGAATATTCGAACAGCTTGATGGCGACGAAGGCGAAACCGAAGAGCGCGGCAAGAACGAGCGCGCGCCGGCGCGTCGGCGTCGAAGCTGCCGGACGCGTCGCCAGAGCCGCCTGCCAGCCGCTGGTCAGAAGAACGAGCGTATTGATACCTGCGAGCAACGGGTTGAGATGTGAACGGGCGGCGGCAAACGCGTCCGCCTGGATGACACCGACCACGAGAAAACCTACGAGCAGGATGCCGAAGGCGGCCAACTCGCTCCACACCAGCACCCAAAGCAGAAGGTCATCCGCGGATGCGTTCTCGTCTGCGTCTTGAACCGGGAGTGCCCGTCCGTCCATGCGCCAACTCCTTTGCCGGAACCGGCCGACACCTAGGCAGGCGGGGATGACCTGTCTTTGCGATTACGCAAAGAGGCCTGGCAACTGGGCTGATAGCAGCAGGATCATTCCAGGAGTTTTTCGATGACAGATGCTCAAATCGGCCTTTCCGTCGCAACCCCGATCATTGTCGGGTTCGCCATCCTTCTCTATCGCATGGGGGTCCTGCAGCGTGCGGCAACGCTGTCGGCTATCCTGTTTTCCGTCGCGATCGCCGTCGTGCTCTTCCTCGACCCGTCGCAATAGCCATGTCGCGGATGTCTCCTCACCAGGCGGTCACCATCCAGTTTGCGAAATGTCAAAGATCGCCCTTTCGATTGCGCCTAGACGTTTGAGGGATGACAAATCTCGCTGACGGAGCTGCCCATGCCCGGACGGACTGCCTTGGAAGAAGGCTATCAGAGCCTACTCGGATTGTGTGATCGCCTCGAGGCGATTGCCGACTCCCTGCCGCGCCGCATCGATGCGGCCGCTTGCAGCGAGATTGCAGAGAAGTTGCCATCGACGCTGCTGGCCGTGCACAGGCTTGAGGATCAGATCCTGTTTCCAGCCATCATGGCGGCAAGAAGCCCCAACGACGGACAGAGGCTGATCGAGCGTTTGCGCGACGAGCACCGGCATGACGGAAAACTGGCCGAGCAAGTCGCCCGCGTCCTCCATGAACTGCTTCACACGCGCTGCCCGCACAGCTGGGAGGCGATCGGCTACATGCTGCGCGCCTTTTTCGAAACCGTCCGGCGCCATATCGCGACAGAACGGTTGCTCCTTGCTGAGAGGATCTGAGGCCCAGTGATGTACAATTTTCTCGCGGCATTCGCAGTTTTCCTTGCCCTTCATATGGTGCCGGCATTGCCGACGCTGCGTCAGCGGCTGATCACACTATTGGGGCGGCGGACCTATTTCACCGTCTATTCGCTGCTGTCGATCGTCGCGCTCATCTGGGTTTTTCAGGCAGCGCTTGCGCTCGATTTCATCCCGCTCTGGGAGCCGGCCCCGTGGCAGGCGTGGACGACATTCGTCCTCGCGCCACTCGGGCTCTTCCTCGTTCTCGCCGGCCTGTTCAGTGAGAACCCGCTGTCGATCTCCATTTACCAAAGCAACGCCCGGAAGGGTGCGATCGTCAGCGTCACACGTCACCCGGTGCTTTGGGGCTTCCTGCTGTGGGCTCTCGGCCATGTCGTCACCAATGGCGATCTGCGCTCTCTGGTGCTCTTCGGCGGCTTCGCGCTTTTTGCCCTCGGCGGTTTCCTCATGGTGGAAAAGCGTGTGCGGCGCCGCCTGGCGGACAATTGGTCGATTGCCCAGCAAGGCACCTCGATTTGGCCCTTTGTCGCGATATTGAAAGGTCAGGCGTGCCTGCGCCTCGATCCGGTGATGATCCTGTCAGCCTTCGCGACCGCGGCGATCACGTTCTGGCTGCTCGCCGGTGGCCACTACGTTATGTTCGGGGCAGATCCGCTGTTGCAGGCGTTGCCTTTCGACTGAACCTCCCCCTGCCAGGCGGTCGCAAGCGGGCCGATCGGCAGCGCGAGGAGATCGATCGCCCTTGCGGCGAGATGATCGATGATTGCCTCGACGCTATCAGGCCGATTGTAGAACGCCGGCACCGGCGGCATGACGATCGCTCCCATCTCGGTCACCGCACACATGTTGCGCAAGTGGCCGAGATGCAGCGGCGTTTCGCGCGCCATCAGCACCAGACGACGGCGTTCCTTCAGGTGCACGTCCGCGGCGCGAACGATGAGATTGTCGGCAAGCCCGTTGGCGATCGCAGCAAGCGTGCGCATCGAACAGGGCGCGACGATCATGCCGGCGGTCGGAAACGACCCGCTGGCGATCGCAGCGCCGATATCGTCATGCTCATAGGTCCGGTCCGCCTTCTCCAGCAACCGCAACAGCGCATGTCCGCCAACCTCATGGGCAAGTGTGCGATGGGCCGACGGCGATAGCACCAGATGCATCTCCACTTCCTCGATCTGTGCAAGCCGCTCGGCAATGCGCAACGGTATGGCAGCGCCCGACGCACCGGTGATGCCGACGACAATTCGGTGCCTGCTCATGATGCTTTCCTTTCAAGCCCAAGATCGGCCCAGATGGCATCCACCTGGCTGATGACATCGGGTGTCATATCGAGGACGCGTCCCCATTCCCGATCGGTCTCGGAACCGATCTTGGCGGTGGCATCCAGCCCGAGCTTGCCGCCGAGACCGGAGCGCGGCGACGCAAAATCGAGATAGTCGATCGGTGTGTCGGCAATGATGGTGACGTCGCGGCTGGCATCGAAGCGGGTCGCCAGCGCCCACATGACGTCGGGCCAGTGGCGGACGTTGATATCCGGGTCGACTGCGATGATCAGCTTGGTGTAACTGAACTGAGGCAGCATCGACCACAGACCCATCATCAGGCGTTTCGCCTGTCCCGGGTAACGCTTGTCGATCGCGACCACCATAGCGCGATAGGAACAGGCTTCCGGCGGCAGCCAGAGATCGGTGATCTCGGGGAACTGTTTCTTGGCGAGCGGAATGAACAATGTGTTCATTGCCTCGCCGAGCCTTGAAGGCTCGTCCGGCGGGCGGCCGGTGTAGGTGGAGAGATAATAGGGGGCACGGCGCGTCGTGATGGCAGAAAGCGTCATGACCGGAAACGGCTCGACCGAATTGTAGTAGCCGGTATGGTCACCATAGGGGCCCTCGTCGGCGGTCTCGGTTGCCGACACCGTTCCCTCAAGCACGATCTCGGCATTTGCCGGCACGGCCAGCGGCACCGATGTGGCGGCGACTAATTGCGTTCGGCTGCGCCGCAGCAATCCGGCAAAGTTGAGCTCGCTCAGCCCCTCCGGCAGCGGCATGACCGAAGCGAGGATCGTCGCAGGATCGGCGCCGATTGCTACGGCAACCGGCATGTCGCGCCCCTGGCGCTGCCACAGGCGATGGTGTCGCGCGCCGCCGCGATGGGCAAGCCAGCGCAGGATCACTCGATCCCGGCCAAGCACCTGCATACGATAGATGCCGACATTGACATCACGCGGATCGTCCGGTGCGCGGGTGATCACCAGTGGCCAGGTGATCAGCGGTGCGGGTTCGCCCGGCCAGCACCATTGGATCGGCAGAAGGCCAAGGTCGATGTTCGTACCGCGCCAGACGATGTCCTGACACGGTGCTGATGTCACATGTTTCGGCCGCATGTAGAGCGCCGAGCGCAACAGCGGCAGCCGGTCCCAGGCGTCGCGCAGCGATCCCGGCGCCCGCGGGTCTCGCAGTTCCGCCAGGTCTCGCGCAAGCCCGGTCAGCCCGCCGGCCGTCAGTCCGAAACCACGTTCGATCCGACGCTCGGTGCCAAAGAGATTGGCCAAGAGCGGGATGTCGTGGACGCGCCCTGACGCATCGACCGGCCGCTCGAAGAGCAAAGCCGGGCCCTGATCTGCCAGAATGCGCCGGTGGATCTCCGTCACTTCGTGCACCAGGGACACGGGACGGGAGATACGCTTCAGCTCCCCCTCGCGCTCCAGCGCACAGGCAAAACCCTGAAGCGAGACGAAACCCTTGGCGGGAAGGAAGCTCTTGTTCATACCGCCTCTTACGGGCGGCAAATGCCCGATGTCTTTGACGTGGGACAAACAGCGGTGGCGACGCGCCGACTAGCATGCGGCCATTCTTTGCTCCGTTTTCATGCAGGCAGCCTATGACCCTACCCTTTGCGATGACCGTGACGCTCCGGATCGTACCAATCCCCCTCTTAGAACACGCCGCGCGGCTCGTCTTTGCCCAGGTCGTCGAGCAGCATCCGGATCTTTTTGACCGGCTCGGGGAGCACGCCGGCAAACGCTATGCGTTCATCCCGACGGACCTTCCGGTAAGCTTTCTGGTCGAGCCGGCCGCCCGGCGCATCTCTGTTCACCGCGCTGCCCATCTGCCGGCCGCTGACGCCTGCATGGGCGGCAAGTTCGTGCTGCTTCTGGCGTTGCTCGAGGGCCAGATCGACGGCGATGCCGTGTTCTTTTCCAGAAGCCTGACGATAACGGGCGACATGGAAGCCATGTTGGCGCTGCGCAACGCGCTCGACGACTGCAATATCGACCTGCCCGCAGATATCGCCCGCATGAGCGGGCCGTTCGCGCCTTTGGTTCTGCGCGCGGCATCTGAGATCAGGACACGCGCATTGTCCGGGGAGGCAGCCAGATGGAACTGATCTGTCCGGCAGGCACGCCGGCTGCCTTTCGCGAGGCCGTCGATGCCGGTGCCGATGCGGTCTATTGCGGCTTTCGCGACGAGACCAATGCACGCAACTTTCCCGGCCTGAACTTTTCGCGCGACGAGCTGAAGACGGCGATCGCCTATGCGCGCCGGCACAAGGTGATGACCTTCGTTGCCATCAACACCTTCATGCGGGCTGGCCACGAAAAGCTCTGGCATGACGCCGTCGACGATGCCGTGCGTCTGGGGGCCGATGCCGTGATCCTCGCCGACTTCGGATTGATGGCCTACACCGCCGAGCGCCACCCTCAGCAGCGGCTACACGTCTCGGTCCAGGCTTCCGCCTCCAACGCCGATGCCGTCAAATTCCTGGTCGAAACCTTCGGAGCGAAGCGCGTCGTGCTTCCGCGTATTCTGACCATTCCGGATATTGCCCGCCTTGCACGCCAGATCAGCTGCGAGATCGAGGTCTTTGTTTTCGGCGGGCTTTGCGTGATGGCAGAAGGCCGCTGCTCGCTGTCGTCCTATGCCACTGGCAAATCGCCCAACATGAACGGAGTCTGTTCGCCGGCAAGCCACGTTCGTTACCGCGAGGATGGCAGCGAACTGGTGTCGGAGCTGGGCGACTACACCATCAACCGATTTCCGGCCGGCGAGGCTGCCGGCTATCCGACGCTCTGCAAGGGACGTTTCGACATTGCCGAGGAGCGTGGCTACGCCTTCGAGGATCCGGTTTCTCTCGATGTCATGGATCATATCGATGCCTTGCGCGATGCCGGCGTCGGCGCACTTAAGATCGAGGGTCGCCAGCGCGGCAAGGCCTATGTCGCCGAGGTTGTTTCAATCATGCGCCGCGCCGTCGCTGCCGATGCGGCCGAAAGGCCCGCCTTGTTGTCACGACTTAGGCGGCTCAGCGAAGGACAGAAGACGACGTCGGGCGCCTATGAAAAGCGGTGGAGGTAACGACATGTCCGCAACAACCCACCCCTCGCTCAGCCTCGGCCCGGTGCTTTACCTCTGGGACGGACCCAAATGGCGCGACTTCTATTTCCGTATCGCCGACGAAGGCCCGGTTGATCATGTCACCCTCGGCGAGGCGGTCTGCTCGAAGCGCCTGCATTTCATCGAGCCGCATGTCGCGGAAGTAATCGAACGGCTGGAAGGCGCCGGCAAGAAGGTCAGCCTTGCCTCGCTTGCACTCGTCACCCTGGAGCGCGAGAGCCAACTCGTGCGCGGTCTGGTGCGCGACAGCATCCACCCGATCGAGGCCAACGATCTGTCCGCGCTCGGGCTCCTTGCCGGCAAACCGCATTCGATCGGACCTCTGATCAACGTCTACAACGGTGCCACCGCGAGACTGCTGGCGTCACGCGGTGCGACCAGCATCTGCCTGCCGCCGGAGTTGCCCATGGCATCAGTGCGCGACATCGTTCGCGATGCGCCTGATGTCGAATTTGAAATCTTCGGCTTTGGCCGCGTGCCGCTGGCAATCTCGGCGCGCTGCGCCCACGCCCGCTCCAAGGGGCTGGTCAAGGACAACTGCCAGTTCATCTGCGGCGAAGACAGCGACGGCCTCATTGTCGAGACACTCGATCGCCAGCCGTTCCTCACGCTCAATGGGGTCCAGACCCTGTCGCACACCTGCCAGAGCCTGCTGCAGGAGCTTGCCGAACTGCCGGCCGTCGGCATCAGCCGAGTCCGGCTGTCGCCGCAGGACTGCGACATGGTGACGGTCGCCCGTATCTATGAGGATGTTGCAACCGGGCGGATCTCGGCCACAGAGGGGCTCGAACGGCTGGCGATCGCCTATCCCGGCGTGCCGTTGTCGAACGGCTTTCACCATGGTCAATCCGGCGCGTCGTGGATCTCAGCCCCGACCGGCTCACCCTAGGGAGGCGCGCATTGGCAGCTGCGTTGATCCACGCGGCCATGGTGCCGACACACGATGCCAACATCGCTGACTTCGTTGGCAGCATCCGCCGTCTGATCGATCACGCCACGCTCGTTTGAATTTGCCGGAAGAAAATCGATCAATTGCTCCAGCAGGTCGTGAGGCTTCCCCCCGACCGACTGCCTGAGCGAGCCGGTTGACGATCGGCATGCTCAGGCTGCTTGGTCGTGGGCTCGGCGCAACCGATTACTCTCCCGATCCCGTTTCTATCCGCTTCTCGGCGGGCGCTGCGGTCTCGTCGCTCAAGCCGTTCTTGAAGCTGCGAATGCCCTTGGCGACGTCGCCCATCAACTCCGGGATCTTGCCGCGCCCGAACAACAGCAACACGACTGCCAGCACGATCACCCAATGCCAGACACTAAAAGATCCCATATCGTTGTTTCCCTGATCCAATGAACCGTTACAATGCCGCGCGGCGATGGCGCCGCTGGCGACAATCGGGAAGCTAGCGGGCCATGAGGCACCGGTCTTTGTCAGGTCGCAAACATTCAAAGCGCGCGACGCTCGTTCACCCGTCAGTCCGATCTGGTGTTCATCGGCGCTAAACCGCTACCAGAGATTGCCGGCCCGGTGGCATCCTTGTGTCGCCGACGGCGCATCCCGACGAGAAGCGAGCCAAGGCACTCGGCGTCAGGCGGTGGCCTTCGTGGTGGATGTCAACGCACGAGATCTGCGCGCAATCGCCGGACTGTTCGACGCAGGGCAACTTCGGACGGATGTCGGCCCTGTCCAACCGCTCAAGGAGGCACGGGCTGAGCATTGGTCGGCGCGCGCCCAACCGAAGAATCAGGATAACCAGTCGTCCATCGGCTGCGCTTCGCCAGTCGCCGACTGCACTTCATCCAGAGCATAGGCATGAATATAGTCGATCTGCATTTCCGCTCCGTCGCCGAAGTCTGCGTTCGGTTCCCCCGCTGCCCCTCCCACCGCCAGATTGACCACCATATACATGGGGTCGTGCATGTCGGCGGGTGTATCGGCACGCGCCACGGCGACGTCGTCGTAATACCAGACGATTTCATCCTCTTCCCATAACACGCCGTAGGTGTGAAACCCTTCGGTACTGGCGACTTTGACTGCGGTCGTCTCGCTTGTCTGTTCGCCGGTCTCGTTGCTGTGAACGGTTGCGTTGACAATGTTCGGTTGCTGCCCCCGCATCTCGACAACATCGAGTTCGGGGGGCCAGGAGCCATCTGCCGGCAACAGCCAGAACGCCGGCCAAGTGCCGGTTTCGGTCGGCATGTCCGCTCTGATTTCGAAATAGCCGTAGGTCTGCGCAAAGGTCGAATACGTCGTCAGCATTCCGGACGTGTATTCGTACCCATCGATCTCTGATTCCAGTGCATCCGGCGTCGGCTCTGCCTTGATGGTCAGCACGCCATCTTCGACCGAAAATGGATTGATGGCAGCGGTCTCCGCATGGTCAGGATTGATGTACCACTGCAGTTCGCCGTTGCTGGCCAAGGTTCCGCCTTTTTCAGGCGCCCACCAGAACTTTGCATCCCATACGCCCTGATCGCCATCATGAAGGGAGAGGCTGTCAAACTCGTCGGCAAAACTCAGCGCAAGGTTTGAGCGATCGAGACTAAGCTGAAATTGCTCCGGCGCGAGATCGGCCACGGTCGTGTCAGCAAACAGCAAGCTCTCGCCGTCGCCGAGGCTCAGCCTCAAATCCGTGCCTTCCTGCGTCGCAAGGCTGGTGACCTGCTGGAAGCTTGTGAGATCGTAACCATTCAGCCGGACCGTATCGGAACTGTCGAAGTCGGCAATCAGATCGCTGCCGCCACCTCGGCCGACGACGAAGATGTCCGCGCCGCTGCCGCCGACCAGAATGTCGTTGCCGCCGCCGCCGTCGATCGTCTGGCTACCGGAAGCCCCCGAGATCATATTGTCGGCGTTGTTGCCGAAAGCATGCCGGCCGCTGCCGGTGACCGTCAGGTTCTCGAAATTCTCAGGCAGGGTATAGCTCATCCAGGTGTTGATGGTATCAACACCAGCTCCAGCCGTCTCCATGGCACGGTTGATGCCCGAATAGAGGTAGTAAATGTCGTCACCGTTCCCGCCCGCCATGGTGACATCGACGGAGCCATCGCCCCAGATCGAGTCGTTTGCCTCAGTGCCGTAAAGCACAGGCCCCGATCCCGTCGCAGAAAACCACGCAGTCGATGCTCCACTGTAAAAAAGCGGGGTGCCTACGGCGTTGACGATAGATTTTGGCATGTTCAGCTCCTTCGGTTTCCTCCCGAAGGCAAGCTAACATCGCCCGGCAGAGGGTGGCACCGCCTGCATTTATGGGTTTTTGATGTGAATTGCGGCGCTGAAAAACGCAGGCGAACGGGATGATCTCAACGGTTTGCCGCAGTAAATGACACGACCCAGGTCACTTCGCTGAAAACAGAATTTTGGCGCGTATTGAAAGGCTTAGAGGGAAATCCTGCCACCATCTCCCAGAGATAATGATGTGTTCCGGCGTGCATGCGTGGATGCTGCTGTCTGCAAGTAGGTTCAAAGTGTGTTGCCGAAATTATCCGATTCCGAACGGCACGTGGCGTCTTGGATGCTCGACAACAGCGACAGAGCCATGAGGGCGTGCCCGAGAACGAATTTCCCGCTCATGACGATTGCACGCAAATCCGCACCGACGTCCCTGGCTGGAAGCGGTTCATTGGGATGTTGTGGCGTAGTCGGTCTCGTAACCTCGCTGGATAGCTGGGCGTGAACCACTTTTGACGTTGAGCGGTCAGACCGCTCCGGAACATCACTCACGTCGATATCGATGCGTTCTCGGCCTCAGTCGAAGAGCGAGACAATCCGGGACTGCGTCGCAAACCTGCGGCCGCCTGCCTTAAAGCAGCAGAGAACGCCTCAGGGGCGATACCATCGGCGCGCAGAACTTGCCTGATAAGTGGATCTCTCAGAACTTCGGATATCGTCATGTCTGTCGCCATCACGTTTCTCCTCCATAGATCCGCGGATGAGGTTTACCTCATCGGCGTCAGCTCGAATGTTCCACTGGTAACAGGAGAGAGCGGGACAACGTCGCGATCTAAATTGCGTACCGCTCCGGCGTGGCGCGCGCTTGGATCCACAGGTCGATCCGCCCCCACCGGCAGAGTGCAGACCTTGCCGACTGCCGACACCGCTCATTGGTCAAGACAATCGAACGTCCGGCGCAATGTTCTGGTTCAAGTGGAAGATGTTCTCCGGGTCGTAGACGCGTTTGATCTTCTGAAGTCTCGAATAGGTTTCAGCGCCGAAAGCATTGCGAACCAGGTTGTCACCCTCGCCGAGCCCGGGAAAATTCAGGTAGAGGCGACCCGTGGAATGTGGCTGCATGTCCTGCCATGCATTGCGAACCCAACGGATGTTCGCGTCATCATCTGACGGATCGGACCAGATCGCATCAAGGCTCAACATGTAAGGCATGCTGCGATCACCGAAGGCAGTGGCATCGGAAGCAACGCGCTGCATGGCTCCGCCAAATTTCCAGATCGACGCGTAGGTCATCTCGGAGGGTCGTTTAATCAGGCGCTCGATGATCGCGCCGATGACATCGTCACCAAGGCCCGAAAGGTAGGTCGATTTCCAGTAGCAGCGGTCACGCCCCTTGGGGAACAATCCGTCATAAATGGACTGGAGCTCGCGATAGGGCATCCGACCACTGAAATCGAGCAACGGCTCACCAAGAGCGCGCAACGGCTGCATGACGCGCTCCCCTTTTTCAGCGGGACCGTCATAAACAGTGGCAAGCGTTATCACTCGCCTGCCCCATGTCTGTTCCGGATAGGCCTGATCACTGGGTATGGTGGAGAATTCGGCGAGACCACTGACTTCGCCAGGGGCTGAAGCCATATAGTCGCGCCACTGGGGGATGACGGCGACGGCGTGCTCTTCCGGATAGGCAGGCGCGCAGAACATCACCGGATCGGCGATTTCGTGAAGACGAAGCTCGAAGTTCACGACGATGCCAAAATTCCCGCCGCCGCCCTTTAGCGCCCAAAGCAAGTCGATATTCTCGACTTCGCTGGCGCGGATGAGCCTGCCATCAGCGGTGACCACATCGGCAGCAATGAGATTGTCGCAACTCAGGCCATGGGTGCCACGCAACCAGCCAATGCCGCCCGAAAGAGTGAGCCCGGCCACGCCTGTCATCGAAATCAGTCCGCCCGGCGTGGCCCGCCGAAAAGGCGTGGTCGCCGCATCGACATCGCCCCATGTCGCCCCGCCTTCGATCAGCGCACGGTCGAGCCCAGGCGCGATGTGGACGGCATTCATGGGCGACATATCGATCATCAGACCATCATCGCAAACGGCGTAGCCGGCGACATTGTGCCCGCCGCTGCGAACGGTGATGGTGAGGCGATGCGTCCGCGCATGGTTTACCGCTGCGATGACGTCGGCAGCATTGCGGCATCTGGCAATCAAGGCAGGCCGCCGATCGATCAGCCCGTTCCAAACCACTCGAGCAGCGTCATAAGCCGAAGTTCCGGGCTCGAGCAGCTCGCCACGCATTACACTGCGGAGCACATCATGGGACATGTCGAGACCTCCTCTTGGCTGACAAGAGCCTAGTCGCGTTCGACGCTTGGTACTAAAGTCGAAAATGCTGGAAGGCGGTCATTTCTGCCATGCTTGATCAGGACAGCCCTATCAATGTAGCACTTCTCGCGGTGCCCGAAGTCACGGCCTCCGCCTTGTTCGGCATGTTCGACCTGTTTTCATCTCCCGGCCGCGACTGGCCGTTCATCGTCAAGGGTGAAGCGGGACAACAGCGCATGCGCCCCTATGTCGTTGCCCGTTCACGCAATGGTTTTCGCGCCGCCAACGGCATTTGGGTCAAACCAGACTTCGCATTCGGCGACTGCCCTCCACCGCAAATCGTTTGCATTCCGGATTTTTTCGTCAATCCGGGCGACAGCGTCGCAGGGCTGTATGAGCCTGAAGCAAGATGGCTAAGGCGAAGGCATGAGGATGGCGCGTTGCTGGCCAGTGCCTGTTCCGGTGCAGTCCTGCTCGGTGAGGCGGGACTATTGATCAATTGCGAAGCGACGATCCACTGGGGCTATGTCACGACCCTTTCCAACAATTACCCTGGTGTCAGGGTGCGCCTGGATCGGTCACTGGTCCTGAGCGGTGAGGCGCAGCGCATCGTTATGGCGGGGGGCGGGTCAAGCTGGCAGGATCTGGCTCTCTACCTCATTGCGCGGTTCGTCGGCCTCAAGGAGGCGATGGAAGTGGCCAAGGTCTACATGCTGCAATGGCATGACCTGGGGCAGCAGCCATTTGCGTCACTCATGAGCCTCCGCCAGACGGCCGACGCCGCGATCAACGCCTGTCAGAAGTGGCTCGCGCTGAACTACAAGACCCGCGCGCCCGTCGCCGCAATGGTGGCTCTTTCCGGGCTGTCGGAACGCTCGTTCATCCGCCGCTTCACCAAAGCGACAGGTATGACGCCGCTGGCCTACGCACACGCGCTTCGTATCGAAGAAGCAAAGCAGATGCTGGAAACAACCGACCTGACAATCGAGGCGATCGCCAACGAAACAGGCTATGAGGACGCAAGCTTCTTCAGCCGCCTGTTCCACCGTGAAACGGGCCTGACCGCCGCGCATTATCGCCTCAGATTTGGCTCGCTGCGCCAAGCCTTGAAACACACCTGATCGGAGCCGCGTTTCGGCACAGCCGGCGACGATCGCCGATATCGATGTCGACCGAGAGGAACCGAAGGTGCCTTCGGTTCGCATATTTACCTATTGCCAGTTTCGGGCGAATACTTGCCTGCTGATAGGCACTACACCGGAGATCGGCAGAATAATGGACCGCATTGATGCAATGAAAGTGTTCGTGACCGCGATCGACGAGGGCAGCCTCGCAGGTGCTGCCCGTCGGCTGAAGCGCTCCCCGACGGCGGTCAGTCGCGCGCTGAGCTTCCTGGAAGCGCATGTGGGTGCCGAACTGCTGCATCGCACGACCCGCACACTCAAGCTCAGCGAGGCCGGCCAACGCTACGCGACTGCCTGTCGGCGGGTGCTGATCGATCTCGAGGAGGCCGACATGCTCGCCGGCGGTGAGCGTTCCGCTCCGCGTGGCACGTTGACCATTTCCGTGCCGCCGATCATAGGGGACGAGGTTATGCGTCCGATCCTGGATGATTTCCTCGACGTCCACCCGGCTGTTTCTGCCCGACTGCTGCTGCTCGATCGGTTCGTCAACCTGGTGGACGAAGGCGTCGACATTGCGTTGCGTATTGGCCATCTGGCGGATTCGTCACATATTTCCACGCGATTGGGCGGTGATGTCAGGCGCGTGGTGGTCGCTTCTCCCCGCTATCTCGCCAATCATCCCGTCATCGAGGTGCCAGCCGACCTCACAAAGCACCAGATCATCGCCTTTACCAATTTCGGTCTCGATTCCTGGAACTTCACACCGGCAGAAAACTCGACCATTCCGCGGACGGTTCACTTCACGCCGAGATTGATCGTCAACAGCGTTCGGGCCGCCGCTGCTTCGGCCGTCGCGGGTAGAGGCCTAGCCAGGCTCTATTCCTATCATGTCGCTGAACATGTCAAAGACGGGCGACTGAAGATCGTCCTCGCCGACGCCGAGCACCCACCCCTGCCCGTTCATTTGCTCGCACCCCAGGGGCGCATGTCCGTGCCCAAGGTTCGCGCCTTTGTCGATTTCGCCACGCCACGTCTGCGCTCCGAATTTGCCCGACTGGCTGCAGAAGCAGGTACGCTCCCTTGATTATGCCGATATTCGAATGACTGACGTCCAACTTCTGACCATTCTCCCGATCTCAGGATAGATCTAAATCAATAGCACCAACGCCGAGGGCGTCGGGCGGGCGTCGATCAGACGGTCGCTGCCATTGAGAAAGGATCACATCATGAGTACCGAACAAAAGGTCGTCATTATCACCGGTGCGTCACAAGGCATCGGCGCCGCCCTGGTTCGCGCCTACCGTGACCGGAACTTTCGCGTCATAGCCAGTTCCAGGTCGATCGCGGCCACGACCGACTCGGACATTCTCGCCGTGCCCGGCGACATCAGCAGGCCGGAGACCGCCGAACGGATCGTCCGCGAAGGCATGGAGCGCTTCGGTCGCATCGACTCGCTTGTGAACAACGCCGGCGTGTTTCTTGCCAAGCCGTTCATTGAAATGACCCAGGAAGACTATGATCACAACCTCGGGGTCAATGTCGCCGGCTTCTTCCACATTACCCAGCGTGCCGCGGCCGAAATGTTGAAGCAGGGCTCGGGCCACATTGTCAGCATCACCACAAGCCTGGTCAATCAGCCGATCGTCGGCCTGCCTTCAGCGCTTGCTTCCCTGACCAAGGGTGGGCTGAACGCGGTCACCCAGTCGCTTGCCATGGAATTCTCGAAGAGCGGGGTTCGCGTCAACGCGGTATCCCCAGGGGTTATCAAGACCCCCATGCACGCGCCCGAGACACACGCGGCCCTCTCTGCGCTGCATCCGGTTGGCCGGATGGGCGAAATCCGCGATATCGTCGACGCCGTACTCTATCTGGAGAACGCGAGCTTCGTCACCGGCGAGATCCTCCATGTCGATGGCGGCCAGAACGCCGGGCGCTGGTAACCTCATGGTGCTGGCTCGGGACGATCCCAGCGCCGGCCCACCAAATCCGATGATTTACCGAACCAACTCTCGGCAAGGAGACTGCAATGCCTATTGTCACCGTACAGGTTACCCGCGAAGGAACCACGCCCGGCCGCAATTCGGTGTCGGCGGAGGAAAAGGCGGCCATCATCAAGGGCGTCAGCGAGGTGCTGCTCAATGTTCTGCACAAGCCGCTTGAATCGACCTATGTCGTGATCGAAGAGGTCGATCTTGATAACTGGGGCTGGGGTGGGCTTCCGACGGCACAATACCGCACACTGCGTGCTGCCGCCGCCAAGTCCTGAAGCAGTTGGCCAACCGATTTCAACGGTCTCTGCCCAAACGTGTGGGCAGAGACCGTTGCGATAGTGGAAACGCCGGATTTCGTAGCGCAAAGCATGAACGTCGAATCTCTGTCAATCAACCTCGACGTTCGTCCATTTCTCCAACCATTCCAGGAAAACGCCTGCCATGCCGAAGTCGACGGGCCTTGAGATCTCGTAAGCACCGACCACCGGCAACACCGACGCCGCCAAGGCTACAAGCTGCCCCGATCTCAGCTCGTGTTCGATAAACAGCGGGCTTGCCTGTCCCACTCCCAATCCCGAGATACAAGCGTCAATCGACGCCTCGTCGGTATCGAAAGCGATGCTTCCGCCCCGAGGCTCGAACGTGAGCGCCGCGGTATTGCACCAGCACCGCCAAGACCATGCGTCTGCCGTGTCCAGCAAGATGGGCAAATCGAGGATGTCACTGGCCTCGAGCTGCCCCCTGTTTCCGGCTATCAATTTCGGCGAGCAAACTGCCATCGT
The DNA here is from genome assembly GCF_003024455.1 of Ensifer sp. NM-2. Classification (NCBI taxonomy): domain Bacteria; kingdom Pseudomonadati; phylum Pseudomonadota; class Alphaproteobacteria; order Hyphomicrobiales; family Rhizobiaceae; genus Ensifer; species Ensifer sp. NM-2. The sequence goes on from NZ_PVZR01000002.1 coordinate 149,708, forward strand.
CCTATCCAGCAGGATCGCCGATGAGACTTCCCGAGCATCGGCGCTTCGCCGATATGAGATGGTTAGGTCGGGCCTTTCAAGCGAGCCCAGCGCGAGCGATTGGATGACAAGATCTGCGGTCGGGTTCTCCTGCCGGAATGATCCGATGCGTGGGATCAACCATCGACGGGCGAGAGTTATCGGAGCCTGGATCACGAGCCGCGACCGTTGCGTATTCAAACCGCGGGCGCCGGTCTCGAGCATCGCGAGGGCGGCATTCACGTAGGTCACAAAACGCTGCCCGGCATCCGTCAGCGCGATGGCGTTGTGGGAACGGTGAAACAAGTTCACCCCAAGCGCATCTTCCAACTGCTTAATCTGCCGGCTCACGGCCCCGGGGGTGAGGTGCATTTCCGCAGCCGCCAATGTCAGGCTCCCGCGCCTGCTTGCGGTTGAGAACGCAACGAGGGTGTTCAACGGAGGGTTTTTCAGGCTCTCGGCTTGAGCTTTTTTCATGCTGGCTTGAGAAACTTTCGATTGCTTTAAAGTGGACTATTAATATCAACAATCACGAAAAGCAAAGCGGCGTAAAGGCAAACATGCTCGACCTCGAGAACGAGCCGGTCCAGCGACACGCTGCTGAGATGATCATTGTTCATGCCTGGCACATGCCGGGACCAAAAGTCGATGGAGACCATGATGCCATACGCCGGTTTGGGCCGCACCGCGGCCGCAGGACACGCCCTAGCCGCCTTCCTTGCCTGGAACGCATGCGCGCTGCCTGCCAACGCCCAATCTCCGTCAACGCTCAACGTCATCGACGACCGTGGCGTGATCGTTGCAGTGCCGGCCGACGCGAAGCGCGTGGCGTCGGTTTCATATTTCGCTGCGGATGTGGCGCTCGCTCTTGGTATCAAGCCAGTCGCTGCCACCTACATGGTCGAAGGCCGAAATCCTGACTTTCTAGGTGGCTACCTGGAAGGTGTTAAGCAGATTGGTCAGCGCGCCACTCCAAATATCGAGCTGCTCGCCGAGGCCAAGCCCGACATAACCGTCGCCATCCGGCGTTACACCGAAGGCAATGCCGTCCAGTATCAGAAAGTAGCGCCGTATCTGGCCTACAACCTCGAACTATACGCCGACAGCGACCGTACGATCGGCCAATTGGCAACGATCCTCGGCAAACCGGAACGCGGCCAGGAACTGAACAAGCAGTTCAAGGCGGACCTTGAAGCCTACGCAGCGAAAGCCCCAAAGGATGTGCATCCCCGTTTCGTGGTGATGTGGGGCGGAGAAACGCCCTGGGTCTTTCGTTCGGAGAACATGACGGCGGCCATTCTCGTCGCACTCGGCGGTGACAACATCGGCGGCCAGAATCCGACACCATCCGTACCCGACAACTGGGGTTTGGAAATGAGTCTTGAAACGATGCTCGAGAAGGATCCCGAGGTTATCTTCGTCTACGACTATGGTCCGGACCGTCCGCAGGAGAACAACCCGATCTGGCAGCAGCTGAGCGCAGTCAAGAACGGACGCGTCCACTATGTTGGCGACCACTGGGTGGAAGCGCATGGCCCGATTGCCCGCGAGCTCGTGCTGAAGGAAGCCGCACATCTGCTTCATCCCGATACGTTCCCGGCAGTCGACGTCAAGGCCGAGGCCCGCAATATGATACCGGAAGCGGTCAAGTAGCACCAAGTTGCCGGCCTCTCGGGGCCGGCCCAATCTGGACCACCGCAGTGTCAGACAGCACCCCGACCCTTCACGAAGCCCGGCGCATTGCCGAGTTGGCGCTACCGCTTTCACTCATCCAACTCGCTCAGGTTGCCATTTCGACGACCGACATGGTGATGCTCGGCTGGTTCGGCAGCACTGCGATTGCGGTCGGCGCACTCGGCTATACCTTGTTCAACCTGCTGCGGACCATGGGGTTCGGGATGATCATCGGAACGTCCAATCTGGTGGCGCAGGACAGGGGCGAGTACGTCGGCGGGGAGCATCTTGCGTCCGCCTTGATCATGGCATCGATTGCGGCCGTTGCTGCCGCGATCGCCCTCGCCTTGGCTGGGCCCACTTTGGAATGGTTCGGACAAGACCCGGACGTTTCAGCGCAGGTTCGGGAGTATCTGATCTTCATTGCCCCCGGGTACTTGCCGTTATTCTGGTTCTACGCCTACCGCGGTGTGGTGGTCGGGCAGCGCAAGGCCAACGTCCTGCTCGTGATTACCCTGGGAACCGTCGTCGTCAACGCCGTCCTCGACTATGGCTTCCTGTTCGGAGCTTTCGGCCTGCCGATGCTTGGCGTCCCCGGCGTTGCTGCCTCCAGCTCCCTTTCGTTCCTCCTGCAGTTTATCGCCGTCGCTATCGCGACGCATCGAACGACCCGGTTTGCGCCTGTGCGGTCCTCCGTCAAGGTTCTTCAATCTCTCCGCAGGCTGCTCGCGATCGGCTTGCCGACCGCAGGTTCCTACGGATCGGAGGCGGGCTTTACGCTTTCGATTGCGCTGATGACGGGAGCGTTTGGTGCTTCGGCACTTGCAGCACACGCGGTGGTCAATCAGATAATGTATGTCGTCTTCATGCTGTCGATCGGCCTGTCGCATGCGACATCCGTGGGCGTCAGCGAGGCTTTCGGCAACAGGGACAGGAATGGCACCCTGCGCGTCGGGCGTAGCGGCTTCTGCCTTGGCCTAGCTGTGGTCGGCCTCATCTCGATACTGTTCTGCCTGCTTCCCGCACCGGTTCTGCGACTGTTTTCACTCGATCCGGCCTCTGCCGCCCAGGCTTATGGGATAGCTCTTGGTCTCATATTGATGGCCGCGTTCATTCAGGTGTTCGACTTCATCCAGAACATCGGCGTTGGCGCAGTGCGCAGTGTCGGCCGGGCGGGCCATGGCTTCTGGATAACGATTGCCTGCTATTGGGCATTCGGCCTGCCCTTGGCCTGGGTGCTCGGCACTCAAACAGAACTCGGCGCATATGGGGTCTGGCTGGGAATGGGCGCAGGTCTGGTCGCCGCCGGAATTGGCATGGTGTTTCTCTTCGAAAGGACCGCCGCCAAGCTCGAATTTTTTAGGCCCGCGTCATGAAACGGCACTCGCGTTCCGCGTCCATACTTCTAACCATTCTAGCCGGCGCGCTCGTCGTATTCGTTCTCGGGCTGCTCTTTGGTGCCAAGCCGATGACGATGACCAAGGCTGTCGGCGCGCTCTTGTCTCCAAATCAGGGAACAGACGGAATTATCGTCTGGACGCTTCGCATGCCCCGCAGCCTGGCGGCTTTCCTCGCGGGGGCAGCACTGGCGACCGCCGGTTTCCTGCTTCAATCGGTGACGCGAAACCCGCTTGCAGCGCCTGATTTGACGGGGGTCTCGGCTGGGGCCGTCACCGCAATCGTCACGACTTTCATATTCTTTCCTGCCGTGTCGTCCGTCTACTATCCGCCAATCGGCATGGCAGGCGGCATGTGCGCCGCGGGCCTGACGCTTTTTGCATCGAATGGCGGACGGGGCTCGCCACTCCATCTGGCGCTTTCCGGAGTCACTGTCGCGCTTTTCCTAAGCGCAACCACGACCTATGTTCTGCTCCGCGGTGGACCCCAGTCACCATCGGTGCTGTTCTGGCTTTCCGGTGGGTTCCAGGGTCGTTCCTGGCCACAAGTCGTTTACATGCTCCCTTGGATCGTCATCGGCCTCTTCGGTGCCCTTGTTAGCCACCGGGTGATTGGCTTGTTTGGTCTTGGCGACGAGATGGCGGCAGGCATGGGCGTCAACACCGCCGTCTGGAAACCGATCATCCTGATCTGCGCCATCATTCTGGTTGCGGGCGTGACGCCAGTCGCCGGCCCGATCGCATTCATCGGCCTGGCCGCTCCCCATCTCGTTCGTCTTCTGCGGCCGGCAGACACACTCTGGTCCATCCTACTCAACATCGCACTCGGTGGAGCCATGTTGGTAACCGCGGACGCATTGTCACGGTCAGTCGCGGCTCCTCGCGAAATCCCGGTCGGCATCTTCACAGCCTTGATCGGTGGCCCGGTGTTCATCTATCTCATCCAGCGACGGGGTCTGGGAATGACAACTGGGCCACGCACGTGACCTCAAGCACCGAAAATGTCACGAGGCCTACGCCAACGCGTGGAATCCTCGCCCTAACGCTTCTGGCTGTGGGCCTGATATTGGTCGCGGTTTTCCTGGGCGTCGTTGATGTCCCGACGACCGAGGTGATTGCGACGCTCACTGGCAACGGCTCTGAGCAGTCGGATCTGATCATTCTGACGATCCGTCTTCCGCGCATTCTGACAGGGATATTGACCGGCATTCATTTCGCGGTGGCCGGGACGCTGCTGCAGTCGATCACCCGCAATCCACTCGCCGATCCGACCATCATGGGCATATCGCAGGGTGCGACCCTCGCGGTGACCGTATTCCTGTTCTTTGCCGTCTACCGCTTCAACTCAGACGCCAACGCGCTTTACACACTGCCCGTTTCCTGGCTGCCGCTGGTCGGCTGTGTCGGAGGGCTGCTGAGTGGCATTGTCATCTACAGTCTGGCAATCGCCAAACGCATGGCCGCACTACAACTGACACTGTGCGGGATCGCCATTGGCGCGTTCCTGCATGCCATTGCCATGGGCATCGTCGTCGGGTGGGGTAGCTCGCGTTTCGAGATCGTCATGCAGTGGCTTTCGGGCAGTCTCTATGCGCGCGGCTGGGAACATGTGCTCTTCCTGCTGCCGTTTACAATGGCTGGCCTCGCGGTCCTGCCGATGCTCTATCGACCTGTGCTGATGTTGCGTTTCGATGAGGATGTCGCACGTTCCTTCGGCCTTTCATACCGGCTGTACTTCACCCTGACGCTTGGCGTCGCCTCGATCCTGGCCGCCAGCGCCGTTGGCGCAGTTGGTCCGCTTATCTTCGTTGGCCTCGTCGTGCCGCACCTCGCACGCTTTGTCGCCGGCAGGCATTTCGCGCTGGTCATTCCATTTGCCGGGCTGATTGGAGCGGCACTTGTGACTGGTGCCGATCTGGCGGGCCGACTGATCGGCGGACCCGAAGAAATACCGATCGGAGTGGTCACAGCCCTTGCCGGTGCGCCGTTCCTGTTTTTCCTGCTCCGCCGATATCGATGAGACCGTTATGCCATTGAGAGCCGATGAAATTACAATCAAATACGGAGCGATGACCGCACTGGACGGGCTATCGATCGAGGTGCGCCCAGGCGAGATAACCTCGCTGATCGGTCCGAACGGTTCCGGCAAGAGTACGGCGCTGCATGCTTTGGCCGGCCTTGCACGGTGTACGCACGGTACCGTCAGCCTTGATGCGAAGCCGATCGAAACCTGGAAGCGGCGCGACCTTGCCAAGCGGCTGTCCTTCCTGCCGCAAAACCCCACCTCGCCCGAGAATATGACGATCGAACAACTCGTTCGCCAGGGTCGGTACGCCCATCTCGGCTTGTTCCAGGGTTTTTCGCGGAGGGATCTTGCGGCCGTCGGCTGGGCGCTTGAGCAAACTGGCCTCATCGATCTCGCTGACCGTGATCTCACCAATCTTTCGGGAGGAGAACGCCAGAGAGCCTGGATCGCAGCGGCATTGGCGCAGGAAGCGGAAATCCTGCTGCTGGACGAACCGACGTCATTCCTCGATATTGGCCATCAGGTCGAAGTCCTTCAACTGCTTGATCGACTGAGCACCGAGAGGGGTATCGCTGTCGTGCTTGCCATCCACGACCTAAATCATGCGATGGCAGTTGCCGACAACGTCGTATTGCTCTCCAAAGGCAAGCTCATTTTTGAAGGGCGGAGCCGAGAACTACCCAACACCAGCTACCTTCAGACAACCTTCGAGGTTCATGGAAATTTCGAAGCCACCGCCTCGGGCGAGCACTATTTTCGGGTGCCTCTCGGCGGCACACCGTTGCAGAAGCCACGATCGCAGAAAGCATGCCAGTAATACGATCGCTTGTCTTAGCCCGATCCGATTCCTGATGCAGACAACGGGCAGCGTCTTCGGGCTTCACCGCAACAATCTGCTCTTCCCTAAATCTCCGCTTCTTCATACCTCTGTCCTTCAGTAGCGCGGCGCTGTAGCGGGAGCCAGTGCCCTGCGCGTCACCCCATCGTTCAGGTTCATGTCAGGTTCGGGTGGCCTGTTGCGAATGTCGGTAGACCTCCATCGCCTGCGATGAAGGTCATGACGCAAGGTATCAATCGGATTGCGACCCATGGCCAATAAGGCACAACACCTGCATCTTCGCTCCAGCGGGAAGGACGAAGTCTTTGCCCGCGACGACCAACAGGTCGGGGATTTCGCCTTCAACGCAACGGTTGCGGATGTGTTCGACGACATGGTCGGTCGCTCCGTTCCTTACTACGAGGAAATGCAGCGCATGGTGTGCGAGCTTGCGCGTGATTTCGCGCAACCCGACACCAACCTCTATGACATCGGTTGCTCCACAGCCACGACCCTTCTAAGCCTCGACGGCGTCATCGAGCCGAGCGTTCGCTTCGTCGGCATCGATAATGCGCCCGACATGCTCGACAAGGCGCGCCAGAAGATAGACGCATCGGCACCCCGCAGGCAGATCGACCTCAAGGTCGCCGACCTCCATCAGGGCGTGGACATGGACAATGCGAGCGTCGTCACCATGTTGCTGACGCTGCAGTTCATTCGTCCGCTCTACCGCGAACGCGTTATGCGCATGATGTATCAAGCTCTCAACGATCGAGGCTGCCTGCTTCTGGTCGAGAAGCTGACGGGTGAAGATACGACCTTCAACCGGCTCTTCATCCAGCACTACTACGATTTCAAGCGGCGCAACGGCTACTCCGAGATCGAGATATCCAAGAAGCGCGAAGCCCTGGAGAACGTCTTGATCCCCTATCGCCTGGAGGAAAACCTGCAACTGCTGAAAGAAGTGGGCTTCCGCAGCGTCGAAGTCTTTTTCCGCTGGTACAATTTCTGCGGCATCGTCGCGGTCAAGTAGGGCGCGGACATGAAGACGATAATGATACAGCTCGGCAATTTCTTCTTCCGATACCGCAACCAGGTCTTCCCGGCCATCATCCTGGCACTCTTCATCCTGGTGCCGCCGTCAACCGAAATGTGGGGCAGCGGGACGGCGAACCTGCTGAAGACCGCGGCCGCCATTGCTGTTGTTCTCGCCGGGCTGGCATTACGCACGGTCGTGGTGGGCTACGCCTACATTAAGCGCGGCGGGTTGAACAAGAGGGTCTACGCAAAGGACCTGGTCACCGAAGGCATGTTCGGCGTCTGCCGAAACCCGCTCTATGTGGGCAACATGCTCGTCTATACCGGCATTTTCCTGCTGCACGGCAATCCGCTGGTTATTGCAATTGGCGTTGGCCTGTTTGCCTTCATGTACCAGTGCATCGTCTATGCCGAGGAAGTTTTCCTGGAGCAGAAGTTCGGCGAGGCCTATCGTGCCTATTGTCGAGACGTGCCGCGCTGGGCGCTGCGGCTTGAGAATTTCCGCCACTCGATCGACGGGACGACATTCAATTTCAAGCGCGTCATCGCCAAGGATTATTCGACTGTCTCAGCCGCTCTGCTCGCGATCCTCGCAACGGAAATGTATCGGTTCGCCATCGCCGAGAACCTTGAGCACCAGCGATCCTATCTGCTTGTTCTCGCTGCCCTGATGGCGCTTGTCGGCATGGCGACCGCATTGGTCAGCCACTTCAAGAAGCACGGTGCGTTTCGCGAACCGAAGACATCGCTCTAGGGCGCCGCCTGCCGTGGCACCCTGCCCGGAGACGATGGCTTCCATCGTCTCGCACCCTTCAGGTTCATGCCAGGGATCCCGCAGCCTACGATCCACAACTCGGCGCCGTTTCGGCCTGAAAGGGAGCCATGGCCTCATGAGCAATCCGACCGATCGAAAAACAATCGACTTGACGCATGCCTATGGGCGACAATAGGCAGAGGTTGTTTGGTGGCGGATGGTAGCTTGCGCGTTCTGCTTGTGGAAGACGATCAGGTCCTGGGGGAGGCGCTGCGTGATCACGTCGCCGCCGCGGGCCATGCCGTAGACTGGTTCTTAAGCGTCGTTGATGCGATGTCGGCAACGGGGACGGTCGAATACGGGCTTATCCTTCTCGACCTGAGATTGCCGGATGGAGATGGACTGTCATTGCTCCGGTCTTTACGCTCGCGTCAGGATGCAACGCCGGTCATCATCCTGACAGCGCACGATCAGGTATCCGATCGGATCGAGGGACTTAACAGCGGGGCAGACGACTATCTCGTCAAACCCTTCGACCTCGACGAGTTGACTGCGCGCATGCTGGCTGTATCGAGGCGCTATGCGGGCAAGCCAACCTCGACCATTCGCCTACCAGGGATCGAGATAGACCAGATCAACCGAAACGTGGTGGTGGACAACGAAATCCAGCTCTTGAGCGCCCGCGAATGGGCCGTTCTGGACAAGCTGGCGGCCCGACCCGGAGCGATTGTGTCCAAGGCTCAGCTTCACGAGGAGCTTTACGCCTTCGGCGCCGAGATCGAAAGTAACACGGTCGAGGTCTACATCAGCCGGCTGCGAAAAAAGATCGGCCATGACCGTATCGAAACCGTTCGGGGTGTGGGCTACTGCATCAAGTGAGTGACCATGTTCCAGAAACCAAGCATGACCCGCAAGCTCGTCGTCGCGATCACAAGCGTCGTCGCTGCCTTCTGGCTCGTCGCCATGGGATTTGGCATCCTCATCATGCAGGACGAGTTTTCCGAGATATTCGATAGCGGCATTCAAGAAACCGCCGAACGCCTGCTTCCGATCGTCATCGACGATCTGGCCGGGCGGGATGCGGGCGATGCGCTACGACGCCCGGCAGAAAAAGCAGCCAGCAACCGCGAATATCTTGTCTACCAGGTTCGCGGTCGGGACGGGCAGATCCTGTTGAAATCGAGGGATGCGCCTGCCGAGCCCTTCCCGGCCCCCCTCGAGGTCGGCTTCTCGCAGAACGATACGCACCGGATATACACGGCCGGGACCGCGGACGGCTCATTCTATATCCAAGTGGCGGACTCCCTCGACAATAGGCGCGAGGCTGCAATCGAGGGGGGAATGGCCCTCTTTTTCCCGATCCTGGCACTCATTCCCGCCAGCATCATTGCCATCATCCTCGTCGTCCGTATGACGCTGTCTCCAATTGAAGGGCTGCGCGACGATATCGGCACCAAGGATGGTGGCAACATGGTCCCGGTGGATGAAGCCGGGCTCCCGGTCGAGCTTCGCCCGATCGCCCGCTCCGTCAACTTGCTGCTGGATCGACTGCGGGCCGTACTCGAATCCGAGCGGGAATTCACCGCCAACAGCGCACACGAGTTGCGCACACCGATTGCCGGCGCGCTGGCGCAGACCCAACGGCTGCTCGCGGAGGTGCCGCCTTCGCTGTCTGCCCGTGTCGGACAGATCGAACGATCGCTTCAACATCTGGGGCGGCTGGCGGAAAAACTGCTGCAGATGTCGCGCGCTGAAGCAGGCATCGGCGTGTCGGACGAAAAAACGGACCTCTTCCCGGTCCTGCAGGTTGTCATCGAAGACATCGGGCGATCTGCGTTGGGCGCGGGGCGCATCGTACTTCATGCGCCGGATGGGGCGCGCCTCGAACGGCAAATCCGCCCGGATGCCTTCGCGATCGTCGTGCGCAACCTGCTTGAGAATGCACTGGTCCACAGCCCGCCAGGCAGTGGCGTCGATGTCTTTTTCGGCAGTGATGGCATCCGCGTCGTCAATGAAAGCGTCGTCCTCGATCAAGCGACATTGGCGGGCCTGACGAGGCGTTTCACGCGTGGACCAACGCAAGCGGCCGGCTCTGGACTTGGGCTGTCGATCGTCAAGCGCTTCGTCGAACAGATGAACGGCAGCCTGGCACTCCAATCTCCTGCGACCGGTAGGTTGGGCGGCTTCGAGGCCGCCGTGCACCTTTAACCCAACCGGAGCCCGCCTTGTCCAAGATCGCCGCGCTAACCGAACGGTTTTACAGACGCATGAGGGCGTATGGGCCGCTAGGCATCGCCGCCTTTGCACTGGCATCCGGAGGCGCCTTTGTCTTCCTTAGGCTGACGAGCGAGGTGGTCGAGGGAGAAACGCGCGCGTTCGATGAGGCGATCCTGCGCGCGCTGCGCCAGCCCGGCAACCTCTCCGCTCCCATCGGGCCCGGATGGTTGACGCATGTGGTCACCGACATCACCAGCCTCGGTGGCACCACCGTACTGACCCTCGTCACTATCGTTACAGTCGGCTATCTGGTTCTCGCATCGCGTCGCGCCACCGGTATGTTCGTATTGCTCTCGGTTTTGGGTGGATGGTTGCTGAGCACGCTTCTGAAAATCGGGATTGCGAGACCTCGACCCGATATCGTGCCCCATCTGGTCGATGTCCATGATCTCAGCTTTCCAAGCGGTCATGCGATGCTGTCGGCCGTCACCTACCTGACGCTTGGTCTGCTTCTCTCGCAGATCCAATCGCGCCGGGCGACGCGCCTCTACGTCATCACCGTGGCCCTGACGCTGACTTTGTTGGTCGGATTGAGCCGGATATACCTTGGCGTTCACTATCCGACAGATGTTTTTGGCGGTTGGTGTGCGGGTGCGACATGGGCAACGATCTGCTGGATGATCGCCAGGCGTTATCTGCCCCGCCCCGAGGAGAGTGCCGGTTAGAGCGTTTCCAAGCGGTGTGAAAGAAACGCTCCATCTCTTTGTTTCCAAACATTTCCTCACGGAACGCCGCTTGGCACTTTTCCTGGAAATGCCCTAACCGGCGAGGCCGAAGACCTTCTCCAATATCTCCCAGTTCTCATCCATTGCGTAGCTGGGGGAAAGGTAGGGGATCCCGATGTGCCCGAAGCGTATCGACAGCTGTTTTTCGGCGGTCTCTTCGTCGGCCTTGGCGATTTGCTGGAGATAGATGACCGAAGCAAGTCCCGTGCGGTCGGCGCCCGACCGGCAGTGAATGAGGGCCGGTTTGGGAACATCGCGCAGCAGCGAAACGAGGTTCAAGGATTGGTCGAGGGTCATCTCGTGGCTCGCGGACATCTTGAAGTCCACATGTTTCAGACCGAGTGCTGCGGCAGTAGCGATTTCATCGCGATACCAAGCCGCGCCGTTGTCGACACCGCGAAGGTTGACGATCGACTTGATGCCATACCGCTTGGCGTAGTCGGCGATCTGACCCGGTGTCGGCTGGTTCGAGCGGTAAAGCTCGCCCGGAACCACCTCATGGAAGTTCCCGGAAAGCTGGATACCGCCGAGGTACCCGCCGATGATCAATGCGGCCGCGAGTGTCGCCCACAGGATTGGTCTTATGGATCCAAGCTTCATCCAAAGTGCTCCTTTTCGAGCACCATGGATGCAACCGCTGACATGAAGCTGAACGCCAATGTGGTCAATGTTCGCCTGCTGCGGCTGACCTGGAGACGGCGTCATCGCCGCTTGCGAAGAAATCTGTTCCGGCGGCTTCCGAAAGATGGGCGTCGAGCAGGACGATCAGCGTCTCTCGATGTCGAGACAGACCTCGAGAGACGCCACCGATTGCCTCAGCCAAGGATCGCCTTGGGCTCAAGATGAGCCTCCAAGCCCACGACGCCGCGTTCACGGCCGATGCCTGACTGCTTGAATCCACCGAAGGGTGCCAGGGGCTCGTGGGGTGCGCCGTTGATCACCACACGCCCGGCCTCCAGGCGCGCGGCAACCCGTCGCGCCCGCAAGGGATCGGACGACAGGACATAGGATTGCAAGCCGTAGGTCGTGTCGTTGGCGATGGCGATAGCGTCTTCCTCTGTGGCGTAGCCAATCACGCTCAGCACGGGTCCAAAGATTTCCTCGCGCGCGATCCGCATGTCGTTGGTGACGTTGGCAAAGACGGTCGGCTGCACGAACCAGCCGCGCTCAAGGCCTTCGGGTCGGCCCTCGCCGCCGACCAGCAGCGTCGCGCCTTCCTCCTGTCCAAGCTTCAGATAGGATTGCACCCGGTCCCACTGCTTCCGGCTGACGATCGGGCCAACGGACACTTCGGGGTTGGTCGGATCGCCGGCACGGACCGCCTCGACCTCGGTCTTCAGCCTCGCCAGGGTCTCTGCCAATCTGCCTTCCGGAACGAGTACCCGCGTCCCCGCTACGCAAGCCTGACCACTGTTCATGAAACCGGACGCCACCACCACTGGGATCGCCTCATCGAGATCGGCATCGTCCAAAATGATTTGCGGCCCCTTGCCACCGAGCTCCAGCGTCACGCGTTTCATCGTCTCTGCGGCCGACCGCAGGATCGACCGTCCAACTGCGGTCGATCCGGTGAACGTCACCTTGGCGACGTCGGGATGAGAGGCGAACTCCGCACCGACGACATCGCCCCGTCCGGTGACGATGTTGAACAGACCTGCAGGAGCGCCAGCCTCATGCAGCGCCTCGGTGACGATCCGGGTCTGGATTGCGCTCATTTCGCTGGGTTTGATCACGATGGTGCAGCCGGCGGCGATCGCCATCGCCATCTTGCCGCAGATGAAGGAGGCATTGCTGTTCCAGGGCGTGATGGCGGCGACGACGCCCAAGGGCATCATGCGCACGTCCGCACGGCCGATGGTCTGGTTGAAATCATAAGCCTCAAGCGTTTCCGCCGCCTCCAGAAAGGCAGTGGCCGCCATGTTCACCATCCAACCGGCGCGGCTCTTCGGCGCGCCGTATTCCTCGACGATAGCGTCGAGCTGATCGTCGAACCGGGCGGCGACCACGTCATGGAAACGGCGCAACAGGACGATCCGCTCCTCCTTGCTGGTCTGCGACCACGCCGGCAGCGCGCGTTTCGCAGCAGCAATTGCGGCGCGGGCGTCCTCGACGTCGCCCAGGCGCACCGCGCCGATCGCTTGTTCGGTAGTCGGGTTGAAAAGCTGGAACCGCTCAGTCCCGTGCGGCGTGACGAAGGCGCCATCGATGTAGATTTCGTTGATATCGCGCATAGTCGTTCTCCTGTTGAAACCAGGATGTAGCGCCTTCCGATTGCGTGTATAAGACCGTGAAAGAGACGCAAACTGTCCCGGAAACCAGCGCAATGAATCGCAGCGGCCTGATTGAACTGGAAGCCGTGGTGGCGGTGGCCCGACGCGGTGGATTTCGCGCCGCCGCCCGCGACCTTGGCATGTCCTCCTCAGCCCTCAGTCACGCGGTCGCGGGTCTCGAGGCGCGGCTTGGCGTACGCCTGTTCGATCGCACCACCCGCAGCGTTTCGCTGTCGGCGGCGGGCGAGCAGTTCATCGCGGAGGTCGCTCCGGCCCTTTCGCAAATCCACGCCGCCATCGAGAATGTCGATCTGCACCGCGAGCGCCCTTCCGGCACGCTGCGGCTGAACACCTCGCTCGGCGCAGCGCGGATGATCCTGTCGCCGCTGATCCTCGAATATCTCCGGCGCTATCCGGAGATGAAGGTCGAGCTGGTGACCGACAATCGGCTGATCGATCTTGTGGAGGAAGGATTTGATGCCGGCTTCCGCCTTCAGGAGAGCCTACCGGCGGACATGATCGCCGTGCCGTTCAGCCGGACGATCCGTTCCATCGTCGTCGGGTCGCCCGCCTATTTTGCGGGCCGCGAACAGCCGCGCGTGCCCGCCGACCTGCTGCGCCATGTCTGCATCCGCATGCGCATGTCCTCCAGTTCGATCTATCGCTGGGAATTCGAGAAGCGCGGCGAGACGGTGGAGATTGACGTTCCCGGCGTCCTGACGCTCGACGAAACCGCATTGATGCACGAGGCGGTTCTCGCCGGCGTCGGCCTGTTGCTGATCACGGAAGACCTGGTCGCCGAGGATCTGGCGGCGAGACGGCTGATCCAGGTGCTGGATGACTGGACCCCGGCCTATCCCGGCCTCAGCCTCTACTACCCCGGGCGCCGGCACGCGCCCGCCAAACTACGCGCCTTCATCGATCTCGTGAAGGAACGATCTCGATAAGCGATAACGTCTCCTTGGCCCCCTTGACAGTATCTGTAAAAACATTGCATCGTTAATTGAAGCGTAGGCCTGTGCCTCGCAAGAATTGCCCCGTTCAACCCACGTTGATGACGATCCGGAGTTCGCACCTCCTGGAACAGGGTCCTAGCGAAACTGGCCAATTGCCAGTTCAACTATGGAGCTGGTGGGGGCATGGAAACCGAACTTCCCTTTGGTAATATTTTTTGCTTTGAGCATGATTGGAAGACCTCAACCGCTGGTCGGTTAGTCTATGGCTTTCATTGCGTTATCTGCCGCAATACGCGCCAGTCTGACGCCCGTCGCAAGTCCCCTGCCAAGAGCGACGTGGTCGCATCAGAGCTGGTCGACGTCCACTCGAAGCGTTTCACAGTCATTGCTCGGTCCCAGGGTATCCATAAAATTATCGGCAGCCTCGATTTCGTTCGCGGAATCAGGATCCGTTCGATCGAGGGTGGCGAAACTGCCTTGCCGCTCGGTCTCTTCGATGATCCGGTTCACCTCTTAGAGCGCGCAGCGCCGCCGGGCACCGCTCCTGAAATTCGGTTCGGACACCCTGCCCCTGTTGCACGACGACACGTCTCTCGTGCGCGTTCCAGCAACGTCGACGATAAGCGGCAACGATCTCTCATTCAGGCATGAGCCCATGCTCGGCATAGGCCTGTGCCCCGATGGCTATGCCGACGTGTCTGACCGAAATGGGGTTCAACTCAAAACGCAACTCAGCAAAGGTATGGAGGAGTTTACCTTGGCAATTATAAAAGAGGGAAGTGCATCAAGCAGGCGCCCGGAAGACGAAAAACTCAGCATCGGCGCCAATATCGCATATGGATTACAGCACGTTCTGACGATGTACGGCGGCATAGTCGCCGTACCCCTTATTGTCGGACAGGCGGCGGGGCTTAGCCCAAGTGACATCGGCCTCCTGGTGACGGCGTCGCTTTTTGCCGGTGGTCTGGCCACCATCCTGCAAACATTGGGATTGCCATTCTTCGGGAGCCGTCTGCCGCTTGTACAGGGCGTTTCGTTCTCGGGGGTTGCGACAATGGTGGCGATTTCCGGCAATGGGGGAATACCGTCTATTCTCGGCGCCGTTATCGCGGCGTCGTTGATCGGGCTATTAATTACGCCCGTATTCTCACGGATTACCCGTTTCTTCCCACCCCTAGTCACCGGTATCGTCATCACCACCATTGGACTGACGCTGATGCCGGTCGCCGCGTTCTGGGCAATGGGCGGCAACAACAGTTCCCCCGATTTCGGAAGCCCGGCAAATATCCAGCTGGCCGCCACAACGCTCGCCATCGTTCTCCTGCTCAGCAAGCTTGGAAGCGCATCGGTTTCAAGGCTCTCCATCCTGCTTGCGCTCGTGATCGGAACGGGCATCGCCTATGCCGTTGGCATGACCGACTTTTCGCAAGTCGGAAATGGCCCCCTCTTCGCCCTGCCGACAATATTCCATTTCGGCTATCCCACCTTCGAGATCGCCGCCATCGTCTCGATGCTGATCGTCATCATCGTGACGCTCGTGGAGACATCAGCCGACATTCTCGCCGTTGGCGAGATCGTCGAAACGAAGGTTGATTCTCACCGCCTGGGCGATGGGCTTCGGGCCGACATGCTGTCGAGTATTCTCGCGCCGATCTTCGGTTCGTTCACACAGAGTGCCTTTGCCCAGAACGTCGGGCTTGTCGCCGTAACCGGCGTGAAGAGCCGCTATGTGGTGGCGACCGGCGGTCTTTTTCTCGTCGCCCTCGGCCTTCTGCCGGTCATGGGACGCGTTGTTGCAGCGGTGCCAAGTTCCGTTCTCGGTGGGGCCGGCATCGTCCTTTTCGGTACGGTCGCGGCAAGTGGCATACGCACGCTCTCCAAGGTCGACTACCACAACAACATGAACTTGATCATCGTCGCGACGTCGATCGGTTTCGGCATGATCCCCATCGCGTCACCGGGATTCTACGAGCACTTCCCGGCCTGGGTCGCGACGATCTTTCATTCCGGCATCAGTTCCGCTGCGTTGATGGCGATCGTCCTCAACCTGCTGTTCAACCATTTCAAAGCAGGAAATGCCGATCAGCAGTCAGTGTTCGTGGCGGGGACAGAACGGACGATCCGCTACAAGGACATCGTGCGGCTTCGCGATGGCGACTACTTCCTCAACGGCAAGCTCTATGACGAAAAAGGCATCGAAATACCGATGATCCCTGAGGGCGCTCACTGAGCATTGCTTTGAAATCACGTTCCGGATCGAGGTCAAAACTTTGATCCGGACCAACCTTTTCCCGACATTTCAAGGAGATAAAGAATGTCAGAAAAAATCGAAACGACGCGTCTGCTCGACGCCCTGCTGACAGCCATGGAGGCTGGCATCATCCCCGCGACTGAGGCGGGCGTTGCGGCAGGCAACAAGATCTTCGGAGCGGCGCTGCTGCGGAAATCGGACCTTTCGACCGTGCTCGTCGAAACCAACAACGAAACCGAGAACCCGTTGTGGCACGGGGAGGTTCACACCCTGAAGCGCTTCTATGAGATGACCGGATCCGAGCGGCCGGATACGACGGACCTCATCTTCCTGTCGACCCATGAGCCGTGCTCGATGTGCCTTTCGGCAATCACCTGGGCAGGCTTCGACAACTTCTTCTACTTCTTCAGCCACGAGGATTCCCGGGATGCGTTTTCCATTCCGCACGATTTGAAGATCCTGAAGGAAGTCTTCACGCTGGAGCCAGGGGGCTACAATCGGACGAATTCATTCTGGAAAGGACAGTCGATCATGGGGCTGATCGACGGAGTTCCGGAACCGCAGCATTCGCATTTGAAGGAAAGAGCAACTGCAATCGGCCGCAAATACGACGACCTCTCCGCAGTTTATCAAGCCAGCAAGGGGGATAATGCAATCCCCCTCAACTAACGCGCCGATCCGTCCCTTTTGCGCCGGTCTCGATAGAAACCGCCGCCTACGGCATGTTTCCTTAGATCCTATTCGATTTAGGGATAAAAACATGCAGCAATTCAAAGGGCTACAGCGACCTTTGCGCGTCAGATAAGAAGCGCGGCGCTGTAGCCTGATTGAAGAGTACGCACCGGGTGTAGTCCTTGGTGGGGCTACACCCGGCACCCTACCCCACGTCAGTAGCCAGCCGCCGATCACCCGGCAAACCCACTCGACGGCCGGGAACGGACGCCTTGATGCCAGTTTTTAATCTAGCGAGATTCATGGAAAGCAAAATTTAACCATACTTGTTCATTCTTTGTCGATCCGTCGTCAAAAAGGGGACAATCCGGGAAATTGCGCAGCGGTGGTCGCTCGTCGGCCGGAGAGCGTTTGCGAGATTTGCTGGCTTGAGATGCGTTGTTGAGTAAGGTCGTTCGTTCACAGTCTTTGCGCCGCCTGTTGCGCCCACTGCTGATCACCTGTTGCGGCGTCGCCCTTGCCGGCGCGGCTGTGGGATCCGTGGCCGGTGCAGTCGCGATGGGCAGTTTTTTCGTTCACGGTTCGGGCAACCTCTTGCCCAAGCCACAACTCTATGTGGCTCAGAGAAAAAAAGAGCGCTCGTGGGTCAAGCAGGCACGGGTCGAACAGACGCCGACGCTGATCGCCGCCGTGGCTGAGCCCGTCGTGCTTGCAAGCCTTAGCGGCGCCGAAGGGAAACTTCCCCGCCGTGCCGATATCTTCGGAGATGCCGAGACGAGTGGCAAGGCTGCACGCTTCACTTCCGGTGGGAAGCAGGCTGCATTGACATCCGAGCAGCTCGCCAGCCACTTCAAGGCCTCTCATTCCATCACGCCGGGCCGCGCGATTGCCAGTCTTGACGCGCCTGCACCGGAACGGTTCGGACCGCCGCGCGCCGTAGCAACCGACAAGCCCCTGGTCTCGTTGGCGTATGCGGGCCCCTCTCAGAGCGCAACGGACAGCGCTGTGTTCTCGGCCTTGCTGACGGTACCATTGGAGGAGGACCCAGCCGCCTCGCAGGGCCCGAATGCCGAAGATGAGGCCGTTGCCCTGCCAGACTATGAGGACACGCCGTCTTCGGGACCGAAGCCACAGTTCCGTCCCAGCGGAGATCAAGCCCAAAAGCCTGCCGCTGAAACGGAAAAGCCCGAGACCCGACGGGCCAAGGACGAGGCAGCGCCGAAAGCCGATGAGCGCGAAAAGCCAAAGCAGCAACAGCTTGCCTTTGTGCGGCCGAACAATCCGGCGGACAATCGATCCGGTGGCGGCCTCGGCGCGCTCCGCAACCTATTCGGCGGCGGTGCCCGCGCAGGAAATGGCGTCGCGGTCTACGACATCACCGCCGCGAAGGTCTACATGCCCGACGGCAGCGTGCTCGAGGCCCATTCCGGCATCGGCAAGATGGCCGACAATCCGCGTTACGTGAACGTCAAGATGACCGGACCGACCCCACCGCACACCTACAATCTCAAGATGCGCGAAACGCGCTTCCATGGGGTCGAGGCGGTCCGCATGCTGCCTGTCGACGGAAAGAACAAGCACGGCCGAGACGGTTTCCTGACCCACAGCTACCTGCTGCGCAGCGGCCGGGCGGAATCGCATGGCTGCGTCGCCTTCAAGGACTACAAGCGTTTCCTCACAGCGTTCAAAGAAGGCAAGGTCAGGCAGATCGTCGTGGTTCCGAGCGGCGGACGCGCGGCCGGCATACAGATGGCATCGAACGGAAAGAAGGGCTGACGGACAACATCCCGGCAGTCGCGGTAGTGATGGCGGCCAAGGCGTTCCGCCAACGCGACTGAGAAGGACGCGGGTTGGAGTATTCCAGCTACATCATCTCCGCGCGAAGGCCATAAAGGTCAAAGACATTCCAAATTCGCTGCCATTAGGTTGAGACGTAGGGGTTCATGCCGGCGAGAAATTGCGAACGCGTTCCCGTATCGCTTCCACCTGGTCGACAGGCTGTATATGGCCGGCTCGGCATTACAGCCTCAACAGCCAGGCCTCTACCTTGCCCTTGCCCTTGACTTCGATAGCGCCGCGCGGCTCGAAGACGAAGTGGTCTTTGAGCTTTTCGTAGACGGGGCGCGTCACCTGAACCGCGTCGGGCACGCCGCCTGATTCCATCCTACTGGCAAGGTTCACCGTATCGCCCCACAGGTCGTAAATGTACTTGCTCTTGCCGATGATGCCGGCCACGACCGGCCCGGTATTGACGCCAACCCTGAGCTTCATCGAGACGTTGTTTTCCATCGCGTGCTCTCGGGTGATGTGGACCATGCGGATAGCCATGCGCACCATCCGCTCGGAGTGGTTGGCCACCGGCTCGGGCAAACCACACACCGCCATATAGGCGTCACCAAGCGTCTTGATCTTCTCGATTCCGAGTTCATTGGCGGCGACATCGAAGCGCGTGAATAGCCCATTGAGAAACGTGACGACCTCGTGTGGCGGCATCTCCGATGACAGAGCCGTGAAGCCAACAAGATCCGCGAAGGCGACGGTCACCTCGGCGAAGCCGTCGGCGATCCCAGCCTCGCCACCGCGCAACCGGTTGGCGATCGGAGCCGGCAGCACGTTGAGGAGCAGTTCCTCGTTCTCACGATTCTTGTTCTCGATCACGACATTTTTTTCGTGCAGCGTCTCGACCATGCCGTTGAAGGCTGAGCAGAGCTGGCCCACTTCGTCGCGCGTGCGAACTGGCACACTGGCTCCATAGTCGCCGGCCGCGAAGCGCTTTACTCCGGCAGTGAGTTCACGCAGCGGTCCGAGCAGTGCGCGCGAAAGCCATGCGGCGGTCATGGCAACCGCCAAGAGCGCCAATCCCCCGACGATTAGCAGCTCCTGGCGGAGCCGGGCGATCGGCGCGAAGGCCTCGGCGCTGTCAATTTTAGCAACAAGCGCCCACCTGACGCCGGGTATCTCGAGCGGGCCCCACGAGGCGAGTGTCGGCACGCCGCGGTACCCGATGATCTCGCCGGTGTTTTCGACACCGGCAAGTGCTGCCCGAGATGCCTCGGTGTCGATGCGCTGATGCATCACCGGCGTCCCGTAACGCTGAATGGCGGCGATCTCCTCGTCCGAGGCACCGACAGACTTGAGTTCGGCGAAGTACGCCTCCCGGTTCTCGTAGAATGTCCGCGGTCCAGAGCGCACCAGATAGTCGGGTCCAATTAAATATGCCTCGCCCGTGTCGCCGAACCCTTCCTGTCGCCACCGGCGACCACCAGTGACGACGTTGTCGATCTCCTCGTTTGACAGTTGCGCGACCAGCACCCCGATGACGACACCCTTATCAATCACCGGTGCTCCCATGAAGGCAATTGGCGCTCCACCGGTCGGTGCATATGGAGCGAAATCCTCGAGGCAGATGGCCGATTGTCCGGCGGGCTCCGCGCAGCGCGCGACAGCGGATGCGACGTTGGAGCGGCGGTAGGGACCGAATTGCAGGGATGTAGTAAAATCGAGTTCCTTCTGGACTGTGTAGATCAGTCGACCCGATTTGGGTTCGGCGATCATGAAATCGAAGAAACCGACCATCGAGGCGGCTGCGCGCATCAATGGATGATAGGTGGCATGCAGCCTGGTGTATTCGCTGCCATCACCGGCATCATCGAGAAGCTTGCGCCGCTCCGCCGGGTTCGGATTTTCCACGATGTAGTGATACTGCAGATAGTACGGGGCACCGCCAACCGGAAGATAATCTGACAGCTCCGGTTGCCTTCCCAGGATACTCGTCATCTGCGGGATGAAGTTCGCGGCGTACCAATCCTGGACTTTCTGGCGCAGTTCAGGCTGTACGCCTGCGCGATCGAGCTGGTCGACCGCAATCCGGAATTCGCGCGTCGCATCAACCACCATCTTGGAGGCGGCGAGCAGGCGCAGTTCCGCTGCGATGGTGCGGAAATAGGTTTCGACTTGACGCGTCTTGTTCTGACGGGCGGCCGTGAGTTGGTCGAAAACCGCTTTTTCGATGGCGTCACGGGCGCGGAAGTAGCCAAGTACACCGGTCACCAAGATCGCGGCAGCGCCAAGCAGGACGAGCGTCGTAAACAGCTTTGCGGCCAACCCCCAGCGCGGGGGGCGGGAAATTCCGGTCACATCTGGCGAACGCATGACACAACTCCCACCAATAACGCGAAGTGCCGGGCAAATACCGTCAATGGTGATGATCCGAACGTCGCACCTCTGCTACAGCAGACTGTTCAATGTGGAACGGTCATCTGCTGCCTGTTGGGCAGTGCCAACCTCGGCGTATAGCAGATGCCATCTTAAGCCAGAAATCACTCGACGGCCAACGCTCGTATTCGATTTGAGGATGAAAGCATGCAGCAATTCAAAGTGCTACAGCGACCGTTGCGCGTCTAATATGACGCGCGGCGCTGTAGCGAGAAGGTGTCGTCGCAGCTGTAAGTGACGTTCGTCGAAAGATCGTACTCCTCGAACTTCTCGGAAGCGCTCCGTGTAAGACAGGCTCTGGCGCGAGAACGAGATGATTTTCTCACCCTTCAGATCCTCGGATGCCGATCTCGCCTCGGGTGAAGCAATGCGCTCTTTTTCTCCACTGCCACCCCCAAACTGCACGCTCGACATAGCGACTGTCCTAACGATCGAAGTGCTATCACCGCGCGAGCCATCCTCCATCCACCGGAATGATCGCTCCAGTCACATAGGATGCATGCGGACTTGCCAGAAACAGGACAGCAGTCGTCAGATCGTCAGGAACGCCCCATCGCCCGACGGGAATACGTTCGAGGATTTGCCTCTGTCGCTCCGGATCCGCTCGCAGGGCCGCGGTGTTGTCAGTTTCCATATAGCCGGGCGCGATCGCGTTGACGGTGACACCGGATGCAGCCAACTCGTTTGCCATCAGCTTCGTTAGCCCCGCCACCGCATGCTTGGAGGCGGTATAGGCCGGAACCCGGATGCCCCCCTGGAACGAGAGCAGCGATGCGATGTTGATGATGCGGCCGAAGCGACGCGAAACCATGCCGCGCGCAACGGCCTGGCTAAGGAAGAACAAGCTCTTCTCGTTGACGTTCGTCACCACGTCCCAATCAGCCTCGCAGTAGTCGAGCAGATCGGCACGCCTGATCGTTCCGGCATTGTTGACCAGGATATCGATGGGCCCGGCTTGCTCTTCGATCTCTCCGACGAGAGAGCGAAAATCGTTGGGTTGTGAAAGATCCGCCTGGATGCCGAGGAATCGGCGTCCGACAGCTTCGATCAACGCTCTGGTTTCCGGCATCGGCGTCGACCCGAGGCCGACGATGTCGGCCCCTGCCTTCGCAAGCGCCAGTGCCGTCGCCTGCCCAAGCCCTCCCCGGGCGCCTGTGACCAGCGCCCACTTGCCGGAAAGACTGAACAGATGCGCAATCTCGGTCATCGCAGGGTCTCCATTGCCACAAAATCCATGTCGGCGAAGGACTGGTTATCGCCTGCCATTGCCCAGACGAAGGCATAGGAGCCGGTGCCGCTGCCACTGTGGATCGACCACGGGGGCGAAATGACCGCCTGTTCGTTGCGAACGATCAGGTGGCGCGTCGCCTCGGGCCGCCCCATGAGATGGACGACCATGCGATCTTCCGGCATGTCGAAATAGAGATAGGCTTCCATGCGCCGATCGTGAAGGTGCGCAGGCATGGTATTCCAGACGCTCCCGGGCTCGAAGTGCGTGATGCCGAGCATGAGCTGGCAGGTCGGCAACAGGCCATCATGGACATATTTGTAGATGGTGCGCTTGTTGGCAGCCTCGCTCGTTCCGAGTGCCTGCGGCGAAGCTTCTTCCTGGGTGATCTTGCGGGTGGGGTGGCTGGCATGCGCGGGCGCCGAAACACCGTAGAGCCTTGGAGGCGATGCCTCGTCCACTGCGGCAAACGATACGCACTTCGCCCCCTTGCCAATGTAGAGCGCCTCGAAAGGCGCAATGACATGGTCTTCAGCGTCAGCAGATATTCTCGCTACGCCACCGCCGAGGTTGACGACTGCCAGTTCCCGACGCTCGAGAAAATCGGCGACGCCGGCGGATTTCGCGAGCTCTGCGCTGAAGGCGAGCGGCGTGGCCTCCGGCCGGATGCCGAGCAGAACCAGCCGATCATAGTGGCTGTATGTGGTGCGGATCTCGCCGGCAGCAAAAAGATCCTCGACGAGGAAATGGCGGCGCAGCCCCTCGGTGTCGAGCATCTCGGCCTGTTCGAAATGTATAGCTTGGCGAATATCCATCAGTTCTTGTCCTCGACTTGCAAAATGGGCCGGCATCAGCGGCCGGTCAGGCGTTCGTATTTCTGCTCATGAGCGAGACCGGCCGGCCCTTTGCCTTGATCAGCGCTTCAAGCGCTGGCAGGTCTGGGGACGGCGGCAGGCGCGTCAGCGTGCTGCGCCCGATGGCGGGATCGGCGCTCGCCAGGACGGCGGCAAAAAGTGTGCTCGTTCCCCGGGGAATCTCTGCCGTCAACTGCGGCACCAGCGTCCTTCCGGCAATCAGGTTCGTGTTCGGCTGGGCGATATGCGCTTTGCCGGCACGGATGACCGACGAGCCGAGATCGACGATCGCCGACAGATCGTGCGGGGTCGCGACAACCGCGTTGCCAGCTTCACCTTCCAATGCATCGGCAAGCCCACCGCTTCGGGCGATCGCAAAGCCGCCTTCCTTGGTTAGGACCGCTCGTTCGGCCCAGACGCGATGGGTGCGGACATGGAAATCGCCATGCCAGTAGAGCCAGGTTTCGACCAGGATGTCGCCATTGGGCCGCCAGCGCGCGTAGAGGACGCCATCGGCGATCAGCACTTGCTCGTTGGCCTGGCGGACATGGAACTGGAGGCCGTCGCTGCTGAATCCGATCATGCCGTCCAGGACCGCGTCGGCGAAACGGTTGGGGTCACTTTCCACGCTGAAACCGTAGCGGGCGGAATAGACGAACTTGCTGTATTTCTCGGCACCGAACCGTGCCCAGGTGTTTTGCGGACCCGTTTGCTGGCCGCCGCAAAGCGCGATCGCATCGCCCGGAGGGTTCTTGATGATCATGCCCGTATGCCCGTGTATGGCAACGTCGTCGCGCGGAGGGCAATCCGCCTCTTCAGCGCTCCAGAAGGGGTGTTGCTCCGGTAAGGCCAGCGGCAGAAACGCCTTCAAGGCCCAATAGGGCGACTGCGGAGAGTTGTAGGTCTCGCACATCAGAAGGTTCGGGTAAGCGTAACCGACCGGCAGGATGCCGTCTCTCGACGCCATCGGCTGCTTGGCCCACCAGCGCAGATTGCGCAGATAGAAGCCCTTCAGTTGCCCCCAAGGCAGCGCCTCCTCGCCGGCAAATGCCAGAGCGCCGAAGAAACCGGCGATGGCAAAGCGATAGGTCATCGACCGGCCAAACGCCAATGCGGCGCCATCATCGGCAAACCAACGCGTCATATCGTCGGCGGCGAGACGCGCACGCTCGCGATAGGGCTGCGTGTAGGCGCGGCCGTCGAGCACGGCAAGAATGAGCCCATAGAAGTGAAAGGCGAAGGGGATGTAGTGGTCGGCACGGCGCGCGTCGCCATCGCTGTACCAGCCATCGCCGAAATAGAACGTTTCAAGCTCGTCGATATAGGCTTGGTCCAAGTCCCGATCGCGATAGGCGCCGACGGAATTCAGCCCCAGGCTGATGAGCAGCCGGAAGAACTTCCAGTTGTTCTCAGAAAACCGGCAGGCATGCCCTGACTTGAGATAGGCGACGACGTTCTCGCGCTCATCTGGCCCAAGCGGAGCCCAGAGCTTGTCCGGCACGAGACGCAACGCAAAGCCGATGGCCGCGAGTTCGACAAGGCGCTGATTGCGATCCGTCGGCTGCCCCCAGTATTCGGCATGGTGCGGATCCGTGCCGGACGCAAGGCCGCGCGCGATCGGCGTCCAGTCGATCCAGTCGGCTCCGCCGACCTGCGCCGGGACCAGTCCCCACAACAACCGCGAAAAACCCTCAAGATCGGCCGCGGCCTGATCGAAATGCGCCGCGGTCGCGTCGAACCGCAGCCGCGCTCCACCGGCCGACCGGTTGGGTTCGGCCGGAGCACAGAGGGATTTCAATGCACGCTCGACATCGGCCCGCGTGCGCAGTTCATTGCCCGACCATGGGTGGAACAGGCTGTCGGGATATATGCCATCTGTCATTGGCCATTCCTGTCTTGGGAAGCGTGTGCTGCGGAGCCCTGCAGGGCGCCGACCGGTTGGAAGCGCTAGCTCCTGAGGATGCGGTTTGCCTGCGCGACCAGCTCCTCGCCAGCCGCAGCGACAGTCAATTGGCCGAAGGCAACCTGATCGGCGATCGGGCGGAACACGCGCTCTTCAAGCTCGGAGGCACCGATCGGAACCTGAGGCGGAAAGGCGCCCACCCGTCCGGCTATCGAAGAAATGTAGTCCACCGATCGTTTCGAGACATCGTCGACAAGAGGCGTCACCGCCTCCCTGACATCAAGATTGATCGGCACCCCGCGTTCAACCCCGAGAATTTTCCCGGCCGCCAGGTCATTGATGAAGAAGTCGATGAACCGTGCAGCAAGTTCCGGCTGCCTGGAGGTGCTGGCAATACCGAAATGCAGGCTGGCCTTGTAGAACAGGCCGGAGGGTGCCGATGCTTCGCTTATCGGCAAGGAGGTGATCTCCAGCTTGTTCTTGGCAAGCGCCTGATAGCCGAGCAACTGGTTGGAAAAGGCAATCGCCATGACCGCATGACCGGTCGAAAGCGGATTGGAGTCGATCTGCAGCTTGTCCATTGCCTGGATTTCAGCCGACACGCAGCCGCCGTTCTTCGCCAGACTTTCCCAATAGCCGTACCATTCGCTCGCATCGGCGGCGTCGAAGCCGATCCGGCCATCTTCGCCGTACAATCGCTTGCCGCGCTGAACGAGGAACGCTTCGAAGGCATAGCTGTAGCGCGCGCCGTTGCCGACTGCCCAGACATTCTTCCGGCCGATCGCCTTGGTGATGTCGATGCAGAGCCTGGCAAAATCGTCCCAGGTCGTCGTCGGTCCCGGAGGTGCGATGCCGGCGCTTTCGAAGGCGACACGGTCGTAAAGCAGAGCAAACGCATTCAATGACAGGGGCATGCCGACGACCTTGCCGTCGACCGCCCCGAGATCGAGGACGCCGGTCATCAATTTGTCGGTGCGGATCGTGCTTCCCAGGTAATCGCCGAGAGGAAGCATGGTGTTGCGGCGCGCGTAGTCGGCAAAGCGGCTTGGCGCGAGCTGGAAGATATCTGGCGCATTGCCACCGGCCAGCATCGTCGTCAGCTTCGACCAGTAGTCGTTGCCGCCAACCTCGCCATTGATCTTCACGCCGGGATTTGCGGCCTCGAACAACCTGGCAACACTAAGGGTGCGCTCGGCGCGTGCGGGAGAACCGAACCAGAAGAGGCGCATCGTTGCACTATCCGCCAAGGCTGAGCGCAACGGCGATTGCAAAAACGTTGCCGCGCCCCCGAACAACAACCCCAACTGCAAAAATTCGCGTCTGCCAAGCATGGTCCTCTCCCGAAAGCTTCGATTTCTGTGCGCCGCCGACCTCCTTCGGCGGCGCACTTGGGCGCTTAGGCGATTTCGACAAGCGAAGCGGCCACTATCGTCGCGAGACGATCAGCCCTTGAGAATTCGGCCGCCTTCCGCAACCAACTGATCAGCCGCCTCTGCGGGCGTCACCTGGCCAAAGGCCACCTTGTCTGCCAGCGGCCGGAAGGCGCGTGTGTCGAATTCGGAGGCGCCGACCGGCACTGGCGGAGGATAGGCGCCGACCCGGCCGGCAATCGACGAGATGTAGTCGACCGTCCGTTTCGACACGTCGTCGATCAGCGGAACGACCGCGCCCTTGACGTCGGTGTTGACGGGAACGCCGCGCTCGACGCCGAGAACCTTGCCGGCAGCCATATCGTTGACGAAGAAGTCAATGAACCGGGCAGCAAGTTCCGGATTTTCGCAGGTGCTTGCAATGCCGAAATGCAGACCCGGCCGGTAGAACAGGCCGGACGGTCCTGATGGATCCGTCACCGGCAAGGTGGTGATCCCGAGCGGGTTCTTCACCGCCGACTGGTAGCCGAGAAGCTGGTTCGAAAACGCGATGGCCATGGCGGCCTTGCCGGTTGCCAGCGGGTTTGAATCGACCTGAATCTGGTCCATAGACTGGACTTCGGCCGACACGCAGCCGCCGTTCTTGGCGAGGCTCTCCCAGTAGCCATACCAGTCTTTGGCATCGTTGACATCGAAACCGATCTTGCCGTCCTCGCCGTACAATCGCTTGCCGCGCTGGTTCAAGAATGCATCGAACGCATAGGTGTAGCGTGATGCGTTGCCGACCGCCCAAACGTTCTTGCGGTCGATCGCCTTGGTCAGCTCGACACAAAGTTTGGCGAACTCGTCCCACGTGGTCGCGGCCCCCGGCGGATTGAGCCCGGCCTGCTTGAAGGCTTCCGTGTCATAGAACAATGCGAACGCGTTGAGCGACAGCGGCATGCCCGCCACCTTGCCGTCGACGGTTCCAAGCTCCATCACACCCGGCGCGAGCTTGTCGGTGCGAATGGACTTGCCGAGGAAATCGTTGAGCGGAAGCGTGGTGTTGCGGCGCGCATAGTCGGCAAATCGGCCAGGCTCGAGCTGGAAAATATCAGGGGCATTGCCGCCAACAAGCATCGTCGTCAGTTTCGACCAATAGTCGTTTCCGCCGACTTCGCCGTTGATCTTGACATCCGGATTGGCGGCTTCAAACAGCCGGGCGACGCCAAGGGTGCGCTCGGCGCGCGCAGGCGTGCCCCACCAGTAGAGCCGCATCGTGGCGCTGTCGGCAAATGCGGTCCGCAGCGGAAGCTGCGAAAATGCAGCCGCTCCGCCGAGCAGCAGGCCGTTGCGTAGAAGTTCGCGTCGATTGATCATGAATTCCTCCCTTTGGTTCCGTTTTTGCCTGAGCCTAGTCAGCAAGCCTGCGCCCTTCGGCGTCGAAGAGATGGCAATGTTCCGGCGCGATGCTGACGCTCAGCGTTTCGCCCGTGCCAAGCAGTGTCTGGCCTTCCATGGCGACGATGAGCGCCTGCTTGTCGGGCAGACGCCCATAGACGATGGTCTGGCCGCCGAGATGCTCGATATGGGTGATCGTCAATGTCCCCAGATGGATGCCGCCCGCGGCGTTGGCCCTGATATGCTCCGGGCGAACGCCAAGGCTGAGCGTCGCCCCGATCGCGGCTCTTTCGACCAGGGGCACGGCGACATCGGCACCGGCAAGACCGATGACAACCTCGTCGTCGCGACGGCCCACCACGGAAACATCCAGGAAATTCATCTTCGGCGAACCGATGAAGCCGGCGACAAAGCGGTTGACCGGCCTATTGTAGATTTCGAGCGGCGTTCCCTGCTGCTCGATCCGGCCAGCGCGCAGCACGACGATCCGGTCAGCCAGCGTCATGGCTTCGACCTGGTCATGGGTGACGTAGATCATCGTGGCGCCGATATCGGCGTGGAGCTTTGCGATCTCGACACGGGTCTGCACCCGAAGCTCAGCGTCCAGATTGGACAAGGGTTCGTCGAACAGGAAGATTTTCGGATCGCGCACGATGGCGCGACCGATGGCCACGCGTTGACGCTGGCCGCCCGACAGCTGCTTTGGCTTGCGTTCGAGCAGCTGCGTGATCTGCAGGATTTCGGCGGCCTTGCGCACCCGCTGGTCGATCTCGGGCTTTGGCATGCGCATGGTTTCAAGGCCGAACGACATGTTCTTGTAGACACTCATATGCGGATAGAGGGCATAGGACTGAAAGACCATGGCGATGCCGCGCTCGGAGGCTGCCTTCTCATTCATCCTGGCGCCGCCAATCGCCAGCTCGCCGCCGGAGATGGGCTCCAGCCCGGCAATCATGCGCAAGAGCGTGGACTTGCCGCAGCCCGACGGGCCGACGAAAACGACGAACTCGCCGCTGCCGATCTGGAGGTCGACGCCGCGGATGACCTCGACGGCACCGTAGCGCTTCTGGACTTGCTTCAAAGCGAGCGTCGTCATGGGGCTCCCCTTTCCTATTGCTTGTTCTGTGGTTTTTGTTCGCCGCACTACCGCTTCATGCCCGTCGTCGCGATGCCTTCGATCAGCAGCCGCTGGAACAGGAGGAAGAGGATGAAGATCGGCAATACGGTCAAAGTCGACATCGCAAGTAGAGCGCCCCAATCCGATTGCGCCGTGGCATCAACGAAGGTTCGAAGACCAAGCTGGGCCGTGTATTTCTCGATGTCGTTCAAATAGATCAGCGGCGCGAAGAAATCGTCCCAGGTCCAGATGAACGAGAAGACTGCGGCGGTCGCGAGCACAGGCGTCGAAAGCGGCAGGATCACCTTGAGGAAGATGCGCAACGGTCCGGCGCCGTCCATGATGGCCGCCTCGTCGAGCTCACGCGGGATGCCACGGAAGAACTGAACCATCAGGAAGATGAAGAAGGCATCGATGGCGAAGA
Source organism: Ensifer sp. NM-2 (assembly GCF_003024455.1). NCBI lineage: Bacteria > Pseudomonadati > Pseudomonadota > Alphaproteobacteria > Hyphomicrobiales > Rhizobiaceae > Ensifer > Ensifer sp. NM-2. The sequence continues at coordinate 179,074 of NZ_PVZR01000002.1, forward strand.
ACTTCGGCACGACAAGCGGCATGATCGTGTTGACCCAGCCGAACTTCAGAAACATCAGATATTGCGGGATCAGCACCGCATGCTGCGGCATCATCAGGGTCCCGAGCATGAGCGCGAACCAGAACCCGCGGCCCTTGAACTGCAGCCGCGTGAAGGCGTAGGCGGCCATCGAGCACGATATCAGGTTGCCGATGACGACCAGGACCGAGATCAGCAGCGAGTTGAGGAACAGGTGGCCGAAGCTGACGCTCAGGCCATTCCAACCGCGTCGGTAGGCATCGAGCGTAAACTCCTGCGGTATGAGCGATGTTGTCGCAAAGATCTCGTTTTCGGGCTTGAAGGAGCTCGAGACCATCCACAGCAGCGGATAAAGCATGATGAAGCTCACGGCGGTCAGGAGCGCGTAGACCAACGCCCGCTTCAGCGGCGAGGATTTGGCTCCGTCGGGCATGGCAGCTGCCTCGACGACGTTCGACGCGTAGACGGTATCAGTCATCGTAGTGCACCCAATATTTGGCCGACATGAAGGACAGCGTCGTGAAAATGGCGATGATGACCACCAGCACCCAGGCAAGGGCTGACGCGTATCCGAAACGGAAGTTGGTGAAGGCTTCCTGATAGAGATAGAGCGTGTAGAACAGCGTCGTATCGATCGGACCACCGCTGCCGTCGCTGACGACGAAAGCCGAGGTGAAAGCCTTGAACGCGTCGATCGTCAGGATCACCGCATTGAAAAAGATCACCGGCGTCAAAAGCGGCAGCGTGATCTTGAAGAACTGGCGGGAGCGGCTTGCCCCGTCGATGCTGGCAGCCTCATACATATCCTGCGGGATCTGGCGCAGACCGGCGAGAAAGATGATCATCGACGAGCCGAACTGCCAGGCCGCGAGCAGAACCAGGGTGTAGAGCGACGTGGACGGGTTCGAGATCCAGCTCGGGCCTTCGTAGCCGAAAAGCGCCGCCAGAACCTGGTTCAGCACCCCGTCGCCGGCAAACACCTGCCGCCAGAGCACCGCGATCGCAACGCTGCCGCCGACCAGCGACGGAAGATAGAAGATCGCCCGAAAGACCGTCAGGCCGCGCAGCCCCTTGTTCAGCGCCACGGCGATCGCCAACGCGAACATCAGCTTGAGCGGAACCGACAGGAGAACGAATGTGAAAGTCACCCGCATCGCCGTCCAGAAACGGGGGTCGTCGCTGGCAATCCGCACATAGTTCTCGGCACCGACCCAGTTGGCCGGCCCCATCAGGCCGAAGTCGGTGAGCGAGAGATAGAACGACGAAACGGCCGGTCCCAAGGTCAGCACGACAAACCCCAGCAGCCAGGGCATCAGGAAGCCGTAGCCGCCCAACTGGCTGCGCAGTCGCACGCTCAGAGGCGGCCCTGCATTCGATGCGTCCGTAATGGACATTCCCTCACCCTCCCTTATCGGCGCCGTGGACGTCACGAAGGACGCCCAGACTAGACATAAGAATGAAACCGAAAACATTCTTCGTCAAGCGAAAGTTTCGCTATTGACGAAAATTGCGTAATGAGCAAAAAGATTTCCATACTCAGGAGCACTCACATGAAAATCGAAACCAGTAGCTACTTTGCAGCCTCCGTGCCGGCAGCCGCCACCTCTCATGTTGATCGCCACCAGGCAGCGCTCGTACGCAGCATCGAAAAATTGCGCACGACCATGCCGATCATCGGCATTCGCAACCCGAAGATCGGCTTGAGCGACAATAGCTGGGCCTATTGCAGCCCCTACGACTGGGTCGTGAGCTTTCATGCCGGCCAATTGTGGCTTGCTTCGCAGCTAACAGGAGATCCGACATTCCTGAACGCAGCGCGCGCCCGCCGCTCGATCTTTCGGGGCATTCTGGCGCATCGCCGCGCTCAGGACCATGATCTTGGCTTCCAGTTCTCGCTCAGCTGCGTCGCCGAATGGCTGATGACCGGCGAGAAGGAGCCGCGCGCGCTCGCTCTTGAAGCCGCCAATCTGCTGCTCGGCCGGTACCGACCGGAGGGGCGCTATCTTCAGGCGTGGAACGCGCAACCGGCGCATGGCTCCATGCGCGCAGATTTCGCCAACGGGCGGATCATCGCCGATACGATGCAGAACCTCGCCCTCCTCTATTGGGCCTACGGCGAAACCGGACGCGCCGACTTTCGCGAGGCCGCCGACGGCCATGCCGACACCACATTGAAACATCTGGTGCGCGACGACGATACCAGCTTCCACACCTTCCTGTTCGACCCGAGCACCGGCGAGGCACTGCGCGGAGAAACCCACCAGGGCCATGCCGACGGCTCATGCTGGTCGCGCGGCCAGGCCTGGCTGATCCACGGTTTTGCACAATGCGCGCGCGTCACCGGCAATAAGACCTATCTGGATGCGGCCCGCAGGCTCGCCGCCAAGGCCGAGCAGCTGATGGGCAGCGACCTCGTGCCCGTGTGGGACTATGACGTCCCCAACCCGAAGAACGCGCCGCGCGACAGTTCGGCCGGCGCCATCATGACAGCCGGCATCTACATGCTCGCCGACCAGTGCGACGTCGACGAGGCTCAAGCCTGGCGCGGGTTTGCCGACCGCCTGATCGCTGGCTTGCTCGACACCTGCGACCTGACCGACGATCCAACGGCACTCGGCCTTCTCGCCCATGGCGCGGCCCATGTCGGATCAGGCTATTCCGACACCATGCTTCCCTATGGAGACTACTATTTCATGGAGGCCTTGATGCGGTCGCTCGGGCATACACAATTCTTCTGGTAAGCAGACAAAATGCCAGTCGCTGCGACTCCCAAAAAGCGCAGGAATCTGATGGAGTGGGTTTCCAATGACCGATGATCAACTCGCCACACTGACACTGCGCGACATCGCCGATGCAGCCGGCGTTTCAGTCGCATCCGTGTCGAAGGTGCTGAACAATCGCGGCGGCGTCAGCGGCGAGAGCCGCAAGAAGATTTTGGCTCTTGCCGAAGAACTCGGCTACCTCGGGCGCAACGCCCGATCGCTGCACAAGGCTGGCATCGGAAGCACTGCCTTGATCGTGCCGGCCGAATATTACTCCGGGTCGCAGTTCTACGAGGATGTGATCCGCGGCGCACTGGACGAGGCTGCGGCGCATTCGCTGAAAGTCGACGTGCAGCTGCTGACGCTCGACGCCAAACAGAACACCGCGGAGATCGACGAATACCTGCGCGGCGCAGAGCCGAGCACGGTCATCGCTGTCGGCCTCGACGACCGGGCTGCGATCGACCGGCTCGCCGCAAGTGGCGTGCCGACCGTTCTGATCAACGGCATGGATCGCTCGATGCGCATGGACAGTGTTCTGCCCGACAACTGGTCGGCCGGCTGGCTTGCGACACGTCGTCTACTCGAGGCCGGGCACCGAGACATCGTGCACGTGACGCTGCCACGGCGATTGTCGATGCAGCGTCGCCTTGAGGGTTTTCGTCTCGCGCTGGAAGAGGCTGGAATAGCCTTCGATCCGGACAAGCACCTCATTGATCTCGGCAAGATGGGTTTCCTGGAAACCCAGGCGCAACTGGCCACGCGCCAGGCGCTTGAGAGCGGCAGGCTGGACAAGGCGACGGCGCTTTTCTGCAGCATGGACGTGGTCGCGCTCGGCGTCATGCAGGCGCTTCAAAGCCAAGGCCTTTCGGTGCCCGACGACTATTCGATCATCGGGCTCGATGACGTAGCGATTGCCATGCACAGCCGGCCGCCGCTGACGACGATCAGCATCGATCGCATCGAGCTCGGCCGGATCGGCGTTCAACTGCTGATGAAGCGAATAGCCAACGCCGAAGAAAGCATCACGCGCGTCAACATGGGCGTCAAACTGATCGAAAGGGCGACCGTCGGTCCGCCCAGGGAACGTCCCGCCCGCTGACGACGACGAAACCTACAGGCCTTCACCGACGCCTGCTCACCCCTTGCAGACGGCATGCCACCGCCGATGTCTGACTGACCGGGCTGCCACGGCGAACGCATTGCGCTGTCTTTTCTCCTTGGCTTAGCGAGGACGCCTTCATGCAGAAACCCAACGTCGTCGTCATCATGGCTGATCAGCTTCGCTATGATTTCATCGGCACATCCTACATGCCGCATCTGCAGGCGCTTCAGGCTGACAGCTGCCTCTTTCCGAACGCCTATTGCGCCTCGCCGCTGTGCGTGCCTTCGCGCGGCGCGTTTTTCACCGGGCGATATCCCAATTCGACCGGTTGCCTGATCAACCCCTGGATCGAGGTAGACAAACAGCATGGCTTCATAGGTGACGATATCGCCAACCTGTACGGACTGCTGTCTGCCGATTGGGACGGATGGCACGCGGGAAAACAGCATCTGATGTACCAGCCACCGCTCGAGATGCGCGAAGGCACGGCGGTCAGGTGGCATGCACTTGAAGAGAATTACGGCGCGTTTCTCGATGCGAGGGGGCACCGTCCACCTGGAGGCCCACGCTTCCGCGGCATCGTTCCGGAACTGACTTCAGGCACCGTTACCTCGGTCGGAGACTATTCGACGCCGGCGACCGGCTGCTATGAGCCGGGGTTCGACAGCTTCTTCGACGGCTATATCCTGCAATCGTCGCTCGGCGCCATCGAGAACCGCGACAGATCGCGGCCACTTTTCCTGAGCGCCATGTTCCTGGCGCCGCATCCCCCCTTCGATGTGCCCGAGCCGTGGTATTCGTTGGCGCGAGAGGTCGAGCCGCCTGACAATGTCGGCCAATGGTTCTCCGGCCAAAGTCCGCTGCAGCTCTACAATCTACCCGGCTTCCTCGGCACCCGTTACAGCCGCGACGATTGGAAAGAGATTTGGCGCGTCTATGCCGGGCTGGTGGCTCTTCTCGACCATTGCATCGGAGCGATCGTTTCCAAGCTGAAGGCTGAAGACATTTACGACGAAACACTGATCGTGTTTACGAGCGATCATGGCGAGATGCTAGGCTCGCATCGCCTCTGGCAGAAGATGTGCATGTACGAGGAGGCGATCCGCACACCTCTCCTGTTCAAGATGCCGGCGCCCATGGCCGGCATCGGGGTCTGCGACCAAGCGGTCAGTCACATCGACGTCTTGCCAACGATTTGCGACATCGTGAACGTCGAGAAACCCAAAGACCTTCCCGGCCGCTCCCTGATGCCGTCGATCAACGCCGGGACGCCTTGCGAGCATAAGGATATCTTTGTTCAGTTCGACGGCAATGGCGCCCTGGGCAACTTCTCGCGGTGTATCATCCACCAATCGCACAAGCTCATCGTCGACATCTTCAAGGACGAGGTCTTCTTTGAGCTTTACGCGCTGGCAAGCGACCCGCAGGAAATGAACAATCTGGTCGTGGAGCGCGAAGATCTGGCAGCGGAGTTGTTTTCCAAACTGACCGAGCACATGCGGCTAACAGGAGACCATATCGCGCTTGGCCCTGATGCGCTTCAGCAGTTCATACTGCGCAGGAAAGCCTTGGCCTTCCCTTAAGTTCCGGTCATAACCCGCCCTACGGGCTACTGGTGGACAGCTTCGAGGCCGCCACAGCGAACAAGTCGTCGCTCTGAGGTTTACCGACATCTTCGCCGATCAAGCGCACCCGATCTCATCTTGGAGATCATGCCGGCGCTGTCCGCCTGGCTGGAGGTCGACCTTCGAATATGAGCATTTCGAAGAATGATCCGGCAGCTCGCCCGGGCGGCCCAGTCGCACGTCTGCGTTAAACGGAGGCGCGGAAACGCTCTATCTCTTTATTTCCAGCCTAACGTTGGTGTGCCGCTCACCGCCCGAGTTATACTTTGCCCGCTCTGATCATGGAAAAATAGTCGTCGCCGCCAACCTGCCCGCCCTTTAGCGCGATCTGCAAGCCATCCACCGCACCGCCATGAGCGATGCAAAGCGGCGAGCCCGGCGTCTGCGGCAGGGGCATCTTTAGCGTCAGTGCCAAAATGCCCATCTGACCGAGCGCGTGGCTTGACGTATCGCCGCCGGCCACCACGGCGCGCGAGATCCCGGCGCGCTGGACAAGCGCCGACTGAATTTGGCCGAGCGCGCGGCCGAGGCGATGACGAGCGCCTGTCGATGAATCGAGTTCGCCGCCCCGATCGGCAGATGGACCAAGCGCCGTGTAAAGCACGACACTGTCGCCGCCTTCCAGCACCTTGAGGCCGGCTTCGATCGCCACGGCAATTGCAGATCCGGCCCCGTCGCCGGAAAGTGCAAGAGGATCAAGCGTGACGCCGCCAAAACCGTTTGCGAGCGCATGGCGAATTTGCCGCTCCGTGGTGGGAGAAACGCTGCCGGACACGACCGCGATGCGATCCACCGGACCGGCCTCGGCAAAGACAGGTTTGTCGCCGATCAGAACCTCGTTCCGCCATGCGGGGATCAAGGCATATTCGACACCGGAGGATCCGCAAATGAAGCCGCTTCTGGGATGCAGCGCGTTCCAGACCAAGGCACCGGCGGCGGCCTGGGTCAACGCGTCGAGCACGTCGATGAGCAGGATGTCGGCGTCTTCAAGCGCCGACCGGCCCAGCAGCGCGACATTATCGATGAGTGCCGAAGAGAGCTTTGTCTGGCGCGCGAGATGCATCAGCAGATTGGACTCGTCCATCGGCGTGACCGGATGGCGCGACATGACCGGATGACGATCGATGCGGTAGTTGCGGCCTTGATAGGCGGCGAAGAGCTCTCCGAAGGCCGTATATCGGCGGATCTGGGGCGCGCCGACGATGAGTGGCACGGTCGCTTCGCCGAAGACCGTGCGGCCGATCTCGATCGCCCGGCCGATATTGCCGACATGCGGCGCGGAATCGAAGGTCGAGCAGACCTTATAGTGGCAGAGTTCGGCGTCGAGCGTCTTCAGCCAGCCGAAGGCTTCGCGAAGGTGCACGTCCATCCACTCAGGCGTTTCGCTGCGGCTCGTGCCGGCAAGGCCGAAGGCGCGCGCGCCGTCGAAGCGCGACAAGAGGTCCGCGTCCGGCACTTTCAGGAAAAGCACCGTTTCGACACCGTTCGAGGCGAGCGCCTCCATGACGTCGGTCGAGCCGGTGAAGTCGTCGCCATAATAGCTGATCAGCGGTCGTGTCATGGCTCAGGCCGCCTTGCCATCGGCAAATTTCTCGATGGATTGCGCGAGTTCCGGATGATCCTTGGCATAGGCTTCCAGCGGCACGCCCGCGGCCGCCGCCTCCCATGCCTGCTTGACCGCCTTCACGCCCGCTCCCGGCCCGCCCGGATGGCTGACGATGCCGCCGCCGCAGAGGTAGAGAAGTGCTGTCGATCCGCCGGTCGCCGCGATCGTATCGGGCGCCTGCCCGCCCCACTGGCCCGAGCAGACCACCGGCAGCGCCCTGTCGTCTTCCGAAAACAACGGCGTGCTGACGGCCTTGTAGGATTGTACGAAACTTTCGTCCGGCTCCCAGTATTTCACGCGGATGCCGTTGATCTGGAATTGGTCGATGCCGAGCAGGCGCCAGAACTGCTGCCAGACGGAAAACTCGAAGCCGAGGCCGGCATGGCGCGTGAGGATATCCCAACCATTGCGGTGGGCATGCAGCACCAGGCTAGAGCGCTTGCGCAGGAAGGCGAGACCACCAAAACCGATCGAATTAATGTTGACCACGGCGCAATTGCCGCCGGCTTCGAGAACCATATCGTGGTTGCGCATCATCTCGTCGGGGTCGGCGTGACTGATACCGAAGGCGTACATGACCTTCTTGCCGATCTTCTGCTCGTGGGCGAGGATTTTCGGCATGATCGCCGCGACGCGGTCCTTCAACGACGAATAGCCCGGGCTCATCAGCTTCTCGTCGTCCTTGATGAAATCGACGCCCGCCTCGATCAACTCGCCGACCATATCAGCTGTTTCATGCGGCCTGAGACCGAGCGCCGGCTTGACGATGGTGCCGATGATCGGGCGATCCGTCACGCCGGTCAATGCGAAGCTTCCCGCCACGCCGAACTGCGGCCCGAGATGGGCCGCCGCAAATTCCTTCGGCAGCTTCATATCGACAATGCGGATGCCGGTGAGCCCTTTGATGGAAAACACGCCGCCGATGGCGATGGTCATCAGTGCGGAGAGATCCGTGCCCACAGCGTCCATCGGAAAGTCGATATCGACATCGGCGCGGTCGAACTGCGTCGCGTCGCCTCTTTCGTCCGGGAACGATGCCTGGTGTGTGGGCGGCAGCGGACGGACGGCGACGACGCGCGCCGCCACGCGCGCCTTCAGCTCTTCTGTCTCCCCCGGCAACGCCACGAAGGTGCCTGTCGACTGGTCGCTGGCGATCTTCGACGCCATCGCTTCTACAGATCCGGGCGTCTCTATCCGATAGGTCAGACGGATCACGTTCTCTCCTCCCGCACCTCCGTGCGGCAATGCTTGTTAACGGCTACAAACTGGTATAATGAGTATTTATGTTATTGCAAGCCGGCTGCGGCGAAACCTGTTGCAGCACAGGAACTTGATGCATATTCAAACCTGTCGAATCCAGGTGACTCATGAACGTTGTTTCCGAACCGATCGTCCGCAAGAAACTCTCCGATGAAGTGTTTTCGCGACTGAAGCTCATGATCGAGACCGGCGAGCTGAAGGCCGGCGACGACATGCCGTCCGAACGCGAACTGATGGAACGCTACGGCGTCGGGCGCCCGGCCATCCGCGAAGCGATGCAGGCGCTTGCCGGCAAGGGTCTCGTCGAGATTTCCCAAGGCGAGCGCGCCAAAGTTTTGCGCATAACCGCGGAATCCATCTTCCGGCAGGTCGATCTGCCGGCAAAGCTGATGCTTTCCGGCTCTTCGGACTCGCTGGAACACCTCAAGAGCGCCCGCATCTTCTTCGAGCGCGGCATGGTCCGCGAGGCGGCAGCCAAGGTAAGCCCGGCACAGATCGCCGAACTGCGCGCGCTGCTCGAAAAGCAGAAACAGAGTCTCGGCGATGCGGATGCCTTCATCGATGCCGACATGGAATTCCACCACGCGATCGCCCGGATTTCGGGCAACCCGATCTTTGCGGCCGTCAGCGGCGCGATGCTGGGATGGCTGAAGTCCTACCATACGGAAATGCTCATATGGACGGGCCGCGAGGACTTCACACTTGCAGAACACGCGGAAATCATCCGCGCGATCGAAAAGGGTGACGCCGATTTTGCCGAACAGGCGATGGTAAAACACCTGGAGCGCTCCCGCGCACTCTATGCCCTCAAGAGCCAGAAGTAGTATCAACGTAGGCTGGTATAACGCTCAGATGAAGATCTCGACGCAGCCATAGGCTGGTAGAGTGACGTGCTGTCCTGACGCCAGGACTTTCTCACCGCTCGCAATTTCCACGACCTTTCGCGGCGTAGCAGTGAGCATCACTGTCTGCGGCGCAGGCGTTATGTTTGCCAGAAGCAACCGCTCCCGGGACGCCAGCCCCAGCACCGCATCCGGCCGTGAGGTCTCGACCGCGACAACCTCTTCGCCTGCGAGCGCCCCGAGACGCGCCAGCACATGTGCAAGCGGCCGCAACTCGCCTTTCGCGGTCGTCTCCCCCTCACCGGCGACAAGCCCGAAAGGGCCTGCAAGCGTCGAAAGCGTCAGGACTTCCAGTTCTGCAGAGGCCACGGTTGCGGCATAGGCCAGCGCCCAGGCGGCGCCGAAACGTCCATTGTGCCGAGGGTCGACACTGGCCATCGGGATACGGCCGCCGGCCGGATTGTCCTTCGTGGCATTGCCATAGGGATTCTGGCGCATGGCGATGGTGGAAGGGCCGATGCGATAGGGCTTGTCGCCATAGATTGCCCGCGTGGAACGCACGACATCGCAAAGGGCCTCGAAGGTCTGCATGACGGAAAGGTCATCAGCCGCATGCACGATCGGGTTGGTGCAATGGCTGACATAGTCTATCCGATCACCGGGCACGTGCTTGCGATTGAGCTCGGTGAAATAGCTCATCATGCCGCCGCCGAGCCGAACGCCGGGAAAGGCTGCCCGCGCCGCGGAATAGACATCCGCGAGCGGCGGGCACTGCGGCCACTGACTGCCGGGCGGCGTTGACTGACGGTCCACTGACGGGCAAATGAACAGCGTATCGAGCGCCAGACCAGCCTTTTCGATGAACGTGGCGAGTTCGGCCATTTCCTCCTCAAGCGGGCGCTTGCATGGCAGGGCAAGTTCCAGTGTCACCTTGAGGCCGGACCGCTCAGCGATATCCGCGTATCCTTCCAGCGCCGAGATCCCATGTCCGGCGTCAGGATCGAAATAGGCGATCAGATGGCGCGCGTCGATCGTTTTGAGGACGGCAAGCGAGGCGAGTTGGTCGGCGAAGCATTCCGGCCGCAAGCCGACGCCGAGCTCCGGAAAGCGAAGTGCCGTCGGCGCCAGCGCAAGTGTGACCGTATCCGACGCCACCGCGAATGCCGCGCCCTCTTCCGCCCGGATGTCTACGGTAATCCGCTGGCCGAACGCTTCGCCCTTCGGCACGCGGTAGGGCCAGGGTAGCGCCAGTGGCCGCACATAGGTCTTATAGGATCCGTCGGTCCAGTTGCGCTGGTCCTCCATCTCGAAGACGTCGCCACCGAACTGCGTTGTTGCCTCGATGCCCGGCGCAACGCGGTGCGTGATCGCCGCGATATCCTTGAAAGGTTGCCAGGGCTCGATCTGCTCCGGCCAATGCGCCTGCTCGATACTGCCATCGCCATGCCGGACTTCCACTGGCTGGCCCGCGACGCCGACGACCGGGTGCAGCACGGCGAAGCCGGCACGGGCCGTCTCGAAGTCAGCGTCGCTGATGCAGTTTGCGGAAAAGCTCACTGTCCGCTCGGATCCATAAATCGCGACCGCGCAATCGAGATTGGCGCCCGAAGGCGCGGTGAAGCGGGCGCTGTAAGTGACGGAGAAACCCTGTTCTTTCTCTTCGACGGCAAGGGCACTGATCATGGCATTGCAGGTGCCCCAATCCCCGTCGCGCACCAGGAAGGCGATCGCGCGCAACACCTCATAGCCGCGGAACCGAAGGCTGCGAAGATTACCGTCCTGAAGCGCCACGCTCAAATCGCCGGCGATGAGCGTGCGGCTTTCGGGCTCACGCTCCCGGGTCCCGTAGAGCAGCAGCGCGTCTTTGTTCATCCCAGCAGATCCACAAGCGAAACGGTCTCGCCGCGCCTGGCGCTAAGATAGGCGGCTTCGACAAGGGCGAAGGTTTGCAGATTGTCGCGGCCGGAGGTGTCCGGTTCCTGCCGCGCGGCCAGCCGCTCGACCCAGTGCTTCTGGATCAGCGCCACGCTCTCCTGAATGTTGTGCCATGGCCGCGAGGCCCAGGGGAGCAGCTTCGGCGCGACGAGGCTTTCCGTCGTGCCCTCTGGCCCATGGACGGTGAGCTTGTAGTCCTTGCCGAGACGGAGCGTGCCCGTGCTGCCGTCGATCTCGACGAAGGTCTGCGGGAACGGTTCTTCCGGTAGCTTGCTCGCATAGCTGACATCGACGATCGAGGTGATGCCGTTGTCGTGGCCGAGCAGCATGGTCGCCACATCCTCACCGGCAATGTCAGGATTGATGCGCGCCGTGCGGGCAGTCATTCGGTGCGCATCACCGAAGAGGAAACGGGCGATGTCGAGCGAATGGATGCCGAGGTCCTCGATGATGAAGCGCTTGCCCTTGGCGAGATAGGGTTGGCCTGAAAAGACATCGAAGCCGGATCGGAAGGAGACGCGCCCCCAGAAGGGCGTGCCGATCGTGCCACGGTCCAAAACCGCCTTCACTGCGAGGATCGGCGTTTGCCAGCGGAAGTTCTCATGGATCATCAGCGGAATGCCAGCCCCGTCGGCAGCAGCCACCATGGCCTTGGCATCCTCTAGGGTCGGCGCGAACGGCTTCTGGCAGATCGCTGGCACCGCGTGACTGGCGGCAAGCTCCACCAGTGCCCGATGGCTGCCGACCGTCGTGGCGATATCGACGAAATCGAAGCCGCCATCGGCAAACATCGCCTCTGCCGACTGGTAGCGCCGCGCGACGCCGAACTGGTCGCCGACGATACGAAACCGCTCCGGATCGCGGTCGCAGATCGCCACCATCTCCACATTGGCAATATCCTGCCAGCCATGCATCTGGTTGACGGCGAAGAAACCGCAGCCGATCAGCGCGCCCTTGATCTTGGCCATGCTCAGCCTGCCTTTGCCATCTGCATCAGGGCCACGCGCTGCTGCAGGCGGCGCTGTGCCTGGTCCACCACCACGGCGACGATGATCACGAGGCCCTTGATCACCATCTGCCAGAACGAACTCACGCCCATCATCACCAACCCGTCGGACAGAATGCCGATCACGAAGGCGCCGATGATCGTTCCGCCGATCGTGCCGCGCCCACCGGACATGGATGTACCACCGAGAACTGCCGCTGCAATAGCGTTGAGCTCGAGATTGGTGCCGGTCGCGGGATGCGAGGCCATCAGTTCCGAGGAGATGACGAGGCCGACGATCGCCGCGCAGAAACCGGAGAACATGTAGACGAACATCTTGACGCGGTTGACACGGATTCCCGACATGCGCGAGGCGCGCTCATTGCCGCCGACTGCGAAGATGTGCCGGCCGAGCGGCACGAAGCGGGCGAAGTAGGCCGCACCCAACGCCACGACGATGAGGATCCAGACGGAGACCGGAAGGCCGAGGATCGAGCCGGATCCGAGATAGCTGAAGCCCTGGTTGCCGAGGTCTTCCCGCCCGTTGAGATTGGGCAGGGTCTGGCCATCGGAATAGAGCAGCGCCATGCCGCGTGCGACATAGAGTGTGCCGAGCGTCGCAATGAAGGGCGCAACGTTCAGTCGGGTAATCAGCAGACCGTTGACCGCACCGATGAGGATGCCGACTGCCATCACGATGATCGCGACCTCGACGATATTGAAATAGACGGTGTAGCCGAGCGGCAGCGCCACGCCGTACATGATCAACCCGCCCGCAATCATGCCGCAGAGCCCGACGATCGAGCCGACGGACAGGTCGATGCCACCGGTGATGATGACAAAGGTCATGCCGATGGCGAGAAAGGCGTTCTGCGTCGCGTGTTTTGACATCAGGATCATGTTCGCGGTCGACAGAAAATTCGGCGCGAAGATCGAGAAGAAGATGATCACCGCGAAGAGCGCGATGAACGTCCTCAGCTTCATGAGCGTGAGCAGGGCCGCCCCAGTGGAGAGGCTGTTGCCAGCGGCGGCAGTTTGCGTTGCTGTCGTCATCACGCATGCATCCTTTTGGTTTTATGTCCCTCTGCGGAGGCCGAGATGACCATCTCCTCGGTGGCATCCTTGCGGTCGACCACCGTCACGAGGCGGCCATTGCTCATCACCGCGATGCGATCGGAAAGGGCCATGACCTCTTCCAGGTCGGAGGTGGAGAACAGGATGGCGAGCCCCTCGCCCGCCAGGCGCCGCATGGTGCGGAAAACGTCCGCCTTGGCGCCGACATCGATGCCGCGGCTCGGCTCGTCCATCAGCAGCACTTTCGGCCCGGTCATCAGCGCCTTGCCGATGACGACCTTCTGCTGATTGCCGCCCGACATCGAGGTGACGTCGAAGTTCGGGTTCTTCGCCTTGATCGAAAGATTGCGGATCGCGTCCAGGATCGCCTTCTTCTCAAGCTTGAGATCGATGTGGAAGCCACCCTTCAGGAACTGGCCGAGGCTTGCCATGGAAAGGTTGTCAGCAATCGACATGGACTGCACGAGGCCCTCGCGTTGGCGGTCTTCCGGGATCAGCGCCAGGCCCTCGCGGATGCGGCGGGTCGTGTCACGCCCCTTCAGCTCCTCGCCCTCGACGAAGATTTTCCCCGTATAGTGCTCGTGGCGGCCCATGATGCATTCGAAAAGCTCGGAGCGCCCAGCGCCCATGAGACCGTAGATCCCCAGGATCTCGCCCTTGCGAACGCCGATCGACACATGGTCAACGGCATAGCCGCCCTGCGCGCGCGGCAGGCAGATGTTTTCGGTGCGAAAGACCTCTTCGCCCGGCTCGTGCTCGACCTGCTTGGCAAAATCCTTGGCATCCGATCCGATCATCGAGCGCACGATCCAGCGCGTATCGATGTCCTTGACCATGGCATGGCCAGTGATCTCGCCGTCCTTCAGCACCGTGATGTAGTCGCCGATGCGCATCAGCTCTTCCAGCCGGTGCGAGATGTAGACGATCGCAACACCGCGCGCTTTCAGGTCCGCAATCACGCGGAAGAGTACGTCGACTTCGGCGGCGCTGAGCGCCGAGGTGGGCTCGTCCATGATAAGGATGCGGGTGTCGAGCGATACGGCGCGAGCGATCTCGACGAGCTGTTGCTGGCCGATCGGCAGGTCTTCTGCAAGCGTTTCGGCGGAGATGCCTGCTTCCAGGCGATTGAGGAATTCGTTGGCTTTTTCCACCTGCGCCTTGTGGTCGATGCCGCGGAGGCCACGTGTGATCTCGCGGGTGGCAAAGATGTTCTCCGCAACCGAGAGATTGCCGAAGAGGTTCAGTTCCTGGAAGACGATACCGATGCCGTGGCGCACCGCGTCGGCGGGACTGTTCAGGTGGATGCGTTCGCCATCCATCCAGATCTCGCCGAGCGTCGGGCGCTCCACGCCGGCGATGATGCGCATCATCGTCGACTTGCCGGCACCATTTTCGCCGACGAGCACATTCACGGCACCGCGGCGAAGCTTCAGGTCCGCCTTCTTCAGCGCCACGATACCGGAATAGGCCTTGGTGATGTCCTTCAGTTCGAGAATGACGTCGCCGTCGTCGAGATTGGCCATCGTCAACCTCCCACGGTGATGGTGGCAGGCACGAATTGCGGCAACTGACCCTTGGCCGGCAGCGGATAAGCGCCGGTCGCTTTGAGCGTCTTGCCGGTGAGCCCTTCGCGCGAAAGCTTTTCAAGCAAGGCGCGGTTCACATGGGTGTTGAAGGCCTTTCCGTACTGCGCCCATTCGATCTGGTTCTTGAACTCGTTGAAGTTCACGAATTTCAGGCTGTCGCGCAACGCCGTGCCGCGGATGGCCGGGCCGATCGAGACGCGCACGTCCGCCTTCTTGTCGCCGTCCACGTCCACATCAACGTAGGCCGCGCGTGATTTCGTCTCCTCGGCGACGATCACGCCGTCGACCTTGGCGGCAAAGGTCCATGGCGCGTTGCCCTGCTTTTCCTTGTGGCCGTATTTTTCCGCCGCCGCGTCCAGATTGTTTGCGGCAAGAGCGGTGACATCCTTGAACGCGCCTGCACGCTCGTCGAGATAGGGTACGACCTTCGCGTCCCAAATGTCGGCGACCAGCCTGTCGGGATTGAAGGCGCCTGCCGCCGCTTGCTTCTGTTCGTCCTCGGTCTTGACGAATTTGCAGCCGCTAAGCGCAAGCGCGCCGGCAAGCATGAGTGTACAGGCAGCCTGAAACCTCAGCATTCCCATTCTCCGTCATAAACAGCAAACGCGAGGCAGGGTTTTCCCCTGCCTCGCGCCATTGCGAGAGGATTATTCGGAGAGCGCGAAGGTTTCGAGCTTGCCGGCGTTGTCCGCTGTGATCAGCACGCAGTCCATCAGCTGCTTTTCTTCGGCCGGCGCCTTGCCGGTCGTGATGTACTCATGCGCCTGGGTAACGGCGAGCTGGGCCTGGGCATAGGCCGGCTGCATGACAGTTGCCTTGATGCCGCCCGCCTTGATCGAGTCGCGCACATCGTTCGACCCGTCGAAACCGACGACGATAACGTCCTTGCGACCGGCAGCCTGCAGAGCCGCGATCGCGCCCATTGCCATCGTGTCGTTGCCGGCGATCACGCCCTGGATGTCCGGATTGGCCTGAAGGATGGTCTCCATCTTGGAGTAGCCTTCGGTCTGGCTCCAGTTGGCCGACTGCTGGGCGACCATCTTCATGTCCGTATATTCGTCCATGACGTCGTGATAGCCCTTGGAGCGGATGCCGGCATTGAGGTCGGCTTCGCGGCCGAGCAGCTCGACATAGTTACCCTTCTCGCCCATCAGCTTGACGAACTCTTCGGCACCAAGCTGCGCGCCCTGGTAGTTGTTCGAGACGATCTGGGAAACAGCGACGCCCGTGGCGTTGATTTCACGGTCGATCAGGAAGGAGGGGATGCCCGCATCCTTGGCCTTCTTTACGGCGGCGATCGAGGCTTCCGAGCCGGCATTGTCGAGGATGATCGCCTTGGCGCCGCGGCCGATTGCCGTATCGATGAGTTGCGACTGCTTGTTGGCGTCGTCGTCATGAACGAGAACCAGTGTCTCGTAGCCGAGCTCCTTGGCCTTGGCTTCCGCGCCTACGGCTTCCGCCTTGAAGAACGGGTTGTCGTGGCTCGGCGTGATGATCGCGATGAGATCGGCAGCAAACGACGGCATGGCAACGCCAGCCGCCATGACGGCAGCAAAACCGATAGTGATCAGTCTACGGGTAATGTTCATGTTTCTCCTCCCAGTTAGCCCCGGTCTCCTTCGGCCATCCCCCCATTGAAAATGGCCTCCCGGTGCGATTCTTTGCCGGCGCGTGGCGCCGTCAGCGCGGACCAAGCCCGCCGTAAATCAGGTGATGCGCTGGATGCTCGCGGCGATTTCCGCGGGCTCGAACACGCGCTTCCAGTCGTCCTTCATGAGCACGGGCTTTCCGAACTCGATCGCCTTGTTGCAGGCATCGGAGAAGACGCCCGGTGTCTCCTCGAAGATCACGGCGCCGAGCACGTTCATGTGGCCGAGCAGGAAGTCGCGGGCAGCCTCCTTGGCAACGCCGCGGCGCACGCATTCGTCCATTGCTTCGCGCATAACGACGAGCAGCGAAGCGCAGACCGTTTCGGACAGGCCCGGCTCCAGCAGCGCCATCTGCTCGACGGTGACGCGGTGCGAGCGCATGACCGGCGCCCAGATGACCTTGGCGATCTCTTCGCCGAGCGCATAGGCACTTTCCGGACCCTGCATCAGAGCGGAAACGATGTGCTGCTTGGCCGCGATGCCGCCAAAGAAATCGCGCTTGGCCGCTGGATCCGTCTCGTCATTGAAGATCGGCGGATGGCAGGGATGCGTGACGAAATAGGTAAGGTCCGCGCGCTCGGGCAAATGGCCGGCAAATGGGGCCGCGGCATCGAGCGCCACGACCATCATGCCCGGCTTCAGCCTGCCGGCAATGCCGGCCGCGACCTTGCCGATCGCAGTATCCGGAACCGCAAGAATGACGACATCGGCACCATCTAGGCCCTCATCGGCGGAAACGCAGGCGATGCCGAGATCCTTCGAAAGGCGCGCCTTGCCGGTGTCGCTCACTTCGACATGCCGGACATCGAAGCGCGAACCCTTCAGATTCTTGGCGAGCCGATAGCCCATTTTGCCACCGGCACCGAACAGCGCGATCGATGTCATCGAAGACCTCCCTAAATGCAAGTGACCGGAGCCAATCTCGTCCAGCCGAAACGTTCCTCCGCCGATCCCGGCGTAGGTCTATATTTCTCAACTGGTATAACATGTCAACAGGTATCATAAGATACATGTTATCGAGATCTGCGAAACCGCGCCGGCAATAGGACGGCTCGATTGCAAGCCGGGTAGAGGCATCTGCCTGCACAAGGCCTGCCCACAAGAGGGGCCGCATCACAGACGTTCGACTACCAAAGCACTGAAACCCTCTGGGCTGATCCGCAACTGCTCACCGAAGAACGCAGGCGTACTCGGCGGCCGTCGCCTGGCGGAGCGTGGCTTGACCTGAAACAGCTGGGACAAGTCGTCGTGAGGACGGACGCAACCAACGTGGCATCGGCCTTCGGCGACGCGGAGGTTATAGCAAAGGGGCTGGCGTTGGTGACATTGACAGGCTGGGCGCAAAAGGCGTCACCTTTTCGCTCTGTAACCGGCCAGCGCTATGATGGTATGGCCGCGTTCAGATTTCCGGTCGGCCTGTACCCGGCAATTCGCGGGCCGAGGAACGTCGTCTCTATGGACCGGTCCAGCGAGGGAGACGACGGAAGGGGCCGCGCTGTCGCGCAGCCCCTCTTCTTCTTACTGACCACCCCATGCTGCCGGATAGTCGGGCAGCTTTTCGCAGCCGCACATGGCATGATGTAGCGGCGGCATCTTGTCGTTGACGTACTGGTCGAGCGTCTCGGCTGTGATCGCCGGCTGCGGCATCACCCATTCCGGACCCGGGACCGGTTCACCCTTCAGCACGTTCACGGCCGCAATGATGGGCGTGCGCCACTGATAGGTCGGGTAGGTCGGCGCAATCGCCTTGAAGCCTTCGGCCTTCCATTTCATCAGAAAGTCCTGCTGGTCCTCCCCGGTGATAACAGGCAGGGGCAGACCGGAATCTTCGAAAGCCTCCAGCGCTGCAACGGCGGTGGCGCCGGCATCCATCCAGACCGCGTCGATCGTGCCGCGCTGCAGATAGTCCTCGACGATCGACTTGGTCTTGGCGTTGTCGCCCTCGGTGAACTCCTCGCCGATGACGTTCAGCCCCTTTTCCTTGAAGATGTGCTTGGCGGCGGACGCACGGGTCTCCAGTACGTCGACGCCGGGCACGATGCGCAGCATCAGCACGTTGGCGCCGGCCGGCGCATTGGCCGCCACGAATTCGCCTGCCTGGATGCCGAAGCCATAACCGCCGACCGGGTGGATGAAAGTGACCGGGCATTTTGTGTTGACGCCGCGATCGAAGACGATGACGGGCAGCTTGGCACAGGCCTTCTCGACGGCCGGGGTCAGCGCCGCGGTCGTGTTCGGCGAGACGATCAGAGCCGAGCATTTGCCGCCATTGATCAGATCGTCGATGTCGGAGATCTGCTTGTCGTCGGAGCCTTCGGCATCGACATGGATGAGCTCCTTGATTTCCGGATGGAGCTTCACTTCAGCCTGCATGTTCGTCCAGCCGGTCACGCGCCAGGCATTGTTGACCCCGGCGTTCGAGAAGCAGATCGTGTAGGGACCATCCTTCTTGAACTTTGCGGTGTCGGCCATTTGGTCACCGTAATATTGCGCCCACGGCTCCCCACCCGGGCCGTTGGCCTTTGCCGTCAAGAGCTCGCGCTGCCTGGCGAACTCGGCAGGATCGTCGAAGTTCAGCTGTTGGGCCTGCGCGGTGCTGGCGATGAGGGCAGCCGAAAGGGTGGCGGTCAGCAGTCTTTTCATGTCTCACTCCCATTTGATCATGATTTTTCAGTTCCTCCCGACGGCCCTTCGGCCGACGAAACTCAGGTCCCACCGGCGCGGTTGCGCCGATAGGTGGCAAGCACGACGGCGACGATCAGGATCACGCCCTGCACGACATCGCGCACCGGTTTCGGCAAGCCAATGAAATTGAGCAGCGTGAAGATCGCAGTCAGCGTCAACGCGCCGGCGATCGACGCGGGCACCGAGCCACGCCCGCCGAGAAGCTGCGCACCACCGATGACGCAAGCCGTGATCGCCTGCAGCTCGTAGCCGACGCCGACATCTGTCGAGACGCCCGCAAAACCGCCGAGCAGAATGCCGGCCGTCACGGCGCTCAGCGACGACACGACGAAGGCGGTGATGCGAACCCGCTCGAGCGGGACGCCCGACATCTGCGCCGCCCGCGGATTGTCGCCGATCGCATGCAGCATGCGGCCGAGATTGGTGCGATGCATGAGCCAGAACAGGCATATGCCGACCGAAAGCAGCACCAGCAGCGCAACCGGCAGGAACTGAATGAGCGGAATGCCCTGGATATTGACGCGCCCGAAGAAGCGGAAAGTCTCGGGCAGGTAGCCGCGCGGCGATCCGCTCGACCACATGAAGGCTGCACCGTTCAGAGTAATCATCATGCCGAGTGTGGCAATCAGCGAGGGGACCCTCAGAAAGCTGACGACGAGACCGTTGATCACGCCGACAGCGAGCCCGACAGCGTACATGACAGGGATCACCCACCATGTCGCATCGGCATTGTTGTTAAGCAGCATCGATGAACCGACCACTGTCAGCGTGATCAGCGAGCCGACCGAGAGATCGAATCCACCAGAGACGATGACATAGATCTGGCCGACGGCGAGGATCGCCAGCGGCGCGGCACGCTTCAGGAAATTCATGTATCCGGGGGGCTCGACGAAGTTCGGGTTCGACAGCGTGATGGCGACGAGCAGGGCTGCAAGCACGAAGAAGACGGGATTGATCTTCGGGAAGCGGCCGCTTCTCGAGGTGCCGGGCGTCTCTGCAGAGCCGATGGTTTGCTGAATCATGCCACTATCCTCTTCGAACGCACGGCGTAGAAGGCGACGGCTGCGACAATGATGATGCCACGCATCACCTGCTTGGCGAAGGCGTCGACGCCGGCGAGATTAAAGATGGAGTCGATCAGCGAGAAGATGATGACGCCCGCGACGGTGCCCCAGATCCCGCCCTTGCCGCCGGAGAGGATCGTCCCGCCGATGACCACGACGGCGATCGATTCCAGGTCGTATGCACCCTCCGTGCCGATCCAGGGCGAACCGGACTTCAGGCGACTTGCGAGATAAAGGCCCGCCAGTGACGCACACAGGCTGCAGATGATATGGCTCGCCATCACCACGCGGCCCGTCTTGATGCCCGCTGCACGCGCGGTGTCGCGATTGCCGCCGACTGAGTAGATGTTGGACCCGAAGCGAGTGAACCGCAGCAGGACCCAGGCAGCAAGAACGACCAGCGCCAGCATGATGAGGCTGAATGGCAATCCCAGCACAGTGCCATAGGCGAAGAACTGGAACGCATCCGGGACCGAACCTGCGAACTTGCCGTGGAAGGAAGCAAGGCAACCCTGAATGATGAGCGCCATGCCCAGCGTCGCGATGAGCGGATTGACCTCCAGCCTGATAATCAGCAGCCCGTTCAACGTGCCGACCAGAACACCCATCAGCAGCACCGCGAGGACGGCAGGCACCATCATCGCCGGATCACCGTTCATGATCGCCGACGAGACCACCGCCGACGCGGAAATGAGATGCGCCACCGACAGGTCTATCGAGCCGACGAGAATGGCGAAGGTCTGGCCGACAGCGGTCATGCCGAGCGCGATGGAGCGGTTGAGGATGGAGATCGCCGCTTCCGGTGTCAGGAACCGCGTCAAACCAAGGCTGAGCGCGATAGCGATGTAGATCAGAAGCGCGGCAGCGAGCAGCAGGGCCGGCGAATAGCGCTCAATGCGCGAAGTGGGGCGTTTGGTGAAGATCGCCGTGTTCATGCCGCCACCGCCTCTTCGCCGGTTGCAGCGAGCATGACATCGGCTTCCGACACGCCGCGCTGGAACGCTGCCACCAGTTCGCCGGCGCGCATAACGAGGATGCGGTCGGCAGCACCGAGCACCTCCGGCAGGTCGGACGAAATCATCATGATCGCCGTACCCTTGCGGGCGAGATCGCGCATGAGGTGGTAGATGCCGGCCTTGGCATTGACGTCGATGCCGCGCGTCGGCTCGATGAAGATCAGCAAGCGTGGCGCCAGAGCCAGCCAGCGCGCGACAATTGCCTTCTGCTGGTTTCCGCCGGAGAGCGCCTTGATTTCCTGGGAAAAGCTGCCCGCGCGCACGTCGAGGTCCTGCAGCAGCCTATCCATCTCCTCAGTGGAGGCGAACGCGGTCGCATCAGCCTTGCCCGCGAGAGCCGACAGCGCCCTTGCCGTCAGCATGCCATTGTCCGTGACCGACTGCATGAGCACCAGCCCTTCGGCCTTGCGATCGCCCGGCAAAAGGCCGATGCCTGCGCGGATGGCGTCGCGCGGGTTGGTGAACCGCGCCGGCTTGCCGGCAAGCAGCACCTCGCCCCTGATGAAGGGCGAAAAGCCGAAAATCGCCTGGGCGAGCGCAACGCGCCCTGCCCCCTGCAATCCGGCAAAACCGACGATCTCGCCGGCGCGAAGTTCGAAGGAAATGTTCTTCAGCCGCTCGTTGCCGGCATTGCGCACGGAGAGCACGGCATCACCAATCTCCTGCGACGTCGCCGGCGCCGCATAGAAATCGCCGATATCGCGGCCGACCATGGCGCGTACGATCACATCGGGCTCCGGCACTTCGTCGAAGCTCGCGGCCGTTTCGCCGTCCTTCAGCACAGTCACCCGATCGGCAAGCCGCGTGATCTCGCGCATGCGGTGCGTGATATAGACGATCGCCACACCCCTCATCTTCAGCGTGTCAACGAGGCCGAACAGCACCTCGCATTCCGCCTCGTTCAGGGCGGCAGTCGGCTCGTCCATCACGATCACCCGTGCATCGAGCGACACCGCCTTGGCGATCTCGACCAGTTGCTGGCTTGCGACATCGAGGTCGGCGACAACCGTGTCGGGTTCGATCCGATGCGACGAGCCGAACAGCGAGAGCACGCGTCGCGCCTCCTGGTTCATCGCCCCGTGGTCGACGAGGCCGAACCGCGTCGGCTCGCGGCCGAGAAAGATGTTCTGCGCCACGGTGCGCTCGGGTAGTAGCGAGAATTCCTGGTAGATCACCGCGATGCCGGCGCGGATCGCATCGAGCGGATGAGTGAAATGTCGCTCCTCTCCGCCCACGACGACGGCGCCGCCATCCAGTCGGTAGACGCCGGAGAGGATCTTCATCAGCGTAGACTTGCCGGCGCCGTTCTCGCCGGCCAGTGCGTGGACCTCACCCGGATAGGCAACGAAGCTCACACCTTTCAGCGCTTTGACGCCGGGAAAATTCTTGGTGATGCCGCGCATCTCGATTGCGGGAGAAGGAATGGTCATGCTTGTGCCCATGTCTTGCGAATGAACGTCGCGCTTTCGGAAAAGAGCGTCTCGAAATCGGGAAACAGCGGCCGCCAGACGCGGGTTGCCGTCGCGATTGCTGGAAGTCCGGCGCCGAATGCTTCAAGGGTCAGCCAGCCGTCATAACCGATCTCCTTCAAGATCTTGAACATTGCGGCGAAGTCTATGTGTCCCCGTCCCGGGATGCCACGATCGTTCTCGGAGACGTGAAAGACGCCGATGTCGCTGCCGATCAGGCGAATGGCCGCCTCCGGCCGACGCTCTTCGACGTTGGCATGAAAGGTGTCGTACATGATTTTGAAGGCTGGATGCCCAACCCGGTCCACATAGGAGCGGGCCTGCTCCATGGTGTTCAGGTAATAGGTCTCGAAGCGATTGAGGGGCTCGAGGCTCAGATGCATACCGTTTGCCGCAGCCCGCTCCGCCAGTGCCCGATGTGCGTCGGCGCCGTATTTGAGCTCGTCCTCGCTGGCCCCGGCCCCGGTGAAGAACCCGATCGGTGCATGGAAGGGCCCACCCATACTTTCGGCCCCAAGGGCGATGGCGCAATCCAGGGCCCAGTCGAGATGGGCAAGGCCGCGCGCTCGTACGTCCGCGTCACAACTGACCGGGTTGGCGTCCGGCGTCGGAACGATCGACGTGGTCGATCGGCCGATGCCGAGCGTGTCGAGCTCCTTGCCCAGGCGCTCATAGTGGCTGACGGCACCTTTAAGGACCGGGACCTCGACCCCGTCATAACCGAGGTCGCGCAGCCGTCCGATGCTGGCCAAGTGCCTGTCCTCGACGAAGTCAGTCAGACAGAGAAGGTTGATGCCTAGGTTCATGGCGCGCTCAGTGCAGCTTGATGCCGAGGTCGCGGCAGGTCGCGCGAATCCAAGACAGGGATTTCTCGATCATCGGGCCGGCGGCTCCCTCGCATTCCAGGCTGAGCACGCCGTCGTAGCCGTGATCGCGCAGTATCGCGAGGCAGGCCTTGATGTTGTCGGCATTGACACCATCGCCGAGCGCGCAATGGCTGACCGCGATGCCGGTCTGCCCGCCACGAACCGCAGCGGCGAGCGATTGCGAAACATCCTTGACGTGAACGTGGCTGACCTTGTCGACGAAGCGCGGCAGAAACTCCGTCGGCTCCTGACCGGCGATGAAGGTGTTGCCGGTGTCCATGTTCATGCGCAGCCATCGGGAATCGACGAAGGCAAGCATGCGCTCCATGAATTCGGGGCGCGTGGTGAAATGCCCGTGCGGCTCGATATTGACGATGATTTCGTGCGCTTCCGCGACCTCGATGATCTTCTCGTAGCTGCGCTTCATGAGCGCCATCGATTCTTCTTCGCTCAGCCCCGGCGGCATATGGAGCCCGTCGGTCGTGTCGACGCAAGGGCTGCCGGCCTGCGCGGCCCAGGCAATCGATTTCAGCACGTAAGGCACGCCGCGCAACGGGCCATCTTCGCCGGAAAGCGGATAGGCGGCATCGACCTGGGAGAAGCGCACGCCGTAGCGATCCATCTTCCGACGCAGCAGTGCGGGATCCTCGTAAAGCGCGACATGCGGCTGGTAGCCGAGCCCATGAATCCAGCTGACCCCGTCTATCAGGCCACACTCGATGAAGTGCACATCGTTGTCGCTCGCCCACTGCAAGCATTTTTCGAACGACCAATAGGCCGAGTTGAACGCGTCCGTGTGGAAACCTATCCGCACCGGCAAATCCTCCCTGATTCTCCTCCATGCCGTTGAGTTTCAACGACAAATCACGAAGCGCCTCCGTTTGCCGCTTGATGATGACGCAGCATTGCGCAATAAAGGAGCGTCCGCGTTCGAAATAGAGGACTGGTAAATTTTGAACATCGGCGGGGGAGAACGATGAGCAAAGTCAACAATGAGCGAGCCGTCGGCCGGCCGGCGGTTTTCCGTGAGCCGGGTGCCCTGCTCTATGCCGGGAACTGCCAGGACCTGATGAAGGCGTCTCTTGCCGGACAGGTCTCACTCAACGCATGGACGCGACGCGGCTATCCGGGCATCGACCTCGGCCACGCCCTACCGCAGGTCTGTTCCGTCGGCGGTTGGGATGCGACGAACCCGCAGGACTGGGGTCTGCGCGAACATTGCAACGAAGGCGTCAAGATCGCCTATCTCGCACGCGGCTCTCTCACCATTACGATGGACGGCCGCAAGACCACGCTCAGCGAAGGCCAGATGTTCGTCGTCCGGCCGTGGCAATTGCATGCGCTCGGCGACCCCAATATCGGCGCAAGCCATATCGTCTGGGTGCTGATGGACATGGGCGTGCGCCGCCCGCATGAAACCTGGCTCTGGCCCGATTGGATCGGCTGGCCGGAACGGGATCGCAGGCGGCTGAGCGAGCTTCTGTCCAAGAACGAGCAGATCTCCTATCTCGCCTCGCGCGAAGTCGCGCGCACCTTCATGGATATTCACGAGGTGGTGGCGAGCCGTGACATCCATGGCGGCGAAGCGCGCCTGCGCCTGCTGATCTCGATGATGCTGCTCCAGTTCCGCCAAATGCTGGAAAGCCAGGCGCCGGTGCTGGATCTGGCACTCGCAAGTTCCAAGCGCACGGTCGAGATTTTCCTCAAGCGCTTGAGGCATGCCCTCGACGAAGACTGGACCCTGGAGAACATGGCTGTCGAATGCAATCTCTCGCGCACCCAGTTCACCCAGCATTGCCAGGTGCTGACCAACATGACGCCTGTGCGCTACTTGCAGATGTTGCGCCTGAACGCGGCGCGCCAACTGCTCGAAAGTGGCCAGCAGTCCGTCACCAACGTTGCTTATGACTGCGGCTTCTCCTCGAGCCAATATTTTGCCACCTGCTACAAGAAGCGCTTCGGCTTCTCGCCCATTGAGACGCCGCGACAGCAGACGATGATGACCAGCTGAGCTCCGTCAGGAGGGATCCCCCTACCGAACGAAGATCTGGTTGGCACAGGGGCGCCGGCGCTATGCGCAAAGAGAGCTTTGGAAGGACCGGCGTCTCGAGCGTTACGCGGACATGGCCAGGATGACCATCAGCGACGAATCAAACCGGTTGCGGGACGTTTTTTTCCTATCCGGTTGGTCCTCGTCTTCGGCTGCAATCACACCTGGCCCTGGATCCACGCCAGGAATTTGCGAACAGCCTTCCCTTGCCGCGCCGATCCAGATGCACGAGTTTGGTCAGGTCGTAGCTTTGACTGCCTGCGAGCTGACGACAACGTCAAATTCCGCCTCAACGGCCTTGCGACGACGGCGGCCTATCGAAGCAATCGAGTGTCTGCACTACGTAGATCCTTATCAGGCCAGGATACTTCGGGTTGCCCGCTGGTCTGCAAAGGATTCAAGGTCAGTCGTGCAAGAGCCTAGCCCTGCGGTACTCGAACTCAAATCGAAGGAGGAGACGTTGGAAGACGCTGAAATTGAAAGACGTGCCAGACAGCTATGGGTTAGAGAGAACCCTAATCGACCATGGCTCCCG
Organism: Ensifer sp. NM-2; assembly: GCF_003024455.1. Taxonomy (NCBI): domain Bacteria; kingdom Pseudomonadati; phylum Pseudomonadota; class Alphaproteobacteria; order Hyphomicrobiales; family Rhizobiaceae; genus Ensifer; species Ensifer sp. NM-2. The sequence goes on from NZ_PVZR01000002.1 coordinate 205,206, forward strand.
CTATCTCAAAGGGCCGAACTCGGACAGGACATGTCGGCTAGTGCGTCCGAGGAAGACAGGAAGCGCTATATTGAACGGGTTCGAAGTGGCGAGTAGGCTCAAGCCACTAAGCTTGTGCTTCCGGGAAAGACGACGACTGAAACAGCGACGCCGCCAGCCAACGGCGGCCGCTCAATAGAGGCGCATGCGTCGGAGTAAATATAAGCATCGGGCCCAACAAAAAAGGCCGGGGCGCGCTGGCTCCGACCTTTTTTCTTTGTCGCTTCCAAGACTAGTGCCAGTACATCCGTGGTCACGAGTCGAAAGCAGTGCGCGATTGCCGGCGTGGAGTTATCTCATGCTCGACAGATGCGCGTATACCAGTTTTATAGGACGACGGGTTTTCCGAAACAAGTTGTCCGTTTGGGCTATGACCTACGCCATATGCAGCCAAATAGGGATCAGATACTCATCCTCGACCACCAAAATGAGTGGCAGCAAACAACGAGGAAAAGCCCCATCCGCGACCCGGTGAACCCTAGAAAACAGGACGATTACCTTCCCTCGGCCGCAGGCCAATCGTTTGAAGGTTCATCAATAGTGGTCTTCGCTGTGTCGTCGTCTGCGGGGTCTGGATCGCGGATCCAGGCGCTGCGCAGACCATCGACATCCTCAAGGATGGCGGCGAAAACATCTTCCTGCTGAATGCCTGCCACGACGAACAGGTCTACCAACCCCTCAAGTCGCAGTCGAAGATCCTCGCGCCATGCCTGCGGATCTTCCTCAATCGCAATCGTCATGTTCGACCTTTCTTGCGGCTCGTCGGCCATTGAGAAAAAGCGCATTCTCTAATCGGTCGGGTATGCGGCCCTTGGCAATGTGACGCCGCCGGCCTCTAGCTCTGTTTCTTCTTCCGCCGCGGCAAGTCGGGCACTGGTTGCGTCCAAAATAGCCGTCAGAAATTCTACACGGCCCCATCCGACCAAGTGGGCTTCTTCGACAAGGAGCTGCACCGCGTAGTCAACCGCCTGGTCGAGTTCGACCTTCCGCTCGGATGTGCCTGGGGGCTGATTTGGAGGATCAATCATTGCATTCCTCAAACCGAAGATGGTGACGTCACAGAACGCCTGAAATATGAACCCCGTGTTCGGAAAATCGTTCCAAAACTTCTCAATCGAAAATCCGGCTTTTCGGGTGCTCCGCAGCCCTACGCAGACGAGGCACCGCCATTGATAAGGGCCGGTCGGCCATTTGTGGAACCTCCCCACCCCATTGTCAGTTCCTCCTTCACACCAACAAGGAGAAACTCCATGGCAAAGAATGACCTTACAGCCGGCTTCACTGGCACACCCACCGAACCACCTACTGGCGTTCGCAAAGTAGCAAAGACAGCGGGAGATGTGGTGAAGCGCGAAACCAGTGCTGTGGCTGCTGCGGCCGCTGACCACCCACATACCGCAACGGGTTTGGTGCTTACGATCGGCGCCCTTGCCTTCGCGATCGGCTACATTATGGGGCGATCGTCGATCGAGGACACTAGGCAGGGCTATTGGCGGTAGGAGGCGCGCTGGCGCTTGGAACGCTGTAGTGGATAACAGCGTCTGTTTGCCGCTGTCCGCCCGTCTCGGCGGGTTAAGCGCGGCACGCCATCGCACTCAGACGCAGAGTACCAATCGCGCTCGAATGGAACACTTTCCTTCCAATTAGGTTTAACCAGTTCATTTCAAAGGAGAAACGAAGATGGATCACACTAATCACGTCCGCCTCGCAGCCACAGAACTCACGCCCGCAGTCCTGGAAGGTGCGACAGTTTACGGAGCGGATGACCATAAAGTCGGCAAAGTTGATCATGTGCATGGAGCGGGCGCCGGCAGCAGCGTTATCATTGACGTCGGCGGCTTCCTCGGCATAGGCGCCAAGCCGGTCGCGGTTCCCCTTACCGATCTCGATTTCATGCGGGATGAGGACGGCGACGTCCACGCTATCACGACATGGACCAAGGATCAGCTTAAGGAGATGCCCGAGCATCGCCATTAGCCACTGTAGCCCGGCCTATGTGCCGGGCTTCCTCCGACTGTGGTCAAAAGCACCGCAGGCGGCGAATATCTCCGATCTGATCACATTCGTTCAACGTGCGCACATTGGCGGACTCCCTCACGGAGCTACGGTAAGTCCGCTACGAAGATAGCCGGATGCAACGTATGTCGCCGACCGCCACAAAACTCACGCCTTGAGCGGCGATGAACCAGAGGTCATCGACAGCCAGCATGGTCGGCAGCTCCCAAATCGATGCGCGGCAGGCTCCGTTGCATGTTGCATTGCGGAATAAATGAGGTCATAAAAAAATCACTCACCACGGACCCGGTGAAACTCCGGGTGGCTCTTCTGGCCGCCGATCCGCCAGACCACGCAAAACCTGCATGCCAACTTCAGAACCGCTCGATCGAGCGCGTTCGCCATGCTTTGCGAGAACACATCATATGCATTTTTCCTCCATCCGTCGGGATTGGTCCGCCGCCCCTATGCGCGAAATGCTCGCCGGGGCCGTCGCGACGTTCGCCTTGATCCCCGAGGTCATCGCCTTTTCTTTCGTCGCCGGCGTCGATCCTCAGGTCGGCCTGTTCGCCTCCTTCATCATCGGCATTGTCATCGCTTTCACGGGCGGGCGTCCTGCCATGATTTCCGCTGCTGCAGGATCGGTCGCGCTCGTCGCAGCACCCCTCGTCCACGCGCATGGGCTGCCCTATCTCTTTGCCGCCGGATTGCTCGCGGGCATCTTCCAGATACTGTTTGGGCTCCTCCGGCTCGGCGTTCTCATGCGTTTCGTTTCGAAATCTGTCCGCACAGGCTTCGTCAACGCGCTTGCGATCCTGATCTTTGGAGCCCAGCTACCGCACATCATTGGCGGCGACTGGCTTGCCTACAGCATGCTGGCGGCAGGACTTGCGGTCATCTACCTTGCCCCAAGGGTCACCACGGCGATCCCATCGCCGTTGATCTGTATTTTGGTTCTGACCCTGGTATCGATCTCGTTACAACTCCCGGTGATGACCATTGCCGATCTCGGCAAGTTGCCTGACTCTCTTCCGATCTTTGGCTGGCCCACCGTTCCCCTGACACTGGAAACGCTGAGGATTATCGCAGGGCCGGCGCTCGCCATCGCCATGGTCGGCCTGCTTGAATCTATGATGACTGCCAGTGTGGTGGATGATCTGACGGGAACACCGAGTTCGAAGAACAGGGAGTGCACGGGCCTCGGCATTGCAAATGCCGCGGCAAGCCTGTTCGGCGGGATCGCAGGCTGCGGCATGATCGGCCAGACCATCAGCAACGTGAAGTACGGCGGACGCGGCCGACTATCCACGCTGTTTGCCGGGGCCTTCCTGCTGGTGCTGATGGTCTTGCTGAAGCCATGGGTGTCTCAGGTTCCGGTCGCAGCACTGGTGGCCATCATGGTAATGGTGTCGATCGACACGTTCGATTGGCTTTCATTGCGCAGTGTGATCGTTCACCCCAAGGTGTCGAGCGCGGTCATGATCGCGACCGTCCTCGTCACGGTGTCTACCTCGAACCTGGCACTCGGCGTGGCAGTGGGCGTCCTTCTAAGTGGCGTTTTCTTCACGTTCAAAGTCGCGCGCCTCTTGCGGGTTGAAACCGCGGCCGACGCTGCTGCCGGACGTTTGACATATCGCGTGTTGGGCCAGGTGTTCTTCGCGTCGGCCGACATCTTCGTCGAGGCATTCGATATAGAAGAGGCAAGTGGCATGGCTGTTCTGATCGACGTATCACAGGCACACTTCTGGGACATCACCGCCGTCGATGCTCTGGACAAGGTGGTGGGACGTTACAAGGCGCATGGTATCGCCGTGGATATATTGGGCCTGAACGAGGCGAGTGCCACGTTGATCGGGAGCCTGAATGGGGCGATGAAGCTTAAAGAGGTCTGATCCAGATTATTTGATCCTCAACAAGAGCTGGCCATGAACGCCAAGGACCATGGCCAGCTCTTGTTAAGGTTCTGTCGGCCAACAGCGGCCATCACAATCGTCACGCTTTTGTGGCCGAAGCCGACCTGGCGGCCGGTACCAGAACCAGTATCTCGGGCAAAAATCCGACCTCACTTGGGGGCACCCAAGCGGTCGAGCCAGTCTGTCACCCTTTCAATAGTCTGTCGTTCCTGCGGCGCCTGCATGGAGAAGCCCTCGACCAGGTTCACGGTCGGCGCGTGCGTTGCGAGGACCGACAGGCTATCGCCAAGCCCGTAACCGCCATGGGTGATGAGTGGCACAATGGTTTTGCCCGATAGGTCATGCGCGGAAAGAAACGACCGTATCACCGGAGGCGCCGTCATGCCCCAGATCGGAAAACCGAGGAAGATCGTGGCATAGCTGGCGACGTTGTCCACCGTCGCCCTCAAGGGCGGCTTATAGCCTTGATCGCGTTCCGATTGCGCCTGCGCGACCGTCTCGAAATAGTCGTCGGGATACGGTTGTTCCGGCTCGATCTCGAATAGATCTGCGCCCAGGGCACGGCGGACCTGCCGGGCGACAACCCGCGTGTTTCCGCTGCGCGAAAACACCGCCACGAGCGGCTTCTTGCCCTGTTGGGCCACGGTGGCGGACGCGCTGCCCGCCGCAAGGGTGAGGAACAGCGGCGCCATGAGAAGGCCCCTCCGGGTCGGCTTGCCGAAATCAGTCACGACGGTTCACCTGCCTTTGATTAGAGCCCGGTCATCTTGAGCGATGCTTCGGGAAGACGCTCGCCACGGACCTCGATTTTGGAGACCTCTGCATCGATCTCGGCAAGATCATTAGGCGCCAGCTCCAGATCGGCGCTTCCAAGGTTTTCTTCCAACCGATGGAGCTTGGTGGTGCCGGGAATCGGGACGACCCAGGGCTTTTTCGCCAACAGCCAGGCGAGCGCGATCTGCGCGGGCGTAGCACCTTTGCGATCGGCCACTGCCTTGACCACGCCCACCAGCGCCATGTTCGCCTTGCGCGCTTCGGGTGTGAACCGCGGCACGTGGTTGCGGAAATCCGTCGGATCAAAAGCCGTGTTCTCGTCTATCTTGCCGGTGAGGAAACCGGCGCCGAGCGGGCTGAAGGGAACAAAGCCGATGCCAAGTTGCTCGAGCGCTGGCAGAAGCTCGGCCTCCGGTGCGCGCCAGAACAGCGAGAATTCGCTCTGCACCGCGGTCACGGGCTGGACTGCATGGGCGCGGCGGATGGTCTGGACGCCGGCCTCCGAGAGACCGAAGTGCTTGACCTTGCCTTCGGCGATAAGCTGCTTGACGGCGCCGGCCACGTCTTCGATCGGCACGGCCGGATCGACACGGTGCTGATAGAAGAGGTCGATGCGATCTGTTTTCAGCCGCTTCAACGCCGCCTCCGCCACCGCCTTGACATGTTCGGGACGGCTGTTGGTGCCGCCGCTGCGCGCGCCGGTCTCAAGGTCTATGTCGAAGCCGAACTTCGTGGCAATGACAACCTTGTCGCGGATCGGTCGAAGCGCCTCCCCCAGCAACTCCTCGTTGGTCAAAGGTCCATAGGCTTCTGCCGTGTCGAAAAGCGTCACGCCCAGGTCGTGCGCGTCGTGGATGAGCTGGATCATCTCACTCCTATCCCCAGCGGAGCCGTAGACGCCCGTCATACCCATGCAGCCAAGGCCTAGGGCCGACACTTCAAGATTTCCGAGATATCTGTGTTTCATTGTTTATCCCTTACTTCTTCTCAGGTGCCTCGACGGCCGAGTAGGCCAGAACGGCATCGGGCAAGCGCTGGCCGCGCACCTTTATGGCAGAGACTGCGGCATTGAGTTCTGTGGTCTCTTCGGCGCTGAAGCTGATCGACGTGGCGCCGATATTCTCAAGCAGGTGCGGCATCTGTGTCGTCCCAGGGATCGGTACGATCCACGGCTTTTGCGCCAACAGCCACGCAAGTGCAATTTGAGCCCGGGTCGCCTGCTTCCGGTCAGCCCAGTCATTCAACAATGTCACAAGCGCCAGGTTCGCCGGCAGGTTTTCCGGCGAGAAACGCGATTCGATCCCGCGGATGTCGCCCTGGGCAAAACGCGTCCGCGCGTCGATTGCACCCGTCAAGAAACCGACACCAAGCGGGCTCCATGGAACGAAACCGATGCCGAGTTCCTCGCAGACCGAAAGCACTTGATCTTCAGGCCCACGCCACAGCATCGAATACTCGCTCTGGACGGCCGACACGGGAAGTGCGGCGTGAGCGCGGCGCAATGTGTTAATCCCCATTTCGGAAAGGCCCCAATGCAGGACCTTGCCCTGGTCCATGAGGTCCTTGACTACATCAGCGACATCCTCGATCGGAACGTTCGGATCGACGCGGTGCTGGTAGAGAAGGTCGATGCGGTCCGTGCGCAGACGCTTGAGCATGCCGTCAACCACAAGCTTGATGTGATCCGGACGACTGTTGAGGCCGGGACGGCGCTCGCCGGTTTGGAGGTCGATGTTCCATCCGAATTTCGAGGTGATCACGACGGTATCTCGGAACGGTTCGATGGCTTCGCCAAGAATCCGCTCGCACTCATGCGGGCCATAGGCCTCGGCGGTATCAAAAAAGGTGACGCCGCGCTCGTGGGCCGCACGGATGATGTTGATCATCTCCAGCCGGGACGGGATCGTCGTCTGATAGGTCCGGCCCATGTTCTGAACACCAAGGCCGACGCTTGAGACTTCCAGCGTTCCAAGCTTTCGCCGATCGCTCGACTGGACTGAGGCAGAACTGTCCGCGGTCCCTGCCTGTGCAAAGGCCGGCGAACTCGCACCGGCGAGCAGGGGAGCCACCGCAAGACTTCCCGCCGCGCCGAGGAAGCCTCGACGGCCGATTGTCGTTGTGTCCTCATTCGTCATGTCTTTCGTCCTTCCCTGTGATCGGTTTGCAGACCGTTACCCATCGACCGTCGTGTTTCGGGGCCGAGTGCGTTGCGAACGCAGCCGGAAAAAGCTGGAAGAGATCCGAGTGTCCGGCTGCCCGCACCATTGAGTTCCAAGGTAGCGCGTGACGCCGATGGCGATTAGATGCCATAATCCGCATGAACCTTTTAGTTGAGCTAACAAATCCAGATGGAAAACTTCAACGATCTCGCCGCCTTTGCGGTTATCGCCAGGGAGAAAAGCTTCACGCGGGCTGCTGCAAAACTTGGCGTCTCACCGTCGGCACTCAGCCAGACCATGCGCAATCTCGAGGAGCGACTGGGTCTGCGGCTTTTGACCCGCACGACGCGCAGCGTCTCGTCGACGGAAGCCGGCGAGCGCCTGCTGCGAACGGTTGCGCCGCGCTTCGAAGAGATCGAAGCCGAATTGGTCGCTTTGGGTGAGCTTCGGGACAAGCCGGCCGGGACGGTTCGCATCACGGCCGGTGAACATCCCGCGATCTCGATCCTTCAGCCCGCGCTCAAACGATTTCTCCCTGATTATCCCGACATCCCGGTGGAAATCATCGTCGACTACGGCCTCACCGATATCGTCGCCGAAGGCTATGATGCCGGGGTGCGCATGGGCGAGCAGGTCGCCAAGGATATGATTGCAGTGCGCATCGGCCCCAATATGCGCATGGCGGTCGTGGCGTCGCCAGCCTATTTCGAGCGGCATCCGCTTCCACAAACCCCGCAGGACCTGACCGCCCACACCTGCATCAACATCCGTCTCCCGACCTATGGCGGGCTATTCCCTTGGGGTCTGGAAAAGGACGGACGCGAGGTGAAAGTGCGTGGAGAGGGGCAACTCGTGTTCAATAGCCTGAGCATGCGATTGTCCTCGGCCTTGGACGGACTTGGCGTCGCCTATATGCCCGAAGACCAGGTACTCGCTCATGTTGCCGAGGGGCGGCTGGTGCGCGTTTTGGAGGATTGGTGCCCCTCCTTCCCCGGCTATCATCTGTATTATCCGAGCCGTCGGCAGCAATCGCCTGCTCTCGCATTGCTGGTGGACGTTCTGCGGTATCGCGGCAGCTGAACGGACTGCGCTTGATGCCTGGAGCCCACGTCACAATGTAGTGCGTCAGGCACATGCGGAGCCCGGCAATGGCGAGGCAGTGAACGAAGAAGCCCGCGACAGAGTAGCAAAGGTAAGTGGCCCGGTGCGGCGCACCAAGGCCTTTCCGGTGCACGATCCACCGTTTCTCGGCACTCAGCCGGCAAGGATTTGGTTGCCATCAAGGGCGATATCTCCGCTGCCAAGGCGGCGCAGTACCGCCTCGGCATGGATCTGGGCGAGCGCAACCTGCAATGCAGATGCGCTCGAGCATCACGCCGCCAGGTGTTCGAACAGCCGGGCGACGGCCTCCGCGCCCGGATCGACATGGCCCTCAAGTTGTCGCGCGTTGATATAAGCTGCGCGACCGGCATTGGCCTTGAGGAGCGTCGCCGTCAGGTTTGCTCCTTCCCGAGCCGCCAGGGCGGCCGAACGGACCCCGTCGCCGAGTGCGTCGAGAGCGGGGGAAAGCGCATCGACCATAGTTCGGTCGCCGAGACGCGCACCGCCGATTTCCTGCATCCGGGCAAGTCCTGCCTTCAGCGCATCGCGCATGGGAAGGCCGCTTGACGCAGCGTCGCCGGCTGCGGCGAAGAAGATCGCCAGCAGCACGCCCGACGATCCGCCCATCGTCTGGCTGAGTTCCTGGCCAATCGCCCGGTAGAGTTGGGTATGATCGGAGAGCGGCAGCCGGTCGATCGCATTGATCAGGGCGCGTGCGGCGCCAGCCAGTGTCGAGCCGGTATCGCCATCGCCCGACTTGGCATCCAGCGCATTCAGGTCTTCCTCGGCTGCAACCAGGATCCGGCAGCATTTGACAATGAACTCGCGTGTCTCCCTGTGTTCGGACGACAGCGGCGCAATTGGCGTCAAGCCGTCGGGCAGCATGTTGACGATGACCGGTTTGACCTTTGACACGCCGGGCCATGCCGCCATGGAAACCGGTGCGCTCAGCGCCGCTATTTCCGCTTCGTCAGCTGGATAGACGGACACCGAAAAACCATGCATGTCGAGAGAGGTCATCATCGACGCGGGACCGACGATGTGCGAAATCCGCGCTCCGATCGAGGACGTGATCAGTTCGTGCGCTAGTACCGACATTTCCAGCGTTGAGGTGCCGCCCAGATTGTTGATGAGCGCCACATAGGATCTATCCTCCATGGCCGCTGCAAGTTTGCTTACGGCTGCTTCCATGGCCAGTCGAGCGTCGATGAAGTCGACTTGCTCGACACCGGCCTCCCCATGGATGCCAAGCCCAAGTTCGGCCATGTGGGCCGGAATGCGGTCCTCCTTTGGGGATCCAGGAACCGTACATGTATCGAGGGACATGCCGATGCTCTTCGATCCGGCGGCCACGCGCCGGGCAGCCGCCGTTACCGTTTCCAGATCCGCACCGGCCTCGGCCAACGCTCCTGCAATCTTGTGAACGAAGAGAGTGCCTGCGACACCGCGTGCCTGCGGCAATTCGGGTAATGCCACGTCATCGCCGATGATGACCATGCTGACATTGAGGCCGAAGGCACGCGCGCGTTCGGCGGCGAGACCGAAGTTCAGTCGGTCACCGGTATAATTCTTGACGATCAGAAGGCAGCCGGCTGGACCGGTGACCGCGAGAATGCCGGCAAGAACGGCGTCGACACTGGGCGAGGCAAAGACGTCGCCACAGACGGCAGCGGTCAACATGCCCGCCCCGACGAAGCCCGCATGCGCAGGCTCGTGCCCTGCCCCGCCGCCGGAGACCAGCGCCACCTTGGACTTGTCCCAATCATTGCGCAGAACCACGCGAATATGCGGGTAGCCGTCGAGTCGTGCCAGCGCGCCGCCGCTTATCGCCAGCAGGCCGTCGATCGCCTCGGTGACGACGTCTTCCCTCTTGTTGATGAATTGTGCCATGTGATCCTTCCTCTAAGCTAAGCGCATGCCGGCCGCGTCGAAATAGAGCGGCTCGTCCGGCTGAATTTTCACGGTGTCGCCACTTTTCAGCCTGGTGTGGGCGTCGGTGACGGTGATGAGGTCGTTTTTCTTGAAGGACAGATGAAGACGGGTCTGGTCACCAAGATGCTCGACCCGCCGGACCAATGCCTCCTGGCCGCTGCCCTGTGTGATGTGCTCGGGCCGCAAGCCGATGTGCGCCGCTCTGGATGGTGCGCCGGGAAAAGTGTCGGCGGGAATAATGTTGATGCGGGGCTGGCCGAGCTTTGTTGCCGCATAGATGCTCACCGGATGCTCGTAGACTTCACGCGGGGCGCCGAACTGCACCAGCCGGCCTTCGTGAAGCACGCCGATATGCGTTGCCATTGTCATTGCCTCGATCTGATCGTGGGTGACATAAAGCAGCGTGGCGCCGGACTTGGCCTGGATATTCTTCAGCTCGACGCGCAAATCGGCCCTGAGCTTGGCGTCGAGCGAGCTCAAAGGCTCGTCCATGAGATAGATCTGCGGCGTGCGAACGAGCGCGCGGCCAATGGAGACACGCTGCATTTCGCCGCCCGACAGCGCCGTCGCCTTGTTGTCGAGTTTGTGGGAGATCTGCAGAACCTCGGCGATCGCATTGACCTTGCGGTCAATCGCGTCGCGTGGCGTCTTCAATAGTGGCGATTTCAACGGGAACTCGAGGTTCTGCCGCACCGTCAGATGCGGATAGAGCGAATACTGCTGAAACACCATGGCGACGTTGCGCTGCGCCGGTGAATGTCCCTCGACTGAATGGCCGCCGAAATAGATATTGCCGCTATCGGGGCGATCGAGGCCGGACACCATGCGCAGTGTCGTGGTTTTTCCGGCGCCCGTCGGCCCGAGGAGAACCACAAAGGAACCGTTCGGTATCGTCAGCGACACGTTGTCGAGCGCTGTATGATTGCCAAACTTCTTCGTCACGTTTTCAAGAACGACGTCAGCCATGGCGCAACACTCCCTCATTGGCTTCGGAAAGAAGCGCCTGCCCTTTCACGCCCTCAAATATCGTCAGGGTGGCGGGATCGAACTCAAGACCGATGACTTCCCCGGATCTGACAGCCTGCCTCGAGGACGCACGCGCCTTGACCTCGCCGTTCGGCGTCGCCAGCGTAATGATCTGCGTGGTGCCGAGATATTCCGTGGCAAGCACTCTGCCGCGATACTCAGAGGAATCGGAAAAGCGGATGTGCTCGGGCCTCACCCCAATAGTCAGCTTGCCCTTGGCCCCTTGCCGCGATGACGGAACATCGACCTTCTTCCCCGAAAGCTCGACGACAGTGCCGCCGGCATCGATCATGCCGTCAAAATCGAAGAAGTTCATGGCCGGAGAACCGATGAATTTTGCCACGAATTTGGTTGCCGGCCAGTCATAGATTTCCTGCGGTTTGCCGAACTGCTCAACGACGCCGTGGTTCATCACCACGATCTTGTCGCCCATCTGCATGGCTTCCAGCTGGTCGTGGGTGACGTAGACAGTGGTCGCACCGATCCGGTCGTGAAGTGCACGCAGTTCCTCGGCCATATGCTCGCGGAACTCCGCATCGAGCGCGCCAAGAGGCTCGTCCATGAAAAACGCCTTTGGGCGGCGCACGATAGCACGGCCGAGGGCGACACGCTGGCGGTCGCCGCCCGACAATCCGCCGACCGGGCGGTCAAGGATCGTCTCGATCTTGAGGATGCGCGCCACATCTTCCACGCGTGCCTTGACCTCGGCCCGCGGCATGCCCTGGCTCAGCAGAGGGTAGGAAATGTTCTTGCGTACATTCATATGCGGATAGAGGGCGAACATCTGGAAGACGAAGGCGATGTCGCGCTGGCTTGCCGGCTTCATGCCGACTTCTTCGCCATCGATGAAGATTTCACCGCTGGTCGGCAGTTCCAGACCGGCCATCATTCGCAACGTTGTCGTCTTGCCGCAACCCGATGGTCCCAGCAGCATGAAGAATTCACCGTCCTCCACTGTGAACGAGGAGGACTCGACGGCAGTGAATGCTCCGAACTCCTTGCGCACATTCTGAATTCTGATCTGTGCCATGGGTTACTCCGGAAAATGGCTGACGATGATGAACATGACAGTGCCCACCAGGGTCACGATGAACGAGTAGGAAAACATCGACAGTGCGAACGGCTGCATCAGCATGAACACCCCGAGCGCGATGAGGATCGAAGCGACCATTTCCCATGCGCCGCGCCGGAACCCGCGCAACCCTTTGATAAATTCGGTCATTTGCGAACGGCTCCGAATGTGATGCCACGCAACAGGTGTTTGCGAAGGACAATCGTGAAAATCATGACGGGAACGAGAAACAACGTTGCACCCGCTGCCACGGCCGGCCAGTCCTGGCCGCCGACGCCGATGATCGTGGGAATGAAGGGTGGTGCCGTCTGGGCTGTGCCCGAGGTCAAAAGAACGGCGAAGGCATATTCGTTCCAGGCGAAGATCAGGCAGAAGATCGCTGTCGAGGCAATGCCGGTCATGGCTTGCGGAAGGACGACCTTGTAAAAGGCCTGAAAGCGGGTGTAGCCATCGATCAGCGCCGCTTCCTCGTATTCGATCGGGATTTCGTCGATAAAGCCCTTAAGCAGCCAGACCGCCAGCGACAGGTTGACCGCCGTGTAGAGCAGGATCATGCCGAGATGGGTGTCGTTGAGGCCAAGCGAGCGGAACATCAGGAAGATCGGGATCGCCACGGCAATCGGTGGCATCATGCGCGTCGACAGGATGAAGAACAGCAGGTCATCCTTGAGCGGTACCTTGAAGCGGGAGAAGGCGTAGGCCGCGGCAGTGCCCAAGACTATGCACAGCACCGTCGAACCGAAGCCGATGATGATCGAATTCCAGAACCGTTCCATGAAACGCGATGGGCCGGCGATGATAAAGCCATCCTTGCGCACGATGCGGTCGTACCAGGTCGTCGGTTCCCCAAGGGCTTTGACATCCTCTTCCGTTGCCCGCGTGCGGGTGGTGAAGAGGTTCACATATCCTTCGAGGGTTGGCGAAAAGAACGTTTTGGGCGGATAGGCGATGGCATCGGAGGGCGACTTGAAGCTTGTTCCGATGATCCACAGGAGCGGCAGGATCGTGATCAGGGCGTAAAGGACCACAAGCGTTCCCGCGAACAATTTCTGGCGACCCGAAGGTTCTGTTACGGAATAGCTGCTCATCTCTGTTTCACCTTGTTCAGGGCTTTGACGTAGATCGATGCGAGACCGAAGACCGTCACGAAGAGGATGACCGCGTAGGCGGAGGCATACCCCGTGCGCCATTTTTCGAAGGCTTCGCGCTTCAGGTTGATGGACGTCAGCTCAGTGGTCGACCCGGGACCGCCGCCCGTCAGTTGCACCACAAGGTCGAACATCTTGAAGTTTTCAATGCCGCGGAAGAGGATCGCCAGCATCAGAAACGGAAGGACCAGGGGAATTGTGATCGTCCAGAACTGCCGCCATTTGCTGGCCCGGTCGCATTCCGCCGCTTCATAGATGCTGCCAGGGATGGACCGTAGCCCCGCCAGGCAAATCAGCATGACGAAAGGCGTCCACATCCAGGTATCGACGATTACGATGGCCCACGGTGCCAGCGGCACGTCGCCGATCATCGAAAAGGCGGACGGGTCGGCTCCAGTCAAGAACCCCACGGCGTAATTGAACAGGCCGATCTGCGGCTGGTAGAGAAATGTCCAGAAGTTGCCGACAACCGCCGGGCTCAACATCATCGGCAGCACGATGATCGTCGTCCACATGTCGTTGCCGCGAAATTTCTTGTTGATCAGATAGGCCAGCGCGAAGCCAATCAGAACCTGGAGGACGATCGTCCAGATCAGGAAATGGGCCGTCGCCTGCATCGTCAACCAGACGTCCGAGTCTGTCAGGATATTGATGTAGTTCTTGAGCCCGACGAAACTGACCTCGGCATTCGGCCGATTGACCCGAAAATTGGTAAAACTCAGCCGGATTGTCCATATCAACGGAAAGATGTTGACGGCGAGCAACAGGAAGATCGACGGTGCCACGAAAAGCCAGGCAATGGCCCGATCTGAGAGCCCTTGGATGCGTTTGGCAACGACTGGTGGCGTTGCGCGTGCCGCCCGTTCGATCGATGAATCGAGCATAGTAGTCCCCTAATTCATAAGCAGATTGGTTCGCAGGACCGGCTAAAGAGCGCCGGTCCTGCACAGACATCTGAAGCCGCGAGGAGGTACGCGGTCAGCGTCTAGTATTTGCCTTCGTCGTCGAAGATCTCGGTCCAATCGGCAGCCAGGCCGTCAAGCGCTTCCTTGGCCGTGCCCTGACCGGCGACGACGTAGTTGTGGAAGCGTTTTTGCGAGGCCTGTAGGAGCGAGGCGTAGGACGGTTCCGCCCAGAAGTCCTTCACGATTGCCATGGAATCCAGAAAGGTCTGCGCGTAAGGCTGGCTCGTGGCAAAGCCGGGGTCTTCAACGACCGCGCGCAATGCGGAATAGCCCCCCAGCTGCCACCATTTGGCCTGGATATCGGGCTGAGCGAACCATTTGATATATTCAAGGGCAGCATCTTGCTTGTCTGATGCTGCGACTACGGAGATGCCCTGGCCGCCCAACTGCGCGAACTGCACGCCGTCGGGACCGGCCGGATTTGCGAAGTAACCAGACTTGTCGCCACCGACTTTGGGATCGGCATGGATGCCGGGCCAGGTGAAGGCGAAGTTCATCTGCAGGGCAACCTGGCCGGACTTGTAAGCGTCGATGTTCTCGGACATGTAGGCGTCGGACGATCCGGGAGGAGCGCAGCAATTATAGAGCTCCTTGTAGAATTCCAGACCTTTCACGGACTTGTCTGAATTGACAAACCCTTCGAGCTCATAGGGCTTGTCCGGATTCTGATATTCGAAGCCAAAGCTGTAGAGCACGTCCATCGCGCCCATTGTGATGCCCTCGGATCCGCGCTCGGTATAGATCGCGGCGCCGTAAACCTTGTTGCCGTCGATCTCGCGATTCTGGAAAAACGCGGCGATATCTTTGAGTTCTGCGAACGTCTTCGGCACGGCAAGATCGCGGCCGTATTTCTGCTTGAATTCCGCCTGCAGTTCAGGGCGAGAGAACCAATCTTTGCGATAGCTCCAACCAACGACGTCACCGAAGGCAGGCAGCGCCCAGTAGTTCGGCGAACCCTTCGGCCACTCGGCATAACCTGTGACGGTCGCCGGGATGAAATCGCTCATCTTGATGCCTTCCTTGCCAAAGAAGTCATTGAGCTTGACGTATTGGCCGTTTTCCGCCGCGCCGCCGATCCACTGGCTGTCGCCGATCATCAGGTCGCAAAGCTTGCCGCCGGAATTCAGCTCATTGAGCATACGGTCGGCGAAGTTCGGCCACGGCACGAATTCGAAACTCATCTTGTGGCCGGACTTGGCTTCGAAGTCCTTGCTGAGCGCAACAAGCGCATTGGCCGGATCCCAGGAAGCCCAGCACAGCGTCAAATCCTCGGCTTGCGCCTGCGTCGTTGCGCCCAGCGCCAAAAATGCGGTTGCGACACCGGCGCCAAGCGCCGATTTCAAATATGAACTTGGCATGGAAATCTCCTCCAGCGTGACACTCCGACCTCCATCGGCACGTGCCTCGCGCTCTCAACGAGTTGCGACAGACTCGAAGATTCGCCCTCCTTGGAGCGACCCTCCCCTCCAGCGTCGGCGCACTCCTCTGGCCGCTGCTGTTGTCAATCATATAACTGAGGTGCGCACCTCAGTGCAAGGTTTTTTTGAGGTGCGCACCTCAATTTCTTGCTTTTTCGCTTGTGCTGTTGGAAAAGAGGCGGTGGGCGGCAACAGGAGGATGGTGAAAAAAGATGATGCGACCGACGGCGAAAGACCTGGCGGAAGCAGCCGGATTGAGTTTGGCGACAGTCGATCGCGTTTTGAACGACCGGCCGAATGTCAGTGCTGGAGCCGTACGAAAAGTGAACGAAGCCATTGAACGAATTGGTTTTTTTCGCAATCCGGCGGCTGTTGTCCTGGCTCGCAACAAGCTCTACCGCTTTCGCTTCGTTCTCCCAAGCAAAGGCGATCAATATCTTCTGGAGCTGCTGCAACGTGTTCGGGAGGCAAGTCAAACGCTCAAATCCGAGTTGACGGAAATAACCGTCGATCAAATTCCAACGGACGATCCGCATCAGCTTTCACGGCATCTGGCCTCGATCGAACACGAAGAGGTGGATGGCGTCGCCGTCATGGCGCCTGAGTCACCACAGGTGCGCGACGCGCTCAGCCGGCTGATGCTGCGCGGCATTCATCTGGTCCAGTTTTTGTCCGGACAGGAAAAGTTGGAAACTGCAGACTTTGTTGGCGTCGACAACTTCGCAGCCGGTGCAACAGCGGGCAAGATCATTGGCCGGTTCCTCGGCCGGGAAGTCGGCAAGATCATGATCGTCGCGGAAACCATGGTGGCGCGCGACAGTATCGAGCGCCGCCGCGGCTTTGACAGCATCATCAATCAGCAGTTCCCTCACCTGACGAACCTGCCGTCGCTCGAGACCTATGGGGATGAACGGCGGGCGACAGCGATTATACGGCAAGTCATGGAACATAATCCGGATATCAGGGCCGCTTATGTCATGAGCCCGGAAAGCCGCGTGCCTGTTACGGCGATCAGGCAGCGTATGGACGCGCAAAAGATCGTCATCGTTGTCCACGAACGCACGCCCTTCAGCGAAGAAGCTCTCCGCAACGACCAGATCGATACCATTATTGCACAGGACCCCGGGCACGCGGTGCGCAGCGCCATACGCATCATGCGCGCTCGCACCGATGAGCGCGAGCCGATCGCGTCGCAGGAAAAGATCCGTATTGAGGTCCTGCTCAAGGAGAATTTGTGATCGAGGGATGCGAGGCTGCCACTCTCTTGTGGCGTCGAACATCGCAACGCGACAGGTAGCATCCGCCTATCTGAAGACGATCGCCGAACAAGGATTGCTTCAAGAAATAGAGGTCGGCCGCGAAAATCTCAATGTTAAGCCGGCCTTGCTTTCGCTCCTGTCGAAATGCCCAGCTGATCTTTGCCCGGACCGGACGCAGGGAGTAGTCGCCCGGCGACAAAGGTCGCCAATCGACGCCAAGAACTGGGCTGGACGACGCTTCCTGGTGAGTTTCTGCTTGAAACCCGTGGGCCGGGCTTGGTCCCTAGCCGCGCTGAACCGCTAGGAAAACAGCTATAATCAAGAGCAGGAACAGCCCGGCTGCGGCCGCCGCTATGCCCAGGACAGCGAACCATGTCTGCGCGCTAAGAAGGCTTGGTCGCTGGCCGTCAGCCTTCTTCGTGCCGAGAAACGCCAAAGTTCCGAGGAGAACCGGCGTGCCTCCTCCAACGACCATCGCCATTGCGCCTTCCGGAGCAGTGGTTCGCCAGATCATTCCGAACAGGTAAATGCCGGCAATCGTCCCAACGATGAGGGCGCCAAAAATCAGAAGAATGCGCATTGCGACCCTTTCGACGACCAGAATTTGAGAGAGTCTACGCGAAAAAGATTTGGATCGGCAATGTCGGTGTGGACCGCGATTTTCGCGGCGCTTCTGCTGGTCATATTGTCCAGCTTTGCACCGCAGCAGATTGACACCCGTGTCAGGATCAAGAGAGAATCCTCTATCCCTTCAGAGGCCCACTTGCGCGGCGAGAGTCTGCCCGCGCATAACGCTTCAGGGTCGACCGGGCATTCGGAGTTGACGTCAATGATGGCCACGGGTGACGAAGGTGCGGATCGAATTCACTGTTTTGCGATTTCCAAAGACGCCTGGTACGCGGCAATTTTTGCACTGAGAGACCAAGGATGGTCTCTCGATATGGGTGGCGGCCTTGACCATTCATGGGCGGTGCTGGAACGAGACGGCATTCGCATAGAGATGGAATACGATATCTGGAGCGAGGGAGAGATGGTCGTAGCCGCCGGTGACCTAGTGAAATTGAGAGCCAATTTTCCAACGACCGTCCTTGTGGAATTGGGATTGATTTGAGGGAGGCGCGGAAGGAGCCGTGGCCCAAGGAGCTCGCCTCCTCATTCGTTGGCTAGCGCACCTTGCGCCCTGTGGTGGCTCGCCCGGAACAGGGTTCGGGTATAGTCGTGCTGCATATCGCCGGAGCGCAATTGCGCGCGGGTCAGCGTTTCGACCGGGCGGGCGTTCTGCATCACCATCAGCCGGTCGCACATGTAGGAGATGACCGCAAGGTCGTGGCTGACGATCACGAAAGTCAGGTTCAGCTCCCGGCGGAGCCGGTTCAGGAGGTTGAGGATTTCGGCCTGGACCGAAACGTCGAGCGCCGAGGTCGGTTCGTCGAGCAGGAGCAAGCGGGGGGAGAGCGACAGAGCGCGGGCGATCGCCACGCGCTGCCGCTGGCCGCCGGACAGCTCGTGCGGGAAGCGGAAACGGTGCGCAGCCGTCAGGCCGATCATTTCCAGGAGCTCGACTGTGCGGGCGTCGACGTCCGACATGCGGTTGATCCACATCGGCTCGGCGATCGCCCGGCCGATTGTGTAGCGGGGATGGAGTGAGGCGTAGGGATCCTGGAACACCATCTGCGCCACATGCACCAGATCTCGCCGTCGCCCCTTGCGCGGGTCGATGCCCCCTATGCGGATATCGCCGGTCCAGCGGGGCGTAAGGCCCATGAGGGTGCGCAGCACGGTCGACTTGCCCGATCCGCTTTCGCCGACGAGGCCGAAGCTCTCGCCGGCTGCCACCGACAGGCTGAGGTCTTGGACGGCCACCGCGCTGCCGAAATGGACGCTGAGATTGTCGATCCGGATCATGCACGCACCTCGTTCCAGCTTGCGTCCCGCTCCAGGGTTGGCAGCGGCGTCAGCGGCCCGTCGATGGCCGGCAGGCAGGCGATAAGCCCCCGTGTATAAGGATGCTTCGCTTCGTGCATCCGTCGCGCATCCAGTGTTTCGACGACCTGACCGGCATACATGACCAGCACCCGGTCGCAGAAGCGCGAGACGAGGTTGAGGTCGTGACTGATGAAGATCAACCCCATCCCGCGGCGTTGGACAAGCTCCTCCATGATCTCCAGCACCTGGGCCTGCACCGTCACATCGAGGGCGGACGTGGGCTCGTCGGCGATCAGCAGCTCCGGTTCGCGCACCACCATCATCGCGATCATCACGCGTTGGCCCATGCCGCCGGAAAGCTCGTGCGGGTAGAGATCGAACACCCGCTCCGGCGCACGGATGTGCACGGCTTCCAGCACCTCCAGCACCTTCCTGCGTATCGCCGCGCGGGGCAGCGAACGATCGCCGAGCCGGATGGCTTCCGCGATCTGCTTGCCGACGCGCATGACCGGATTGAGCGAGAATTTCGGGTCCTGCAGGATCATTCCCATGCGGCTGCCGCGCAAGTGACGGCGCAGCCGCGGCGTGGCCGTCAGGAGATCGATGCCGGCAAAGGACATGGCTTCGGCCGACACCCGCGCATGGCCGGGCAGCACGCCCATCAACGCCCGGCTGGAAAGGCTCTTACCGGAACCACTTTCGCCGACGATGCCGAGCTTCTCCCGGCCGACACTGAATGACACGCCCTTGACCGCTTCGATGATCCCACCGCCCTCGCCGACAAAACCGACGCGCAGGTTTTCTACGTTCACAAGTGTCTCGCTCATGCGCGCCTCCTGAGGTGTGGATCAAGCAGGTCGCGCATGGCGTCCCCCAGAAGATTGAACCCGAGGCTGACGACGAAGATGGCAAAGCCGGGCATTGTTGCCACCCACCACTGGTCGAAGATGAACTTGCGGCCGGTCGAGATCATCGCGCCCCATTCCGGTAGCGGCGGCTGGGCGCCAAGACCGATGAAGCCGAGCCCCGCCGCCGTCAGAATGATGCCGGCCATGTCCAGCGTCATGCGTACGATGACCGACGAAAGGCACATGGGAATGACGTGGCAGAAGACGATGCGGAATTCGGACCCTCCGGCAAGCCGCACGGCATTGACATAGTCGCTGTCGCGCACGACGAGCGCTTCCGCCCGTGCCAGCCGCGCATAGGGCGGCCAGGCGGTGAGCGTGATCGCTAGCGCCGCATTGACGATGCCGGGGCCGAGCGCGGCGACGAAGGCGAGTGCCAGCAGCAGCTTGGGAACCGCCAGGAACACATCGGTTATGCGCATGAAAACCGCATCGACCCAGCCGCCGGACGTTCCCGCCACCGCGCCGATGACGAGGCCGATGGGGACCGATGTGGCGACGACCAGGCCGACGATCAGAAGGGTCAGGCGCGCACCAAAAAGGACGCGGGAGAAGATGTCGCGCCCCAGCTCGTCCGTGCCGAGCCAGTTCTCGCCGCTTGGCGGCGAGAGACGCCGCACGAGATCGGGCAGGTAGGGATCGTGCGAGGCGAGGAGCGGAGCGAAGACGGCGCTCAGCACCAGCACACCGAGGATGGCGAGGCCGAGCATGCCGAGCGGATTGCCCGCAAAGCGACGGGCGAACTGCCAGAATTCGCCGACGCGGGCACGCCGCAGCTGGCGCCGGCTGTCGGCAAGGGCAAGGTTCGTTGCGGTCATGGTGGCCTCCTACCGGCGACGAAGGTTGGAGCGCGGATCGAGCATCTGGTACAGCACGTCCGAGATCATGTTGAGCAGGATGAAGACGGTGCCGACAAGCACCGTGCCGCCGAGAACGGCGTTGACATCAGCCCGGAAGAGCGATGAGGCGATGTAGTTGCCGATGCCCGGCCAGGCGAAGACCGTCTCGACGAGCACCGAACCCTCGAGCAGGCCGCCATAGGAGAGCGCGATGACCGTCACGAGCGGGATCGCGGCATTGCGCAGCGCATGGAGCATGACGGTCCGATACTCCGTCGCCCCCTTGAGACGGGCCGTCAGCACATATTCCCTCGATAACTGGTCGAGCATCATCGAACGCGTCATGCGCGAGATATAGGCGAGGCTGTAATAGCCGAGCAGCACCGCCGGCAGCACGATATGGCTCCACGCATTGGCGAAGACCTCCCATTCGCCGGCAATCAACGAGTCGATCAGCAACGAACCCGTCACCGGCTTGACGATACCCTGGAAGAAGATGTCGATCTGCCCTGGTCCCGACACCCAGTCGAGCCTGGAATAGAAGACGAAGAGGCCGACCAGCCCGAGCCAGAAGATCGGCACGGAATAGCCGATAAGGCCGACGAAGCGTATGAGATAGTCCGGCCATCGGTCATGCCAGTAGGCGGCGGCGACCCCCACGGGTACGCCTACCAGCGTGCCAATCAGCAGACCGAGCGTCGCCAGCTCCAGCGTTGCCGGGAAGAAGCCGGCAAGGTCGGACAGCACGGGCCGATTGGTGACGAACGACGTACCGAAATCGCCTTGCACGAGCTTGCCGGCATAGACAAGGAATTGCTGCCAGAGGGGCTTGTCCAGCCCCATTTCGAGGAAGACGCGCTGGTAGACTTCCTCGCTCGCCTTCTGGCCGACCACCGAGAGGACCGGATCGATCGGCACCATGCGGCCGATGCAGAAGGTGAGCGCCACGAGGCCGAGCAGGGTGATGCCCACGGTCACGAACAGGAAAAGGATCCGGCCGGTGAAGCCGAGAACCCGGTTGAAGAGAACTGCCGGCACGACCCACTCCGGTTTGATTGTTTGCGATCGACGCTCGGCCGCGAACCGGGACCGAATCCCATTCGCGGCCGAGTGCTGTTCGGACGTTTACTTGCTCACGTTCCAGTAGCGGTCGTCGGAAAAGGTCTGCCCCAGGACGAGGCCCTTGACCGAGCTGCGCACCCCGACCTTGCGGACTTGCTGGAACATGTAGAGGAAGGGCGAAGTGTCGGTATGGGCCTTCTGCATGGCCTGATACATGGCCTGCCGCTTCACCGTATCCTGCTCGCGAACAGCCGCCATCGCATCTTGCGACAGTTTTCCGGCATCCCAGCCGAAACGGTCGGCGAGACCGGTGGAGCCATCCGGCGCGTCCTTCTTGTTGACGGCGAAAGCCTTGGCGTTGGAATGCGGGTCGGGATAGTCAGGTCCCCACAGGCCGAACCAGATGTCGAGGCTTGCCGAGCGGTAGCGCTCCAGCCATTGCTGGCCATCGACCACCTCCAGATTGAGCTTGACGCCGGCCTGCGCCATGGTCGCCTGGATGGCCTGTGCAAAGTCCGTGTAGGGCGGCGTGTTCCAGACGACGGAATCCAGCGTGAACTCGCCGGAAACGCCGGCCTCGCCGAGCAGCTTCTTGGCCTTCTCGATGTCCGGCTTGTAGGGGTTGTAGTCGATCGCACCGAGGAAGCCCTTCGGCACCAGCGTCTGGTGCACCTCCATCGTGCCGCGTGAGATCGTGTCGACGATACCTTGATAGTCCACGAGATACTTCAGTGCCTCGACGACCTTGGGCTTGGCCAGATACTCGTTCCGCACATTCAGACCCATGTAGTAGATCGTGCCCGAACGGCCGTCGACGAAGCCGACATCCGCATTGTCCTCCAGCGCGCCGAAATCATCGGGGCCGAGTTTGTTGGCGATGTCGATGTCACCCTTTTCGAGCAGCAGGCGCTGGGCCGCGCTTTCCGGAATGTGCTGGAGGAAGATGCGCTCCAGCCCACCGGTTTCGCCGGCATAGTTCGGGTTGCGGGTCAGTAGGATCGATTGCTTCGGCTCCCAGCGCGTCAGCACATAGGGGCCAGAGCCGGCGGAATTTTCGGCCTTCAGCCATGCATTGCCGAAGTCGCCGCTGACCTCGTGCTCCTGCACAAGCTTGGAATCGACGATGCCGCCCACATAGGAAGACAGGCAGTAGTAGAGGAACGAGGGTGCATAGGTGTCGCCGATCTCGATGACCAGCGTCATGTCGTCGGTCGCCTTGATGCGTTCGTTGGCGTTTTCCGGCGTGAAGCCGAACTGGGTAAGGATGAAGGCTGAGCGCGACTTCATCTGGACCACGCGGCGCAGCGAATATTCCGCATCCTTCGCCGTCACCGGATTGCCGGAGGCGAACTTCAGCCCCGGGCGCATCTTGAACGTATAGGTCTTGCCGTCGGGCGAGGCCGTCCACGTTTCGGCGAGCACGCCGATGATCTTGCTGGAATCGTCGGGCGCGACGCTCACCAGCGGCTGATAAATCTGGTTCGCGGCGAGAACGCCGCCGAGTTCCGATACTTCACCAGGATCGAGCGTGATGATGTCGTCGATGGTGTCGGCCACGACGAGCGTGTTCTTCGGCGTTTCGGCCAGCGCATGAGTCGTCGCCAGCGCCAGCGCCACCATCGCTCCGCTTACCAGTCTTTGTACGCGCATGTTTCCTCCTTCAGCCGGCCAGGATTTCACCTGGTGCCGCCTGCTCCCGTGTTATTGTTCTGGAATTGCATTCCCGCGCAGCTGCACGGGCCTTGATCGTCCCACCTTGCGGGCTGGCCCTGTCACGAGGCATGGAACCGGCAAGGCAGCGTTTACCGGATCGGGCGACCTCCACCTCCCGTTCCGATACTTTAGTCAGGCTAAAGTTTATGATGGTCGCTTGTCAATCGCCTTCGTGAGAATTTCGTCTGAAACAATCTCGAAACGACCACCTACAGCGCCGCGCGTCTTATTAGAGGCGCAAAGGTCGCTGTAGCACTTTGAATTGCCGCATGTTTTTAAATCGAACAGGATTTCAGGAAACATGCAGTAAGGGCCAGTCACCGCTCCGGTATGATCCGCGTCGTTCCGACCCATAGTTCCCTCGCCTCGCCGGGACCGACATTGCAGGCGCGATGCGGCAGCGAGGCGGGAAAGTGCAGCGTGTCCCCCGCCGTCAGTCGGTATTGCCTGTCACCGATCTCGTAGAGCATCTCGCCCTCGATCAGATACAGGAAATCCTCACCTTCGTGACGCGTCAACTCGGAGACATAGCCGGGTGGCATGTGCGTGATGCAGCTGTTGAGCCGAGCATCGGGAAAGCCGCGCCGCAACAGTTGATATACCCGCTCCTCCGCCTCGATGCTGTAACCGTGCCGTTCGCTGGCATGCGAGACCATGGAATAGGTGGGATGTGGCACCTGCTGCAGAAAGGCCTCCACGCTGGCGCCGAGGGCAGAGGCAAGGTTGTAGAGCGAAATCAGCGACGGCGTCGAAAGACCGCGCTCGATCTGGCTGATGAAGCCCTCGCTGAGCCCAACCTCAAACGCGACCTGTCGCATCGTCTTGCCGATCTCCTTGCGCCTTTGCCGAAGCGCGCGGCCAAGTGAAACGGCGGGCGGAAATTGTGGAGAAATGAGGAACTGCCCGTCGCCCTTCTGCCGCGTCACCCGTTCGTCGAAGCTCATATCGTCTTTCCGCTTTGTCCTGATTTGAGGAAAAACTTTAGCTTCACTAAAGTCACCTGCGCAAGCCAAAACGACATGTGGCCGCATTCGACAATCATTCACGCGGGATTTCGGGCAGGTTTCATGCCAACAAGACAGGCGCCTGGGCTAACAGCCGATCACTCCCCGCGACCCATGCGCGCGCGCCGTAACAGCCTTTTGCTCAGCGGCTTTGGGCGGTGGAACGGTCCCAACACGCGCTCTCGTTCAGTCTACTGAATGCCTGTTCATCGCAAGATTTGATATTTTTTTATCGTTCATATTGACCAATGTTGGATTACTAACATACTCTCACCCGAACAAGCCCGACTACCACCAAAAACAATCGACGCTGGAGGCGCGGAAATGGGAACAGCAACAAGACTACCGCTCGTTGCGGCAACTTTATATCTAGGCGCTTCGGTCTTGGCCGTTCATCCGGCGTCGGCTTCCGAACTCATCAGGATCGTATCCCCGTACAAGACCACGACGCTCGACCCGTTGCGCTCTGCCGCGGCGGGCAACATCGAGACATACGGCCAACTCTATGCGCGCCTTGTGCAGCGCAACACCGCAAACGGCGAACTTGAAGCAGGACTGGCTGAAAGCTGGGATATTTCGGAGGATGGCCGCACTTATACATTTCGCTTGCGGGACGCAAAGTTCTCGAATGGCACAACCATCACGGCCGATGACGTCGTGTTCAGTCTGTCGCGCATCCACGATGACAAGCAGTCAGCCTATCCCGCCCCGCTCGGTGCAGTGGTGACCATCACGGCATCTGACCCCAAGACGGTGGTGATTAGACTGAAGTCTGCGTTCGCACCATTCCTGGGCAATCTCGAAATTTGGAACATGGGGATTGTTTCCAAGGCTGACGTCGAGGCTCAGGGCGCGGAGAAGGCTTTCAGCAGCGCGCCAGTGACATCGGGCCCGTACGCCGTCAAGGAATGGAAGCCGAATGATAAGCTCGTGCTGCAACCCAATGAGCACTATTGGCGCAGCGGCTATCCAAAATCGGACGCGATCGTCGAACTGAAAGAAGTTGCCTCTCCTGAGACGCGAGCGGCGATGTTGAAGGCCGGCGAGGCTGAAGTGGTGCGCGCAGTACCGTGGGCGCAGATTGATGACCTGAAGGCAACGGACAGCATTGATATGCGGCTCGAACCTTCGACCACGATCTATATGACGTTGATGAACCACAAGCGCGAGCCGTTTTCAAACATGAAGGCAAGGCAGGCCGCAGCCTATGCGATTGACAACAAAGCAATGGCAAAAGCGATTACGCGGGGTTACGCAGAACCCGCCAACACGACCCTGCCAGGCAGTATCGATTTCCACGACAAGGACAACCCTGGCATCCCCTTTGATTCTGCGAAGGCAAAGCAGTTACTGATTGAGTCTGGAATGTCCGGACACGAGGTGAAGATCCTCGCCACATCGGGCGCGACCGAGCAGCAGATGGCGTTGCTGTTGCAGGCACAGTGGCAGGCCATCGGACTGAAGCCAGTCATTGTAAACGTTGACTCCGGCGCTTGGTGGGATGCAACCGCCAAGGGCGACTACGATGCGGCGGCAAACTGGTGGTATAACGAGACGCCCGATCCCGATCTGGCTGTTCGCTGGGCAGTCTGCGGCACTTGCGGCTCCAACTCCTACAACACCTTCTACGCCAACCCGAAGGTCGACGAGTTGGTTGCGCAGGGCACCATGGAGACCGATCTCCAGAAGCGAGCGGAGATCTATAAGGAGATCCAGAGGATCACGACCGAAGAGGTGTCTCAGATTCCTCTGTTCTATGCGCCGAACGCGGTCGCCTACTCGAAGAACCTCGAAGGCATCAAGCTTACCCCCTCCCTCCAGTGGACCCTCGAAGATACGACGGTCGCCAAGTAGATGAGATCAGGGCGGCGGCGCTTTGGTGTGCTGCCCTTCCCTCTCACCGGAGGAACCAGATTGAACTTTCTGTCACTCATATCGCGGCGCATGCTGCAGTTGCTTGCCGTGATGGTCGGGATCAGCATCGTCACCTTCCTGCTGCTGCACCTCGCGCCCGGCGATCCCGCCCGTCTCCTTGCAGGCGACCGTGCGAGCCCCGAAACGATCGCGGCCATTCGTTCGCACTATGGTTTGGATCAGCCACTCTGGCGGCAGTACCTGACCTACACCATCAATCTACTTGGAGGTGACATCGGTCAATCATTGCGATTCCAGCGGCCGGTAAGCGAACTCATTTTGCAGTTCATGTGGCCAACCTTGTTCCTTACGGGTTACGTCGTGACACTGGCCGTTCCGCCAACAATTGCGTTGGCGATCGCCAGCGCCCGCGAACCAGGAGGTGCCGCCGACCAGACCATTCGGATCATCGGCATCATCGGCCTCACCATTCCGGTTTTCTGGCTGGGTATCATGATGTCGCGCTTCTTCGGTGTTTCGTTGGGATGGTTTCCTGTTTCAGGCTACGGCGAGACCTTTGCCGAGCATCTGCACCATTTGTTTCTGCCTGCGATGTCGACGGCGATCTGGCTTGTTCCGGTGCTGACCCAGAGTCTCCGCGCTGCGCTGATCGAAAAGACCACGGCCGACTTCGTAACCGCGGCGCGTGCTCAAGGTGCAAGCGAGCGGGAGATCTTCTGGAAAACCATCCTGCCCAACGCCGTTCTTCCGACGCTCAACCTTCTGGGCGTTATGGTCGCCTTCATGATCGGCGGAGCCATCATCGTTGAAACGGTCTACGCTATACCTGGCCTCGGCTCGCTGATGGTCGGCGCACTCCTCGGCCGTGACTACTATGTGGTGCAAGGGCTCACGCTCGTTTTTGCCTTCTCCACCGTATTCATAACGCTAGCCGTCGATCTTGTTTCGGCTTTGATCGATCCCCGAATCCGGCTCTGAGGTACCACAATGTTGAAATCACCTGCTTTATCAGGGATCGTTGCATTCGCAACGCAGCTCTCACCGATGATGGTGCTGGCGATCGCCATTCTTGGCGGCTGGTTGTTCATCGCCCTGGCCGCTCCCCTGATCGCGCCATACGACCCGGACACGATCGACATCGCCAGTATGCTGACAGCGCCCAGTGCAGATCATTGGTTTGGAACCGATCAGGTAGGTCGCGACGTTTTCTCCCGTGTCATTTACGCAGCGCGCGTGGACCTGTTTCTTTGTGTCATCGGCGTCCTGCCTCCGCTTGTAATCGGCACCATCGTCGGGCTCTTCAGCGGTTACTTCGGAGGCATGGTCGATAGCGTCTTCATGCGGGTCTATGACCTTACGGTCGCCTTTCCATTTTTTGTCTTGGTTCTGGCTATCGTCGGCGTGATCGGACCGGGCCTCGTCAATTTTATCATCGCACTGACGATCGTCGGCTGGGTCAGCTACGCGCGTCTTGTCAGAGCTGAAGTCCTGACGGTTCGCGAAAGCGAATTCGTCCGCGCCGCCGAATGCCTCGGCTACCCGAGACGAGCGGTCCTTTTCCAACACGTTCTGCCGAACGCAATCGGACCAGTCATTGCCTATGCCGTAAGCGACGCCGTACTGGTCATGCTGGCCGGGGCGAGCTTTGGCTATCTCGGCATGGGCGCTCAGCCGCCGCTCGCAGAATGGGGCGTCATCATTGCCGACGGACAGGCGTTCATCCAGCAAGCATGGTGGATCTGCCTCTTCCCAGGTCTCGCGGCAATTTCACTCGGACTGGGCTTCGCCTTTCTCGGAGACGGTCTCGGCCAATGGCAGCGTCGGGAGGTGGCCGCATGAGCATGGCAAGCAAGCTCTCACCATTGATGGAGGTTGAAAACCTGTCGATCTCCTTCGGATCCCTCGAGACTGTGAAAGGCGTGTCGTTTAGTGTCAATGCTGGCGAAATCCTCGGCATCGTCGGGGAAAGCGGGTCTGGGAAGTCCCTCACGTGCCGCGCGCTCATGGGCATTCTTCCCAGAACAGCAACAACAATGGGCGCTGTCCGGTTGGAGGGGCGAAGCCTCCTCGAACTTGGCGAGCCTGACTGGTGCTCGATCCGCGGCCGCGAACTCGGTATGATCTTCCAGAACCCCGCTTCACATCTCGACCCGCTCCGTCGCATCGGCAAGCAAGTCGCAGCACCGATGGTGCGGCATCTGGGAATATCGAAGCGCGAAGGAGAGCGGCGGACAATCCAACTGCTTGAGGATGTTGGCATCCAAGATGCGCACGCGCGATCGCGTTCTTATCCGCACGAATTCTCCGGCGGAATGAAACAGCGGGCCATGATCGCCGCTGCAATCGGCTGTGGACCGAAGCTACTGATCGCCGACGAGCCGACCACAGCACTAGACGTTACTGTCCAGGCGCGCATCCTTAAGCTTCTGCGCGATCTGAACCGAAATCGCGGCTTGTCGATCATCCTGATTTCTCATGATCTGGCCGCAATCGCCAGCACCTGCTCGCGCGTGATCGTCATGCGCAACGGAGAAATTGTTGAACAGGGCCCGACTGAGGAGATCATTAACCGCCCCAAAAGCAGCTACACACAGCTCCTGATCGCGTCGCAGCCAAACGGCTGGAGCAACACCGGTGATCCAGCGCCTGCATCGCGGTCCATCCCCCTGATCAGCGTTGACAAGCTTTCCGTGTCGTTCGTGCCGCGAGGCAATCTCCTAACCGGTTCGGCATCCAAACGAATCCCATTCCTTGCCCTGAACGAAGTCGATCTTCAGGTCAGCGCCGGAGAAACGGTGGGCATCGTCGGCGAAAGCGGATCGGGCAAGAGCACGCTCGCGCGGGCGATTGTACGGCAGAACAAGCCGAGCAATGGCGCGATCAGTTTCGATGGCAGCGATGTGCATGAGTTGAGCGGCGCGGAGCTCATGCGTTTCCAACGGCGCGTGCAAATGGTTTTCCAGAATCCGTACGACTCCCTCAACCCCCGAATGAGTGTCCGGGACGCCGTCGCCGAGCCGATATGGAGGCACGGCCTGTCAGACCGACGCTCGGCTCTAATGCGCGCAGACGACCTTCTGGAGATGGTCGAGCTGCCGAGGGCGTTGCGAGAGCGTCGCCCCCGACAGCTATCTGGCGGCCAATGCCAGCGTGTCGGCTTGGCCAGGGCACTCTCGCTAGAGCCAGAATTGTTGATCGCAGACGAAATCACGTCCGCTTTGGACGTGACAACACAGGCACAAATCCTGGAACTCCTGGGCAGACTTCAGCGCGAGCGGCAACTCGCATTGCTCTACATTTCCCACGATCTCGGCGTCGTCAACAGCATTTGCCAACGGGTCTATGTCTTTAAGGGAGGCAGGATCGTTGAGAGCGGCCCGACACAACAGGTCCTGAACAAGCCACAAGATAGCTACACCCGCGAGCTTGTCGGTTCAGTCACCCACCTAAAGCCCCATGCAAGACAAGGAATGTGCCATGCGCCTCGATGAGTACGTCACCTACGATGGCGTCGGCCTTGCGCAACTCTTGGCAAAGGGTGACGTAAGCCCGAGAGATTTGGGGCGGTGCATTACGAGCTCGGTGGCGGCAGTGAACTCAAAGATCAATGCCGTCATAGAACTGTACTCCGACGCCTTGGATTGCCTTCCGGAGAAGCCGGGCCCGGGCCCGTTCTACGGGATCCCGACACTGACAAAGGACTTTCCGGTCGAGGCGGGGCGCCCTGCCGAGTTCGGCAGTCGGCTTGCTGAGGGAAACCGGGCGACGCAGGACGCCGTTTATTGGGAACGACTTAGAAACGCGGGCCTGGTCAATGTCGGCCGTACGACCAGCTCGGAGTTCGGCGTGGCCGCAACGACAGAAACGCTGCTCTACGGCAACACCTCTAATCCATGGGATCCCAAGCGCGGCGTCGCGGGGTCAAGCGGCGGTGCGGCCGCGGCAGTTGCAGCGGGCATTGTGCCATTCGCGCAGGGCAGCGACGGTGGCGGATCGATCCGCAATCCCGCCTCCTTCTGTGGACTGATCGGGCTCAAACCCTCACGCGGGCGCATTACCGGATCTCCACGCGCCAACGCTCCGCTTCTGGGACTCGCCACGGCATTCATGTTGACAAGATCAATTCGCGACACGGCCCTCCTGCTGGATCTATCCAATGGCCCTGACGCTGGGGATGGATACGAGATTTGCAGGCCGACCAGCAGCTATAGCGAGACAATTCAGCGTCCGCCGAAGGGCTTGCGCATCGCACTCTGCACAGACTCCTGGTCGGGGTTCCAATGTGATCCCGAAGTCGTGAACGCTGTAAGAATGACGGCGGGACTGTTAGCTGCCCTTGGTCATCACGTCGTGGAAGCGCGGCCAGAATTCGACTACGCCGCGTTTCTCCATGCACAGAAAATCATCTGGGCAGCCGATAGCGCTTCGGGATTGTCGAAAATTGCAGAACACATGCAAAGGAAGCTCGGCCCTGAAACTGTTGGCACCACTGTCCTGGCCTTGCATCGCTACGGAACGACGCTTAGCGGCGCGGAACTGATCGGTGCGCTTGCCACTTATGACGATGTGACGCGCCAAATCGGCCGCTTCTTCAATCAATACGATCTCCTCTTGACGCCGACCAGCGCCATTCTGCCGGAGATCGTGGGGACATTTGACCCCGCGCGGCCGGAAATCGATGCGGACGATGTCTTCGCCGACCTCGAACCGAAGGAAACGTTTACAGCTCTTTTCAATGGTACTGGTCAGCCAGCAATCTCGCTTCCGACGGGAACATCCTCAGGCGGAATCCCTATCGGCAGCCAGCTGGTGGCCCGGTTCGGGCGCGAGGACTTGCTGCTTGCTGTCGGACGCCAGCTCGAAGAAGGTCTGGATCGTAACAACGGCATATGGGGGCAAGGATTTCCCCCTGTCTTTGCAGGTAGCATGCGGGAGTGATGACAGTGACATTTGCCAATGACGAAAGCTCGAACGAGGCTGGTGCGGAGAAGATCGACATTGAAGCGATCCTCCGCGCGCGCATGAACGAATTCTCTCCCTCGGAGCAGAGCCTCGCTGTCTACATGCTCGATAATGTTCAATTGTTGCCCTTTGAGACGGGCAGCACCATCGCGCGCGCAGTAGGCGTGAGCGAGATGACGGTGACGCGTTTCGTACGATCTCTTGGCTTTGAAAATCTTCGCGATCTGAAGAACCGGATGCGCAGCTCTGTTGTAGAGAGAGACGGAGAAGTCGATGACTACATGGCGCGTTTCCAGGTCCGCAACAGCCGACAGCAGGAACTCCAAGAGAGCTTGAAACTCGAGCTGGACGCGATCGTGAAGGCGTATGGGCTGACTGCGACTGAACAATGGGATGAGGCCGCAACGCTTCTTGCCAAGACCCGCCACGTCTATGTCGTCGGATTCCAGGCGTCCAAAGGTTTGGCGATGGATTTCTCGAGCCGTCTGCTATGGGCGCGCCCAAACGTTCTCTTCGCCGACAACGCTACAGGCACCTTTGGCGAAGTCCTCTCAAGCGACCCCAAACAGAGCGTGGTTGTACTGGTTGATACTGCGGCCTATGCCGCCCGAGGGATCAAGCTGGCTGACAAGCTCAAGGCATTCGGAATTCCACTCATCATTGTGACCGACCGCTACAGTCATTGGGGCTTCACCTACACGCCGCTTGTCTTTGAGGGGCACACACACGTGAAAACCTTCTGGGACTCGACGGCGAGCCTTGGAGTGATCCTCAACCTCATGATCGACTCTGTGGCGGTGAAGCTCGGCCCCAAGGCGAAGCGCAATTTTGCGACAATGAGCGAGATGGGTCAGTTGTTCGGCGAGTTCGTCGGCGGATCGTACCTAAGGCGAAAAGACTAGTATTATCAAGGAAATGCGAAAGAAGTACTGATGACATCGAGCTCTACGCTAACCTTCCGTGATCCCAACAAACCCGGCGCACCCCTTGTCCCGCGGGCGGAGTGGGATCGCGCGCCGTGGAATCGCTGGACCTTCCAGAACGTGCGTTCGATCGTGCCCACAGCACAGGTCTGGCGAGGTCAGGGTGGACCAACGGAAATGCTCAGTGCGCATCAGGATATTGATCGCGTTGAGTTCGAGCTGGACGGGACCCGCCGGACGGTCGCTAACTTCATGCAAGCGCAGTATACCGACGCGTTTCTCGTTCTGCACCGCGGGAAAGTGGTCGCGGAGAGATATCTCAGCGGCATGACCGCCAGGACGCCGCACCTCTCGCAATCGGTGGCCAAATCCATTGTCGGCACCGTGGCAGGCATTCTTATCGAACGCGGTGAAATCGATCCGGCCGCTCCACTCACCCAGTATCTCCCCGAACTCGAAACCACAGCGTACCGGGGTGCTACCGTTCAGCATGTGCTGGATATGACCAGTGGCGTGGTATTCGACGAAACCTACACTGCCCACGATTCCCACATGGCGCAGTTGGATGTCGCAAGCGGTTGGAAAGACGGACATCAGCCAGACTGGCCGAAGAACGTTTGGGAATTGATCCTCACGCTAAAGGAGGCCGAATGCCCGCACGGGGCTTCGTTCCGCTATCGCTCTATCGAAACAGACGCACTCGCCTTCGTTCTTCAGCGGGTAAGCGGTCTGATGCTATCTGAGCTCGTAAGCCGCGAATTGTGGTCGCGTATGGGGGCTGAGGAAGATGCCTATTTCACGGTGGATCCCGCAGGCTATGCGCTTGGTGACGGTGGCTTCAATGCCACGCTGCGTGACTACGGACGCTTCGCGTTGTTGCACCTAGGGCAAGGCAACATTGGTGGTCGGCAGGTTGTTCCCTCAAGATGGATCGAAGAAACTCGCTACGGAAAATCGTACCCGCTTGGAGACAACTATTGCGAGACCTTGCCGCACGGCACTTATCATAACCAGTTTTGGATCGAGGACCAGAAAAGACGCGCCTATATGGCACGCGGCGTGTTCGGTCAGTTGATCTATATCGACCCGGAAGGCGACTTCGCCGCTGTGATCCTCTCAAGTTGGCCACAGTTCCTCAGCACGGATCGGACGCGGACGGCACTAAGTGCGATACATGCCATCCGTGATGCCTTGAATTAAGTGCTCTCGGACGAGGGCAGCCGCGGCGCATGGTAAGCGTTCTGATGGCCTTGGTCATCGTGCCCTTCGCGACGGCAAGCACGCCTGTAGCGGCGGCTTCCTGCGCCGATTGTGTGCAACTCCACGACCGGCAGCTTCATCACATTGCCAGCAGTCTCCCCTCGGCCGACGACGTCATTCGTCCATCAATCACGAGGCTGACATCAACGATCGACCCGTCTGCTTTGCGGTAGGACGGATTACAAACTTGGCTGCCACAGGGGTGGCATCGCTTTTTTTGAGCCACTGCGCCTTGAAGCGCATTTGAGCGAAACGCATTATTGTTGGTGGGAGCGATCGCGTCTCGTGGAGTGGTGCAAATGTCTTCCGTCGAGTCCCTTGCGGCGCGATTATTGTCAGCGACATTGATGTTCGATCGGGCGTCTTTGGCGGCACTCGAGGCTTTGGCTGCCGAATCCGACAGGCGGATATTGCGACGTGGGGAGGCTCTGGTTCTCGAAGGTGAGCCATCGGATCGGTTCTTTATCGTGCTATCGGGCCGCTTTACGGTGCATAAGGAAGACTATGCTGGTGCGGTCGCTGAGATCGGCCAGGGCGAGCTCGTCGGTGAGGTCGGTTTTTTTGCAGGGCTGCCCCGCATGGCGACCGTGCTGGCTGCCCGCGATTCGATCGTCCTTGAAATCCGCGGCAGCCAGTTCGAGAAAGCGGCCAAGGCTTTGCCAAGCCTGCGGCAGGCGGTCACCACGTTTCTCGCGCGCCGGTTCGCCATGCAGTCTCCGAATTCATCGCGCCCAAAGGAACCTGCCAAGATCCGAACGCTTGCGATCATTCCAGCTGGCGGAAGTCGCATTTCACCAGTCTTCGTCCATCACCTGCGAGCGGCGTTCGCGGCGGGAATGCGCGCTGAGTTCCTTGCCCGGCCTGACATTGAAGCGCGGTTCGCCGGTCGTCCGATCGACGATCAGTCGGTTCTCAACTGGTTGAACGAACTCGAGGCCAAGACCGAGATCATCGTCTATGTTGCCGATGAAGAGCCCAGTGAATGGACACGGGTCTGCATTCGCCAGGCGGATAGCGTCCTGCTGCTCGCCGACGCGTCCTGCTCGCCCCGCCTGAACCGGTCCGAGGAACTGGCGCTATCGGTTCATTCACCCTCGACCGCGCGGCTCATCCTTATTCACGACAAACGCTCGGCAACGGTTTCTGGTACGGCGAAATGGCTAAACGAGCGTCCTCATGTTGGCCATCATCACCATGTTGCACTGGGGGACGGGTCTGACATCCAACGCCTGGTCCGATTCTTTTCCGGCAAGGCAAGGGGCTTCGTAGCGGCGGGGGGCGGGTCCCTCGGCTGTACGCATCTTGGTGTTTGCAAGGCCTTCGTCGAGGCGGGCGCTTGCTTCGACTATCTCGGTGGGACAAGTTCCGGAGCGGCAATGATGGCCGGTTTCGCCAGAGGGCTGAATGCCGATGAGATCGACCAAGGCACGCACAACATATTCATCAAGGGTCGAGCGTTTCGCCGTCCCACCTTGCCGCATTTCGCGCTCCTGGATCACAAGGTGTTCGATCAGGCCCTTCAGGCCGAGTACGGCGACGTTCTGATTGAGGATCTGTGGCTTCCGTTCTTTGCGCTTTCGACCAATCTCAGCACTCGTCAGCCTCATGTTCATCGCCGCGGAAAGCTCTGGCAGGCGGTTCGCGCGTCAGGCTCGATCCCCGGTGTCCTGCCGCCATTCTTTACGGGTGACGGCGATATGCTCGTGGATGGCGCGATCATGAACAATCTGCCGCTCGAACAGATGAAGGAACTCAAGACCGGGCCTAATGTCGTCGCGAGCTTGGAGTCAGGTGGTCCACAGAAATACCACATCGACTATGACCGCATCCCCGGAGCTTCCGAGTTGGCGCTCGCCTGGCTAAACCCTTTCGGTCGCGCCAGCTTGCCAAAGGTGCCGAGCATGATTCAGGTGATTGCTGCGAGCATGCTGGCACACCGGCCGCAGGACATTGCCATTGGCCCAGAGGATGTCTTGGTTTGTCCGCCGGGTTCGAGCGCGGTGAGCTTCATGGATTGGAGCCGGCATTCCGAATTGTTTGCCGGGGCCTACGACTGGGCCATCCGATGGATCGACGAACGCCTGCGCCAGAACGACCCGGCACTCCACGCGGTGCTGGGCACCTCAGCTCAGAAGGGCCCGACCCAAGTCCGTGGCGACAGCATGGACAAGTCCACCACGTAGCGCGATCCGCCACGTTGTGCCACCAGCGAGCAGTCACTTCATGGCAGATTGAGGTACGCCCGACTCTCGACCCACGGCCGAGCACGAGGAAAAGGAGTACGTATGCGATCCGCTACGGCAGCACGGTTGCGCCGACTGTCGCCGAGCTTGAAAGCCGCATTTGGGCGCGCTCGTGCGAAACCCGCAGAATGCGAATCCGGTTCGCGTTCACGTTGCACGCGAACACAGGCTGGAATAAAGTCTAGGAATAGATCCGGCCTTGTTTCGGTAGGTTCGTTCCATAGAAGTCGCGAAGAGATTGTCGTTTGAGCTTATATAGTAAAGACATGGCATGCGTGGGCGTCTGCTTCGGGACGCCTGAAGCCCCGTGCCTGACCACCGTACCAATCCGCGCCGCGAGCTTTTCCGTGACCAGCATTTGCCGGGAGCTTTGGGCGGGTGACGCAAACGACGTTCGACTTCCGGCCTGCGAGTCCTACTTCCTCATGCTCTATCTAGAGGACGCCGAACACGCAGACATCCGGTCGGACGGCTCCTGCGCTCCGGTTCGCCGCTTTGGGCGTGGCACCATCTGCATCGTCGATCTCGGGGACGGGGCGGCCATTCGCCTCAACAGTCGACTGCGCTCGCTGGCCTTCGTGCTACCCAAGGCCCTGTTCGGCGAGACGGCGGAGCTATCGCCGGACACCGGACCACGCCGCCTGGTGTGCCGTCGTGGCGAACCGGATTCGGTGCTTTGCAATCTCGGTACGGCGCTGCTGGCATTTTTCGCCGGTAGCGGAAAAGCGCCTTCACCGGCGCCCCTGGGGCCTGTAGCAGTCGCTATCTGCGCCCACCTGCTGCACCGGTATGGCGAGCCGATTGAGGCGAGCGGTGGAAAGCCGGCAAGGGTGTTCCTGCGGGAAGATCTCGGCACCGCGCTATTGCCAATCGCCACACGGATCGACAGGGCGAAGGCGTACCTCGCCAATCATACCCTCTCGCTGGAGGACATTGCCTGCGCGTGCGGATTCGGCAGCCTTGAACATTTCGCAAAGGCATTTGTCGGCGAAACGGGCGTTACGCCTTCGGTCTGGCGGCGGGGGTGCCTCCATTAATCCAATTGCTTGAACGAAGAAACTTGGGCAGTCTTTCTTTCGCCTGTTAGTTGGGAGTCGTACGATAGGGAGGCCGCCCCGGAAAGCACCCAGGAGCCGGACGCCATTCGCCGATCGATCGTCGGCGCATCCCCAATCTCCTTCATACGGCTGCGATCCCATCGCGAAGACTTGGCACCGAGCCCGGCCAACGCGCGCGATGAGGCCTTCAACATTATCACGCAATTTTTCATGCAGGAACGCGTCGAGAAGGCTCGCGACCTGCTCGTCTCCTCGCCGCTGCCAATCGCCGAGATTGCAATGGCGTGTGGCTTTGCCGACCAAAGCCACTTCACGCGCGCCTTCTCGCGTGTAGTCGGCACCACGCCGGGATGCCGGCAGCGCCATCAGCGTTGAGCGCAATCGCCGTTATGTGAACGGTGTATCCCTGCCGTCCGCCGAGTTTCCCTTCGTTGCGGGTAAACGGGAGAATCTTCAAAAAGCAGACATTCCGGACAAGAACCTGGAGCGGGATAGAAGCAATATCGGGGAACCACTTCCGCAACCGGCAATTACTCGGGGAGAAGCCGATGATCCTGGCAGTCACGCCGCCGTCATGCCCGACTGGTCGCCGGTCAGGACCTTCGGTGAAGGCGCCGGCGCCTGGACATCACGCCTGCCGATCGCCGATCTCAAGGGCTTCTTCGGCGCGCTCGGCTGCGCCTGCAGGACCGTTCAGCGACAGAGGAACGCACGGCATCGTTAGTTAAACTCCCGCAAAGGATCAAAGAATGAAAAACATGGCCGGACCTGCCGCAATAGCGGCAGTCTCAATCTTGATCTGTTCATCTGTCGCTCTCGGCGATGACCGTGCCCCAGCAACTGGCAAGGCCCGCCCCTCTTGGGCGAAGGTCGTTGTGAACCATCCGACGCCGAAGCGTGGCGCCTATTACAAGGGGATATCCTCGACCGCGTTCGCAGCTTGGAATGGCAGCAGATCCGATGAGGGTGGTGGCACTCGCCCCGCGTTAAGATGAAGACCGCCAGAGAAGGAGGGTTGGCTGCCCATGAGTTTGCGTGGCCTACTGCAGCGTCGCCACGAAGGCAGGCACATGCTGTTGCCAAACCAGGTTGGCGCGCTGATGCGAAGCCGCCCCTGATCCGCCTTGTGGGCGTCGATCGCGTCCTTGCGCGCCGTTTCGAGCGCCTGCATTGCGGGCTGGACCTGTGCGGCGAAGATCGCCCCGTCCGTCGTCAGCGACACCTGCAGCGTCGTGGGCACGAAAAGCTGGATGCCGAGATCGTCTTCCAGAGCGGAAATGGCCCGTGTGATCGCGGCGGGCGCCAAGTTGAGCTCCCGCGCTACCTGGGCAAAATTTCGCTTTTCGGCGGCAAGCAGGAAGATGCGCAGGGCCTTATAGTCGTTCATCTTGATTATTTCTAAAAACGCAATTCATTCGCAATTTTTATTGCAATTACTCGACACAATTAACGGAGCTACACCTGTTCTCACCAAACAAAGTTTACCGCAGAACCGGCGAAGGCGGCGGCAGACGCCCTGCTTCCCACCAACTCAAGAGGAGATAACCCATGTCCAGCAAACTCGAAGTCCTGACCCCGCAAAACAGCCAGCTCATCTTCATCGACCAGCAGCCGCAGATGGCTTTCGGCGTGCAGTCGATCGACCGCCAGGTGCTGAAGAACAATGTCGTGGGCCTCGCCAAGGCCGCCAAGGTC
Source organism: Ensifer sp. NM-2 (assembly GCF_003024455.1). Taxonomy (NCBI): domain Bacteria; kingdom Pseudomonadati; phylum Pseudomonadota; class Alphaproteobacteria; order Hyphomicrobiales; family Rhizobiaceae; genus Ensifer; species Ensifer sp. NM-2. Next base: position 243,475 of record NZ_PVZR01000002.1, read on the forward strand.
TTCGATATTCCAACGACAATCACCACCGTCGAGACCGAATCCTTCTCCGGCCACACCTATCCCGAACTGCTCGCCGTCTTCCCGGAAAACGACATCCTCGAGCGCACTTCGATGAACTCCTGGGACGATCAGAACGTCCGCGATGCGCTGGCGAAGAATGCCGCGAACGGCCGTAAGAAGGTCGTCGTTGCCGGCCTCTGGACGGAAGTCTGCAACACCACCTTCGCGCTCTCCTGCATGCACGACACGGATTACGAGATCTACATGGTAGCCGATGCTTCCGGCGGCACGTCGGCCGACGCGCACAAGTACGCCATGGATCGGATGGTGCAGGCTGGCGTGGTGCCGGTGACCTGGCAGCAGGTCCTGTTGGAGTGGCAGCGCGACTGGGCGCGAAAAGAAACGTACGGCGCGGTCACCTCGGTGGTGAAGGAACATTCCGGCGCCTATGGCATGGGCATCGACTACGCCGTGACCATGGTCCACAAGGGCGAGGAGCGCGTCCATCACGGCAAGCGTATCGGTCCGAACCCCGCAAAATAATCATCGCCGGTCGCCTCCCTGGTTTGTCGTCGAGACGCACCAGGGAGGTGGAGGCGCTGACCACAGGGTTCGATTTCACTTTCGAGCACACGTTGGAGCACCGGACCGGTATTAAGGAGAAAGCACGCAGCACCTGAATAGCGTCGTTAAATCGCCTCACCCGGCCGTCGTCGGAGGACAAGCGTGGATCGCTTGCTGCGCCCGCTTTGCAAGAAGGGCCGGATTCAGTCTCAACCAATAGGGGTCACCGCAGACAATGCTGAATATACTTCGCGGGAAAAGCAATTCACTGGTACTGGCATTCGTCTCTGGATTCGCGGACGCGCTCTTCTTCATTCATTTGGGCGGCCTTTTCGTTGGACTGGTCACCGGCAATGTCGTGCTCCTCGGGCTGGGGCTGGTCGGTCACGAAAAAGGTGGTTTGCGTGGTCTTCAGATCATGTCATTCCCTCTCTTCATGGTGGGCGCGGGTTTGGCGGCGATCATGGTCACCTCGATCAAGCCTCTCAAACGCGCGACGTTCTGGACGCTCATGGTCGCCGCAGCTGCGTTCGCGATGTCCGCTCTTCTTGCAATCTTCGATGCCGGGCCGGTATCCGCCTGTGCACTTCTCGCCGTCGTCGCGATGGGGATGTTGACGGCCATCGAGCGTCTCGACACCAGGCTCGGCCCGCCGTACTCGCTGATGACAGGCAACATCGCCGGGCTCGCCACCGCCGCTGCTCGTCGCCTCATCGGCTACACCGAGAAGCCGGAAGAGTGGGGGCAATCATTAACCTCGACGATCCTGGTGCTTGGCTTTGTGCTGGGGTGCGCCGCCGGCGCGTTTGCGCAAGTCACGGTTGGCGTTGCCGGCATGCTCTTGCCAGCCCTTTTGTTGCTCCTGATCGGCCTTTTCTATTCGCCTCAGAGCCCACAGAAGTCTAGCTAAGCGGATGGTCGCTGACATTTTGTCGCCCGGAGGCGCGATCGCTGCGGATCGACGGAGACCGTACGACCGCTCGTCGGGCAGACGTCTGGACCTACCCCCCAATGCGAATGAGCGGCCTCACCACGTCGCTACTCTGTTGGATCTCTCAACAATGTCATCGACCGCGGTTGAAGGAATGACCTGCCGCAGGGACGTGTACGCTGCGATGTCCTTTTCGACCTCGTACTTGCTGTCGAGGTGTACGCCTGCGGACTTGGCTGCGTCCGCGGCGGAGATGCCCTGCCGCGTCTCGGCTTGCGGGCCGCCTTCGAATGGTGTCGTCATCGCGAACAGCGAGGTCGCTCCTTCGAGCGCCTTGGTGAGCGTGGCTGTGTCTTCGAGTGAGGCGCGGATGAGCGTGGCGCCAGCGTTTGCAAGCTCCTTTGCCTTTGCGGAGTCGGTGTTGCGCGTGACGGCGCGAAACTCGTGGCCGCGCTCCAGCAGGTTCTTCACCACAGCGCCGCCTTGTTGGCCTGTGGCTCCCGTGACGACGACAGCAAGCTTCTGACTCATGACCAATCTCCTTTCACTGGACCAGATTGGGCCGCCGCCGGTTGGGCCGAGCGGCGACCCAACGCGTTCAGCCGACTGAAGCCAGTGCGGATGTGGCCTGACGCCCTGTCTGCAGCGTGTGGCTCCACCAGGAAAAGTCATCCAACAGAACGCCCGCCGCCTGTTCGAGATGCGGAAAATCCACGAAATCCTTGCCCTGCTGCCAGATGCCAAGGAACTCGGCCATGCCGATGTTCACGGACTTGGGGATCGGCGCCATCTGAAGTTCGACGGCAACCATGCGCAGTTGCTCGATGGCGCGTGCGGCCCCGACGCCGCCATACCCGACGAAGGCGGCCGGCTTGCGGTTGAATTGCTGGAAAGCATAATCCAGCGCGTTCTTCAGCACTGCGCTGTACCCGTGATTGTATTCGGGCGTGACGAAGACGAACCCGTCCAAGGCGGCCAGCTTCGCCGCCCAACGCTCTGCGACGTGATCCTTCGGCTGCATCCAGGCCGGCGATGCCGGCTCATCGAAGAATGGCATCGGGTAGTCGCGCAGGTCGACAATTTCGACGCTGAGATCGCTGCGCCGAGCGGCAATCTTGTGAAACCATGCGGCCGCCCGCTCGCTGAAGCGGCCCTCTCGCGTCGAGCCGACGACGATGCCGATATGTGGGTTCTTGGACATGTGGGTGCTTCCTTTCAGGCTTGTCGAACAATCGGGACTGCGTGCAATTCCCGCTGTCCCTAAAATGCTCGCCGCATATTTAATTGACTAGGCGGGGCTATCGGATTTAACTCCCCCATTTTTAGAAGGAATATCGACGATGCTCGACCTGAACGACATCGGCCTGTTCGTGCAGGTTGTTCGCTTTGGCAGTTTCGCGGAGGCCGGACGTCGTTTGGGGATTCCCGCCAATACGGTCAGCCGGCGCATTCAGGAACTGGAAGAGCAGCTCGGCGCCCGGCTCATGCAGCGATCCACCCGGAAGCTGAAACTCACCGATGCCGGACATGAACTCTACGATAATAGCGCTGCGGCCGTGGACGGACTGCAACAAGCGGGAGAGGATCTGATTGCCGGCGCGCGGGTGCCCAGGGGGCTGATACGTGTGGCGATGCCCGCCGACTTCTTCGACTTCTACAAAATGGAATGGATAGCCGAGTTCCTGGCCTCGCACCCACAAGTGCGTATCGAGTTCGTCTTAAGCGACGCCACGGTTGATCTTATCGAAGAAGGCATCGATGTCGCCTTCCGAGGGAACGCAACGCGTGGTCCGAACTATGTTGTGCGCAAGATCCAAACCCGCTCGTTCGGACTTGTCGCCAGCCCGACCTACCTTGCCGCGCGCGGGACGCCTGCCACATTGCAGGAGCTGACCCGTCATGACTGTCTGTTTATGCCACAGGCCCGGGACTATGCGACCTGGCGCCTTCAAGGTCCCGACGGACCCGAGGAGGAGGTGACCGTCACCGGCCGCGTGATGGCGAATACCGCACAGGCGATCCGAAAGGCGGCGATAGCAGGCCTCGGCATCGCGTTGACACCGATCCTGGGCACAGCCGATTTCGCGGCTGGCCGACTGGTGCCGGTTCTGCCCCAATACATGCGCCGCAATCTCGGCATGAGCGTCGTCTACCCCAACCGGGCTCACTTGCCACTGGCGGTTTCGGCTTTCATCGACGCCGTCGTCGGCAAGATACGTGCCGAATTGTTGAGCGCAGAAGGGTCGCAGCAATTCGCGCCAATTGCCGATCCAACTTCAGAAGGGCCGGCCCCACGGCTCTGATATAGCATCGGTAGGTCGGCAATAGACGTCAAAATGCCCCGGTTTTCCGGGGTCTTTGTCAGTGTTCCGCTCCGTACGCGCTCCTGCAGGACTCCGGGCACGCTCGTCGGGTCCTTTCAGCCGCGAAGCCTCGTCCGCCTCAGGAAATCGCCCCAAGCACCTCGTGGGTTATGGCCCACAATGCCTGCCGCGCATTCGGGTCGTCGGCGGGCGAGACAGGCTCCAGCGGCGTTGCATCCTTCACCGAGAAATATCCGCCCGTAGCGGTCCCGAACTCAGCATCCATGGCGAGACGAACGATGATGCCCGCGCCTCGACGGGGATCGCCAATCTTCAGCCTCGTCAGGATCCGTTCGAGCATTGGCGCAAAGCTCAGCTCGCGCCCCAGACCAGTGACATTAAAACCTGGGTCCAGGCAGTTCACTGCCACGCCGGTTCCTTCCAGCTGCCGCGAAAGTTCGAGGGATAACATGATGTCCAGCAGTTTCGTCCGTCCGTAGATCCGTGAGGAGCCTAGCCGGGAAAACCGCGTGGGCGCGAACATATCGCCCGTCAGTTCGATCTTTCCGTGATGGCGGGACGCTTCCGATGCCGTGGTCACAATGCGCGAGGGTGCAGACCGGATCAGCGTCTCGCGCAGGGTGCTCGTGAGCAGCCAGGGTGCGAGATAATTGACCGCCATCATCTCGTCGTAGCCGTCGACCGTGGTGCGCGGCGCGAAGGCGTGAATGCCGGCATTGTTGATCAGCACATCGATCTTGTCATGTTCCCTCGCGATCGTCTGGCCGACTGCGGAGACTGTCTCCAATCGCGTCAAGTCCGCATAATGAATGTCGATCTGCGCCTGCGGCGCGACCGTCCTGATTGCATTACCGGTGGCTTCCGCATTGACCTCGGAGCGTGCAATCAGCACCAAATGCGCACCACGACTGGCCAGCTCGATCGCCGCCAGACGCCCGATTCCGCTCGTAGCGCCGGTCATGACGACGATGGGCGCGGAAATCTCGGACATGGACACCTCATAGATATAGTGGATATATATCCATCATATCGATAACGCCAAGGAATGGAAAGGGGAGCGACTGCATGGCGTCCCTCACCGAAGACGAAACAAATGAGACGCCCCTGCTGTGGCTATCGCTCGGCGAACAGCTCAATGCACTGCTGAGCGCGTCCCGCGCGGTTGCGACTGAAATGGCCGCCAGCTTCGACGCCGATTTGCAACCGGCCGCCTACCACATCATCCAGTGGCTTCATGCGTACGGGCCGGCTCAGGCGAGCCATGTTGCAGATGGTTTGGCTATGGACCGTAGCGCGACTAGCCGCCTGGTGCGACAGCTAAAGCAAGCCGGAATCGTCGAGTCTCGTCCCGATCCGGCCGATAAGCGTGGCGTAATACTGTCCCTGACAGACCAGGGCGTCACCAAGATACGCGCAGCGATCAAGTACAAGGGCGAGGTTTTTCGCCGTCGTCTCGACGGCTGGAGCGAGGCGGATCTACGCCTCTTTACGGCCCTGCTTCGTCGCTTCAACTCCGGCAAAGCAAACTAGGACCAGCCCCCGAAGGGCACAGACATGGTGGTCGGCCTTTGTGGAACGGTCATTTGGGAACGTCAGCCGGCCTTGTAGCACGCACCGTGTCGGTGATGGACAATCTCGTCATCCGGCCATGGGCGTGTCGGCCGCTGCAATAGACAGATGGCCTCCTTTCGAGGAGGCCATCCTGCACACGATCCGGAGGGATTAGTTTCGGGATCGCTTTTGCGCGTGCACTAATATAATGGCGAAAGCGCAGAATTGTTCCCATCCAACGATCGGCTCGCGAGGGCTTCTCGCCTACCGGCGTCAAACCCTCTGCCGACTTCTTCGTGGCGATCGAAATATCGCGCAACGACCAATTGATATTATTGTTCCGCCTCTAGTTACCTATAAGGTAAAGCCCTGGAGGAACTACATGATACGCTATGTGCTTTTGCTGAACCTGGTCGCATCTCCAGCTTTCGCCCAGTCAGGGGATCTGGAAGCGATATGCGCCACGGTCGCAAAAAACTTCCTTCTGACCGATGTGTTGCATCTTGGAATTGTTCAGTCCTTCCCGGAACTGAAGCCGCCGGGCGTGCGGCTGACCTATTCGACGCGTGCCAACGTGGCAAAATCGGACATGTCGGACACGTTTGAATGTGAATTCAGTAACGCAAAGCCGCCCTTTGCATTGGTCCGGTTTTGCCAATCGAACACCTGCTATTCGCCCCAGGAGGAGGACGCTGCGCGAAAAAGGCGGTTCGATGAGATGCGTATCCTTTTGGAGCGATCACAAAAATAGCCCGGCCCCCGGACGTCTGCGAAGAGAGACCGTGCCAAACTGATCCAATGCATCATCAGATGGCATGTGGCGTTTGCTGATGCTGAACGAGTTTCCAGTCGTTCTCGCAAGCATGATAGGTTGACGTACAATAGGCGTGATAAGCCTCCGTTTCGCGCCTATTCGCTAACGCACGATAGGCCAAGACCATGACGTCGTCCGACGGCTGCGCAAAACACTTTTCCGTCATCCTGATCCAATCCCAACGCGGCGACTGTCGAATGCTTTCGATGATTTCGGACCCTTGAAGAATGCCGAGAGGCGCCACGAAAACCATAATGCAGCCGGGGTGCACAAGATCCCTGTAGGCACTCTCGCCTTCACACCAGAGACGCTCTTCCATTGTCCAGGCGTCATTGTCGATCATAACCACCTCCTGAGTGCAATGAGCAGCAAAATACTGCCTGCCCGATTTCGGTTCCCTTGCATGCCCGCCCAGTGCTTCGCTTAAGAAACTTCAGAACGCTCAGACGAAACTTCCTTGAAGATTAGGGTTTGCTGATGTGACAGTGAAAAGAGTTTCGCAATGGCCCTGATCGCGCCCGATGGTGGCAGACTTCATGGATGTAGCGCAGACGCAGCCGCGCTCCTGGCTTCTATACGCTGGCTGAGGAGATTGCCGTAACCGAGCGCGTGATCGTCCGCATTGGTTGCCCGCTGGATCTACCCGAAGCCAAGGGATGCCAGTCGTGCACCACAATGCCGGCGATTTTCCCTTGGGACATGGATCGGCGGCCCGCATTTGTTCGTTTGGCTCAAAGGGCTTGGGATTTTCAACGTGATCTCCTTCAACGGTCATCTCTTCCATCTCGGGCCAATGCCGCTTCACAATTTCGTCGATCACACTTGGGATCTACCAAATCCTCGGCAATCATCATCAAAGCCGTCGCCAGGGCACCGAGGCCAAACGATGCACCGAAAGCGTAGATCTGCAACCCGAACGCAAGCGGATCAAGACCCTCGCCGTGCCCGAGGGCGCCCGGAGCGACTATTGCGATCGACGCCCACATTCAAAACAACGAACCTGATCAGCGTCGGCATGATGAACCTCATGAACCTCACGATCCATCCCAAACCTCAAAATCGACTATCGGTTCCGATCGCTCAGAAGAAATCGATCACGAATGTGGCAACGAATGAGCGGAACAATCGACAGGAGCGACCGTTCGCAGACCGGCGACATTCAGGCCCGACTTCCGGTTCCCAATGGCGACAAAAGACTGCGTCGTGTCTCTTGCAGACGCCGCCCCGCGGAGATCCTTCCGTGACCAATACAACCGTCTTTAGTCACGTCCGTGGCGGTCCCGGAACCTTCGGTCTTGTCAATCGGTTCTTCTCATTGAACCTGGAGTACTGGACATGTCCAAGAAGACTGCTGCCCCACCCAAGAGGGTCGACCCTAGAGCACAGCCAATCCGCCGTCCCGACGACAAGGAAGCGCCATCGGAGCCCGACGACCGCAAACATCCCGCGCGAGATATAAGAGAGATGCCAGCGCCGAACCCAAACGGTGACCCTGCAGACGGGAGTTAGCCCCGTCCACCGCTGCACATGAAGGTGATGTGAGAATCTCTTCATTTCGCCAGGCACCGTCACGCGCTATCGGCCGGAGCTTAATTCAAGATGGATTTCAACGGGGCAAGGTCACAGACGCTAGATGTTTATGCGCGCCAGGGATATCTGGAGCAGCCCGGTGCGAGGTCAGCAGGTTTGGAACAATTCGCCAGCGCCCGCGTTTTGTGGACACCCCATGACAGCTGGCAGTCCCCCCCGCAACAGCTGTCGTTCTCTCGGCCCCTCCCGCAGGGGCCTTTTCTTTGCAGGCGTCAATTGCCCGCTTGAACATCCATTCGCGGCACCTAATTTAAACTGTCTTTCTTCATCCACTTGCATGTGAAGGAGGAACCCATGTTCATTGCGGAAATGCCATGGTCTGTGCCGCTCTTGGTAAAGCTTCAGAACGGCACGCATCACGTTTTCTCGTCCGTCTATGAGGCTCTTGATTTCCTGGAAAATGAGTGGCCGCTTCGTCGAGGACAGCGCTACGAGCGCGCGGTCAGGACTTGCCGCGGTGCACTTCAGCGGGCGACCCCAGTCGCCGTCGCGCGCGAAGCGTTCATCGCAGCCTGTCTTGAAGCCGGTTTGCCGGCCACAGCGGCATTTGAACAGGTGAAGGTGCCCGGAGGCAGTAATCCTCAAAGGGCCGCCTAAGGTTACATTGGCGATCACGGAACGACCTCCGGCGATCCACACAACCTGTGGTCCATGCTTCTGTCGGGACCACGTCGGAACGAAGGCTGCATCCGCTCGTTATCCCTGCGAAGACAAGGACAGGGCGATGATCGAAACTTGGAACGAATGCGTCATCATCCAGCTTCCCGACCTCGACGGCGTGCAGATGGTTTGGACGCCCGCGCGGGCAGCTACTTTGCTTAACGACAGCTGGCCGGTAGACTATGGCGTCGCCTTCACCGACGCCCTCAACAAGTGCACGGACGCAATGCTTGGTACCTACCCTTGGGAACAAGCCCGCGAGGCGTTTGTCGAGGCAATTGCCGAGGCAAAGATCACAAAACTGCACTGACATCACGCTGCCGCCCCGCGCTCGCATCGTGATCGACGATGTCCCACGCATGTCCGCAGGTTCAATTGGAATGCGGGGCCCGATGCGACCAGCCCTGGCGGCCGAGGCGTTGGCGGGCGTCGAAAGCGGCCGCACGCAGGGAACTCGTCTGCCCGTCCCGGCGTTATCTGGCCGGAGGTACGGTCATGTCCAAACATATCAACGATCAAAAGCTGAATTCACAGCCCCACCAACCTGTGTTCGACGTCGTGGAGCATTGCATCCGCCACAGCATAAGCAGCAAGGATCAGGGCAAGCTCCTTTCCCTGTTGGGCAAGTTCGCGAGCAGGCATGAGCTCGAAACCAACGCCCCACCCAAACGACCGCGCTTCCGTTAACCCAACTGCTGTGCAGATCGTCTGGCTACAGCGCCGCTCGTCTAATAAGACGGCAAAGGTCGCTGTAGCACTTTGAATTGCTGCATGTTTTTATCGTTGGATTTAGGGAAACAGGCAGTAGTGTGAAAAGTGGCCCGCGACGCCTCCCCTCGAACCTTATGCGAGAAAAGGGAGGGTTTGGCGTCGACCGGCGCGGCCGCACGCGACCGAGTGACGATTGCAAACCTTTGCTTCATCACCGCGCCGTCGACAACATGCACCGGACTTTGACCCAAGGACTATGCTACTCAGGATCGTCAACGATTCTGAGTGTATGTGTGATGAGCTCCAAGACCCGCGGCTACCTCTTCGCCTTTCTGGCGATCTGCATTTTCGCCGCCCAGGACGCCATCACCAAGTACCTTGGTGATCGTTACCCGGCGCTTTTCATAACCATGATACGGTTCTGGGCGTTTGCGCTCTTCGTATTCTGTTTCGCTGCATCGTCACCGGGCGGATATCGCCGCGCCGTTCAGACGCGTCATCCTTGGTTACAGATCGCACGCGGACTTTTGCTCGTCGCGGAAATCGTCATCATCGTCTTTTCCTACGTTCATGCCGGGCTCGCGATGAGCCAGTCGATCTTCCAGGCAACGCCGCTGATCATCACGGTCCTGTCAATTCCGCTGCTGGGAGAGACGGTAGGATGGCGGCGCGGTACCGCGGTACTGGTTGGGCTGATTGGCGTTTTGGTGATCATAAATCCCGTAGATGTTCACTTCGACATGTCGCTTCTTCTGCCGCTTGCAGCATCCGTGCTGTTTGCGCTCTACAGCATCGCCACCCGCGCGGTCAGCCATGAGGATTCGGCAGTCACAAGCCTTTTTTATGCCGGGGTCGTCGGAGCTCTGGCGATTTCGCTCATTGGCCCCTTCTATTGGACCGAAGTCCAGACTTTCGACTGGCTTGCGCTGGCAGCGCTTTGCGTCTGCGGTACGCTCAGTCACTATTTCCTGATCAGGGCGTATGGGCTGCTGCCTGCCGCCGAAGTTCAGCCTGTCACCTATTTTCAGCTGGTTCTCAATGTCATTGTAGCGGTGATGTTGTTCGACGAGAATTTAACGCACAACATTATCGCAGGCGCTCTCATCGTCGTCGGCGCGGGCCTTTTCACCATCTGGCGAGAACATCAATTGACGAAGCGGTCGTAGTCAAGATTGTGGGCGCCATCCGCGTCCAAAGGCCCTCGCGGCGGGTAACTTCGACGTTGGTATGTTTCCATTCGAGTTATACCTTTTTCCAAGAAAGGCATAACAACGAGAGGAGCGGAGCAAGAGAGACAATCGGCGGCGGCAAAAGTCCCTGTGCCGCGACGTCGCAAAACGTCCAACCGCGATGGCGGGAACACAATCACATAACCGCTATGATTGATCCGATGTCTCAGCCCATCCTACCCGCCTTGGCCGCGCTCATCCATTCTCGAACCTCCAGAACAGCGGCCGGGTGGCGCGGCTTGCGAGGCGAGACCAGATAGAAGTCCGCTCCAACGCGCAATTCTGGCGTGAACGGGCGGACAAGACGACGGGAACCCAGATCGTCCGTCACGAAGAACAGACTGGCGAGAGCGAGGCCCTGCCCGGCCGCCGCTGCCTCGATCGCGAGCGAGGTTTGGTTGAACCGGATGTTCTTGCCCGAGGTGGCGACCCCTGCGGGAAAGGCAACATCCAGAAACTGGGGCCAGAAATCATGGGCATCATGTAGCAACGCATAATGCCTGAGATTTTCAGGCTGTGTTGGCGGTCCAAGCTTCTCGATCAACAGAGGGCTTGCGACAGCAACGATCACGTTTTCGTACAGGAGGTCGGCGATCAGACCCGGTCCGAATGGCGGACGCCCGTAGCGCACCGCCAAGTCCACCGCGTCGGTTTGGAAATTGGAGATCCGGTCGGTCGCCAGAATGCGGAGGCCGATGTCGGGATGCATCTCCGTGAAGTCCGGTAACCGTGGGATCAGCCAGCGTGACGCGAAGGTTGGCGTCACGCTGATGGTCAGATGGCGTGGTTCGGGTTTCAGGGCTTCCGTCGCATCGGAAATCAGTTCGAAGGCGCGGCTGATATTGCCCACATAGCTGCGCCCAACGTCGGTGAGCGCAAGCGTCCGCGTATGGCGCTCAAATAGCTTCAGGCCGAGGGAGGTTTCCAAACCGCGCACCTGCTGCGCGACTGCACCCTGCGTCACTCCCAACTCTTCAGCGGCGAGGCGGAAGTTCAGATGTCGCGATGCGACCTCGAAGGCACGCAATGCGTTCAGCGGCGGAAGTCGCCGATTACCGTCAGCCATGCGATAGTTTTTCTACTGGATGATAAGTGTTGTTCTGGTTCGTGAGCCTAGACGAAAGATGCTATCACTGTGGGCAATTAACGCAAATCCCGATGAAGGAAACGAATATGTCAGAAAAAGTGGCGATCGTCGTGGCGGGTGGTTCTGGTATGGGTGCGGCCTCGGCCCGGCGTCTGGCCGCTGACGGGTTCAAGGTGGCCATCCTGTCATCCTCGGGCAAGGGAGAGGCGCTGGCTCAGGAACTCGGCGGATTTGGCCTCACCGGATCGAACCAATCCAACGATGACCTGAAGCGCCTGGTGGATGGTACGGTGGACCGTTGGGGCCGGATCGACGTGCTGGTGAACAGCGCGGGGCATGGGCCGAGGAAGCCTATCCTTGAGATTACGGACGAGGACTGGCACACCGGGATCGACGTTTACTTCCTGAATGCCGTGCGACCGACACGGCTGGTAACGCCCGTAATGCAGCGCCAGAAATCCGGCTCGATCATAAACATCTCCACCGCATGGGCGTTCGAACCAAGCGCCATGTTTCCGACCTCGGCGGTGGCGCGCGCGGGCCTTGCCTCCTTCACGAAGGTTTTTGCCGACACCTATGCGGCCGAGAATATCCGCATGAACAATATCCTGCCCGGCTGGATCGACAGCCTTCCGGCCACCGAGGAACGGCGCGAGGGCGTGCCTATGAAAAGATATGGCACCAGCGACGAAATCGCCGCAACGGTGGCATTTCTTGCCTCCGATGGTGCGGCCTACATCACGGGCCAGAACATTCGTGTTGACGGCGGCATCACGCGCTCCGTGTGATCGCTGCTGTCGGATCGTCATGTGAGAAGGTTGGGGTCAACGATTGTTGGGTGGGATCCCGATTTCCTCCATCCAGGCCTGAGAGACCGGTATCCTACCTCAATGGCCGGCTCAGTCTGCGTGCCCTGCGGGGTCACTCATTGGGGCGCTACCCTTCTGGGCACCCCGCCCCTGTTCCTTGCCATTGATGGCTGAGCCATGCCATTAAGCTCTGACACGCAAAACGGCCGCGAAGGACCGCTTTGCAGCGCAAGGCGCAGCAGGCGGCACGCTCCGGCTGCTTCTCCGTGAGGCAGGCCGACACATTTCAGGAGAACTCATGTTTGACCACGTCAAATTCGGAGTGAGCGACTATGCAGCGAGCAAAGCGTTCTTCCTGAGCGCACTCGAGCCGCTCGGTGTAGCTGTCGTCGCGGAGGGACCGCCGACATACGGTGTCGAGCTTAGCCCAAAGGGTAAGGCTTCACTGTGCCTGTACCAAACCGAGGAGAAGCCGGCGCATCTTCATTTGGCGTTCACGGCCGACAATCGCCAGCAAGTCGAAGTTTTCTATCGCGCGGCTCTGCAGGCCGGTGGCAAAGACAACGGTGCGCCCGGTCTGCGCCCGCACTACCACGTGAACTACTATGCAGCTTTCGTCATTGGCCCCGACGGGCACAATATCGAAGTGGTTTGCCACGAACCGGGGGCCTAACCCCTCCATCGCGGCGACGTCCACAAGCGGGCTTCCCCCCACCGGCCGCCACCGCTCATGCCATGCGTTGACCGTCTGCTTCCAGACCCAAAAACCGAGACCGGATCAACGCCTTGGCTGAGTTCCGCGTCGGACATCACGCTCGACAAAGAGCCTCCAATGCGGCCCGATGGATTTTTTCGTTCGCCGCCATCAGCACCGCATCATATCGGCGCGCGTCCGCTAGTGGTCTGCCTTCCCAATCCGTCACAATGCCGCCGGCGCCGAGCACGATCGGGATCTGCGGCAAAATATCGTAGTCGAAGACATTGCTTTCGAGGAGGAGATCGATGCTGCCTAGGGCCAGGAGGCCGGCAGCGTAGCAGTCGTGCGAAAACCGGGTGAAGTGGACCTTTGCGGCCAACTCGGCGAATTGGCTGTGCCGCTCGCGGTCGAACTGTTCCAGAGCAGAGGTGTAGAGAATCGCCTGATCGATAGCCGTTCGATCGCTGGTTCGGATCGGGTTGCCGTTGAGGGTCGCCGGCGTGCCGGGCAGGCCGAGCCAGCGTTCGTCCGTGATCGGCTGATTGATCATGCCGAGCATGGGTTCACCGCGATAAAGAAGGGCGATCTGCGTGCCGAAGGCGAGCGAGCCGGAGACGAAGGATTTCGTGCCGTCGATGGGATCGAGCACCCAGATCCATTCGGCATCCGTCCGGCAGGCGCCGAACTCCTCGCCCCTGATGCCGTGATCGGGAAAATGGACCTCGATCATTTGCCGCATCGCTGCTTCCGCATCGCGGTCGGCGATGGTGACGGGACTGGCATCGGCCTTGGCGTCGATGGCAAGGCGCTGGCGGAAATACGGGCGGATGACATCGGCGGCAGCGTCCGCCATGGCGTGGGCGAGCGCCAGAAGGGCCGGCGGGCAGGTCTGTGCAGGCGTCATGCTTGGTTCCTTTCGGCTTCGGTCGCGATCTCGCGCAACAGGGTTCTGACGGTCTCGACCTGTCTTTGGGCGGCGGCGGCCTCCTGCCGCAGACGCGCCGTCAGATTGCCGGGCCCGATATCGGTGAAGCTCGCCGGGCGGGCGGCAATGAACGGGTCCGGCTCATCCGAAGGCAACCGCAGGGCGGGCGCGAAATACCCTTCTTCCTCTTCCAGCCCGAAGGCCAGAACCTGCGGTCGGTCTTCGCCCAGAAGCAGCAATTCCACAAACATCGCCGCCATCGGTAGATGCCCCTCGCCGGATAGGCAGGCAAGATGGGCCCAGCCGCCACGATCCGGCTGGACGAGGCAGTCCTTCACATGCACTTCGGCAATGTAGGGCGCCTGCAGCGCCAGCGCCGGCAGCGGCAATTCGTAGGCATTGATCATGTTGCCGAAATCGAACAGCAGGCCGAGGCGCGGGTTGTCGACGGCCCGCAGGATACGGATCAGCTCCCCGGATGTCAGGTCCTCATGCTGTTCGAGCGTGTAGCGCAGCCGCGCCTGCGGATCGAAGTCGGCAAGGCGCCGCAGGTCTGCGATCGTCCACTCGACGATCTCGGAAATGCGACCCTCGTAACGCGGATAGCAGCGCAGCGAAGTGGCGCCGGCGGCAAGCGCGATGCGCACGGCATCCGAGAGCCCGGCCGCTTCCGTCGTGCTGGTCTCGACATGCAGTTCCAGCCCGTGGCGCGCGACAGCCTCCGCAAAGGCTTGCAGAGCCGCGTCCGGCATCCGGCTCAGGCTTGCCTGCTCGCCGTCCTCGACATGGATCTTGATGCCGCAAAGCTGCTGCGCTTGGGCGAATTCGATGAGATGCAGCGGCGTCATTCCGCCGAAGCGCATGTTGAGATGAAAGGCATAGGCATGCGCAAACAGCGGGGCGCTCCTCGCCCGCGCGGCAAGTCGGCCGCGGCTTTCAGCGGCAAGGGCTGCGATTTTCGCCCGCCAGTCCGGGCGCGGCATGGCGTTCCATGGCATATCCTTCACGGTGCCGGTTCCTCCGCAAGATAATCGTGTTGGTTGACGGGCGATCCGCCGCCGTCAGGCGGCCAGCACCAGAAGGTCGCGCTCCGAAACGCTGACCTCGACTGGCGCGCCGATCGCCGGCGGCGGCCTGTCGGGCTGGTTGAACGTATCGAGCGAGAGGAGCTGGCCGGCGACGGCGACGCGGACGCGGATCACCGAACCGAGGAAATGCACCTCGGCGATATGGCCGGAGAGAACGACATTGCCGTCCTGCTTGCGCCCCAACGCCACCGTTTCCGGCCTAAGCGCCAGGCTGATGCGGTCGCCGGAACGCCCCGCCAGCGTCCGGTTCAGCGCCACCGGCACGTCGCCCAGCCGGATCCGGCCGGCAGCGGCGTCCGTGAGCTCGGCGTCGATGAGGTTCAGCGTGCCGACGAACTCGGCCACGAAGCGCGTTGTCGGCCGGTTGTAGATCTCGAACGGGGTTCCGACCTGGTCTGCCACGCCCTGATGCATGACCACGACGCGATCCGACATGGAGAGCGCCTCTTCCTGGTCGTGCGTGACGAAGATGGTGGTGATGCCGAGGTCGCGCTGGATGCGGCGGATCTCCTCGCGCAGGCTGACGCGGATTTTCGCGTCGAGCGCCGAGAGGGGCTCGTCGAGAAGCAACACCTGCGGGCGCACGGCAAGCGCTCGGCCCAGCGCCACGCGCTGCTGCTGGCCGCCGGACAGCTGGAAGGGATAGCGGCCGCCCAGCTGCGGCAGGCCAATCAGCTCAAGCATCTCGGCGACCCGGGTGCGGATCGCGGCCTTGCCCTCGCCCGCCACCTTGAGGCCGAAGCCGATATTGTCGGCCACCGTCAGGTTGGGGAACAACGCGTAGGCCTGGAACACCATGCCGATGTTGCGCCGGTTGGCGGCAATGCGGGTCACGTCCCGCCCGTCGATGCGGATCGAACCGGAAGTCGGCGTTTCGAACCCCGCCACCATGCGCAGCACCGTGGTCTTGCCGCAGCCGGAAGGACCGAGGAAGGAGACGAACTCGCCTTTTTCGATGCCAAGATTGAAATCCTTGACGACGCGCGTCGCGCCGAAGGATTTTTCCAGATGATGAATGTCGAGAAAGGCCATGGTCAGCGCCTCACGGTGGAGAATTTGGAAAAGCGGGTGAAAAGCTGCATCAATCCCATGCAGGCCCAGGTGATGGCGAAGGCGACCACGGCGAGTGCCGAGGGCTCGTATGCCCGGTTGCCGCCCATCCACACCATGTAGGGACCGAAGGAATTGACGTTGAGGAGTGCTGCGAAGACGTATTCGCCGATGACGATGGCGAAGGTCAGGAATGCCCCCGACATGACCGAGACGAAGACGTTCGGCAGGATGACGGCGGCGAGGATGCGCGCCCAGCCGGCCCCGAGGCTTTGCGCCGCCTCGGTGAGGCTCGCGATGTCGATGGTGCGAAGGCCGGTGTCCACCGAGCGGTACATATATGGCAGCGACAGCGTCGCGTAGCCGAACAGCAGCAGGATGTTCGTGCCCCACCAGCTTCCCGTCAGCGGCAGGATCGAGGAAGTGTTGTAGATGCGGATATAGCCGAAGACGATGACGATCGGCGGAATGACCAGCGGCAGCAGCGTGATGAATTCCACAACCGGGCGCAGGCCCGGGAGGCGCAGCCTGACGAAATAGGCCGTCGGCACGACGATCAGGATGCCGAGCACGATGGTCAGGAGCGCCAGTACGACCGAATAGCCGAAGGTCTGCTGGAACTGCGGATCGGCCAGCACGACACGGTAGGCCTCGAAACTGTATTCGCCGCGCGTCATGCGCATCGAGAAATCGAACATGCCGAGGAGCGGCAGCAGGAAATAGAGCCCGCCGAGAGCGACGGCGAGCCAGGACCAGAGGCGTTTTCCCGTCATTTTACCCACCGTTCGGCGCGCATGCGCAGGAGGATGTAGATGCCGTTGGCGATGCCGGTCAAAACGATCATGGCAAAGGCGATGGCATAACCGAGGTGCGGATCGTTGAGCACGTCGCCGCGGATCTGGGCGAAGAGCACGATGGGCGCGATGGAGAGCGACGAGCCGGTGAGCGCGATGGCAGTTGCAACGGCGCCGAAGGCATTGGCGAAGAGCAGGGCCAGCGTGCCGAGCAGCGACGGCCACAGCACCGGCAGCGCCACCAGGCGCCAATACTGGAAACCGCTCGCGCCCAGGCTTTCGGCCGCCTCGCGCCATTCGCGCCGCAACCCGTCCAGCGCCGGCGTGATGATCAGCACCATCAGCGGGATCTGGAAATAGAGATAGGTGAGTGCCAGGCCGAGGAACGAGACGATGTTGAAGCCGGAGCCGTAGAGGTTGATGCCGAACCAGTTGCGCAGCAGCATCGTCACGAAACCGAGGCGACCGAGTGTGGCGATGAAGGCAAAGGCGAGCGGCACGCCGGCGAAATTCGAAGCGACGCCGGAAAAGGTGAGTATCCCGTTGCGCAGCGGGCGCGGCAGGTCGCCGAGCGAGATGGCGGCGGCGATGAGGAAACCGATCACGCAGCCGAGCACCGCCGTCAGCAGGCTGAGTTCGATGGAGATCCAGAAGGCTCCCCGGATCGACGGCGAGAAGAGCTTGCCGATGTTTTCCAGCGTTGCCTGCCCGTCCGTGTTGCGGAACGCGCCGACGACGATGTTGAACGTCGGCAGGATCAGGAAAAGCAGAGCGAAGATGAAGAAGGGGGCAACCCCGAACCAATTGCGAACCTGCCGCGGCCTGAGGGCGGCCGGCAGGGATGCGGCGCTTGTCGTCATCGGATTTTTCCCTGAGGGTGGAGCCGCGAGAGGCTCCGCGGCAAGCGGAGCCTCTGTAGCAAACGCGAACCCTATTTCACGTTGGCGCCGACGACCTTGTCCCAGCCTTCGACGATGGCGGTCTTGTTGGCGGAGAGCTCCTCGACGCTCGGGAAGATGGCCTTCTCATAGGCTTCCGCCGGCGGCAGCTTGTCCAGAAGCGCCTGGGGGAACTTGCCGGCCTTCAGCATGGCGTTGAAGCGCGCCGGGTGGCAGTAGCCCTTAAGCCAGCCGATCTGGCCCTCGTCGGAATAGAGATACTCCATCCAGAGCTTGGCGGCGTTGGGATGCGGCGCATAGGCCGAGATCGCCTGCACATAGACACCGGCCACCACGCCGCTTGCCGGAACGACCACGTCCATTGGCGGGTTGCCCTTCAGGCCGTCGCGCCAGGCGAGCAGGTTGTAATCCCAGGCCGCGACGATCGGGGTCTGGCCTTGCGCGATGGTGCCGGCCTTTCCGAGTACCGGCACGAAGTTGCCAGCCTTGTTCAGCTCCGCGAAGAGTTCCAGCCCCTTGGCGCCGGAATCGGCACCGGGCTTGGCACCGCGCGAAACGCCCGCCGACATCAGCGCGAGGATCGCCTGCGCCGAGGAGCGCGGATCGCCCGTCAGCGCCACGGCGCCGGAGTATTCGGACTTGGCGAGATCCGACCAGTCGGCCGGCGCGGTTGCAAGCAGGTCCTTGTTCACGCCGAAGGCCATGACGCCGTAGTAGTCGCCGTACCAATAGCCCTTTTCGTCCTTGATGTTGGCCGGGATCTCGTCCCAGGTCGCCACCATGTAGGGCTGAAGCAGGCCCTCTTCTGCTGCGGCCGGCGCGAAGGCGAGGCCGAGGTCGACGACATCGGGCGCCTGCGAACCGGTATTGCCCTTGTTGGCCCGGATCGCTTCCAACTCATCGGCTGTGCCGGCGTCGGGGTTCAGCTCGTTGACGGTGATGCCCGGATACTTGGCTTTGAAGCCGGTAATGACTTCGCCGTAATTGCACCAGTCATGTGGCAGTGCGATCACCGTCAGCATGCCTTCCTTGGTGGCGGCATCCACGAGGTCCTGCGGGGCTTCCGCACGGGCAAGCCCCGGTAGCGCGACCGCAATGGCAAGCGTGGAGACGAACGCGCGGCTCGCGGCGCGGGATACGTAGCGTTTCATGGAGTCCTCCTGTTGACCGTCTGCGACGGTTCGTGGGCGATGGCTGCGTGCTGTCCTTGCATCCGGTCGTCGGCGTCGCCGCCCGTCCGGTTCCCCTTGCACCTGTCTGCGTCCTCGGGAGCTGCATCGGTGCGTTTTTATGTAAGGGCAGGATGTAACAATTGGACAACAATCAAACGTCCATTATGGTGCATTTGACTGTACCAATTTTCGGAGGCACGCCTTGGCCAAACAGTTCGAAGGCCCGATCCTGCCCTTCCTTCGCCTCGACGCTGCAAGCGCCCTGCCGAAATTCCGCCAGGTGCAGGACCAATTGCGCATGGCGATCCTGCGCGGGCACCTGCGCGCGGGGACGCGCCTGCCGGCAAGCCGCATCCTTGCCGAGGAACTGGACCTGTCGCGCCAGACCCTGGTGCGGGTGCTGGAGAACCTGAGGGCGGAGGGATATCTGGAAGCACGGCAGGGCGCTGGCACCTTCGTCTCGGCGGCCCTGCCGCGCCAACTGACGAAACCGCGCCTCACACCTGTCCGTAGCGACGCGCCGGATATCGCAGCGCCCCGGCTGTCGCGGATCGGCGAACTGTCGCGCGAGGTGTCGGCCGAAATCGGCCAGATGGAGCATAAGCCCTTCCTGCCCAACCAACCGGCGCTCGACCGCTTTCCCTTCGCCGTTTGGCGCAAGTGCTGGAATGCGGTAACGCGCAGCGGCAAGGCGGTGGCCATGGGCTATGGCGATATCGCCGGCGAGCTGGTGCTGCGCCAGAGGATCGCCGAATATCTGGCGCTTCACCGGCGCGACCCTTGCGATCCGGAACAGATCGTCATCACCCCTGGCGGGCATGCCGCCTTCACGCTCGCTGCGCTCGCGCTGGCCGATCCCGGCGACGGCATCTGGTTCGAGGATCCCGGCCCGGTGACGACCAGCAACCTGTTTCGAACGCTCGGGCTGCGCCTCTGCCCTGCCGATGTCGACGCCGACGGCATGGACATCGCGGGCGCCATGGCGCGCCATCCCGACGCGCGTCTC
This sequence comes from Ensifer sp. NM-2, assembly GCF_003024455.1. Taxonomy (NCBI): domain Bacteria; kingdom Pseudomonadati; phylum Pseudomonadota; class Alphaproteobacteria; order Hyphomicrobiales; family Rhizobiaceae; genus Ensifer; species Ensifer sp. NM-2. The sequence continues at coordinate 263,376 of NZ_PVZR01000002.1, forward strand.
GCCTTCGTCATGCCGTCGCGTCACCACCCGCTCGGGGTGACGCTGTCGCTGCCGCGCCGGCTCACGCTCCTGGAATGGGCACGAACGAACGACACCTGGATCATCGAGGACGATTATGACAGCGAATTCCGCTACGACGGTGCACCACTCCCCTCCATGCGGTCCATCGACAGCCATGACCGGGTCATCTATGCGGGCAGTTTCAGCAAGGCGCTCTATCCCGGCATTCGCGTCGGGTATCTCGTGCTGCCGCCGCAGCTCGTCGGCTCCTTCCGCAGCCTTTCGGGACTGATCCACCGCAGCGTCCCGGTGGAAACCCAGCTCGCCCTTGCCGAATTCATCGGCGGCGGCCACTTTGCCAGCCACCTGCGCCGCATGCGCGGCCTCTATGCGGAGCGCCGCGCGGTGTTCGTGGAGGCGGGACGAGCGACGCTCGCCGGCCTTGCGCGCATTGACTGCTCCGACAGTGGGCTCAACGCGCTTGCCTGGCTGGAGGATGGCCGGAACGACCGGGCCGTGCACGCCGCCGTCCGCGATGCCGGGCTGCAATGTTACCCACTGTCCGACTATACGATCGCAACACCCCGGCCGGGCGCCCTCATCCTCGGCTATGCGGGCGTTCCGACAGACCGCATGAAGCCTCACCTTCTTCGCCTGGCCGAGGCGATCGCCCGCACATGACGGCGCAACGGGCGACCATGCGGCTCAGGAACGCCTCGATGGCGATAGCCCAGTCCTGCGGCTCCTCGGTGTCGTCGCAATCCCGCCGGGCGATTACATAGCCTATGCCGCGCAGCATCCCTGCCACCGAGCTCAGTGCCGGACGGCGCGCACGGGCGTACCGCTGCGCTGGGTCACCCCGACGCCGGGCGCAATCCCCACGTCCGCATTGGAGGCGGCGAGCATCGGCTTGCCGCGCACGATGTCGGAGGCGCGCTCGGCCAGCATGATCGTCGGCGCGTTAAGATTGGCGTTCGGCTCCGTGGGGAAAACGGAACTGTCAATGACCCGCAGTCCCGCGATGCCGCGCACCTTCAGGTCGCTGTCGACCACCGCCATGGCATCCTCGCCCATGCGGCAGGAGCCGCAGGGGTGATAGGTGCTTTCCATCGTCTCGCGCACCCAGGCGTCGATCTCGTCATTGCTGCGCACATTGGTGCCGGGAGCAATCTCCTCGCCGCGGAAGCGGTCGAAGGCCGGTTGGGCGATGATTTCGCGCGTCAGCCGCAGGCAGCGGCGGAAGCCTTCGCGGTCCTCCTCGCGGTCGAGATAATTGAAGAGGATGTCCGGCTGCTCGTGCGCCTCCGGCGAACGCAGACGGACATGGCCCCGGCTCTTCGGCTTGTTCGGCCCGGTGAGCACCATGAAGCCGTGGCCCTCGAGCGGCTTCTTGCCGTCGTAGCGCATGGCGGCGGGCAGGAAATGAAATTGGATGTCCGGCCATTCGAGCGCGACATCGGAACGGATGAAACCGCCGCTCTCGAAATGGTTGGAGACTGAAAGTCCCTTCTTGAACAGCAGCCATTCCGCACCGATCAGGGCACGGCTGAGAAGGCCCATCTTGCCGTTGAGCGTGATCGGCTCCTTGCAGGCATATTGGATATAGACCTCGGAATGGTCCTGCAGGTTCTCACCGACGCCCGGCAGATCGTGCAGCACCGCGACACCCGCCTTTCGCAGTACCGCCGCCGGGCCGATGCCAGAGCGTTGCAACAGGTGCGGAGAGCCGATCGGACCGGAGGAGATCAGCACCTCGCGGCTGGCCTTCGCCACGACGCGCGTGCCGCCAAACTCATATTCGACACCGACGGCGCGTTTCCCCTCAAGGATCACACGCCGCGTCATGGCGTGGGTTATGACCGTGAGGTTCGGCCGGCTCATCGCCGGCTTCAGATAAGCGTTGGCCGTCGACCAGCGCACGCCGTCCTTCACGGTCATATGCATCGGCCCGAAGCCTTCCTGCATATGGCCGTTCGGGTCGGCGGTGGCGATGTAGCCGGCCTCGCGGCCGGCATCGACGAAGGCGCGGTAAAGCGGGTTCTGCATGCGGTTGCCGGCGTTGGTGGCGAGCGGACCGGAAGCGCCGCGATAGGCGTCGCCCCCGTCCTGCCAGCTTTCGGCACGCTGGAAATAGGGCAGGCAATTGGCATAGCGCCAGCCGCGCGCGCCCCGCTCCTCCCACTCGTCGAAGTCGCGGGCGTGGCCGCGCATGTAAACGAGCCCGTTGATCGAGGACGAACCGCCGATGACTTTCCCGCGCGGGCAGTGTACCCGGCGACCGTCGAGGCCGGGTTCCGGCAGAGTCATGTATTTCCAGTTGTACTTCGTGCCATTCATCGGGATGGAGAGCGCCGTCGGCATCTGGATGAAAATCGACTTGTCGCTGCCGCCGTATTCCAGCACGAGGACTTTCGTGGCCGGGTCTTCCGAGAGCCGGTTGGCGAGCACGCAGCCAGCCGAACCGGCACCGATGATGATGTAGTCGTATGTGTCGGTCATGACGGTTTTCCCAAGGTTACGGATACTGGCCCCAGCCGCGCCCGCGGGCGAAGAGCCGGGTCAGGACGTAGTGGACCGCACCTGCCGCGACACAGGCGGGTATGGAGGCGGTCAGGTACTTGAAGGCCGGCAGGCTCGCGAGCGTCTGCGGATTGAAGATGACGACGTAGACGATGCAGCCGACGGCAAGGGCGAGGAGCCCGATGGGATTGAAGCCTCCCCAGAAGCGGTAGGGACCGTTTTGCTGGGGGCCATGCAGGCTGCGCATGTCGAGCTTCTGGCCGCGCAGGAAGAAGTAGTCGACGATGCCGATGCCGGCGAGCGCAGAATTGAGCGCCGAGGTCCAGACGAGGAAAATGAAGAAGCCGTCGTACATCTGCGGATAGAACACCACCAGGCCGAGCGGGATGAGGCAGAACAGGAAGAGGACCGTGCCCCAGGGAATGCGGCGCACAGACGCCGTGCCGACCTGGCGCAGCCCGACGATGGAGGTGTAGAGGATGTTCGCCATCGAGGTCATGTTGGCGAAGGCGACGAAGAGCAGGGCAATGATGCCGATGACCGGACCGGCGATCTTGGTCATCCAGATCGTCGGATCGCTTTCGCCGAGTGAGACGGCCGCAAGCAGACCGACGATTTCGCCAAGGGCAGCCGCCCCGAAGATGCCGAGGATGTTCGGCCAGAAGGCGGTCCGTTCGTTCTTGGTGAGGCGCGCCAGGTTGCCGATATAGGGCCACCAGGAGAAGCCGGCGGCCAGATTGACCTCCACCGCGACGATGAAGTTCAGCGTATTGTCCTCGAAGGGCGGATCGAGCGCCGGCAGCGCCAGAAGCTCGCTGAAAGACCGCTGACTGAGGATGAGGTAGAGCATCACGCCCATCAGGATCACCAGGGCCGGTGACACGACCATGTTGAAGAACTTGATCGAGGTTGGGCCCTTGGCGACGATGAACCAGGTGACGAGGATGGCGCCGATCGCGGCAATGACCATCTTGACGCCAGTCGGGTTGGCCGCCTCACCGGCGCTGAGGGCCATCAGGCCGTCGATCGAGCGGCCGAACATCATGGCGAGCACCGCCAGCCAGCCCATGGTGAGCAGCACCACGGCCAGAACGTAGACAACACGGCTACCGTTGTAGCCGAACTGGCTGCGCAGCGCGATGAACTGTTCGACACCGTAGCGCCCGGACATGCAGGTGGTAGCGAGCGACGTCAGCACCACGCCAACGATGTTGCCGATGACGATCGCGGCGATACCTTCCTTCGGCCCGACGAACAGGCCAATCGCGCCGCCAATGAGGAAGGCCCAAGTGGCGATGGCAAGCGCCGAATTGGCATAGGTGAATTCCCAGAAGCCCCAGAGCCTCTCGGAGGGCAGGAGCGGCGCATCACCGCGCTCGGCAGCGGCGCTGTGGCGGGCGGCGTCCTCGCGTTCGATTTCTGCGGCCGAGAGACCGCCACGGGCGACATGATCGGTCATCTCAGGCCCCCCAGATCCAGAAGGCGGCGACGAGCACGACCGTCAACACGGTCATGCCGGTATAGTCGAGCGCAGTCATCGTGCCCTCGAAGCGGTGCCCCGCCTCGATATCCTCATAGATGCGGGCGCGGCGCGCCAGCTCGTTTTGCCAGGCGGTATCGTTGTCTTCCATTGTCGTTCCCCTTGTCGCGTCGCGCCTTCTGGCGTCTTTCCGCGAGAAATGCGGCTCCATCAGCCGCCGATCCTTGGAACCGGCCGCCCATGGGCGACGGCCGGGCGATGTGTCAGGGCCTCATGGCAGCGTGATCCAGACAGCCTTCGTTTCCATCAGGTAATCCAGCTGCTCCGGCCCCAGATCCTTGCCGAAGCCCGATGCCTTGAAGCCGCCGAACGGCATGGAGGGATCGATGGTGCTGTGGGCGTTGACGTAGATCGAGCCGGCGTTAAGGCGCGGAATAAGCCCATGCACACGGGACAAGTCGTTCGAGTAGATGGCGGCGGCGAGGCCGAAAGCGGAGTCGTTCGCCAGCGCGACCGCGTCGTCCAGTTCGTCGAAGGCATCGGTCACAAGCACCGGGCCAAAAATCTCCTCCCGCACGATGCTCATCTCGGGTTTGCAGCGGGCGAAGATGGCGGGCTCGATGAAATGGCCCGGCCGATCGGGGCTGCCGCCCCCATGGATCAGTTCGGCGCCTTCGCGGCGGCCGGCCTCGATATACGCAGAAACGACCTTCTTCTGCTGCGCCGACACCAGGGGGCCGATATAGCAGTCGCGGTCCAGTCCGGGCGCGACCTTCAGCGTGCGGGTGACGGCGACCAATTCGTCGAGGAAGGCGTCATGGACCGAGCGCTGGACATAGACGCGCGTGCCGGCGTCGCAGACCTGTCCGGAGTTGAAGAATACGCCGTTGACCACCGCGCGGGCCGCACTTGCCAGATCCGCATCGTCGAGCACCAGGACGGGGGATTTGCCGCCCAGTTCCAGCGTGACATGCTTGAGATGCCCGACGGCCGTGCGCCCGACCTCCTGGCCGACCGGCGTCGAGCCGGTGAACGTGACCTTGTCGATGCCGGGGTGGGCCGACATGGCCGCGCCGATCACGCTGCCCCGGCCCGTTACAATGTTGACCACACCGTCCGGAATGCCGGCGTCCTGCACCAGTTCGCCGAAGCGCAGGGTCGCAAGCGAGGTCAGCTCGGCCGGCTTGACGATAGTGGTGCAGCCGACTGCAAGGGCAGCTGCAAGCTTCCAGGCCATGGTCTGGAGCGGGAAATTCCACGGCACGATGGCCGCGACGACGCCCAGGGGCTCCTTGCGGGTATAGGCCAGGTAATTGCCCGGCAGGGACGGCTCGACCGTGCGCCCATGCAACTTGGAGGCCCAGCCGGCGAAATATCGGAAGGTATCGATCGTGCCCTGAACGTCGACCTCTCTGGCGAATGTCACCGACTTGCCCATGTCGATGGCTTCGATCTCCGCCAGTTCGTCGGCGTGCGCTTCGATCAGGTCTGCGAGGCGGTGGATCAGGCGCTCGCGTTCGAGCGGCTTGAGGCGGCGCCAGGCGCCCCCATCGAACTGGCGGCGCGCGGCCTTGACGGCGCGGTCGAGATCCTCGGTCGTGCCTGACGGCACCCGGGTTACCAGGCCGCTCGTGGAAGGTTCGAAAACGTCGAAGGTTGCACCGTTGCCGCTGTCGACCCAGGCTCCGTCGATGAACATCTTCTGGGGCTTCGCCAGAAACCGCCGGGTCGCGTCGCTGACGCCGTATTGATCCAGATAATTGCGGACGTTTTCGTCCATGTCGTGTCCTCCTCGTAGGCCTGGGCCTCACGTTCCCCTTGCATGCATGACGCGACCGATGAGGTTCATGAGCACCTGTGCGGCCAAAGTGGATGTTGAACCGGAATGATCGTAGTCCGGTGCAACCTCTACGAGATCGATGCCGACGACCGTGCCGCGCTTGACAAGCGCGGCGAGAATTTCCAGCACTTCGTAGTAGATGAATCCGCCATGCGACGGCGTGCCGGTGCCCGGCGCGATCGACGGATCGAAGCCGTCGATGTCGATGGTGACGTAGTAGCGTGCGCCGGGCGGCACCCGTTCGGCCACCGCATCCGTGCCGAGCGCGCGGATCTGGCGCACCGAGAGGATGTCGGAGCCCATCTTGCGGGCATCCTCGTAGCCTTCCCTGGCGGTGGAGGAGACATTGCGGATGCCGAACTGCGACAGACCGCTGACATAGGGCTTTTCGGCGGCGCGGCGCATCGGGTTGCCGTGGCCGTAGCGCACGCCATGGCGCTCGTCGACGAAATCGAGATGGGCGTCGATCTGGACGATGTGGATCGGGCCGTTCTTTTCGCAGTCCTCGGCAAAGGCATTGATACAGGGGATGTTGACGGAATGGTCGCCGCCCAGCACCACCGGCAGCGCGCCGGCGGTGAGGATCTTGCGCACGCCGAATTCGATATTGGCGTGGCTCTTCATCGTGTCGGTGTGGACGATGTCAGCATCGCCGATATCGACGATCGAGACCTCACCGCTCGGCAGATAGGTGACGTCGTCCTCGTGATCGTAGGCGCCGCCGTGGCCGAAGGAAAACAGCGTCGAAGCTTCGCGGATCGAGCGTGGACCGAAGCGGGTGCCCGCCCGCCACTGCGTGCCGCAGTCGAACGGCGCGCCGAGGATCGCCACATCGGCGTCGATGGCGTCCCAGTCCGGCTGATAGGGATATTTGCCGAACGTGCAGATGCCGACGAACGGCAGGTTCAAACGTCCGGTTTCGTAGGAATTGCTGGCCATGTCACCCCTCCATAGGTGGAAGGAGTGTGCCGGAGGCAGATACATTTAAAAGCATCTATGATTGCATGTTCACTTGTGCATTAATCAATGCATGATCAACAAGGTCCGCCACCGCGTCCTCCATCTCTCGCTCGGCGATGCCGAGCTTCGGCTCCTGCGGGTCTTCGCTTCGGTCGTGCAGCACGGCGGTTTTTCCGCCGCGCAATCAGCGCTGGGCATGACGCAGGCGACGATCTCCACCCATATGCGCCATCTGGAAGAACGTCTCGGCCTGCGCCTGTGCAGCCGTGGACGCAGCGGCTTCCTGCTCACCGACGAGGGGCGGCTCGTCTACGAGGCGGCCCTCGAACTCTTCGGCTCGCTGGAAAAATTCCAGGGCCGTATCGGCGAGGCGCAGGGAGAGCTTACCGGCAGCCTCAGCTTCGGCACCGTGGACGCCATGATCACCAACCGCAACCTCGACCTCCAGGGCGCGCTCGCCGCCTTTCATGCCAAGGCGCCGCGGGTGCACCTGGAAATCGACGTCGCCGCGCCGCAGGTACTGCATCAGGGCCTGCTGAACGGCACCTACCAGATCGTGCTCATGCCGTCCGTCGGCAGCGTCACGCCGCATTTCCGCAGCCAGCCGGCGTTTTCCGAGATGCAGAAGCTCTACTGCGCCGAGGGGCATCCGCTCTTCGCGACACCCGATGGCGACCTAACCGACGCCGTTCTGGAGACACAATCCTTCGCCGGGCGCACCTACATGCTGAACGAGACGATCTGCGGCGTGAACTTCACCTGGGCGGCCGCGACCCCGCATATGGAAGGGACCCTGCTGCTGCTCCTATCCGGCGCCTATATCGGCTTCCTGCCCGACCACTACGCAGACGAATGGGTGCGCGATGGCCGCCTGCGGCTGCTCGCCCCCGAGCGCATGAGCTTCGAAGACCTCTTCCACATCGCCTACCCGCGCAACAAACCCTCCCGGGCAGCCGAGACCATGGCGCAGGCAATTACCGAAAGCGTGCGTAAGCCGAGCTGACACCGATGACGTTCCGGGAAATGGCGGATCTGGATTGAGCGATTGTCGGACAAAAAAAGCCCCGCCTGATGGCGGGGCAGGCGCGCGTCCTGATCAGGGGGACGCGAGGGAATGGCAATCTCTAAAGTCGCAGAAAGCGCCGCCGACAACGCTTCGTCGGCGAGCAGCCCTCCCGCTTCACGCGACCGATGCCTCGGGCTGAAGGAGCGCCGATCGCTTGCCTCGATGAAGATCCCGCGCGAAAATGCAGGCGGCGCTGTGGCCCGGCGAAAGGCCATGGGACGGCGGTATAGCCTTGGCACAGTCGTCCACCGCCAGGGGGCAGCGCGTTCGAAACCGGCAGCCGGACGGTGGGTTTGTCGGACTGGGGACTTCGCCGATCATCAACGGCCCCTTGCGGAGCTTCTCGACACGCGGATCCACCTCCGGTGCTGACGCCAGCAGCATCTGCGAATAGGGGTGGCCCGGATGGTCGTAAAGTTCCTGGGACGGACCATGCTCGACGATCTTGCCGAGATACATCACATAGACCCGCGAAGCCGCCTGCCGCACCAGTGCAAGATCATGGGCGATGAACAGGCATGCCACGCCCAGATCCTTCTGCAGGCGCAGGAACAGGTTCATCACCTGCGCACGAATGGAAAGATCAAGTGCGCTCACCGGCTCGTCGCAGATCAGCACTCGCGGGTTGACGGCGAGCGATCTGGCGATTGCCACGCGCTGGCGCTGACCACCCGAGAGCTCGCGCGTGTGACGGTCCCTGACCGCGGACGCCAGACCGACCTGATCCAGAAGCTCCTTCGTGCGACGATCCCGCTCCTCGGGCGATCTGGTGCCGGCGATGACAAGCGCTTCATCGATGGCCTCCCCCACCGTCTGGCGATCGTTCAAGGACGAATAGGGATCCTGGAAGACGTATTGCAACGCCCTACGGCTATCGCGCAGGGGCGCGCCTGAAAGGCCGCTGAGGTCGACGCCGTCGAGCAACACCCGTCCGCTGCTCGCCTTCTCGAGCCCGACAATGGTGCGCCCGAGCGTCGACTTGCCACAGCCGGATTCACCGACCAGCCCGACGATCTCACCGGGATAGAGTTCGATCGAGACATCGTCGACGGCATGGACAAATTTGCCCCGCTGAACGCTCTTGAAGCGCGTCTGGAGATTTTCGACTTTAAGAACCGGTGCGTGTGTCATGCGGCAGCCTTTCCTTGATTGACGACGGGGCAAGCCACGAGAACCGCACCGTCGTCCGACCGGACCAAAGGGGGGCGGCTATTGCTGCATGCGGGGACGGCAAGCTCGCAACGCGGCGCAAGGGCGCAACCCTTGATCGGCGCGCCGAGCGTCGGCGGAATGCCGGGGAGCCCTCGAAACTCCGACCCAATTGGATCCTCCCGCCTCGGTATCGCGTTGATCAGCCCCCTGGTGTAGGGGTGACGTGGGCTGACGAGGACCTTGTCCACCGGACCGCATTCGGCGGCGCGCGCCGCATACATGACGACGATGTTGTCGGCAGCACCCGCGACCACCCCCATGTCGTGGGTGATCAGCACCATCGCCATGTTGAGACGACGCTGCACGTCCTTCAGCAGCCGCAAGATCTGCGCCTGAACCGTCACGTCGAGGGCTGTCGTCGGCTCGTCGGCGATCAGCAGCTTCGGCTCGCCCGCAAGGGCAATGGCGATGACGATGCGTTGCCTCAACCCGCCCGAAAGCTCGTGCGGGTATTGCCGGAGCCGGGCCACGGGATCGGAGATCCCGACAAGCTTCACGAGCTCGAGGGCACGTGCCTCGGCTGCCCTCGGCGTCATGTCGAGATGCAGTTCGGCCATCTCGGCAATCTGCCGCCCGATCCTGCGCACCGGGTTAAGCGCGCTCATCGGATCCTGGAAGATGAAGCCGACGGACTTGCCGCGCAGCTTCTGGATTTCAGGCTCAGGCAAGCCGATCAGTTCGCGCCCCTCTAGCTTGACGGAACCAGAGAGCATCGTCGTTACGCCCGTCGGCATCAGGCCGAGCGGTGCGAAGTTCATCACCGTCTTGCCGCTGCCGCTTTCGCCGACGATGGCGAGACATTCACCCTGCCGGACCGAATAGCTGACATCGTCGACGGGGCGGACCGCCGATTTCGCGGTTAGGAGGTCGACCGTCAGATTGCTGACGTTCAGGAGCGGCTCGTCACGCATCGGAATTCTCCTTGCCCCAGCTTGCGACCTCAAGGCGACGCGCTGCGAGCATGCGCCGAGTGAGCGGTTTTGGAATGCGGTTGAGAGCGATGGACTCCCCGAGGGTGTTGAAGCCGATGACGGCGGCCGTGAGGGCAAGCCCGGGCAACAGAACCTGACGCGGGTCGGATTCGAGATAGGGCAACGCGTCGACGAGCATCTGGCCCCATTCCGGCGTTGGCGGCTGAATGCCGAGGCCAAGGAAGCTCAGCGTCGCAACCGCCAGAGCGGCAGTGCCGGCGTCTGCCGTCGCATAGACCATCACCGAACCGATCGTACCGGGGAGGAGATGGCCGAAATAGATGCGCCAGGGACTGGCTCCCAGCACCCGCAGCGCCTCGATATGAGGTTTACTCATGATGCTGACTGCCACGGCGCGGCTGATACGCCCACTCATGGGCCACCAGGCAAGTGCCAGCGCCAGCACCATCGTCCAGTATCCGGGACCGACGATCCCGATCACGGCCAGCGAGATGATCAGGCTCGGTACGGACAGGCCCACATCAACGATGCGCATCAGGAGGTCGTCCACCCAGCCCCGGTGGTAACCAGCGATCGTTCCGAGCACGATACCGATGGTCATGGCGATACCGAGAACCGAGCCGACGCTCACCAGCGACGTGTTCGCAGCGATAATCAGACGGCTAAACGTATCACGACCGAGGTGATCGGTTCCGAGCCAGTGTGCGGCCGTTGGCCCGAGACCGGCCTCCAGCAGGTTTTGGGCGCTCGAGTCCTGGGGCGCCAGCCAGGGCGCGAAAGTACCCAGAGCAACGAATAGGCCGATGGTAATCAAGGCCGCCCGCGGCATCTTGTTCAATCGGGCCAGGATAGGATTGAGCATGTTCATGATCAGCTCCATTGGCGGCGAATGCGCGGATCGGTCAAAAGAACCGCTAGATCGACGATCAGATTCACCACGATAAAGAAGGTCAGGAAGATGAGCAGGCATGCCTGCACCACCATGAAGTCGCGAAAGCGGACGCCGGCGAGGAAGTAATCCCCAAGACCCTGCCAGGCGAAAAGCGGTTCGACGATGATCGCAGTGGCCGTCATCAGCCCGACCTGGGTGCCGAGCGCGTTGATGAAGAGGGGCGTGATGTTGGGCAACGCCTCGCGGAGCAATATGGCTGTGCGACCAAGACCCTTGCTCTTGGCGGTCAGAACGAAGGGACTCGTCATCGCTTCCTCCAGCCCTACCCGCACGACGCGGCTGAGGACGGCGGCCGGCAGAACGGCGACGGTGAGCCATGGCAGGATCCAGCTTTTGGGGCCGTTAAAACCGAACGACGGCAGAAGCTGGAAGGTGACGGAGAAGCCATAGATCATCAGCGCCCCGACGAAGAACGTCGGCGTCGATGCGCCGAGGAGCGCCAGACCGCGCGATACGCGGTCCGGCAGTTTGTAGGGCCAGAAGGCCCCGAGGAAACCCAAAGCCAGGCTGATGAGGGCGGCGATCACAGCCGAGCCTGCAATCAGGAGCCCGGTCACGAGCATCCGGTTCGCCAGGTCTGCGCTGACATCCTGTCCCGTTCTGTAGGAAATGCCGAAGTCGCCGCGAACAGCGTCGCCAAGCCAATCCACGTAGCGCATCAGCAGTGGCTTGTGCAGTCCTATCTCTTCGGCGACCTGTTCGACATAGCCCGGTGTAGCGACCGCCCCGCGAAGTTCCGCGATCAGGACGGCAACATTGCCGGGTGCCGACACCACGAGTGTGAAGCAAACCAGGGACGCCATGAATAAGAGGACCAGGGAATGCTTCAGCCGCTTGCTGATGAAGTGGATCAAGGTACCCTCCTCCTACTCGGCCAGCAGAATGTTTTCGTAGGGCATGTCGTATTCGGTGACCGGGCTGCTGAAGCCATGGAGCCGCTTGGAATGCGCCCAGATGCTCGGCACGTAGACCAGCGGCGCAATCGCGTCGTTGTCCCGTAGCCAGTCATAGACCTTCTGAATGGTCGGCTGGATCTGATCGCCGGTCGCGGCCATCGCCGCATTGATCAACGGATCGAGGTTGACCGGATCGGTGACCAGCTTGCCCTCGACGTCGTTGTGGAAGGTCGAAAGGCACAGTCCGACGATCGAGCCGAACGGATCGTAAGGTGCGCCATATGTCAGGAAGAAGCCGAGATCGTACTTCTGTTCGAGCATGTCCGTGTGCTTGGAGGCATGGTCAACCGAGCGGATGACGAGGTCGATACCGATCTCCTTCATCTCGGACTGGATGACCTCGGCAATCACACGTGATCCCGGCACGGCGTCCGGGCTGACGACCAATTCGAGCGTCAGCGGCTTGCCGTTCTTGGATCGGATGGGGCTTCCCGTCCAGCCGGCCTTTTCGAGCAGCGCCGATGCGGCCGCAGCATCCCGGACAGGTGCATCACTTTGCGTTCCGGCATAAGGCAAGGCGCCCGAGAACATGTTGCCGGCGGGCTTGGCGTAGCCATGGTAAAGCACCTTGGAAATCGCGGCGCGATCGATGCCGATGCTGACGGCCTTGCGCACTTGCGGATCCTTGAGCGCCTCAGCACGGTCGGGATTATAGGCCATCACCAGCGTGACGTTGCCCGGATCGACGACGACGTTGAAACCGGCCGCCTCAAGCTGCTTGCCCTCTTCCGGGGTCAAGGGCGCGATCCAGAACCCGCCGATCAGGTCGAGTTCCTCGGCACGCAATGCCGCAACCCGCGAACGGGCATCAGGGATAACCTTGGCTTCAAGGCGTTCATAGGACGGCAATTCGCCCCAGTAGCCTTCGTGATGCTCGAAGACGCTCTGGGTGTCGTCCGCGCTGATCTGACGCCACGGCCCGGTACCCACAGGCTCCTTGAACTTGCCGTCGGCACCTACGGATTTAGGCGATAGGAAGCGCGTCGGCCGCGTGTAGGAAAGTTCCTGCATGAGCGCGAGCACCGGCTCCTTGAAATGCAGGGTGACGTGGTAATCGTCGACCACGTCGAGCGACTGGAAGTGCTTTGAGCAATTCATCCAGCTGAACTGGTCGATGCCCATCCAGCGCTCGAGATTCCATTTGCACGCGGCAGCGTCGAACTTGGTGCCGTCCTGGAATGTCACGCCCTCGCGCAACGTCAGATGCAGCGTCTTGCCGCCGTCTTCGATCTTCCAGTCGGTTGCCAGGCAAGGTTCGATCTGACCGCCCTTGCCGTATTTCACGAGCGGCTCGAACATGAGGTCCTGAATGGCCCAGATCGCGTAGTGACTCTGCGGATCGAGATTGCCGGCAGGCTTGGCGATGGCAACCCTGAGCGTGCCGGCGGCACCTTGCGCATAAACGATTTTCGACAAAGCACCCTGCGCCATGGCCAAGCCGATAGCGCCGGCCGCCCCTTGCAGGAACGTACGTCTATTTACTGACATGAGTTTTTTCTCCTCTTTGGCGCTCCCTGCGCCCGCCTAGACACCGCGGCCTCCACGCCGTTTTGTATAGACAAATTGACTGTCTCATGTATACAATCTTGCGTCAAGATCGCATTTTAGATTGTCGACATTTTAGCCTGACAAAGCGGTACGCAGACGAGAATTGGGATGAGAATGCGCTGGCACAACCGACGTTATCGTCGCGTTTCGCAAACGACGAAACGCTGTTGGCGCGAATCCTGGCAGCTGCGACGCCATTCCACCTCAACAATATCGGCAGACATTGTATACAATGCGGGTGGAGTTGAATGCTGACGAGACCAGCGGCTTCCGGAAGAAGGAGGCCGCACAAAAAGGTGCGCTGATCGGCGTGTCCCGCCCGATAGGCAGGCCCAAGATAAATGCGCGGGCCGAGTTCGGTCGCCGCAATCGTTCATGTGTGGTTTTGGATCGAATCTCGACAACGGCGGCCTGCGTATGCGGCCGCCGTTGGTGTCATCAAGCGTATCGCAGCCGTTGCAGGAATGGGAGCGCTCGCAACGGCGGGTCGGCCTCAGGCTTTGCCGATACTGCCGAACACCAGACGCCCCTGGTGGAAGGTGGCGGTGCGCGCCGGCACGCGAGCCACCGCCTCCGCGGAGCAACTCGCACCGACAAGCGTGAAGGCGGCGTCATCTCCGGCATTTGGCCAGGCGCGCTTGCCTTCATCATCCAACGGCAAAACGCCGCCGGTGGCGATGGCCATGGCCCGTGACAAGTGGAACTCATCCGACCCGCGATAAAGCTGCGCGTAGAAATAGGCCTTTTCCAGCATGTCGCCGCTGCCGAACGGCGACCAGTGATCGATGACGCTATCCGTTCCGGTCATCACGAACACGCCCGCCTTGCTCAATTGTGGCAATGGCATCATCAGAGCACCAAGCGGGACCGTCGAGGCGATCGTCATCTGATTTTCCGCCAGGCGGGAGGCAGTCTCCTCCAATGCTTCAGGAGCCAGTGTAGTCAGGGCAAAGGCATGGCTGATGGTCACCTTGCCACGCAGCGCGGGATTCTTCTCCGTGGTCTCGATCATGTAGTTGATCGCCGCCATCCCGGCCGGACTGGTTTCATGCAGGTGGATGTCCACCCCTTTGCCGGTATCGAGGGCAATCTGGAACATGGAGTCGAGTGACTTCTCCATCGCCCCATCGACGTTGGTCGGATCCAGCCCACCGACATAGTGCACGCCCATCTGCATCGCTTCGCGCATCAAGCCGTCGACCTTGGAATGCAACAAACCGTGTTGTGGGAAGGCGACAATCTCGCAGACGAAGTCATCGCGGTGATTTTCCAGCGCGCGCTGCAGGTGTTCAAGGCTTTTCAGGCCACTGACCGGATCGATGTTGCAATGGCTCCGTGCGACGGTGCTCCCCTTGGATTGAAGCAGCGCGATCAGGCCCTCGGCTCGTTGCTGCGAGGTGGGCAACAATTGGGGGATCAGCTTTTCTTCCAGCGCAATCATGTCCATGATGGTCTTGCCTTGGCGCGGCCGCGGCGCCTGCCAGGGACCACCGTAAAAGGTCTTGTCCAAATGTATGTGCATATCGCGCATGGCCGGCAGCATCAGTTGGCCATACGCCTGATAGCGCGCGACACCGCTGGGCAGCGTTGCGTTCGCGGGATGAAGCGCGGCGATCTTGCCGTCCTTGATCTCGACGGTGTACAGCGCGGTGCGGGTGCCGATGACGATGTCGCCGTCATACTCGAAACCTTCTTCCAGCCGCACGTCAGCCAGCAGGTAGTGACGATCCGTCAGCATGTTTGCTCCAATCTCGGCAACAGGTTCGGCCGTATTCGCAGATACCTCGTGAGCCAGTCCGCCAGTCAGCCCGACGACCGCGCAAGCGGTGGTCAGCTTCCCCGTTTGGCCGAGAAATGCCCGGCGGCTTTGCGACAGTGTCTGTTCCAACATCGTTCCCTCATCGTGGGTTTGGGGAGTTTGCGTAATGATGACAATTCGATTTGCACGGACAGCCGATAGCTGTCGCATCTTGCCGAGCTACGGGACAAGATGTGCTACGGTTGCAGACTGCAAAACGTTACCGTTTCGGCCGAACTGATCACTTCTTGGGAAATGGGCGTGAGAACCATCCGTTGATCAATGATGGGGTGGCACGCCGATACGAGATCACCGGACTTGTCGCGGGGATAAGCGTAGGCGCCAGCCTTCGAGGTCCGAAAGCCACCGCTCACCAATGCCTCGGCGAGCTTGACGGCTGCCGCCACGCCGTCGATGACGGGGACCCCCGTTTCGCGCGATAGCCAATCGCACAGTTCTGCCATGCCGGCGCACCCAAGCACGATGGCATCGACACCATCCTCGCGTATCGCAGCGCGCGCCTCATCGAGGAGTTTCGCGCGCGCGATTGCCGGGTCGGTTTCGAGTGCTAGCACCGGCAGGTCGACCGAGCGCACACGGCGGCATCGCGAGGCAGCCCCGTAGTGCGCGACAAGATCCTCAATCACCGGCACCGACCTCGGCAGCGTGGTGATCACTGTGAAGCGGGTCGCTACGGTTACTGCGATCTGCACCGCCGCCTGGCAGATACCGATGACGGGACCGGAGGCAACCTCGCGCGCAGCGGCAAGGCCGGGATCATCAAAGCAGGCTATCACGTGCGCCGATACGCCCCGCTTCTCGGCGGCACGGATCGCCGCCAACATCGCAGGCACGGCCATCGCCTCGTCCGCGTAGCCTTCGATCGAGGCGGGCGTGTCCGTTGCGGTCTCCGCCTCGATGACTGTGCCCTCCGATCGTGCTGCCTCGGCCGCACGTGCGATTTGGTCGGTCATTGAGGCTGTCGAATTCGGATTGATGACGTGTATGCGGATCATCGGGTGGCTCTCTCCGGCCTGGGGTTCACTTGTGCAAACTCGAAGCGCAGTAGCTCTTCCGGCTTTTTAAGTTCGAACTGGCGATCTGAAGTGATGTAGTTGTCGGCATGCAGCCTGGCGATCGGCTGGTAGGTTTCCGGATTCGCATAGCGCCCTTCGGCATCAAGGCACCGGTCCTGGATATGCATGTGCACGACTTTGCCGATGACGAGCACGCGCTTGTGATAGTCGAGGATGCGGTCGACCCTGCATTCGAAGCTGCAGGGACTTTCGGCGATGCGAGCGACGTCGATCTGGTCACACGGCACCGGTGTCAGACCGGCGAAATCCAGTTCATCCACTTCTGAGGCGAAGTTGACGCCGCAGACGATCATCGCCTCGGCGAGCGCCATGTCGACCATGTTGACAACGAACTCGCCGGTTCGGCGGATGTTCGAGACAGTGTCCTTCTCATCACCATTGCCGCGGTTCTGGATGCCGAGCACCACCAAAGGCGGCTCGTGGGCAAACACGTTGAAGAAGCTCATTGGCGCCGCATTATTGTGTCCGGCCGGCGACCGGGTTCCAACAAGCGCGATGGGGCGCGGACCAATGAAATTGGTCAGCAATCGATAACGATCGGGAGGGGGTAGCGTGGTGAAATCGATATTCATGTCCGGTTCTCCTCCATGACCGTTCAACCGCTTATCACTGCGCCGACGCACGGCGCGTCGACCGGCTGGGACGTCCCAGCGTGCAGCCGTAGGCACGGCAAACACCCACGCACAGGAGAACCTCGCCGAGCTTTCCGCACGGAAACCGGCGTATCTGGCACGTTGCTCTCCCGGCGTCGCCGAATACCATCTTTGATTTATATCGCATCCATTTTTGTGTCAATATTGCATCCAATTAATGCATACAATATTATCAGTCAATCTCAGGCGTGCCTGCGCCACATTGCCGGCGCGAACCGCTGGCACAAAGGAATGTTTGGGAAGACGTTTTAACTAATGCGCTGCCGCGAAAAAGGTCGCAACGATGTTGCCAATCACCGACTGTAGGTTTCGTTAAATCGTATTCGATGTAAAAACATGCAGCAATTCAGAGTGCTACAGCGACCTTTGCGCGTCTAACAAGACGCGCGGCGCTGTAGGTGCGTTGCTCGACGCGAGGGTATAAGCGAGAGTGGCATACGACGCGCGCCGAAATCTGCTCACCTTCCGCCCAATCTGCTGGCGGCAAGTTGTATACTATAGATGCCGAATATTGTATTATGTTATGGGTGCAGCCGTCAAAGCGCTACAGCGACCTTTGCGCGTCCAATAAGACGCGCGGCGCTGTAGCGGCGCTGTAGGAGTCCTGACTTTCGTCCGCGCGTGGAAAACGGGCATTGACGTCCAGCAGGGAGCGCCAGTGATCACGCTGGTCACAAGGCGGCAAAACGGTCTAAAGGCCCTCTTCTTTTGCGTAGGCAGCCAGGAGATCCGGCAAGTCGTTTTCCGAGTTGCTTTTCAGCAGAGCGCGCGTTGTGATGGCCCCGATGTGATGGTCCATCAATTTGCACGCCTTTTCGCGATCGTTCCGTGCAAGTGCGGCAATCAACTCGCGGTGCTCCGACACGGCGCAATCGGACGAATGAGGGCGACCATAGAGCGACAAAATCATGGACGAGCGCGAGACGAGCTCGGTAACGTATCGCGATAGGATGGCGTTCTCCGTCAGCTGTGCGAGCAGGACGTGAAACTCACCGGCGAGTTGGATCGAGGCCGACGGATTGTCGAGCCTTGCCTTGTCTTCGGCGTCGACGTGCGCTTCAAGCTCCTTGATCTTCGGGGCCGTCAGACTGCCGATCAGGCTATCGACGACCAACGTCTCCAACGCTCGGCGCACGGCAAAGATATTATGCCCTTCCTCCAGACTGGGGTGGCTGACGCATGCTCCCTTGTTCGGCCGCAATTCGATCAGACCCTCACCGTTCAGTCGCGCCAGAGCCTGCCGCACGATCGTGCGGCTGACGCCCAGCCGCTCACCGATCGAATCCTCGGGAAGTTTCGTGCCCGCAGCGAATGCTTGGTCGAGGATGGCACGCTTCAAGATACGATAGACCGCATCTGACTTGGGGACCGCCGATCTTGCATTGCTGTCGCTGGGTTTGGGAGTCATGATTTTCCTCGAAAATAGCCAAAGCGTGCGATTGATAGCGATTGCCAAGCGTTGGATCGCAAACAACTATCACCACGCAAGCCGAACCGTAAAGCCGCGGTCGGCGGCCCGCTGAACCGGCAGGTTAGGCCGTTGCATAGTGACGGCTCGACCGATCGCGGCCCGCCACTGCGAACACCAAATTCCCGACTTTTCGCCTTTCATCGAAAAAGCTTCATTCGATGGCCGGCAAATCGCCAGCCAATTCGCCGCCATTCACAACCACGCGGCCGCGCCGGATGACGGTGCGCCTATGCGGCGTCAGGGCGACGGCTTCCGCCAACGTGCGCGCGGGCACCAGCACCAGGTCGCCGAAGCAGCCTTCAGAGAGACCGTAACCGCCGAGACCGATACCTTCAGCACCACCGAAAGTGCAGATGCGGGCGGATTCTTCGAGATCAACATCGTTGGTCATACCGTTGCGTTGCGCCAGGTACTTCGCCCGCTCCAGCATGTCACCATTTCCAAACGGCTCCCAGGTCCCCTGAATGCCGTCAGAACCGGAGGCAACCGTGAGACCGCATTGGCGCATCAGTCGCAATGGCAATGCCGGGGCAGAGGGACTGCCGACGGTCATCACCGCGATGCGTTCTGCAGCGAGCTGGCCGATTAACGCGTTTTGCCGTGAGGCGTCGAGCGTCCCGAGGCAATAGGCGTGGCTCACCATCACCTGCCCCTGCAGCGACAAGGCGCGGGTCCGTTCGACGATGAGTTCAAGACAATAGGCACCGAGGTCGCCCGGTTCATGCAGATGAATGTCGACAGGTTTTCCGTGACGATCCGCGAGCGCGAAGATTGCATCGAGATGACGCACCGGATCGCGCTCGATCGTGGCGGGGTCGATGCCGCCGACGATATCGGCGCCGGCCTTCAGGGCCGCATCCATCAACTCGAGCGTCCCCTCGCGCGGCAGCATGCCGCTTTGCGGGAAAGCCACAATCTGTACATCGACCAGATCGCGCATTGCCTCGCGTGTTTCCAGCACGCCTTCGACATTGGCGATGCCGATCTCGGTGTCGACATCAACGTGGCTGCGAATGCTCAAAACGCCATGGGCGAGCGTCTGAAGGATCTGACGGGCCGATTGCCGGCGGGCGTTGATGCCAAGCTCGCGCTTGGCATTGCGGTCGGCCAGGATTCGGTCGTTGCGGGTCGGACCGACCCGGTTCTCGAACCAGTCCATGCCGACAAGTGTCTTGTCGAGATGCGTATGTGCCTCGACAAGCCCTGGCAAGGCGACATGTCCGGTCGCGTCGATCTCGGCCACCGGACGGGGACAATCTGCCGCAACAAACCGACCGTCTCGGATGAGAAGGTCCTTAACAGGCCCACCGAAGGGGCGGGCATTACGGATAAGAAGGTCTGCAGTCATTGTAGATCCTCAATTGTCCAAGCGCCTTACGTGCGATCACTAAGTCCGGCCCGCGCCATCGCCAGCCGAAATGCGCGCAGGGCACGGTCGAGGATCGCGTCTTCGTCCTGGCCGACGAGGCGTCGCCCGCGCATCAGAACACGCCCGCCGACGATGGTGGTGTCCACGTCCGCCCCATTGGCGTATCGGGCAAGGCGCTGCACCGGATCGTGCGGTGGCCAGAGATGGGGCTGACGCATATTCACAAGGACGATATCGGCGCGCTTGCCGGTTTCAAGCGAGCCGAGTTCATCATCCATCATCAGGGCGCGCGCGCCGTCGATCGTCGCCATCTCCAGCAGCCGCAGCGGCGGCAGCACGGTATCATCTGAGAAATGGCGCGCGTGGTAGCGATGGGCCTGGAACATGTTGCGGAACATGTCGAAGGACCGATCGGGCGCCGCGGCATCGGTGCCGAGCGAAACCACTATGCCGTCCTCCATCAGCTCCGGTGCCGGGCAGCGGCCATAGACCGACATCAGCGCACTCGGATTGTGCGCAACCTTGGCACCGGTCCGCTTCAGGACCGCCCGGTCGGCCTCGGTCAGGTCTATGCAATGGGCAAGGAGCGACCGCTCGTCAAAGAGACCAAGTCGCGCATCGTTGGCGGCGATGGATCCGTCGCGATGACCGTCCTGCACCAGAAGGCTTCGCCTCTCACGCGCGCGGTCGCGGACTTTGCATGCAATCCTGTATACCGTTTCCCCGCGCAGTTCCTGCTCATCGAAAACCGGTAGCGAAAACACGACCTGCAGCCGGTCGTCGCGTCCAGCCCAGGCATCGACCAACTCGGTGGCCACGTCTATCTGCCGGTCTGGGGAGACGACGATGTCGTTGTGGGACGTCGGCGTATACTGGCGATACACGTGATTTTGCCCGGACCGGTTCGGCCCCACGGCCAGAACCTCACGCACTCCCATGGCGGCAACCGAAGCGAGATGCGCCTCCGCCGCCTCCGGTGCCTCGGTGCGCATGATATCCGGGCCGCCGCCGAACAGCAGCGCCGCAGTCGTCGTGCCGCACTTGATCCGCTCTGCCGCCGACAGCGCCGCTTCCGCTGCCCAGAACTCAGGGTCGGTCGCAGTCGCGTAAATGCGGCCGGTCACGTCCATCCAGTCCTCGGCTGCACTGCCCAACCCTTTGGTCAGCATATGTCCGGCATGAGCGTGTGTGTCGATCAGCCCAGGCATCGCGACCATGCCGGCAGCCTCGATGCGCTCGGCCTGCCATTCTCCGGCAAAGCTTCCCTCGCCGATGCCGGCGATGCGCCCGTCCTCGACCAGAACATGGCCGCGCTCAAGAACGCGACGGTCCGCGTCCATGGTAACGATCGTGGCGTTTTCAATCAGCAGTGCATTCGTCATCGGAAGTTCCCTTTCCGGCTGTCGGGCCTGGCGTTCTTTTTTGAGAAGCGTCGCCAAAACCACTTTTGCCATCTTGATATTGTTTGCATCAGATGTACACTATTACTGGGAACATTCGTATCCAATAACACAGATAATATGTATACGCCAAACGGGAGAAACCAGTGAAAACCTCTTTGAAGACCCTCTTGGCGGGTCTCGCCCTTGTGGCGCCGCTTTCCGCCCCCGCCCTCGCCGAGACACTGCGCTGGGCTTCATCCGGCGATGTCATTTCCTACGACCCCAACGCACAGGTCGACAGCTTTACCCAGAGCGTGCACCATATGGTTTTCGACCCTCTGGTGCGCCGTAACAAGGACCTGAAGCTCGAGCCGGCGCTCGCCACCTTCTGGGAGGTCATCGAGCCGACCCGCTGGCGCTTCAAGCTGCGCCAGGGCGTGAAATTCCATGAGGGCCAGCCCTTCAACGCCGACGACGTCGTGGCGACCATCCAGCGCCAGATCGACCCCGGCGCGCGCAACCGCGAGAACCTTTCAACCGTCGTCGGCGTCGAGAAGGTAGATGAATACACTGTCGACCTCATCCTGCGCGGGCCCTATCCGCTGCTCCTCAACGACCTTGCCGCCATCTACATCATGAGCAAGCCCTGGATGGAGGAGCATGACGCGCTGAAGCCGGGCAATGCTTCGACCGGAGTCGTCACCTATGCCAGCAACCATGCCAACGGCACGGGTGCCTTCAAGCTGAAGACCTACGAACCGGATTCGCGCTCGATCTTCGAAGTGAACAAGGACTGGTGGGACAAGCCGCAGCACAATCTGGACGAGGTCGAGTTCCGTCCGATCGCCTCCGACGCGACCCGCGTCGCGGCGCTGCTATCGGGTGAAGTCGACATGATTGCGCCCGTTCCGCTGCAGGACGTCGACCGCATCTCCGCCACCGATGGGCTGAAGGTCGTCGAGAACCCGTCCCTGCGTACCATATTCTTCATTTTCAGCTACCGGCCGGAACTTCATGCGACCCCCGGCAAGCCCAATCCGCTGCTCGATGTGCGGGTGCGTCAGGCCCTGTGGCACGCGATCGATACCAACACGATCCAGAAGCGCCTGATGCGCGGCAAGTCGCGTACGGCCGGGATGCTCGTCGCACCGGCGGTGACCGGCTACGACGAAACCATCGACGTGCCGCTTCCCTATGATGTCGACAAGGCCAAGGCGCTGCTGGCCGAGGCCGGTTATCCGGATGGTTTCAAAACGGGGCTCGCCTGCCCCAATGACCGCTACATCGCCGACGAGCAGATCTGCCTTGCGGTCGCCTCCATGTGGGCGCAGATCGGCGTCCAGGCCAATGTGAGTGTCGAGAGCAAGACGACCTATTTCCCGCGTACGGACAAGGGTGAGTTCGACGTCTATCTTCTCGGCTGGGCTTCGCTGCCGCCGATGGACGGCTTCAGCCCGTTGCAAGCGCTGCTGGCGACCAATGACGGCACCTTCGGCGGCAGCAACGCCGATGGGCTCTCCAATCCCGAGATCGACAAGCTGGCCTATGCCGCAGCCGTTGAACTCGACGAAACCAAACGCGTCGAGATGCTGAAGCAAGCCTTCCGCATAACCCATGATCAGGTATTCTACCTGCCGCTGCACCAGCAGCCGGTCGCCTGGGCGATGAGCAGCAAGCTCGACATGCCGCAGTTCCCGGACGAGTACGTGCGTCCGTGGTTCGCACAGATGAAGAAGTAGTCGGGATTCTCCCAAGGCGCAGTCCCGGCAAGCGAAGCCTGCCGGGACTGCGCTCAAACCGGGTCAACCCTTCCGCGTCGCTGGCGGCGCGGGGGACGCGGGAGCGCAACAGCCCGGTTTTCGCCCCTTCGGGCAAGATCGCTCCCTCAAGGACTATCCGATGATCAGACTCTTTTCAGTCAGGTTGCTTCAGGCCATCCTCGTGATGGTCGCAGTGACTGCCATTGCCTTCGTCATGTTCCGCTTCGTCGGCGATCCCGTCGCCTCGATGGTGCGCGAAGGCGCAACCCAGGCGGAAAAGGACGCGGTCCGTGTCGCTCTCGGCCTCGACAGGCCGGTCGTGGTGCAGTTCGTCGATTTCGTCGGCCATGTGCTGACCGGCGATCTCGGCACGAGCTACCGCTACCAGCAGCCTGTGACCAGCCTGTTGCTCAGCCGTCTTCCGGCCACGCTGGAACTGGTTGTCGTCGCCACCGTGCTGGCCCTGTCGCTCGGCATTCCGCTCGGAGTGCTCTGCGCGCTAAAACCGCGTTCCTTTCTCTCCCGGCTGACCCAGTCTGCGACACTGGTCGGCATTTCGATGCCCACCTTCGTCACCGGCCTGCTGCTGATCCTGGTTTTCGCAGTGAACCTGCGCTGGTTGCCGTCCTCCGGACGCGGAGACCTCGTCGATATCGGTTTTTGGGAGACCGGCTTCCTCACCCTTTCGGGCCTGAAGTCGCTGATCCTGCCGTCGATCACGCTGGCGCTGTTCCAGCTCACGCTGATCATGCGGCTGGTGCGCTCGGAGATGATCGACGTGCTGTCGTCGGACTATATCCGCTTCGCCTTCGCCCGCGGCTTGCCGCGCGCCTATATCTATGGGCGGCTCGCTCTACGCAACGCGCTAATGCCGGTCGTCACCGTTACGGGCCTGCAGATCGGCCAGCTCATCGCCTTCGCCATCGTCACCGAGACAGTGTTCCAATGGCCGGGCATGGGCCTGCTCTTCACGAATGCCGTCGGCTATCCCGACGTGCCGGTGTTGGCTGCCTACCTTCTGTTCGTTGGCTTCCTGTTCGTCATGATCAACATGATCGTCGACATTCTCTACACCTTCATCGATCCGCGCCTGAGGACACGATAATGGCTACGCAATCCCTGATGCGCCGGCTTCCGCCGGTTTCCGTGATGGTCGCCGGCCTGGTGCTCTTCATCATGCTGACCCTCGTCATCTTCGCCCCGCTGATCGCGCCGATGGATCCTCGCGACGTCTCATCCTATTCGCTGATCGACATGGAAATCCCCCCGGCGTTCATGGAGGGTGGTGATCCCCGCTTCCTGCTCGGCACCGACAACCAGGGCCGCGACCTCGTTTCCGTCATCCTGTTCGGGCTCAGGATCTCCGTCGTCATCGGCGTCGGCGCGGTGGTCTTCGCGGCCGTGGTCGGCGTCGTGCTCGGTCTCGTCGCCGGCTTCTTCGGCGGTGTGATCGATGGCATCGTTATGCGCGTTGCCGATGTCTTTGTCAGTTTCCCCACCATCCTCGTCGCGCTGCTCATCAGCGGCATCGCCCGCGCGCAGCTCAGCGCCGAAACGATGCTTGCCTGGGCGCCGCTGGTGTTGATCTTCTCCATTGCCGTCAACGAATGGGTGCAATATGCCCGCACCGTGCGCGCCTCGACCATGGTGGAAGTCGCGCGCGACTACGTGCGCGCCGCCAAGGTCATCGGCCTGCCGTCCGGCCGCATCATGGGCCGCCACATTCTACCAAACATCATGAGTTCGGTGATGGTCATCGCCACCATCAACCTTGCGGGCGCGATCCTGACGGAGGCGACGCTCTCCTTCCTCGGCGCCGGCATGCCGCCGACCTATCCCTCGCTCGGCACGTTGATCCGCATCGGCAATCAGTTCCTGTTCTCCGGCCTCTGGTGGATTGCGGTGATGCCGGCGACTGTACTGGTCGTCCTTGTGCTGGCCGTCAACGTGATCGGCGACTATTTGCGCGACCACTTCAACCCGAAACTGATGGTTCGCTGAGATGACCGAATCCACGCTCCCCGTCCTCGACATCCGCAATCTCTGCGTCGAGTATCCGCTGGCCAACGGCAACACGCTTAAGGCCGTCAAGAACACCGATCTCATGATCCGCCCCGGAGAAATCCACGCCCTCGTCGGTGAATCCGGCGCCGGCAAGACCACTGTCGGCAATGCGCTGATGGGTCTCCTGCAGGCCCCTGGCAGAATCGCATCCGGCTCCATCGTCATCGCCGGCAAGCAGATCGACCTACGCACCGGCCGCACCCAAGGCATTGTGCCCGGACGCGATGTCGGCGCGATCTTCCAGGATCCGATGACGAGCCTCAACCCGCTCTTCACGGTGGAAAGCCAGCTCTGCGAAGGCATGCTCACCCATCTGAAGCTTTCGTCCAAGGAGGCGAAGGCCCGCGCGCTGGAACTGATGAAGGCCGTCGGCATTCCGGAGCCCGAACGCCGGCTCAGCAGCTATCCGCACCAGCTTTCCGGCGGACAGCGCCAGCGCGTGGTCATCGCCACCGCACTCGCCTGCAATCCGCAGCTTATCGTCGCCGACGAGCCGACGACGGCGCTCGACGTCTCGGTGCAGGCCCAGATCCTCAAGCTCATCCGCGATCTTGCGGACGAGCGCGGCGTCGGCATTCTGCTCGTCACGCATAATATGGGTGTCGTCGCCGAGATCGCCGACCGCGTCACCATCATGCAGAACGGCGCGGTGGTGGAAAGCGGGCCGACGCGCGAGGTGCTGACCGCGCCGAAGGCGCCCTATGCCCGCACGCTGATCGCCGCCGTGCCGCCCATCGAAACACGCCTTGAGCGTCTACCGGTCCCAAGTGAGGAAACGCAGGTGTCGCTCGACGCCCGCGCCACCGTGCGCCGCAAGAGTGCAAAGACCGAAGCGGGCAGCCGCGACGACGTGGTACTCTCCGTGCGCGACCTTGCGGTGGAGTATGGCAGCCGTTCGTTGATCCCAGGCCGCAAGGCGTCGGTCTTCAAGGCGGTCAAGGGCGTCTCATTCGACGTCCGGCGCGGCGAGATTTTCGGCCTCGTCGGCGAATCCGGCTGCGGCAAGACCACCGTCGCCAACTCCATAGCCGGCCTGGTCACCCAGAGTTCGGGCACCATCGATTTTCAGGGAACGGCGCTCGGCGCCCGACGTGAAAAATCGGTGCGCCAGTCCCTGCAGATGGTGTTCCAGGACCCCTATTCGGCACTCAACCCGCGCCTGCGTATCAACTCCGCGATTGCGGAGCCCATCCTGTTCTACAAGCTCGCCTCCAATGCGCAGGAAGCCCGGCAGGACGCCACGACGCTGCTCGAAGCTGTCGGCCTTCCCGCCGACGCCGGCGCGCGCTTCTCGCACGCTTTCTCCGGCGGTCAGCGCCAGCGGATCGCCATTGCGCGCGCTCTCGGGCCGCGCCCTTCGCTGCTCATCTGCGACGAGCCGACCTCCGCGCTCGACGTCTCGGTGCAGGCGCAGCTCCTCAACCTCCTGAAAGATCTGCGCGACCTCGCCGGCCTCTCCATGCTGTTCATCAGCCACGACCTCGCGGTGATCCGTCAGATGTGCGACCGCGTGGCCGTCATGAAGTCAGGGCAGATTGTCGAGCTTGCCGATACCGAAACGCTCTTCACCGCGCCGCAACACGAATATACCCGTGAGCTTCTTCGCCTTGCCCCGTCACTTGAGCGCATCCTGGGCGCGAACTCGCCTCGGCCTGGCCGTGGATGGCAAAACGGATGAGAATCTCCCCTTGCCGGCACGCCGTTCTCGATGCCGCCCAGCTTGAAGCCGATCTCATGATCGACTGGTCAGGTTTGCGCGATACGCTGGAAACGCCGCGCGTCTTCCGCGTCACAGCCGAGATACGGATTTGATTGAATGAATCCCGTGCACGGCGTGGCTTTGCTGCTGTGCCGAAGTTATTGCACGTCGCGAACGAATTGGTGCACCACTGCGCGCATGCCTTTTCGGGTCACCGCAATAAAAAGAAGACGTAAAGGAAACACCCGATCATGCCGAAATCAACCCAGCCCGCGACGGGCCGGCAATGGATGCTGCTCATCCTCGTCTTGCTGGTTGCTGTCAATTTGCGGCCGTTTCTCACCGCACCGGGGCCCGTGCTGTCCGAGATCGTCGCCGAAACCGGAATGGGATATGGCAGTCTGGCCTTGCTGACGCTGCTGCCGATGATGCTGATGGGCGTCGGCGCCTTCGTGTCGCCCTCGCTGCAGGCCAGGATCGGCACGCGCCGCGGTATTCTCATCGCCCTGCTTGTGCTAGGCGCCGGCTCCCTGCTGCGGCTCGTCGCGCCCGGCGGCGCAGCGTTGGTGACAACCGCCGCCCTTTGTGGCGCCGGCGCCGCCTTCATCCAGGCGGTCTTTCCCGGCATCATCAAGGCGGAATTTCCCCAAAGCATCCCGGTTGTCACTGGACTCTATTCCGCGTTCCTGATGGGTGGCGGGGCCTTAGGCGCGCGGCTGACGCCACTTCTCGTCAATCACGGTTACGGCTGGCGCCCAGCGCTGGCCTGGCTCGCGGCGCCCGCACTTGTCGCTCTCTGCGCCGCATGTTTCATCCTGTCGGACTCGCGCAGCGACCGTCCAGACAAAGCGCTCACCGGCAGATTGCTCCGCCGGCCTCGTACATGGACGCTTATCGTCGCCTTCGGGTTGGTCAACGCCGGTTACTCCTCCGCCGTCGCCTGGCTGGCCTCCTATTACCAATCTCTTGGCTGGAGCAGCGGCGACAGCGGCAATCTCGTGGCATTGATGGCAATCTGTCAGGCAGCGGCGGCCCTCGCCCTGCCGGTTCTTGCCCGCCGCAGCATCGACCGGCGAGCGTTCCTCCGCATGACGCTGGCGATGCAGGCAATCGGCTTTGCCGGTCTCGCTTTCATGCCGCAGGCAGCGCCCGCCGTCTGGGCAGCCTTGTGCGGCGCCGGCCTCGGCAGCAGCTTCTCGTTGGCGATCGTCACCGCCCTCGATCACCTGCCGCGGCCGGAGGAGGCGGGCGTGCTGGTGGCGTTGATGCAGGGTGGCGGTTTCCTGATCGCGTCCCTCGGCCCCTTCGCCACCGCATTCCTGCTCGACGTCAGCGGCAGCTTCGCCCCTGGCTGGGTGATGCATCTTCTCTGCGTCGCCAGCGTGTTCTTCCTTTACATGCGCTTCAACCCATCACGCTATGCGCAAGCGATGCAATCACCGATCTGAGCGAAAATGATTTGCTCTGGATCGGCGGTGGCACTTTGGCCTCGTCACGTTCGGTCGACGTTGATGCCTCGGACCTCGCACAGGACGGGTGTCGAAACAGCTTGCCTCTCGAGATACCAAGGCACTGGACATGCCGCCATTTTGTATGCAATTCGAGGTGACAATCACCAGGATTTGGAGAAATCAGAATGGCAAAGAAAGAGAGCGATGTAGGCGGTGGCCGCGCTCAGGCCGTTCATCGTGTCCTGAAACGCGCAATCCTCGACCAGGCGCTTTCGCCAGGATCAAAACTGCCGGAAGATTCTATCGGCGAACGGCTTGGTGTCAGCCGAACCCTGGTCCGCGAGGCGCTGGTTCGCCTTAGCCAGGAGGGATTGGTCGAGTTACGCCCGAACAAGGGGGCGATGGTTTCACGGCCGACGCTCGAAGAAGGGCGCAATCTGTTCCTTACTCGGATGGCGCTGGAACGGCTCGTGGTGGAAACACTTTCGGGCAAATTGACCAGCGAGCAAATCGACGTGCTTTCCACGCATATTTCGCTCGAGGAAGCCGCTAAGAAGGAGCGGGCCCCGTCGATCCGGCTGGCGGGCGAGTTCCATACCCTCCTTGCGCAGATGACGAACAACACGAGCCTAATTCGTTACGTGAACGAACTGGTCGCCCGAAGTTCCCTGATCCTCGCGCTCTATGGCCGACCGCATTCTTCGGAATGCGCCGTATCGGAACACCGGGACCTTCTGGACAACTTGATTGCTGGCAAGACCGACGAGGCGACCACCCTTATGGGGCATCACCTCGAGTCGGTTACGACACGCGCACTCCTTCCCACGGATGGCGACCGAAACATCAAGGAGGTGCTGTCCGCCTACGCTGCGGCGGAGGGCCTTGCCTAGAGCATTTCGAGGAAAAGTGCGAAGCGGTTTTCCGTCAGGAAATGCGTAAAAACAAAGAGATAGAGCGTTTGTGCGGTTCCGTCTAAATCGGAAGCGCTCTAGACGAAACAGGGTGAGACGGGTGACGACCTCGTATCCCTGAGCGCTGCGCTCCGACACGTCAGGATCGCCGGATCACCCAGACTGAGCCGCAAGAGCAGGAAGACGACGAGGATGACCGGCGCCACGCCAAGCATCCTCCTCGCAACGTAGCCTGGCGTGCAACTCCAACCAGATTGAATGCATTTCTCCTATAATCTTGTATTCAATCCGCACAAAGCCACCGAAAAGTACGGAACTCTCCGCCGAAACAGCCAATACCCTAACCTTTCCCGGGCGGCCCGTAGCCAATGAAGAGCATGCTGCAAGACCCAGCGAGCGCCTTCCGGCCCCCATGCGCATGTGCTCCTTGCCTCAGCGCACAATGAGGAACACTCCGCTGACGATGGCAAAACTCAAAACGGCAACGCGAAGACCACGTCCGCCGATACGATGATGCGCCAATCTGGAGACAGCGCTTCCAAGCAGTACCGCGGGTGTCAGATAGAGTGCCGCAAGCAGCTGCTCAAAACCCAGTCGTCCGGAGATAGCCAGCACGACCAGCGACATCACCTCCCCGACGAGAAAGCAAAAGGCGACCGTTGCGCGCAAGACCGGTGCCTTGGCATGTTGGTAGAGCAAGGCGAGAGGTGGGCCACCGATGCCAGTGGCGGTTTCGGTGACGCCCGTGAACAGGCCGACACCGAGGGCGCTCGGTTTGTTCGGCGTAAACGGTGGGGCAACAAGAGCGGCGGCGGCGGCAATCACCGTGAAAATACCGACCGCAAGGTCCAACTGGTCGAGTGAAAGCGCGGCCAGCAACCAGAGACCGGCGAACGTTCCAGCAAACCGGCCAACGGTGATCCAGGTCGCGCCCGACCAGTCGACGTGCGCGCGCTCGCGTAGCGCGACATGCAGATTGAGCGGCAGCATCAACAGGAGCAGTGTCACTGGAAGCAGTTCAGGCTTCAACATCCCGACGACCGGCGCGACAATCAGGGCAAAGCCGATCCCGAGTGCGCCCTGGATGAACGCGGAGACGAACGTCACGATGGCCAGAATGGCGATAAGGCTCATGCTCATTGATAGTGCCCAAGACCGCGATGCGCTTCGGAAAGCGGGTGAATTCTCTGGATCGGCGCCGCCGCGATAACAGCAGCGGCCGCGCCCCTTATCTCCGCCAACAATGCCCGCGCATCCCAGTCGATGGGCCAGCCTTGCCAAAGCCTGAGGCGCCCGCCGGTGAAGACGGCATCGATCTGGTCGCGATTGCCGTAACGGACAAGCTCCCACATGAGATCGTGCGAGGGGGTAAACTCCGGGCGGTCGAGATCGACGAGCAGGAAGTCGGCGGCAAGGCCTTCGGCAATCGAACCGGTTACCGCCGATAGGCCCGCCACGTTCGCAGCGCCGGATGTCGCACGATCCAGCCAGAGTGAGCCGCCACCGCAGGACGAATCTCCCGTAGCAAGGCCAATGCCCGCGCGCTGCAAGCCTTCGGCCGCATCCATGAGCCGAAACCCGTCGGCGCGGGTACCGTCGGTGCCCAGCCCGAAGCGGATGCCGAGGGCTGCCATATGCAGCGCTGGCGCCACCGCATTGCCCTTCCACAGACTTGCCACTGGATTGTAGGCGACGGCGGTGTCGGTTTTCCGCAAGAGGTTGAGTTCATGCGGTGTGACGAGCGTTGAATGCGCCAGCAGAACCTGGTGGCCGAGGGCCCCCAGGTGGTCCAGGTGTTCGATTGGCCGGCGGCCCCTCGCCACCAGCGAACGTTCCACGGCAACGAGATGTTCGTTGACATGGGTCTGGAACACGACCCCGGCCGCGGCCGCCATGTCGGAAACCGCCTTCAACATCGCATCGCTGGCGGCTTCCGGAATGGATATCGCCAGAGAGGGATGGATCAGCGGATCACTGCCAAAGGTCGACAGGTGCTCCTCGGCCTGTTGCAGGATGACGTCTGGTTCAGGGATGTGCGCGGCGCCGCCAAGATCATTGCAGATAAAGCCGACGACGCTGCGAAGCCCGACTTCGCGCGCGGCGCGCACGAGCGCGCCGATATAGCCCTGCGAACGGGTGCCGGCATCGACGGCGGTGGTGAAGCCACCGCGCAGACACTCCAGTCCGGCGAGCTTGGCAGAGAGATAGACCATTCGCTCGTCCAGACTGCCTTCCAGCGGCACCCAGATCCGTCGAAAGATCTCGGACGGCTCCCCGAATACCAGGGCTTTGCCGAGTGACTGGGTCAGGTGCGTATGGGTGTCGACGAAGCCGGGCATCAGCAGATGACCCGGCAGGTCGGTCGGCGCGAGCTCCGGATAGTCCCTGGTTATCGCCTGCGCCGTGTCGACCCGGTCAAATTTGCCGGCGCGTATGACGACGGCCATACCGGCCCGTGGCCCTTCCGGCAGCAGGATGTAACCTGGACGCAGAAGCAGGTCATCGGTTGTCGACAGTTTTTGGCGGATTGCGGTCACTCGTTTGCTCCCTGGGCAGTGGATTTCAGTGAAGGCGCCGATGCCGCAGTGCCGGCGCCGTAATGGGAAAAGAAGGCGTTGACGACGACGGCCGTGATGGTGCCAGCGGCAAGCCCGTTGCCGAGGACCATCTGCGTCCATTGCGGAAACTGGCTGTAGACGCCCGGCACCAGGATCGGCAGAAGGCCGATCGACAGGGCTGAGGCCAGGGTGAACATCGGACCGTGTTCGCGCAGATCGACACGACGCAAAAGGTCGATCCCGATGACGCCGATAATCGAGAAGACGATGACCGCCGTGCCGCCGACGACAGCACCAGGCAACGCCGTGGCCATGCGTCCGACCGGCGCGACGAGAGCGATCAGGACGAGAATTGCGCCCGCCATGGCGGTTACGTAGCGCGACTTGACATTGGTGGCGCGCACGATGCCGACGTTCTCGCCGCTGGTGATGATCAAGGAGGTGCCGAACAGGCCGCCGACGAGAGACATCAACGCATCGCCGCGAATGGTTGCCGGAACGATCGCATGCACATCTCCCCTCCGCCCGACGATCTCGGCGGTGGCGATGGTCTGACCGGTCGCCTCCGCCATCGAAATGATCGAGAAGACGATGAGAGGCACGGCGGCGATAAGATCGAACTTCGGCATGCCGAACGGAAACAGCTGCGGAACGGCGACGACCGGGCCGACGAGGACGCCGGACAAATCCATATGGCCGAGGGCAAGAGCGACGAGTGAACCGCCTACCAGACCGAGCATGACGGCAAGCCGCTGAAGCGTACCGCGAAAGACGCGCGCAGCGACGACCGTCAGAATGATGGTGATCAGGGCCAGACCAACCTCGATCGGCGCCGCGAAGCCTTCCGTTCCGGGCTTGCCGGTGATCGTAACGCCATAGATGCGCACGAGGTTGACAGAGACCAAGAGCAGCATCGTTCCAACGACGATTGGCGGAAAGTAGCGCAGAAGTCGGCGAAAGACGGGCAGCGCGAGAAAATAGAAGATGGCCGTCACAATGACAGCGCCCACCGCCGTCTGGACATCGGTCTGCTGCGCAATCACCAGGAAGATGGCGATCGGCGCGCCGCCCGGTACCATGACAAAGGGCAAGCGCGCGCCAAAACCCTTCGGACCAAAGCTCTGGAGCATCGAACCGAGGCCGCAGACAAAAAAGGTTGCGCTGATGAGCGAGACCGTCACGGCCTCGGAAAAGCCAAGAGCCTTGCTCACCAGAAAAACGGCGGTGATAGGAGACGCCGCCATCACCAGGACGTGCTGAACGCCAAACAAGACCAAGCTGCGCAATGGCAGCCTTTCATCGGCCGGATCGACCACTCCATTCATTTCATTTTGCATCATTTCCTCCTCCCGGCCTCCTCAAGCCGTCATGCAAATCGTTTTGCATGACGCGACTCGTACCATGGAATTCGTCGAATGCAAATCGATTTGCAGAGTGCCGGCGACATGCTAAGAAGGGCAAACTGGAGGCATCATGGGAAAACCTACTATCGCCGACCTAGCCAAGGCGGCGGGCGTGTCTGTCACCACCGTGTCGCACGCGTTTAGCGGGCGCCGCTATGTTGAGCCGGAAACACGCAAGCGCATCGAGGCACTCGCACACGAAATTGGCTACAGGCCCAACCACCGTGCGCAACGCTTGCGAACCGGAAGGGCCGGATCGATCGCGCTCGTCTCATCGATGCCATTCGCGGTTGCTGCTGGTCCCTCGCGCCTGGGTTTCCTGATGGAGATCGCCGCAGCCGCAGCCGTCGCAGCCTTTTCGCGCGGCATCGCGCTGTGCCTTGTCCCTCCGCTGGGTCCGAGCGACAGCCTGGACGCGCTTGAAGTGGATGGCGCCATCGTCGTCGAGCCGGAACTCAATGATCCGGTGCTGGATTTCTTCTTCGATCGCGGCGTCGATGTCGTGTCCATCGGACGCGCACCCGGCCGGGACGACCTTCCTTTCGTGGATCTGCAGAGTGGGGCAACGGCCCACCTAATGCTCGATCACCTGCTCGCAGGCGGCGGTCGCGTCGGGCTGATAACCGGCGTGCAAAGACGCAATTCCTATATCGAGATGGAAACCATCTATGCGGAGCGCATGGCGAAAGCCGGCCTCTCACCCCTTGCCGTTCGCGTTGACGAACGGGGGGGCGAACAGGCCGCGGCCGTGGCCGCCGAAGCTCTCCTGCGGGCGGACCCCACCATTTCTGCCCTATGCGTGCCGGTCGACGCCTTTGCGACCGGCGTTCTGGACGCGGCACGCTCCGTCGGACGCAAGGTTCCCCAGGACCTCCGCCTTGCGACCCGTTATGACGGCATGCGTGCCAAGTTGGCCACCCCGCCCCTCACGGCGGTTAATCTTCATCTCGATCAGGTGGCGGCGGGGGCGGTCGATCTGCTCCTGGCCCGTCTGGGCCACCACGACCACGAACCAGGCGTTGTGTCGCCACCAACGCTGGTGCCGCGAGCTTCGTCGGGGGCGTCACCGGTGTAGGTTTGTACATTGCAATCCTGGAGGGGCACCGGACATTTCCCTGACTACTCGGACGCAACGCGTGATTTCGCGACATCTGCAACGACCGAAAGGGCAAGCGAATTCGCGTCCCTTGCCTTGTCGAAGATTCCGATTGGAGCCTTGATGCGGG
Source organism: Ensifer sp. NM-2 (assembly GCF_003024455.1). Classification (NCBI taxonomy): domain Bacteria; kingdom Pseudomonadati; phylum Pseudomonadota; class Alphaproteobacteria; order Hyphomicrobiales; family Rhizobiaceae; genus Ensifer; species Ensifer sp. NM-2. The sequence goes on from NZ_PVZR01000002.1 coordinate 297,684, forward strand.
CAAGGTCGGCCTCACCGTAACCGCGCTGCCGTAGGACCGTGCAGCGCTTGGCATGGGTGCGCCGGCTTCCGAGTGCTCCGATGTAGAAGACCGGCGATGCCAAGGCACGCTCGAGCAATGCCAATTCCCGGTCGATATCGTGGAACAGGAGCGCGACCGCGGTATCCCCGTCCAATTGATCCTGCGGAGGCATCCGGCCCCACTCGGCGGCAATGATCTCGTAGCCGGACGCGGCTGCGACGCGTGCCACGGCGCCGGCTTCCATCGGCGTACCGGCGACGAGAAGCCTCTGCCGTGGGCGGTAGGCGCGCACGAAGCAATCCCCTTGCCAACCGGTCGCCCCCTCGCCCGGCTCGAAGACGAGCGTCCGTTGGCGGGGATGGTAGCGCAGGCGAACGGGCGTGCGCTGCTGTAAGGCCGCAAGTGTCCGGAGCAGAACGGCTGCATCGCGGATGACGTGGATCGCGAGCGTGATGCCACCGCCGCAGGGCAGCACGATGTCGAGGAAGGGCGAACCTTCGCCGAACCGGAGATTTCGGTCCGTGCCATTTTGCAGGGCGATCACGGCCTCAGCCGCAACCGCCGCCTCGGTGCAGCCGCCGGAAACAAACCCGCAATAGAGGCCGTCTTGCCGCACCGCCATTTGCGCGCCGATAGCGCGGGCCGCACCGCCGTGGATTTGAACGAGCGTAACCAGGGCGGCAACGTAGCCGTCTTCAAGAGACTTTGCGGCAAAGCGCAGGATGTCGATCGCATCGTCCGACAGGAAAGCGGCGCGGGGAACTTGCGCGATCGGTTCCAGGTCGGGAGCAATGCGGGCGGTCATGCTATTCGGCCCCTGCCTGCGTTCCCTGCCAGCGCCGTACGATGCCAGGGTCGAGGTCGAAGAGGTCGAGCACGCGGCCAACCGTATGGTCGACCATCTCGCCGAGACTTTGGGGCTTGGCGTAGAAGGCCGGCACCGGCGGATAGATGATACCGCCCATCTCCGTGACCTGCGCCATGTTACGGATGTGGCCGAGATGGAGCGGCGTCTCGCGCAGCATCAGCACGAGGCGGCGGCGCTCCTTCAGCACCACGTCGGCGGCGCGCGAGAGCAGGTTGTCGGTCGTGCCGGTCGCGATCTCTGCCAGCGTCTTTACCGAACAGGGCGCGACGATCATGCCGAGCGTCTTGTAGGAGCCGGAGGAACAGACGGCTCCGATATCCTTGTTGGAATGGGTGGTCGTGGCGAGCGCCTCGAGATCCTGCTTCGAAAAATCCGCCTCGGCCGCAAGCGTGATGCAGGCCGCACGCGACATGATCAGGTGCGTTTCGATGTCGAGGTCGCGCAGCACTTCGAGGATGCGCTTGCCGTAGACCACGCCGGAAGCGCCCGAAATACCGACGATCATACGTCTGGACCGCGTCGTCATCGCCTACCCCACACTTTCGAGGAGCGCCGCAGCACGGGCGGATGCCTCGTCGCTGATGCGGGCGCGCACGCCGTGGAAATTCGGCCCGCGCGTGGCATCGAGGCCCATGCGCGAGGTCGTGCCAATGCCGCTTGCCGAGGGATCGAGCGCATTGCCCGGCAGGCCCTCGATGATGACGACGTCCTTGTGGGGCTGGAAATGGGTGGCGAGCGCCCAGAGCACCTCGCTGTCGCGGGTGATGTCTACATCCGCATCCACGACGACGACAGTCTTCAGATACTGGTCCCAGCCGAGGAGGCCGAGCATCACCTGTCGGGCCTCACCCTCGCGCATCTGGTTCATCGCGATATAGGCGTGGAAATGAGTGCCAGAGGACGGGTAATGCACTGCCGTGATCGAAGGGAAGCGAGCCCTCAGCTTTTCCACCACTTCCGCCTCACGCGGCACACGGCCGAGATTGAGGTGTTCGGCGGAATTGCCGCCCGCAACGCTGATGAGGATGGCATCACGCCGACGCATAATGGTTTCGACGGTGAAGAGATTGTTCGTCGAGCGGTCGGAGGAATAGCCGGTGAATTCGCCGAACGGCCCCTCTTCCACATGGGCTTCCGGATCCAGCACACCCTCCAGCACGATTTCGGCATGGGCGGGAACGCGGATTCCATATTTCGGCGTGCGGACCACCTGCAGGGGTTCGCCCATCAGACCGCCGGCCACATCCCGCTCATCCTCGCCAAAGGCAAGGCGGGCGGAGGCGGCGAGCATGAAGAGCGGATGGCCGCCGATCACCATGGCGACCGGCATGGGCTCGCCCCTCTCCTTCGCCATATTCATCAACCGCCAGAGATGACCGCGTGAATGCAGCGAGGTCGCGAGCGAATTCCTCGAATGGATCATCGCGCGGTGATAGCTGAGATTGCCGGCACCGGTCTTGGGATGCTCGCCGATGATGATACCGCTGGTGATGTATTTCGCGCGGTCCGTGTCGAAGTGCTTGAGCATGGGCAGCGCGTGGAGATCGACGGCATCACCTGAAATGATCTCGTCAGTGACCGGGCCACTTTCCAGAAGCTCCGGCGTGAACGGCCGGTTGGCGCGCGCCTGATAGGCTTCATGCAGGGCGTCGGCGGTCGAGCCCAGAAGACGGGCGATGCGGTCACGCGAGGCGAAGATGTTCGAGAGCACCTCAGCTCCGATGCCGCTGACATTCGTGAGGTGCAGCATCGGATGCTGGCCCTTGTTGGCAAGGGTCCAGATCAGCGCGGTCACGTCCTGATCGTCCGAGACGGGCCGGTCGATGGTGATGACGTCCTGGCCATGTTCTTCCCGGTAGTCGGCCAGGAAACGGCGGACGTCTTGCTTGTGATACTTGGTCATGTCTCGGCCTCGATGCTGCGGATGGGTGGCGGCGCCCAAAGGGCGCCGCTGTCGTCAAATCAGGCGAATTCCAGATGCCGGCCGGTGGCGCGATCGACACCGGCATAACTGTCCTTCAGGCGCGCTTGGGCGTCCCTCAGGTCGCGCGGCGGCGGCGATGGGTCGATGCCGACGAGCTTTGCGATATTGTTGCCGAGATAGCCTTCCAGATCGTCCTCGGAGAGGTTGATGCCGTGCGGCGGGTCCTTGCAAAGCACCTCGAGTTCGCGCAGCCACATGCCCGGATCGTTCGGTGGGCTGTCCGTCCCGAAGACAATCTTGTTCTTCGGCAGTTGCTGGGCAAACTCGACGATGCGCGACTGGAAGCACCAGCCGGATTCGCAATAGACATTGGGCGTGTCCATGGCCATCCAGAACGATTCGAACGAATAGTTGCCGCCCGTCTGAATTCCGAAATGGCCGATGATGAAGTTGACCATCGGGAATTCGCGGATGATCGGGTAGAACATCGTGGGGATCGTATAGGGCCCGTCGCCGGTGTGGATCAGCACGACCACGCCGAGTTCGGCGCACTTCTTCATTGCTGGACGCAGCCAATCCAGCGCGCGGTCGGGACGATAGCCGTGCATGTTGGCGTGCAGCTTCAGCATCTTGAAGCCGTATTCCTTGACATGGAATTCCAGCTCCGCCGCGCCGTTTTCGGGTCCCCAGCGCGGGTTGTAGTTGAAGTTGCCGATGAAGCGGTCCGGGTATTTCTGGCAAAGCTCGGCGCAATAGGCCATGTAGTCGCGAATGCCGTCGCGGCCCTTGCGGTTGCCGTCGCGGTAGCCGGTATTACCCGGCGGCGGCTGGATGAAGCCCATGTCGATCCGGCGCGGCTTGCCGTTGATCATATAGGGGCCGTCCATCAGCTTGAGCATGCGCTCGCCAGTGAAGGGCTCGCCCGTGTGACGCCACGCCTCGTCGACGAGGTTGGTCGGGTGAAGATGGGTATCGATGATCATTGTTCACTCCGTTCAAATTTACGCGGCAAGTGCTACGCCGTGCTGGCGCAGATACGCCTCGGCTTCCTCGACGGTGGCCGGTGGTTTCGTCGCTTCCAGCCCGATCATCCGGGCGACGTTGTTGCCGAGATAATCTTCGAGCGTATCCTCATCGAGGTTGAGGCCCTGCGGCGGCTCGTGGCACAGCACTTCCAGAAGGTTGATCCACATGCCCGGCTCGTTCGGCGGTGTGTCGGAGCCGAAGAGGATCTTGTGCTTGGGCAGGACCTTGGCGAATTCGACGATACGCGACTGAAGGCACCAGCCGGATTCCACGTAGACGCTCGGCGTGTCGAGCGCCATCTGCATCGGCTCGAACACATAGACGCCGCCCGTCTGCACGCCAAAATGCGCCAGGATGAAGTTCACTTCCGGGAACTCACGGATGATCGGGTAGAACTCCGTGGGGATCGAATAGGGACCGTCGCCGGTGTGCACCTTCACCATCAGGCCGAGATCGGCGCATTTCTTCATGGCCGGCCGTAACCAATCGAGCGCGCGGTCCGGGCGGTAGGCGTGCATGTTCGCCTGGAGCTGCACCATCTTGAAATCGAACTCCTTGGCGTAGCGTTCGATCTCTTCGGCACCATTTGCCGTGCCGTAGCGCGGGTTGTAGACGAAGCAGCCGAGGAAACGGTCGGGATGCTCCGTCACCATCTTTTCCGTATAGGCCATGTACTGGCGGATGGCGGCCTTGCCTTCCAGGTCCATGACCTCGTGGGTGTAAATGGTGTTGCCCTGCGGCGGTTGGATGAAGGCCTTGTCGATACGGCGCGGCTTGCCGTTGACGTAATAGGGGCCGTCCATCATCTGCAGCAGCCGCTCACCGGTGAACGGCGCCCCGTCGTGGCGCCAAGCCAGGTCCACCAGGTCGGTGGGGTAGCAGCTTAGGTCAATTATCATTGCGTTCTCCTGTCGTAGAGGGTCCGGTCGATGCGGGGCCGCGCAGTGAACCAGGCCGGCCGAAGCGGGCGTGGATCCGCGATCTCAGGAAATGCCGATGACGGGGAAGGAAAGCTGGTGCGGATGCCGCAGGGCGGCTGCAACCAACGGGTATTCCATTCTTCGTGAGCATCGACATCGCGGCCTCATCTTCCAACAGACGGTGAGCAATTGTCGGTGCTTCTACTCGCTGTCGAGGAAACCACAGGACGGGCTTTATGTCAATAAAAAAATTAATCTAACATATTGTTTTTAAATGATTTTTTCGACAACGGCAGCGACCGCCCGCGCGCTGGAGGGCGCGCGGACGGTTCAGACAGAGGGACTTGCGCAAGCGGTGTTCGCGGCGGGAGAAGTGCCGCTAGGTCGCCAGGCATGCACGCAGGTTTCTGTCTATGCCGTCACGGTCGAGATTGCGGCCGATGAAGACGAATTTCGACTTCCGCTTGTCCTCGCCCCATGCGTGGTCCGGGCGGAAATCGACCAGCTTGTGCACCGCCTGGAGGACGAAGAAGCGATCATCATCGGCGACCGAAACGATGCCCTTGGTGCGGAAGATGTCGTCGCCGTGCGCACCGAGATAGCCCTTCAGAAAGGTCGCAAGCTTTTCGCGGTCGAAGGGGTCCGGATAGACGAAGGAATGGGATTTCACCGTCGCGTCGTGCTGGTGCGGGCGGCGAACGGGCTCGTGCGCATGGCCATGATCATGGTGGTGGTGGTGGTGGTGGTGGTGGTGGTCATGGTCGGGGTGGTCGCAGGCTGGATCGTGGCAGTCCGCGTGGATGTGGTGATGCGCGTCGTGGTCTTCGTCCAGGTCGATGTCGAGGATTTCCGCACGGTCGCGCACATAGGACGGCCGGAAGCCGTTGATGCCGAGGATGTTGGAGAGTTCGACGACGCCGTAGCTCGACCGCAGGATCGGCGCCGTCTGGTTGAGCTTGCGCAGCGAGCCCTCCAGCGAACCAAGCGCCTCTTCGCCGGCAAGGTCGATCTTGTTGACGATGATCCGATCGGCCGCGACAATCTGGTTGACCGCCTGGTTGTCGCTGCCGTCCAGCACCGGATCGTAGAGGTGCTGGTCGATATGTTTAGCATCCACCAGCGTCACCACCGCATCCAGCTCCACCTCGTCGGCGACGGTGCGGTCAACGAAGAAGGCGGTGGCCACAGGCGTCGGATCGGCAAGTCCGGAGGTTTCGACGATGATGTGGTCGAACTTGTCCTTGTGGCTGAGGAGCTTCTTCATCACGTCGATCAGGTCGTTGCGCACGTCGACGAAGCAGCAGATGCAGCCGTTCTGCATCTGGAAAATTTCCTCGTCCGAGGCAAGCACCAGGTCGCTGTCGACGTCCACCTCGCCGAATTCGTTCTCGATCACCGCGATGCGGTGGCCGTGCCGTTCGGTGAGGATGTAGTTGAGCAGCGTCGTCTTTCCCGATCCCAGGAACCCTGTCAGGATCGTGATCGGGAGCTTCTGCTGGTTCGCAGCTTCGATATGGATGTTCATGCGCCCTTCTCCCTCAAGGCTTTCAGAATGTCTTCCGGAGTGATCGGATAGTGGCGGAAGCGAACGCCGATGGCGTCATGGATGGCGTTGGCGATGGCCGGACCGATCGCGATGATCGGGTCCTCGCCGACGCCCTTTGCCCCCCACGGGCCGCCCGGATCAGGGGCCGCCTCGAGGATGATCGTCTCGATCTCCGGCATGTCCATCGACAGCGGCATCTTGTAGTCGACGAGGCCGGCGTTAAGGGACCGGCCGGTCGTCTTGTCGATCACGTAGTCCTCAGTGAGCGTATGGCCGATACCCTGCTGGATGCCGCCCTCGATCTGACCTTGCGCGGCGATGGGGTGGATGACGCGACCGACGTCATGCACCGGCACGACACGTTTGACCTCGACGATGCCAGTATCGGTATCCACGTCCACTTCGGTGAAATGCGCGGCGAAGGAGTAGGATTTGGTCGGCTCATAGGTACCGTTTGCAACGATATTGGCTGCAGGAATGCCGCGCGAGGGACCCATCGCCTCGGCCACTGTCATAACGCTGGTGGGATCCGTGATCAGGAAGACCTTTCCTTCACTGAGATCGACGTCGGCGGGCAAAACCTGCAGCTTCATTGCCGCCCGCTCCAGAACGGCGGCGCGGACCTTGCTGGCGGCCATCTTCGCAGCTGTGCCGACGAGATAGGTCGTGTGACTGGCAAACGCGCCGATATCCCACGGCACCACGTCGGTATCGCCGTGGATGATGCCGACATCCTCGAAGCGCACGCCAAGTTCCTCCGCGACAATCTGTGCCAGCGCGGTATGGGCACCGGTGCCAAGGCCTGCAGCGCCGGTCAGGAGGGTCACGGTCCCGTCCTCGTTGACCTTCACGGTGGCATTGCCCTGTTCCTTGATGCCCGGGTATGCAGACGACCCGTGCATCTCGCAACCGATGCCCCAGCCCTTGCGGATGTGCGGGCGCTTCGGGTCCGGCGTGCGGTCGCGATTGCGCAATGCTTTCCAGTCGACCACGTCGACGCCGTGCTTGATGCACATTTCCAGCCCGTGGCCGATGATCGGGTGGCCGGAGGGCGCAATGTCGCCCGCACGCACCGCGTTTCTCAGCTTCAGCTCGGCCGGGTCCAGGCCCAGACGCTCGGCCGCCTCGTCCATCTGGATGTCGAGCGCATAATAGCTCTGCACAACGCCATAGCCGCGGAAGGCGCCGTTGATCGGCGTGTTGGTGTAGACGCAACGTCCCTCCAGCCGCACATTCTCGCAGCGATAGAGCGAGGTGGCAGCAGTGGTGCCGACGATCGTCACTCCCGGTCCGTGCGAGCCGTAGGCGCCGGAGTCGTAGACGAGCTTCATGTCGCGCGCGACGATGGTGCCGTCGTTACGGAAACCCTGTTTCAGCCAGATCTTGCAGGGATGGCGGGCGCGGCCGGCAACGAAGGTCTCGTGCCGGGTAAATTCCATCTTCACCGGCCTACGCGTTTCCTTGGCGAGCAGCGCGCAGAGGAATTCGTGCTGGAAGAGGTCCTGCTTGGCGCCGAAGCCGCCGCCCATATGGTCGACGATGACGCGCACCTTGGTGAGCGGCAGGCCGAGGACTTCGGCAAGAATGCCGCGCACCATGAACGAGGTCTGCGTCGAGGTCCAGAAGGTGAGCTTGTTCGAACCGTCCCAGTCGGCAATGCAGACATTGGGCTCCATGTAGGCCGGATGTGGTCGCCCGCCGGAAAAGACGCCTTCGAGCACGAAATCCGCCTCGGCAAAACCGGCTTCCACATCGCCGCGGCTGACGCGCACCGGATCGAGCACCAGGTTACCGCCAGGCCCGACCTCGTGGATCAGTGGCGCGCCAGGCTTTGTGGCCTCCTCTGGCTCGAACACCGCCGGCAACGGCTCGTATTCGACTTCGATCAGGTCCAGCGCCTCGTCGGCGATCTCCTCGCTGATCGCGGCCACGGCGGCGACGCCCTCGCCCCAGAAGCGCACACGGTCGTCGAGGATATACTGGTCCTTGGTGCAGGAGGCTGAACGGGGATGTGGCGAGCCGTAATGCAGAACGCGCGGCACGGTCTCATGCGTCAACACCGCCTTGACACCGGGATAGGCGAGCGCCTTGCTGATATCGAGGCTCTTGATGCGGGCATGGGCGATTGCCGCACGCTTGATCTTGCCGTGCAGCATGCCGGGCAGTTTGACGTCGCCGGTATACTGCGCCTCGCCCGTCACTTTTTCGAGCACGTCGTCGCGGCGAACACTCTTGCCGACGATTTTGAAGTCGCGCTTTTCGATTGGGGTCGTCATGTTCATGATCTTGCTGCCTCCATCTCGCGCGCGGCGGATTTGATCGCGTCGAAAATCTTGGTGTAGCCGGTGCAGCGGCAGATATTGCCGCTGAGCCCGAAGCGTATGTCTTCGTCGGTGGGCCGCGGATTGTCGTCGAGCAGCTTCTTGGCCATCATCAGGATGCCCGGTGTGCAGAAGCCGCATTGCGAGGCTCCGTGCCGCATGAAGGCATCCTGCAGGGGATGCAGCGTATCGACGCCCGGCTGAAGCCCCTCGACCGTCTCGATCGCGCGGCCCTCCGCTTCGACGGCAAGCATCAAGCAGGCGTTGACCGGCTCGCCGTCTACGAGCACGGTGCAGGCGCCACAGTCGCCGACGTCGCAACCCTTCTTGGTGCCGGTGAGACCGACGTCGTCGCGAAGCGCGTCCAGGAGCGAGCGGCAGGGATCAACCGCCATGTCGCGCGGCTCGCCGTTGATGGTGAGTTCGACGATCCGTTTCATGCGAAAGCCTCCAATGCCTGTTTGATGGCGCGGCCGGTCAGCACGCCGACCATGTCGCGGCGGTAATCGGCGCTGGCGCGCACATTGCTGATCGGCGTGCACTCCTCCATCGCCTTCGCGGCGGCACTCTTGACTGTTGCAGCGTCGAGCGCCGTGCCGCGCAGCACGCTTTCGGCCTGTCGCGCACGCAGTACCGTTGCACCCACGGCACCAAGCGCGATGCGGATGTCGTTGCACACGCCATCCTCCATGGTCAGGCTGACGGCGACGCCGACCGTGGAGAGCTCCATCGCTTTTCGGCGGCCGTGTTTCAGATAGGCCTTGCCGCTGTTTTCGAGCGCCGGCGGCACGGTAACGCCGGTGACGATCTCGCCCTTGGCGAGCACGCTCTTGCCAGGGCCTGTGAAAAATTCCGAAAGCGGGATCACACGCATGTTCGTGCGGCTGTAGATGTGCACGAAGGCCCCGTCGGCGATCAGCGGCGGAATCGTATCTGCCGAGGGTGAGGCGCGACAGATATTGCCGACAACAGTGGCGCGGTTGCGCACCTGGATGGAGCCCAGCGAAGCGAACGCGGCCTTAAGGTTCGGATAGCGCGCGCCCACCAACGGCAGACGCTCGAGGCGACCGACCGTCACCAGTGCGCCAAAGGTCAGGCCCCGCGTTTCGTCATAGGTGATTTCGGAAAGGCCGGGGATATGCTTGATATCGACAACGTTGCGCACGCGCCGCAGCCTCTCCCTGATCTCAACCAGAAGGTCCGTACCGCCGGCGAACAAAAAGCTGTCGTCGCCGAGCTCGGTGAGTAGACGAGCGGCATGCTCCAGCGTTTCCGCCCGATGGTATTCAAAGCGTCTCATGGGATTTCCCTTCGTTCGGGGTTCCGGCGGGGTTCCGGCGACGCGATGCCGCCGGACATGTGTCGGGTGCTCTTCAAATCGCGTCGGGCGCGGGCGCAGCGTTCTTAAGTTCAGGCTCCTCCGGCTCCTTGGCGGGAATGCCGTTGAAGAGGATGTTGAGAAGTGCCGCGGCAAAGGTGCCGACGAGAACACCGCTATGCAGGAACTTTTCGAGCGCCTGCGGCAGCTGGTCGAAGATCTTGTCGGCGACCACGGGCACCATGGCGAGACCGACGCTGACCGCCACGATATAGAGATTGCGCCGGTTGTTGGTGAAATCCACCTTGCTCAGGATCTTGACGCCGGTGGCCGAAACCATGCCGAACATCACGATAGCCGCACCGCCCACCACATAACTCGGGATGGATGCGCTGATGAAGGCGACCTTGGGCAGCGAGCCGAGCAGGATCAGGATGACGCCGCCCGTCGCCACCACCCAGCGGCTCATGACGCCGGTGATCTGCAACAAGCCGACATTCTGCGCGTAGGTCGTATAGGTGAAGGTGTTGAGGATGCCGCCGATGATGTTGCCGACACCATCTGTCCTCAGGCCGCGCGCCAGATCCGCCTGGGAAATCTTGCGGCCCGTCATGTCGCCGACCGCAAGGATCTGTCCGGTCGATTCGACCATCATCACCGTCATGACCGCACAGAGCGAGAAGATCGACCAGAACTCGAATATTGGCCAGCCGAATGCGAGCGGATGAATGATCCGGACCCAATCGGCATCCCCCACACCGCTGAAGCTGACCTTGCCGGCGGCAATCGCGATGGCGAAACCGACGCCGATGCCGAGCAGCACGGCGAGATTGGACAGGAAGCCCTTGAGATACCGCGTCATGAGCAGGATCGCGACGAGCACGATCGTTGCGACGGCCAGCGCGAAGGGCGCACCGTAGGCCGGGTTGGGGATCATTCCGTCCGGCCCCGTGATCATCGGCTGCCCGCCGGCCGCCCAGTTCACGCCGACGCGCATCAGCGACAGCCCGATGATCAGCATGACCGTTCCGGTGACGATCGGCGGGAAGAACCGCACCCATCGACCGAAATAGGGTGCTGCCAGAAGCGTGAAGACGCCGGATCCAATCACGGCGCCGATGACGCCGGGCATCCCAAGCTCCGGGTTGGTGCCCGTCGCGATGATCGAGGGAACCGCGGTAAAAGCGATGCCCATCATGATCGGCAGGCGAATGCCGACATTGCCGATGCCGACAGCCTGGATGATGGTCACCAGACCGCAACAGAACAGGTCTGCGCTGACCAGCATGGCGATCTGTTCCTTCGGCAGATGCAAGGCGCTGCCGATGATGAGCGGCACGGCAACTGCGCCGGCATACATGACGAGAACGTGTTGCAGGCCCAGAGCAAAAAGGCTCGGGATCGGATACATCTTTTCGACGGGATCCGTCGTTGCAGGATTGGACATTCGCTTTCCTCCCAGCGAACAGCTTCCGGCGCGGTGGGGCTTCGTGGCCTCGTGGTTATGTCACCGCACGCCGTACGAGGAGGATCATGCGGCTGGCCAAATCAGCAAACAATCGGCATAATTATATTTATTCATCTAGTAACTGAATGAATGAGGCGGCATGGACATTACGCTGAAGCAGCTTCGGGCTTTCGTCACGGTGGCCAATCTCGGGCAGTTCACGCTGGCCGCCGACAAGCTTGGCTCATCACAATCGGCCGTCAGCACGTTGGTGCGGCAACTGGAAACCAATCTCAATCTCCGCCTCTTCGACCGACATACCCGTCTCCTGCGCCTCACCCAGGCCGGCATCGACATCCTGCCGGTCGCGTCGCGCGCCGTGGCGGACATCGAGGGCATGGTGGAAAGCTCGCGGGAGCTGAACGCGCTTCGACGCGGCAAGGTCTCGATTGCGGCAGGCACCGTGCAGGCCGCGCTGCTGCTGCCCCCGCTGATCAATGCCTTCAACAAGCTCTACCCCGAAATCACCGTCGCCCTGCATGACGTTGCCGAAAAGGCGGTACTGGACTATGTCGCCAACGGAACTGCCGACCTCGGCGTCGGCACGGTGCCGGAGGAAGACACCGACCTGGTCGGCACCCGGCTGACGACTGACGAATTCCTGGTGGTACTGCATTGCGACGATGCGCTGGTGAAACGCCCGGAGCTTCGCTGGACCGACCTTGCCGAGCGCAAGCTGATCGGCCCGCAACGCTGCAACCCCATTCGCGACCGTCTGGAAAGCGAGTTGGCGCGTAACGGCATCGTGCTGCCGCTCGACAAGACGATGCAGGAGGTGGCGCTGCCGTTGACCATTATCGGCATGGTCGAAGCCGGCCTCGGCGTCGCGATCATGACTTCGGCGGTCGTGCGGCTGGCGACATCGATGGGGCTGATCGTGCGCACGCCGACCGAACCACTCATCCGGCGCGAAGTCAGCCTCATCCAGAAACAGGCCCGCTCGCTCTCGCCTGCCGCCCGACGCTTCCGCGACTTCCTTCTGAAGGCCGTGCACTAAAGCGCGTCGCGATCTTTCAGATTCCCTTTCTGCGCTTTAGGCTCTTGTTTTTGCGCATGTCGTTATCGCAAAACCGCTGCACACTTTTGCGCGACATGCTTCAAGCAAATCCATTGGAGTAAGCAGCAATTCATCATCTGGCGCGGCGCAAGTACCGTGGTTGACCGGACAAAATATTCAGCGCTATCTGGTATCGCTGCTGGACTGCGTATTGCGCGGGCAGGCAGGGCGCAGAGGGCCTTGTGGTCTTGTTCTGCGCGCGGTGTCCGGCGCACCATCGTGCCCCGGCCAGCCGCCGCTCCCAGCCACACCAGATCAGGAGCACCCATGGCCCACTCCCTGAAAGACCGTGCCGACCATTCTGAGGCCTCCGGCCGACCGAACCGCCCCGACCTTTCCACAGACACCATCCGAACCGCCAGGGAAGAGCTCGCCGCCTGTTTCCGCATGGCGGCGCGCAATGGCTTTGAGGAAGGCATCTGCAACCACTTTTCTGCAGTTGTCCCGGGGCACGACGATCTCTTCATCGTCAACCCCTATGGCTACGCCTTCCGCGAGCTGACCGCCTCGAAACTCTTGATCTGCGATCTAAATGGCACCGTCGTCGAGGGTGAAGGCGAGCCGGAGGCTACCGCCTTCTACATCCACGCCGAGATCCACCGGCGCCTGCCGCGCGCCAAGGTCGTCTTCCACACGCACATGCCCTATGCGACGGCTCTGTCGATGACGGACGGTCCGCCGCTGATCTGGGCGGGGCAGACGGCATTGAAGTTTTATGGCCGCACCGCCGTCGACGAAAATTACAACGGCCTTGCGCTCGATCACCGCGAAGGCGCTCGCATTGCCGGAACATTGGGCGATGCGGACATCCTGTTCATGAAACATCACGGCGTGCTGGTGCTCGCACCGACCATCGCCGAGGCCTGGGATGACCTTTACTACCTCGAACGGGCGGCGCAAGTGCAGGTCCTTGCGATGTCCACGGGCCGCACGGTCTGCCCCGTCGATCCGGCAATCGCTGAAGCCGCTTATCGGCAGATACGGGAGGGAGATGCCGCCTCCGCGCGTGCGCATCTCGCCGCCATCCGTCGACAGCTCAACGCGGAAGAACCGCAATATCGACATTGAACATCGGACGTCGCACGTCTTGGCCTGGATAGGTGGGCGTGCGACCCCGACCGCGAAGCGAACGGGCAAGGCGCCCCCGATTGTTACGAATTATTCATTAAAAGATTGAAATAATGAATTTGTTTAAATTAACGGTGCGTGTTTAGTTTCGCCTCACAACAAAAAGGTGGGGACGAATGGCACGGGACAATTCAATTGCGTCGCTCGCAAACCTGGCCGCCGGTCAGTCCTTTGCGCTCACTGGCGGCACCATCATCCATGACGATGGCACGCAATCGATCAGCGACATCATCGTGGGCGCCGACGGGCGGTTCGTTGTCGTCGAACCCTTTCTCAACACGATTTCTTGCAGCGCCTGCGTCGACATCAGCGGCATGCTGGTTTCGCCGGGCTTCGTCGATGCGCACCAGCATCTCGACAAGACGGGCGTGCTGCGGTTCACGCCCAATCCATCAGGAACGCTCCAGGGCGCCCGCGAGGCTTTTGCCAAGTATGCCCGCACCGCCGGTCCCGACGACATTTACAAGCGGGCAACGCGCACGGTTGAGCGATGCCTGTCCCGCGGCACGACGGCCATTCGCAGCCATATCAACGTCGACAAGGATGCCGGTTTCCACGGCATCGAGACGCTGGCGGGCATCCGCGATGGCGCGAAAGACCGCATCACCCTCCAGCTCGTTGCGTTCATGACGCCGCACCCGGGCCAGGACTTCGACTGGCTGGGCCAAAACATCGACGGCGCGGTGGCGCTCGCCGATGCCGTCGGCGGAACGCCGGCCGTTTCCGAGGACCCGCCACGTTATCTCGACATCCTGTTTTCGGCCGCCGTCAAGGCGGGCAAGCCGGTTGATCTGCATCTCGACGAGCACCTCAACGCCAGTGTCCACCTCATTGATGCCGCCCTCGACCGGGTGGAGCGCTTCGGCATGCAAGGACGCACCGTGTTCAGCCATGTCTCGGTCTTGAGCGCCCTGCCTCGCCGGAAATTCGAAAGCATCGTCGAGCGCATCCTTGCCCTCGACGTCGGTGTCGTTACCCTTCCGGCCGCAAACCTCTACCTGCAGGGGCGTGATTACGAGATGCTGCCGCCGCGCGGGCTGACCCGGGTCGCCGAACTGCATCGCGCCGGCATCACAATCGCCACGGCCTCGGACAATATCCAGGATCCGTTCGTGCCGACCGGCTCGGGCGACATGCTCGAAATCGCCCGCTGGACGCTGCTTGCGGGGCACCTGCGCGGCGACGAGCTTGCCGCGGCCCACCGCATGATCACCACGGCGCCAGCCCGTTTGATGGGGCTAGGCAAGGACTATGGGCTGCGCGCAGGCGCCCGGGCCGACTTCGTGGTCACAGATTGCCTCGACACCGACACGCTGATTGCCGGCGGGCCGGATCAGGCCTTTGTCTTCTCAAGGGGACGCCTTGTCTCAGAAACGACGACCGCGCTCATGCGCGTCGAAAACAGCCGATTGAAGGAGGACGCATAACCGATCGGCGACTCCGGGGGGATTGAAACGACAATCTAATGGGAGGAATGAAATGAAGAAAACTGCATTTTCACGTCGCTCGCTGCTTGCGTCCATTTTCGGATTGGCCCTCGCCGGAATGATCCGGCCGGACATTGCGCATGCCGAAGACTTCAAGATGGGCCTTCTCGTGCCCGGTAGCGTTTCGGAAGAGGGATGGAACCGGATCGGCTACAATGCGCTGAAGGGCGTTGAAGACCAGCTCGGCGCCAAGATCAGCTATGTCGAGTTGCAACAGAATCCGGCATCCTTCGAAAAGGCCTTTCGCGACTACGCGAGCCAGGGCTACAAGGTAATCCTGGGCCACGGATTTGAATTCCAGGACGCAGCACTCGAAGTCGCACTCGATTATCCGGACACCTATTTCCTGATCTCGTCGAGCAGTATCCATGAAGGCAATGTCATCGGCCTCAACACCGATACGAGCCAGCCCTTCTACCTTATGGGCGTCATCGCCGCGAAGATGGGCCAAAAAGCGGGCCTCGTCGGCGGCATGGAGATCCCACCGATCCAGCAGGCCTTCGCCGGCTTTAAAAACGGCGCCAGGAGTGTGAACCCGGACTTCCCGATCAGCGAGGCCTATATCGGTAACTTCACCGATACGACGGCCGCCAAGGAGGCCGCGCTTAGCATGATCTCGCAGGGTGCCGATTTCGTCGTGCCGAACGCCTCGGGAGCCACCGTCGGCGGCTACCAGGCGATTTCGGAATCCGGGCCGGACGTGCGCTCTTTCTCGATCTTCAGCGACTTTACCGAAGTTGCGCCCAACAACATTCTCGGCCTCTACGTCGCCGATTATGCGCAGGGCGTGGTGGAAGTTGTGCGCTCTATTCACGACGGCAGCCCGCCCACGCAAAACGTCGTCTTCGGGCTGAAGGACCCGAAGGTCATCTCCTTCACCTTCCGCGATGACGGCCCAGTCTCGGTGCCGGAAGACATCCGCGCTGAAGTGAAAGCGATCAGCGCCAAGATCGCCGCCGGAGAGATCAAGACAGACACTCAGTGACGGGCCTTTCGCTGCGACCGGCCATGCCTGGTCGCAGCGAACCATTTCAATGCCACACCATTATCGGGACCGATCCATGGAACAGGTAAACCAGGGAGCGCGTGATCACGTGTATCCTCAAGCAGCCCACGCTCTCTACCGGACGCTCTCGCAGGCGGTTATCAGCGCTGCGACCCCGATCGCCGCGGTCCTTGTCGCCCTTTCGTTCGGCGCGGCGCTTTTGTGGCTGAACGGCTTCACTGGGACCGACGTGGTTACGGTGATGATCATGGGCTCCTTCCAGGATGCGCGCTCGATCGGCGAAATCCTGCTGAAGGCGACGCCGCTCATCCTGATCGGCGCAGGGCTTTGTGTCGCCTTCCGGTGCAGCATCTGGAACATCGGCGCTGAGGGGCAGCTTTATGTCGGTGCGATCGCCGCCACCTTCGTCGGCACCAGCATCGATGGCCTCTCTGTCTGGATCCATGCCCCGCTCGTCATGCTGGCGGGCGCGTTGGCCGGCGCCGCCTGGGCCGGCATCGCCGGCTATCTCAAGGTACGCTTCCAGGCGAGCGAGATCGTCACCACGATCATGCTCAACTACATCGCCCTCATCCTGACGAGCTATCTCGTCACCGGGCCGATGAGGGACGCAAGCGCCGCCTATCCGCAATCGGCCCGGCTGGTGCGCGAGGCCTGGACGCCGCGCATCGTCTCGGACATGCGCCTCCATATCGGTATCCTCGTCGCCATCGTGCTGGCGGTCGCACTCTATATTTTCCTGCAACGCAGCAGCCGCGGTTTTGCCTTGCGCGTCGTCGGCCTCAACCCGGATGCGGCGCGTTATGCAGGCATGGACGTGCGCCGCAACGTGATGATCGCCATCTGTATCAGCGGCGCGATGGCCGGGCTTGCCGGCGCCTTCGAGGTCGCGGGTGTCACCCACCGGCTCTATCAGAACATCTCACCGGGCTACGGCTTCGAAGGCATCGCCGTGGCGTTGCTCGCCAACAACAATCCCCTGGCCGCGATCCTGTCGGGCGGGCTCTTCGCGATGCTACGGTCCGGCTCTGAGGTCCTCCAGATTACATCGCAGGTCCCGCAGGTTCTCGTCCTCGTCATTCAGGGCATCGTCATCCTGTCAGTCGTGGCCTTCGCCAAGTTCCGCGGTGTGCTGACGAGCCTGCGTTAGCCAAACCGCTCCCCGCAAGGGATGAAGATGATCAAGAGAGGTCCGCAACCATGGACGACATGATGTTTTTCACCTTCCTCGCGGCGCTGATGGGCGCGGCCTGGAGGCTCGCGACGCCCCTCATCTTCGCCTCGATCGGTGAGGTCTTTTCCGAACGGGCGGGGGTGCTCAACATCGGGTTGGAAGGCACGATGCTGGTCGGCGCGTTCTGCGGTTTCGCGGCCGCCTTCGCCACCGGCAGCATCCCGCTCGGCCTTCTTGCCGGCGTCGGCGGCGGCATGCTGTTCGGGCTGGTTTTCGCCTTCTTCACAATTACCATCAAGGCAGACCAGATCGTGGTCGGCGCGGCACTCAACCTGCTTGGCATGGGCCTCACCGCCTTCCTGTTCCGCACCTATTATGTCTCGACCGGCAAGGGCATCGAGATCGCCCAGCCGGTCCATATCCCCTGGCTCAGCGATCTGCCCTTCCTGGGAGAAGCCTTCTTCCGGCAGAACTTCATCGTCTACAGCACGATCCTTGTCGCAATCCTCGCCACCCTCGTGCTCAATCGAACCTCCTTCGGACTGACACTGCGTGCTGTGGGTGAACACCCCAAGGCCGTCGACGTCGCCGGCCGCAACGTCGCGACCTACCGGTACGCCGCAGTGATGGTCGGCACAGGTCTTGCAGGTCTCGGCGGCGCATTCCTGACGCTCGGTCATTCCAACCAGTTCGTCGAGGGCATCACCTCCGGGCGCGGCTTCATCGCGCTTGCCGTCGTGGTCTTTGCGAGGTGGTCGCCAATGGGGGCCTTCTTTGTCTCGCTGCTGTTTGGCCTCTTCTATGCCCTGCAACTGATGCTCCAGGCACAGGCGTCCATCGTGGTGCCTTACCAGGTCCTGCAAGCCCTTCCCTACATCATGACGATCATCACGCTGGTCGTGGTTCGCGGCAAGGGCGCCGCGCCGAGCAAGCTCGGCCAGCCCTACGAGATGAGGTAACGGACATGTCCCCCAAACCATTCCTGCGCATCGATAATATCCACAAGCGATTCGGCCCCATCATCGCCAGCGACGGCGTGTCGCTGCAAATCGAGGAGGGTGAGATCCACGCGCTGCTCGGTGAAAACGGCGCCGGCAAGAGCGTGCTGATGAGTATGATCTGCGGCATGGTGCGACCCGACGCGGGCGAGATCGTCTACAAAGGCGCGCCCGTTCGCTTCAACAGCCCGCGCGAGGCGATCCGCCAGCGCATCGGCATGGTACACCAGCACTTCATGCTCGTGCCGAACCTCACCGTCGCGGAAAACTATATCCTCGGCCAGGGATCAGCGTTCCGGATCATCAACGACATGGACAAGATCCATGCGAAAATCCGCGAGCTCAGCGATCGCTATGCGCTCGACGTCCGCCCTGACGCCCTCATCGAAGATCTCTCCGTCGGCGAGCAGCAGCGCGTCGAAATCCTGAAGGCTCTGTTCAACGGCATCGATCTCCTCATCCTCGACGAGCCCACCGCTGTGCTGACGCCGCAGGAGACCGACCGCCTGCTTGGCCTGATGCGTGACCTGGCCGCCGACGGGAAGACTGTCGTCTTCATCTCGCACAAGCTCGACGAGGTGATGCGGGTCAGCGACCGTATCAGCGTCATGCGCGACGGGCGCGTAGTCAATACCGTCGGCGTCGACGACACGGATGCGCGAGGCCTTGCCCGCATGATGGTGGGGCGCGACGTTGGCATGGAGCTGGTCCGCGACGCTGCCGCCCCCGGTCGGCTCGTGCTGTCGGTCGAAAACCTCAGCTGTCGTAGCGAAACCGGGCTTCCGGCCGTGCGCGGCATCAGCCTTGATGTGCACGCCGGCGAGATCGTCGGCATCGCCGGCGTTTCCGGTAACGGCCAGAGCGAATTGTCACTGGCGCTTGCGGGCCTGTTGCCGGTGGATTCGGGCCGCGTCGTACTCAACGGCAAGGACATTACCGGCCTGGACCCCGCCCGCATCAATGCTTGTGGGTTTTCCCACATCCCGGAAGATCGGCACAAGCATGGCATCGTGCTTTCGCTCTCGCTCAGCGAGAACACCATCCTCCAGCGATACGACCAACCGCCCTTTGCCGCCCGCGGCATGCTCAATCGGCGCACGATCGGCACGCATACCCGCGATCTCATCAAGCGCTTCCGCATCAAGTCCCGCGATGAGAACCAGCGGATCGGCGACCTTTCCGGCGGCAACCAGCAGAAGCTGGTGGTCGCGCGTGAGCTGGCGCGCAATCCCGATTTTATTCTCGTCAACCAGCTCGCCCGTGGCATCGACATCGGCGCGATGGAATTCGTCATGGAGGAGATGCTGAAGCAGCGCGACAGCGGCAGAGCGATCCTGCTGATCTCGACGGAACTCGAAGAACTCTTCGCGATCTGCGATCGGATCCTCGTGATGTGCCACGGCGAAATCCTTGGGGAACTGCCGCCGGACCGTTCTCGCCTCGAGGAGCTGGGACTGCTGATGGCAGGTAAAGCTGCGGATCGCCTTGAGCAACCGACACCTGCGGGCTAGACAGGAGAGGCCGCGCCATCGTTTGATGTAAACCGCACAACCGGCATGTTCGAAGGAGGGCGTCGCGTCCATGAATATAACCCTGCGGCAACTCAGGGCCTTCATCGCGGTGGCCGAACTCGGCCAGTTCAACATCGCCGCAAGGAACCTTCACCTCACCCAGTCGGCGGTCAGCATCCTCATCCGGGACCTGGAGTCGGAAATCGGTGTGCGCCTGTTCGACCGCCACACGCGCATGGTGTCGCTGACGCTCGTCGGGCAGGAATTCCTGCCGCAGGCCCGCAAAATATTGAAGGACCTGGAGCTCGCCGTCGGCGACGTGCGCGACAATGCCTCGCTGAAGCGCGGCCAGGTCACCGTCGCTGCGGCCATTGTGCTCGCCGCAACCATCGTGCCGCCGATCATCGCCCGGTTCCTGCGCATGTATCCGGAGATTTCCGTCAGCATCCGCGACATGCCCGAGGAGGCGATCAGCCCGGCGCTCAAGCGCAACGAGGTCGACATCGCCGTTGGCACACTGTCTGAAGAGGATCCGGAGATCACGGCCACCCCGCTTTTGCGCGACAAGCTGATGCTTGTGTGCCGGGAGGACCACCGTTTCGCCAAACGGAAGTCCGTGCGGTGGGAGGAGATGAAAGACGAATCGCTTATCACGCTGGCCGCCGCCAACCCATTGCGCAGCATCGTTGAGCATAACCTCATCCGCGTCGCTCCGAATTTCCGGCCGAAGTACGAAGTGCGCTTCTCAACGACCGCCATCAGCATGATCGCCGCCGGCATGGGCGTCGCCGTCCTGCCGGAGAATTCCAGCCAACTCGCATCCGCCGTACACGTCACGACCATCGACCTGATCGAACCGGACGTGATGCGAGATGTCTCGCTATTGCAGCGGCGCCAGCACAGCCTTTCGCCCGCGGCCGAGCATCTCAAAGCGGCCTTCGTCGCCTGGGCTGCTGACCGTACTGGATCCTCTGTCCGCGATTGAAACTACGGCAAGTCTCCCAACCCGCAATGCAATGCATGCGCACGACAGATGCAAAGCCCCTGGCGCGATCCCACAAGCTCTTGACCTTACCATCGTTGGAAGCCCCATAAGGGTCGCGTTACCCTTCATGGTACCGAGAGCATGCGAGCTCGGCTGACCGTGAGAGGTCCCGAAGCCTGCCCGCATGTCCAGAGCAAAACATGAGATCTTCACTCAGCGCTGACTGGGACTTCGAGCGGGAAATCCGTTCAATCCTTCTGCGGTTCGTCGCCCTCGCCATACTTCTCGCCAATCTCTTGCTGGGCGGGGATGCCGGGGCTGAAGGGACCCATTTCGCCGTCATTATTTGCTATCTGGTTATCAGCATCGCATCTGCCATGAGCGCCCGCTTCCTGCCCGGACGATCCTGGCTGAAAACGCTATTCGTCGTTCTTGACGCACTGCTGGTCGCGTTAATCCTCTATGCCCATATCCTTGGCGGTCCGGTCACCGAGAACCACAATGTTACGACGAGCAGCCTTGTCGTCGCATTCATTCTCCTCAATCATGTTGGCCTCAAGCTTGACCGTCGGCTGGTCCTCGTCTTTTCAGGCATCGTCGTTGTTGCCTGGATCGGCATGCTCGCTGCTACCGCCGCCAGGCATCACACGGCTGACGCCATGTCGTTCGTTGCGTACTTTTTCAATCAGGATCTTGGTCTGACGGTGAGTTATGGCTTCACCGCCTTTGCAATTTATCTCCTCGCCAAGGATCACGATAAGACGCGGAAGGAGGCTCTGTTGGCAGACAGGCGACGCCTCAATCTGTCGCGGTTCTTCTCGCCACTCGTTGTCGCCGACCTTCAGGAAGGAAGTTCGGCTCTCGAACTCGAACGGCGCAATGCCGTGATCATGTTTGTCGACCTGCGTGACTTCACCAGTTTTGCCGAGACAGCACCCGCTCGCCAATTGGCAGCGGTGCTGGCTCAATACCGTCATCTCGTTTCGGGGATCATTTTCGACCACGGCGGAACCGTCGACAAGTTCATCGGAGACGGCGTGATGGCCGTGTTCGGCCAACCTACAGCAATGAAGGATGACGCAGACCGTGCGCTCGCTTGCGCTCTCGACCTGGTCGATGCGTTGAATGACTGGAAGCACCAGAATTTGGTTGGCGGGTATCCTGCCCTAAGCGCTGGCATAGGCTTGCACTATGGCTCCGTCGTCGGCGGCGTCCTGGACAGCGGGTGTCATAGCGAATTCACAGTCATAGGGGATGCGGTCAATGTCGCCCAGCGACTTGAAGCCCTTACGAAGGTTCTGGGCTCACCGCTTGTTGTCTCATCGGCGCTGGTCAAACAATTGCGCAAACCTGCGCCATCTGCACTGTGGACGGTACAGAATGAGGTTGCGCTCGCTGGCCGGCGGTTGCCGATTGACATCTGGTACTTGCAGACCGAGGTGGATAGCAGGGTCCCTTCCCCCGTAGCCGGCGGTGCAAAGACACCCCTCCAGAGGCCTTCCCTCCAGTCCTCGCCGTTTACAGCGCCAGACGTCGGGATTGGATAATCAATCCCTCTCGCGGTGGTCCTGACAAGCTCATCTATCGTTCGGGCAAAGACTCGCCAAAGATCGATTGGCACGCGCCACTGCCGGCCACTGCATTCTTGATCTGGGTTCCATCTGGACCGCGATCACCTGACGAACGCTGCTTTAGATTTCGTGTCACCGCGTCATTCCTCGACGGCCTTCAAACTGCCGGGTCCATCAGGAACTATTTGTAATTAGCAAGCCAAAACTCCTTGACATTTCAATCAAAAACGAAGGAATTAAGATAACAACAAATTCTTGGAGCTTGTTTCATGCTGGCCATTGTCGCCGATGATCTGACCGGCGCCCTGGATGCAGCCGCCCCATTCGCCAGCAGGGGCCTGCATACTGAGATTGCGCTTACCGTCGAAGCCATCCCCGGGGCGTTGAGCGAGCACCCGCAGGTCATATCCGTCAATATTGGCTCGCGGGAAATGGATGTCGTATCAGCGCAGCAAGCAACTGCTGCGACGCTTGCCGCGCTGCCGCCGGGCTCGCGCCTTTTCAAGAAGATCGACTCGCGCCTCAAGGGCCACATCGCTGCCGAGCTCGACATTATCCCTTTTCGCTCAGCGCTGGTTGCTCCCGCCATTCCGGATTTCGGACGGATGGTAAGGGCCGGCCATGTACAGGGCTTTGGGGTGGATACGCCGATATCGATTGCTGAAAAACTTGGCCGGCACGCGGGGAACATGACGATCCCGGATATCGCGACCGCGGAAGAAATGAGCCGCTCGCTTCAATCGGCCCAGGAATCGGGTGTGGACCTGCTGATCGGTGCACGCGGATTGGCCGAGGCACTGGCACGCCAAATGACCGGCGACGCAAAGGCGCTAGCTGCCGAGATCCCAGAAGGGGCCGGACTTTTTGTCATCGGCTCGCGTGATCCGATCACGCTAGCGCAGATCGAAGAATTGCGTGCCACGCTCGAGCCGCGTTATCTGCCGGCACCAAATGGCCGCCTGAGCGACACGTCTTCGGATGGCAGCTTGATCACTCTTGTGCAGGCAGTTGACGGAGATGTCGCAATTACCTCGCAGGAAGTCTCCCGTCTTCTAGCGGAAAGCGTCTTTCCAGCTTTGACACAGGCCGCCTCGACGTTGCTTCTTTCCGGTGGTGCCACTGCACAAGCCGTGCTGGACAAGATGGGGATTAAACGTTTCCGGCTAATGGGTGAGTGCATGCCAGGTCTGGGCTTGGCCTTCGCCAACGGACATTGCATCATCGCGAAATCCGGAGGATTCGGTCACGCGGGGACGCTGAGGGAGATTGCGGGCAGAATGCTCCGCGACATGGGATGACAATGGGACTGGAGAACGGAACGACACGCAAGAGCCTGGCCGACCTCGTCTTCGAGCGGATGCATCGCGCCATTAAATCAGGGGCCTACAAGCCCGACGAACGCTTGCCGACGGAGCACGACCTCGCTGCCGAATTCGAAGTGTCCCGACCGGTCATCCGCGAGGCGCTTCGCCGCATCCGTGACCAGGGCCTGATCTATTCTCGCCGAGGCGCTGGCAGTTTTGTTCGTGCCGTCGGCATGAAGGAGCCACTTGGCTTCGGACAACTGGAGAATGTCGCGGATCTGCTGAACTGCTACGAGTTCCGGCTGACGGTCGAGCCGGCAGCAGCAGCCGCAGCAGCGGCACGCCATGATGACGCCAGTCTTGGCGCCATTCGCCAGGCGCTGGAGTTGATGCGGGACGCGACCAACCGACAGTCGCATCGCGAGGACGCGGACTTCCAATTCCATCTGGCGATCGCGCGCGCTGCCCAGAACAGCTATTTCTCGACCGCGATGGAAGCCCTCAAGGACCATATTGCCGTCGGCATGAAATTCCATGGCGCGTCAGTCAAGCGCGAGACAACCGGCCTCACGCGTGTTTTCGCCGAGCACGAAGCAATCTGCGATGCGATCGCTGCCGGTGACGGCACGCAGGCAAAGCAGTTGATGCACGATCACTTGACCGGCTCGCGCGAGCGGTTGTTTCAGACGACCCGGTAAATCGGCGACACTCGCAACGCGAAGCGCCCCGACCTTTGGCCGAGGCGCTTGAAATTGGGCAATGGCCCAAGGCGCCTAAAGCGCAGTAGCCTCTCAGGTTCGCCTACTGCGCGTTAGGCACTTGTTTGTTGCGCATGTCGTTCTCGCCGCTGCGCACATTTCCGCGACATGCGTTAGAAAGCCGCCCTGTAGACCTCCAGCACCTCGTCGACACTCATATCAACAGGATTGTTGTCCATCAGGCGACGGTTGGCATGCGCCTCGCTGGCATAGAGCGGCAGATCGTTCGACGTCGCGCCGTGAGCTGAAAGCGACATCTCGATGCCGAGATCACTGCAAAATCCGCGAGCAGCGCTCAGAAGTTCCGGCGCCGAAAGAGCCTCGCCCAGTCCCAGCGCCTGTGCGACCTCATCCGTCTTTTCTGCTGCAACGGAACGATTGAAGGCAAGTACATGTGGGAAGATGATGGCGTTGGCCAGCCCGTGCGGCAGGCGGAGCCTGGTTCCCAGCGGATAGGCGATGGCGTGGCCAGCGGCCGTGTTGACCGGCCCAAGGCATATGCCGCCATAATAGGAGGCGAGCATCAGCCCTTCGCGGGCCTCGGTATCTGTCCCGTCCTTGACCGCGCGTGCCAGATATTTGCCGACAAGATGGAAGCCCATTCGCGCAAAGCCATCGATCATCGGATGCGCCCGACGATTGGTGAAGGCCTCGACACAATGGGCCATCGCATCGACACCCGTCGCCGCTGTGACGGCCGGCGGTACGGAATAGGTCAACTCCGGATCGAGAACGGCAAAGTCCGCGATCATGTACGGGCTTTCCACTGCGATCTTGTTACCTTTGCCGGGATCGGTAATCAGCGAGCGAATGCCCGCTTCAGAGCCGGTTCCAGCCGTCGTCGCGACTTGAACCAGGCGAGTGTTGCGGCCGGCGACGCGATTGGGGCCCGCGACATCGACGAGCGTTTGATCCGAATCCCAAAGCGCGGCAACCAGCTTTGCGACGTCGAGTACTGATCCGCCGCCAAGACCGACAATCAGGTCCGGCTTGCACCGCCTTGCGGCCTCGAGCGCTGCATCCAGCGTTGCGATGTCGGGCTCTCCGGGTATCGCATCGAAGACAGTGACGCGGCCGGAAAGCCGCAATCGATCTGCAAAGCCTGCCGTGATCGGCGTTGCGATCACGAGTGCGGAGCCGGCTTCGGCAGCCCAGGCACCGACCTCTCCGACCGTACCTGCGCCGATAGCAAGCCGGCGTGGTTGATGAAGGGTGATTTGAGCAATTGTCATGGCCTGGTCATCCTTGCTTGGCGCTGCCGGCCACGAGCTTGCGCGCGTAGGCGATGGCGGAGTTCATATTGCCGTGGTCGGCGATGCCCTTTCCGGCGATGTCGAAGGCCGTGCCATGGTCGACCGAGGTACGATCGATCGGCAGATCGACCGAGACGTTGACCGCGGTATCGAAGGCGACCAGCTTGATCGGGATGTGTCCCTGATCGTGATATTGCGCGACGATCAGATCAAAAGCGCCGGAATAGGCACGATAGAAAACCGTGTCCGCCGAAATCGGCCCGTAGGCGTCGATACCCTCGGCGCGCGCGGCCGCAACCGCAGGCGCAATCTGGTCGTCATCCTCGGTGCCGAACAGGCCATTTTCGCCGCAATGCGGATTGATGCCGGCAACAGCGATCCTGGGCGCGGCATAGCCGGTGCGCTTGAGATGAGCGTCCCCGGCCCTGATCGTTGCCAGAACTCGCTCTGTCGTCGCCCTTCTGATTGCCTCCTGCAGCGAGACATGCGTCGACACATGGATAACTTTCAGTCGTTCGGAAGCGAGCAGCATGTAGGCAGCCTTCGACCCGGTGAGGCTACGCAGCATGCCGGTATGGCCATCATAGTGATGGCCTGCGAGGTTCAGCGCTTCCTTGTTGATCGGTGCGGTGACGATGCAGCCGATCGCACCGGATTCGGCGTCGCGCACCGCTTTCTCGATGAAACGAAAGGCAGCATCGCCGGCGACCGGGCTCAGTTGGCCCCAGGGCAGCGGCGCGCCCTCGATCGGCAGATCAACGACATGAGGGCTGAGGTCGATGTCCAGGCCGAGCGCAGACCGAGCGGCCTCAAGCGTCGCCAGATTGCCATAGATGCGCGTCTGTGCGCGATCTGCACTGGACATTTCAGCCAGGGCCCGCACCGAGATCTCGGGGCCGACCCCACAGGGATCGCCCATGGTTATGCCAATGATATTGCTCATGAAACACTCCGTCGAGCCGCACTGTCCCAACCGGGAGCCAGGCGGACATATTTGATCGCGCGCCGATGATAGGTGTAGGCGAGATGCATTGCGCCGTCGGGACCTTCAAGCAGCCAGGGATAGGACATTTCCTGGTTGCGGCCATCGGTCGAGTCATTGGACAGGCAGGTTCCCGGGCCATCTTCGATCGACTGGCGAAGCGCAAAGGAATGCCCACCGTCGTTGGAGAGGCAAAGTGCAACGGGTGCGCGCGGCACCCCCCAGACGGGAACGCAGCCTCCGCTTGGATCCGCATCGGGCCGGCCATCATCTTCGCCCAATTCGTCATAGAGCGAGGCGCGTCGGTCGGACGACAGAAGCGCGTTCACCGGGTTGCAGATCATGGCGATGCGGCCGTCGCGCAGGCGGATTGCCGCTAGCGACGAATTGTTGTTCGGCACTTCCGTGGCATGAGGCACGGACCAGGACCGCCCCCCGTCGACGCTCTCGCTCCGGTAGACAAAGTCGGCCTGACGACGCCGGAAGAAGGCGGCGTAGCGCTCCCCTCCGAGCGAGACCGGCGACATGTGCACACAGCCGGTGGACTGTTCAATATCTTCGAGCCGCCACGTCCTGCCTGCATCATGGGAGACACCCACTGCGGCCGTGTCATGGCTGCCGTTCCATTTCTGGCCGGGGCGTTGCACGCATCGGAAAATCGGCAGCAGCCACGCACCATCGTCGCGCACGACGACAGGGGCGCGGACAAAACACCCGCGCGGCAGGTCGAGGTAGCGCCCCTTTGGCGCTGCGAGCTTCAGTGGGTCGGCGGGATCGCGCACCACCTCAGTCATGCGGATCCGGCATTCATCCTGATTTCCTGATGGTTGGGAGGTATGAAACAGCCAGAGAGTGCCGTCCGGCGCGGAAAACAACACCGGGTTCTGTTCCGAATGTGAAGGATCGTCACTCAGTCGCTGCGGCGGTCCCCAGGCGGTCGAGCCTTGCGTCAGTACAGACGCGAAGATCGAGATATCCGACTTGCCCTCCAGCGTGCCGCCGAACCAGGCGCACACGAGCGCACCATCATCGAGCAAGTGCAGGAATGCCGCATGGTTCTGGATCATTGACGAAGGCAACAAGGCTTCGTCGCGCCCCGGGGACACGGATCGAAGCACGCCGTTCATGTTGCGAGCGATTTCATCGGGATGCATTTAGGCCCTCCTGTCAGGTTCGAAAATCATCCAAATTTCGAAGTTGTCAAGTTCTTTAATGTCATTTAGTTTTGCTTCTAGGCCATGTAATCATACACAACTATTTGAAATTGCTTATTATTTTTTGACAATAGCAGCGTTCAATAATTTTACATAGGAAAACGATTTGACAAACTTTGCCGAAAGATAGATTGTCATGACAACACGGCGCAAGGATGCCGGGGACGGAGGACCTTCATGTACAGCGCCAGCAGTCGCCACCAGGCTACGACGGCCGTCGTCTTTGCAGCAGGAGCAGCAACGCTCGCCGCGACAGATGCCGTGATCGTGCGTGCGCTGAGCGGCGCCGTGCACCCGTTCGTCATCGGATTTTTCCGGGCGTTCTTCGGCGCACTCATCCTTCTTCCCTGGATTGCGCTTCGCCCATCCGTTCTTCGCACCACGCATCCGGTGCGCCAGCACGCCCTGCGCGCCGGCTTCAAACTATTGGCGATGATCGCGCTGTTCGCCGCCTTCAGTTGGGGACCGCTCGCCGACGTCACCGCCATCGCCTTCACCTCTCCGATTTTTGTCGTGCTGGGTGCAGCGTTGACGTTGGGCGAACGACCGGGCCCGGCGATGATTGCAGCGGTCGCCCTTGGTTTTGCCGGCGCCATGCTGGTGATCGGCCCGTCCGCGACGGGCTTCACGCTGGCGATCTTGCTGGCGCTTGCGGGCGCCGTGCTTCAATCAGCGATCCAGCTGATTTTGAAATCCATGTCGAAAGGCGACGCCACGTCCACGCTCGTCGTGTGGAACCTTCTCTTGACCGTGCCTATCGCCCTGCTGCTCGCCATCCCGTTTTTCGCCATTCCTGGCCCAAGGGAAATGGGGTTGCTTGCACTTCAGGGCGTGGTCGGCACCGCATGCATGGGGCTGATGACCCATGCCTTTTCGCTGGCGCCGGCGACTGTCGTGGCACCGGTTGACTTTCTACGCCTGCCGCTTGTGGCCTTCGGCGGATTTGCCCTGTTCGGCGAAACCGTCGCGCTGACCACCATCGGCGGCGGTGCACTCATATGCTGCGCCGCATTGATCGCCGCGCGTTCCGGAAAATTCAGGTCTGGCAAGACGCCGGACTGAACGAGACTTTCTAGGGAGGAAAATGCAATGAAGAAAACGCTTATCCTGGGGGCGCTCCTGTTGGGCTCCGCCATGTCGCCTGCTTTTGCCGCATCGGGACCGATCAAGATCGTGCTGGCCGAGGAGGCCGATCTGCTCGAGCCCTGCATGGCAACCCGCTCGAATATCGGCCGCGTCATCATGCAGAATGTCAGCGAGACCCTGACCGAGCTCGACGTTCGCGGCGACAAGGGCGTCGTGCCGCGCCTTGCCGAAAAGTGGGAGCAGAATGAAGACGGAAGCTGGCGTTTCCATCTTCGCCAGGGGGTGAAATTCTCTGATGGCACGACCTTTGACGCCAAGGACGTCAAGCACAGCTTCGACCGCATCATGAGCGACAAGAATGCCTGTGAGTCTCGTCGATACTTCGGCGGGATGACGGTTACTGCCAATGTCGTCGACGATCACACGATCGATTTCAGCGCGGATCCGGTTCAGCCGATCCTGCCGCTGCTGATGTCGCTCGTCACGATCGTTCCGGAAGAAACGCCACTCGAGTTCATCCGCGAGCCGATCGGCACCGGCCCCTACAAACTGACCAACTGGACGCCGGGCCAGCAGATCGTCCTGACCGGGCGCGATGACTATTGGGGCCAGAAGCCGCAGGTCACGGAAGCAACCTACCTGTTCCGCGCAGATCCGTCAGTGCGAGCCGCAATGGTTCAGGCCGGCGAAGCCGATCTCTCGCCCTCGATCTCGCAGCTCGACGCAACCAACCCGAAGACCGACTTCTCCTATCTCGACAGCGAGACCGTCTATCTGCGCATTGATCACAATATCGAGCCTCTGAACGATGTGCGCGTGCGTCGTGCCCTTAACATGGCCATCGACCGTCAGGCGTTCCTGGGTACTCTGGTTCCCGATAGCGCGCTGCTCGCCACCGCGATCGTGCCGCCCCCGACGCTCGGCTGGAACCCTGACGTGAAGGTCTTCCCCTTCGATCCAGAAGCCGCGAAAAAACTTCTGGAGGAAGCCAAGGCCTCAGGCGTGAAGGTCGATACACCGATCACCATCATCGCACGCTCGGCAAACTTCCCGAACGTGACCGAGATCATGGAAGCCATTCAGGCGCAGTTGCAGGAAGTCGGCTTCAAGATCGATCTCAAGTTCGTCGAAGTGGCCGAACATGAAGGCTACTATTCCAAGCCGTTCAAGGAAGGTCGCGGGCCGCAGCTCGTTGCTGCCATGCACGACAACTCCAAGGGTGACCCGTCCTTCTCGATGTTCTTCAAATACGCGACCGAGGGCACGCAGTCGGGCTTTTCAGACCCCAAGGTCGACGATCTGATCAAGCGCGCCTCGGCGGCTGTCGGCGAAGAACGCGCCAAGCTCTGGTCTGAAACCATTGCCTATGTGCATGATGAAGTGGTGGCTGACGTGCTGCTCTTCCACATGGTTGGATTCTCGCGCGTTTCCGAACGCCTGGACTTCAAGCCCACCATGGCGACCAACTCGATGCTTCAGCTCTCGGAGATCGGCATCAAGTGATCCGTTCTGGCGATGATGAAATCCGCCAGTGACAGACGCAATCAAGGCGGCGGGAGGATCCCGCCGCCCTATGCAATCGAGAGGCACAAAGATGAGCTTCATTCGCAAACGGGCCCTGGCCAGCCTGATTTCCCTTATCGGGCTGATCGTGATGGTCTTTTTCCTCTCGCGCCTGACGGGAGATCCCGCCGCCCTGTTCCTTCCCGTCGAAGCCTCGGCGGAAATGAAGGACCAGTTTCGCGAGATCCACGGCCTTAACGATCCGATCATGGTTCAGTTTGCCCGCTACGTTGGCGACATCGTAACCGGCGATTTCGGCGAGTCGCTGCGCAAGGCACGGCCGGCACTCGATGTGGTTCTGGAAGCTTTCGTGTGGACGCTCTGGCTTGCCACTATCACCATGTCGCTGGTGACGGGCGCTGCCATCGTCGTCGGCTCACTGGCCGCGTTCCGCGCCGGCGGTTTTTTCGATCGCCTCTCCTCGGTGATATCGCTGATCGGCGCGGCCGTCCCGGACTTCTGGCTCGCCATTGTCGCGATCGTCGTCTTCTCGGTGAACCTTGCCTGGCTTCCGACATCCGGCACCGGCTCGCTCCTGCACTGGATTTTGCCCATCGGCGTGCTGTTCGTCCGCCCGTTCGGGATCATCGTCCAGGTCGTTCGCGGTTCGATGATCAGCGCGCTTTCGTCTGCCTACGTGAAGACGGCACGCGCCAAGGGCGTGAAGTCCGGACCGATCATCTTCATCCACGCGCTGCGAAACGCCATGCTTCCGGTCATCACCGTCATCGGCGACCAGGCCGCGAGCCTCCTGAACGGTGCGGTCATCGTCGAAACCATCTTTGGTTTTCCCGGCGTCGGCAAGCTGATGATCGACAGCATCCTGCAGCGTGACTTCAACGTCGTTTTGGCCGCCATTCTCGTGACCGCGCTGGCGATTTTCGTCATGAACCTGTTGATCGACCTTGCCTATACGCTTCTCGATCCACGCATCCGTCATTGAAGAGTTCAGCCATGACCTTACAGACGACAGATACGGCGATAACCCAGGAACCGACCTTTGCTGTTCGCATGGCGCGCATGCTGTGGGCGGACAAGTTCGCACTGTGCGCTGCAATCTTTCTGATCACCGTTCTCATTCTGGCAATCGTCGGGCCGAGCTGGCTTGGCGACCTTGCGACGAAGCAAAACCTGCGCGGCCGAAATGCTGCGCCGTTCGAATGGGAACGCGGCTGGGTCTGGTGGATGGGGGCGGATGCGCTTGGACGTCCGCTGTTTGCCCGCATCATCGTCGCAACGCAAAACACGCTGATGGTTGCCGCCGGCGCCGTCGCGATCTCCGCGATCGTCGGCACCACCCTCGGCCTGATCGCAGGTTTTTCCTCCGAGCGCGTCAACCAGGTCATCATGCGGCTGGCCGACGTCATCATGTCGTTCCCGTCGCTGCTGATCGCGGTCATCGTGCTCTATGTCCTCGGCTCGTCGATCCTGAACCTGATGCTGGTTCTGGCGATCACCCGCATTCCGGTCTATCTGCGCACCACCCGCGCGGAGGTGCTGGAGATCCGCGAGCGCATGTTCGTGCAAGCTGCGCGCGTCATGGGCGCCTCCAGCAAGCGCATCCTGTTCCGGCACATCCTGCCCGTGGTCCTGCCAACGCTGACGACGCTGGCGACCCTCGACTTTGCCTATGTGATGCTGGCGGAAAGCGCGCTTTCCTTCCTCGGCATCGGCATTCAGCCGCCCGAAATCACCTGGGGTCTGATGATTTCTCAAGGTAGGCAATATCTCACCAATGCCTGGTGGCTGTCCTTCTGGCCCGGCCTTGCAATCATCCTGACGACCATGTCGCTCAACTTGCTTTCGAACTGGATGCGCATCGCCCTTGATCCCGTCCAGCGCTGGCGCCTGGAAATGAAAGGTCGCAAGAATGGCTGACCATCTGCTGGAAGTCCGCAACCTCTCGGTCGAATTTCACACCGTGATGGGTGTGGTCAAAGCGGTCCGCAACATCTCGTATCACCTCGATCGCGGCGAGACGCTGGCGATCCTGGGCGAAAGCGGATCAGGCAAGTCCGTATCGTCGTCGGCGATCATGAACCTGATCGACATGCCGCCCGGCCGTATCAGCTCGGGCGAGATCCTGCTTGACGGCGTCGACCTCTTGACGATGCCGACACACAAGCGCCGCGAAGTGAACGGTCGCCGCATCGCAATGATCTTTCAGGATCCGCTCAGCCACCTGAACCCGGTTTATTCGGTCGGCTGGCAGATCCGTGAGGCACTGACGACCCACGGCACGGGAAGCACCGAGGCACAGGCGGAAGCTCTGCGGCTGTTGACCCGCGTCGGCATTCCCGACCCGGAGAAATCGCTCGACAAATATCCGCACGAGTTCTCCGGCGGTCAGCGCCAGCGCGTCATGATCGCCATGGCGCTTGCACTCCGCCCCGATCTGCTGATCGCCGACGAGCCGACGACGGCGCTCGACGTGACTGTTCAGGCCGAGGTGCTGGCGCTTCTGGAGGAGTTGCAGCAGGAAACCGGCATGGCAGTCCTGATCATCACGCATGACCTTGGCGTCGTCGCCGAGGTTGCCGACCGCGTCGTGGTGATGGAAAAGGGCGAACTGGTCGAGGCGGGAACGGTTCGCGATGTCTACAAGAACCCGCAACATCCCTACACCCGTAAGCTGATCGCCGCTGCCCCCGGAAAGGGCAAGATGCATTCGCCGGGCGCGCGCGGCGAGCCCGTCCTGTCGGTTCGCGACGTCCGCAAGCACTATGGCAGCTTCGAAGCTCTGAAAGGCATCTCCTTCGACCTCATGCCAGGCGAGACCATGGCCGTCGTCGGCGAAAGCGGCTCGGGAAAATCCACGCTCGCCCGCATCCTGCTGAGGCTGGACGAGCCCGACAGCGGCAGCGCGCTATGGAAGGGCCGTGACCTTTTCCAGCTGTCGCCGGCGGAACTCTACAAATTGCGGCGCGACCTGCAGATGGTGTTTCAGGACCCCACCCAGTCGCTCAATCCGCGCATGACCGTCTACCAGCTGATCTCCGAGGCATGGGTGATCCATCCGGACATCCTGCCCAAGGCGAAATGGCGAGAGCGCGTCGCCGAGCTTCTGGTTCAGGTCGGCCTTGGGCCGGAACATATGGGGCGATATCCACATCAGTTTTCCGGCGGTCAGCGCCAGCGCATCGCCATTGCCCGAGCGCTGGCGCTCGAGCCGCAATTGATCATCTGCGACGAGGCCGTCTCGGCGCTCGATGTCTCGGTTCAGGCCCAGGTCATTGCCCTCCTTGACAAGCTTCGCAAGGACATGGGCATTGCCTTCATCTTCATCGCCCACGATCTTCCGGTCGTTCGCGACTTCGCCGACCACGTCATGGTGATGCAGAAGGGCAATGTCGTCGAACTCGGCACCGTGCGTGAGGTCTTCGAGGCCCCACGCCAAGACTATACGCGCGCGCTTCTGGCTGCCGGACTTGATCCGGATCCCGACGTCCAGGCGGCCAATCGCGCTGCCCGCCTCGAATGCGCCTCTTGAGAGAGCGCTCCCATCACTGGAGATAACAATGTCCAAGCAAGCCTTTGTCGCGCTCGTTACCTGCTTCAACGACGATGAGACGATCAACTACGACGCGACGCGCGCTCAGGTCCGCCGACAGGTGGACGCCGGCAACAACATCATGTGCGCCGGTACGAACGGTGATTTCAGCGCCCTGACCTACGACGAGAAAGTGCGCCTGACCGAGGAGGTCGTCGATGAGGTCGCCGGCCGCGTCAAGGTCATCGTCAATGCCGGCATGCCCGCAACCTTCGAAACGCTGAAACTCGCGCGCGAATTCGATCGCATCGGCGTCGATGGTATTGCCGTGATAACCCCGTTCTTCATCGCCTGCACCCAGGATGGTCTGATCCGTCACTTCTCGACCGTTGCGGACGCGGTCGAAACCCCGATCTATCTCTACGATATTCCGGCCCGCACCCAGAACCACATCGAGCCGGAGACCGCGCGCAGGCTTTCCGGGCACGGCAACATCGCCGGCATCAAGGATTCGGGCGGAGCGAAAGAGACGCTTGAAGCCTATCTCGAAGTGGCCAGGGACGTTGAGGGTTTCGAAGTCTACTCAGGCCCTGATCATCTGGTGCTGTGGGCGCTGCAAAACGGTGCGGCCGGCTGCATATCGGGCCTCGGCAATGCCATGCCGCACGTGCTGGCGGGAATTTTGAACGCCTTCAATTCAGGCGACATTGCCGAAGCCGAAAGACAGCAGGCGATTTATTCGGCTTTCCGCACGGATCTCTACGCGCTTGGCTTTGCGCCTGCGATGGTCAAGCGGTCGCTCTTTCTACAGGACAGCTCCGTTGGCGCCAGCCGCGAGCCGGCCTTGCTGCCCAACAAGACCCAGGACGACCAGATCGAGGAGATCCTGCACCGGTATGGGCTCCTTTGAAGCGGGTGCCGAAACAGCACCACACGCATAAGCGTTTCCCCCGAGCGGCCGGAGCCATGCCCTCGCCGCATACGCGCTAGGGCAACCGCCGTTCGGTTTGCGCGTCGAAGAGGTGAATGTTGGCGGGCGCGAAGATCAGGCCGACCTTGTCACCCGCAGTCACACTCGATCGACCATTGAAGACCACCGAAAGCTCCGGCGTCGTTGCCATCGTCAGGAAACACGTCGCCCCTGTCGATTCGAGCAGCGCGACCGGGACAGAGAGAGCGCCTTTATCGGGCTCGGCAATCTCGATGTGCTCCGGACGCAGTCCAACGGTGAGGGCCTGCCCCGGTTGCACAGGCCGATCGAGGACGATCGTCTGTTTGACACCGACGTCGAGGATGATCGAGCGTCCATCCTGGCCGCCCACGGCGGGTATGAAATTCATCGCCGGGGATCCGATGAACCCGGCGACGAATTTGTTGACCGGCCGATCGTAGAGTTCAAGCGGGCTCCCCTGTTGTTCGATGACGCCATCGCGCATGATGACGACGTGGTCAGCCATCGTCATGGCCTCGATCTGGTCATGGGTGACGTAGACGGATGTGGCGCCCAACCGATCGTGCAGCGCACGGATTTCCTTGCGCATATGAACGCGCAGTGCTGCATCGAGGTTCGAAAGCGGCTCGTCGAACAAAAACGCCTTGGGATGGCGGATGATTGCCCGGCTCATCGCCACGCGCTGGCGCTGGCCGCCCGAAAGCTCGCGCGGATAGCGCCCGAGCAGATGGGTGAGCCCGGTGACGGCTGCGACTTCGTTTGCGGCCTTCTTGCGTTCGGCCTTGGCCACCCCCCTGATGCGCAGGCTGTAGGTCAGGTTCTCCTCGACCGTCATATGCGGATAGAGCGCGTAAGACTGAAACACCATCGCCACATCGCGCTTGCGCGGCGGCACGGCGTTCATCACCTCACCGGCGATCCTCAAGGTGCCGGACGATATGCTCTCGAGCCCTGCGAGGGACCGCAGCAGCGTCGACTTTCCGCAGCCAGATGGACCGACTAGCGCTGTAAAGCTGCCCTTGCGGATCGAAAGCTCGATGTCCTTCAGCGCGTGGTAGGCACCATAGTATTTGTTGACGTTGGTCAGTTCGATCTGGGCGGTCATTTGAGCGCTCCCGAGGTAAGGCCAGAGACGATGCGGCGTTGCAGGAGGACGAAGATGGCGAGGATCGGGGTCACGTAGATCGCCGCATAGGCCATGATGTTGTTCCATTCGTTGGTGTTCGGCCCCATGAAGGAGTTCAGCCCGACGCTTGCCGGCTGCAGTTCGACAGCCTGGATCATGGATTTCGAATAGACGAACTCACCGAAGGCCTGCATGAAGATCAGGATGGCGCTGACGAGAATACCATTGCGCGCGAGCGGCAGGACGATGTTGAAGAAGGCACCGACGCGCGAATTGCCGTCGACAAGCGCGGCCTCCTCCAGTTCCTGCGGCACGCTCATGAAGG
Organism: Ensifer sp. NM-2; assembly: GCF_003024455.1. NCBI lineage: Bacteria > Pseudomonadati > Pseudomonadota > Alphaproteobacteria > Hyphomicrobiales > Rhizobiaceae > Ensifer > Ensifer sp. NM-2. Next base: position 334,105 of record NZ_PVZR01000002.1, read on the forward strand.
TCGCGCGCACCAGAACCACGAAAAACGGCATGCTCTTGGCGGCAATCGCCAGGATGACCGCGAGCCTGGGGTAGTTGAGTAGTCCGATCTGGGAAAAGCCGACGAAGATCGGCGTCACCATCAGCGATGCCGGAAGCACCTGTAGCATGAGGACAAGGAAGAGGCCGATATCGACCCATATGTTGCGATAGCGCGCCAGGACATAGGCACAGCCGACACCGAGCACGGTGATGACCCCGACGGCGCCGCAGCCGATGACCAGCGAATTCCAGATATAGCGGCCCATGCTCCGGCTTTGCCAGACGTCGCCGAAAATGTGCCATTGAGGATCCGTCGGCCAAAAGGTCGGCGGGGTGGCGAACATCTCTGAACCGGATTTGATCGTGGTGATGTACATCCAGTAGAGCGGGAACAGGTAGACACCGGCGAGAACGATTGCGATTGCCAGCATCAGCCGGTCACGGGATACGGTATTCATCCGCGCACCTCATGCCGTGTCGAGCGCACGTAGACGACCGAGGCGATCATTACGAAGACGATCATGATCACCGAAATGGTCGCGCCCTTGGCGAAGTCGTACTGCCGGAAAGAGAGGTCCCAGGCCCAATATTGCGTGACGTTCGAGGCATTGTTCGGCCCTCCCGAGGTGATTGCCGCGAAAAGATCGAACTGCTGCAGCGTGAAAATCAGCCCCAGCGCGATGATCGCGCCGATGGACGAACGCATCATCGGCAGCGTGATCGTCCAGAAGCGTTGCCAGACATTGGCGCCATCGAGTTCGGACGCCTCGTAGAGATCGCGCGGAATTGCCGAAAGGCCAACGGACATCAGGATCATGTTGAACGAGGTGCCGAGCCAGATATTGGCGATGATCACTGCCCAGAGGGAAAAATCGGGGTCCGAGCGCCAGAAGATATTGCCGCTGATGAGACCAGTTTCACGCAGGATGAAGTTGAGCACGCCGAAGTCGCCGGAGAGGATCCAGTTCCAGATCGCGCCAACGACAAGTCCCGGCATCACCCACGATACCAGAAAGAGGCCGCGCAGCCACGAGGCGCCCGGAAAGTTCGTCCAGAAGAACAATGCCAGGCCAAAACCGACGAGGAACTGGCCGGCAATCGAGGCGATGACGAAGGTCGCCGTGTTGGCAAGGATTGGCCACGTTTCCGGCTGGGCGAACAAATCCCGGTAGTTCTTGAGGCCGACGAAAGGGCGCCAGAAACTGCCAAGGCTGAACATGTCGACTTCCTGGAAGCTCATGACGATATTGTAGAGCAGCGGCAGCCCGGACAGAGTGAGCAGGAACGCAAGCGGCAGGCTGACGAGGCCGATATCGAAACCGCGACCGTCGATCATGCTGGACAAAAATCGTTTCATGGGCTCCTCCGCCGCCGAGATGGCAGCCGACATCGGCGGCACGCGTCTCGACCTGCAAACTAGAACGACCGAACTGATGCCGACAGCCGGCACAAATTTCCTGGCTTTCCGCTCCAGCGCCTTAGTGCGGCGGAGCGCCCTTGATGCGGGCCGGCGAACGCACTTCAGGGAACGCCCAGAAGCGCTTCGCCCCATTCAAGAGGTTAGAGCGTTTCCGGCTTAGCCGCAGAACCGCTCCAGCTCTTTGTTTCACGCATTCCCTGACGGAAAACCGCTTCGCACTTTTCCTGGAAATGCTCTAGCCAAGGACCGCCTTTATCTTTTCGGCCGCCTGATCGAGCGCTTCCTTCGGCGCCATCTGCCCGGTCAGGGCGGCCTGGATCGCATCCTGGATCGCCTTGGAAATCTTCGGCCATTCCGGGTGCGGACCGCGCGGCTTTGCGAATTTGAGCTGCTCGTTGAACACTTTCAGGGCGGCGTCCTTGAGCGGCACGCCGGTTTCAGGAATGGCGATGTCGGAGCGGGCCGGCAGCTGCCCGAAGTCCTTGAACATGCGGTTGTCCTGGGAGACGAAATATTCGAGCACCTTGAAGGCTTCGGCCGGATGCTGCGTATTGGAGAAGATCGCCCAGTTGAAGTCGCCCATGGCCGAAGAGCGCTCCGCACCGACTTCAGGGACCGGTAGCAGTGCCACGCCCCAATCGAACTTCGCTTCGCTCACCATGCGGTCGAGCTCCCATGGCCCGGAGATCGCCATGGCGGCGTTGCCTGAATTGAAGGTGCCGGTCGAATCCCATTGGCCGCGCGTCAACGTATCCGGCGAGGCCAGTTTCTCGGTGATGATCGTCTTCCAGACCTCGAGCGCCTTGACCGCGCCGTCCGAGTTGATGTGCTCGTAGCTGCCGCCAGCCATCTGCGCCCAGGGCAGGAACTGGAATGTCCCTTCCTCGTTTGCCTTGGCCGAGAAGGCGAGACCATAGACGTTGGCTGCAGGATCCGTCAGCTTGCGCGCCGCATCGACCAATTCGTCCCAGGTCTGGGGCGGCTTGTCCGGATCAAGGCCTTTCGCCTTGAACATGTCCTTGTTGTAGTAGAGCGCAATCGTGTTGGTGGCCTTCGGCAGGCCGTAGTTCTTGCCGTCCCACATGGTGGAAGCGAGCGGCCCGGGGAAATAGTTCGACGTCTTCACCACCGTCGACTTGGCGATCATGTCGGTGAGATCAAGGAAGGCGCCGCGCGACGAAAACAGCGCATGCTCGGGATTATCGATGGCGATGATGTCCGGCGCCTGGCCGGTCGAATAGGCTCGCATCGCCTCGCTGACGACATCATCGAACTGGATCTGGCGATATTCGACCTTGATGCCGGCGTTCAACTTGTTGAAGTCCGATATCAGGTTCGGTGCCGGCTGGATGTCGCGATCAAGCGACCAGACGTTGATCGTGACGTCTTCGGCTTTGGCCGAGAGCCCGAACAAAGAGACACCTGCAAGGGCGAGAACGCCCAGGATTGCGGATCCGCGGATAGCCATTTTCTCCTCCTTTGGTTATCCCGCAGCCGGCATCCTCCATGCCGGCCGATATGCACACCTCAGACCGGATCGGCGACGAAGTCGCCGCCCCGGCAAGCCTTGAGATAGTTCAGGCCATGGACCTGGCCGGTCATCTCCAATGCGTCGCGGTAGACCGGATCGTGCCAGCCCTCGATGTCGATCGAGCCGGACCAGCCGGCCAGCCGTAGCTCGGAAATCACGTCGGTCCAATTGGTGTCGCCGAAGCCCGGCGTGCGCATGAAGACGAATTTCTCCTTGCCGAAGATGCCGTGTTCGCGGATGACGTCCCAGCGGATGGTCGCGTCCTTGCCGTGCACGTGGAAGATCTTTGTCGCCCATTTGCGGATCTGCGGCAGTGGATCGATCAGATAGACCATCTGATGGCAGGGCTCCCACTCGATCCCGATGTGGTCGTCCGGCGTCTCGTTGAAGATCAGTTCCCAGGCATCCGGATTATGGGCGATGTTCCAGTCACCGGTCTGCCAGTTGCCGTCCATGGCGCAATTCTCGAAGGCAATCTTCACACCCTTGTCGGCCGCGCGCTTTGACAGTTCGGACCAGATTTCCCTGTAGCGCGGCAGACTGTCGGTCAACGGCTTGCCGCGGATGCGGCCGGTGAAGCCGGCAACGCAAGTAGCGCCGAAATGATGGGCATTGTCGATGCAGTCTCGCCAACCCTGCAATGTCTGTTCGTCGATCGCGGTGGTCTCAAGCGGGTTTCCGAACATGCCGAGCGTCGAGATGGTGATGTCGCGGCCGCCGATCGCCTCCACGCAACGTTTGCCGAGCTCGGCAAGGTCCTGACCATTGGTCGTCTGCCAGAAGAAGGGTTCGAAGCTTTCGAAGCCCATTTCGGCGATCTGGTCGATGCGTTTGTCGGCACCGCCCTTGGTGGCCGAGATCATGGTGCCGATGCGAATGGATTTTGCAGGGTTCGTCAAGATGAGCTCCTAGGCTGCAATGGTGACGCGTTTGCCATCACGGGCGCTGTCGATCGCGCCGAAGACCATGGCAAGGCTCTTGATGTTGTCGCTACCGTCCGTTTCAGGCACGGTTCCCGTGTCGATCGCGCCGATGAAACGCTCGATGACACTCGCATGGCCGTGCGTGTCGGCACGGTCTTCAGCCTCGGGAACCGGGATTGGCTCGACCGCCCGCAGGAAACCTTCATGACCGCTGACGACATTGGCTTCGAAGCGTTCGCCGCCATCCCAGATGAGCGTTCCCTTTGAGCCGGTTATCCGCCACGCACTTTCCCAGCTGGTATTGGCGCCTTGCGCACACCAGGATCCGCGATAGGTGAAGGCGACATTGTCGGAGAATTCGAAGATCGCATTGGCTGCCGCGCCGTGGCGGTACCAGGAGCCTTGCGGATTGTATTCGTGGCAATAGACGGCAAGGGGATCCTTGCCTGACATGAAGCGCGCTGCGTCGAAGGTGTGGATGGCCATGTCGAGCAGCAGGACGTTGTCCATCTGTTCGCGGAAGCCGCCGAAGTGTGGACCGAGGAAGAAATCGCAATGCAACGCCGTCAGTTCACCGAGGCTGCCGGATTGGATGAGGCGGCGGATCCGGCGAACACCGTCGATGAAGCGGCGGTTCTGGACGATTGCATGCACTCGTGAAGCGTCAGCTGCGAGCCGGCGCAGTTCGCGCGCCTCATCGAGCGTGGCGGCCATCGGTTTTTCGCTGAGCACGTGGCAACCATGAGCCAGACCGGCTGCCACGACCGCGCGCCGCGCGGCTGGAACGACAACGTCAAACAGCAGATCGGCCCTGCTCTGGCGAAGGACTGCCGGCAGGTCTGTACCGATGATGATGTCGTGAAGCTTGAACTCGGCAGCGAGCGCTTGCGCCGTCGCCTGATCGAGATCGACGAGGCCCACGACCTCCACCTTCTCCCTCAGATAGTCGCTCTCCGTCAGAGCCTTCAGCCAACCTTTGGCCATAGCTCCGCACCCGCACAAAACGGCCCTGTGTCTCACGTGATTTCCTCCTGGAAACGAAAGCCGCAACTCCTCAATTGGCTTCCGTAAACGTTTACGATACTATGCGGCAAAGGGTTTTTGTGTCAAGAGGTGTGAAAATGGCCAGTCGCGGGTCTGGGGAGGAACGCGGAAAAATGAAGGGGATTCGCCAACTTGCCGAACACCTCGATATCTCGATCGGCACGGTCTCCCGCGCGCTGAACGGCAAACCCGACGTCAACGAAGAGACGCGAAAAAGAGTCCTCGAAGCAGCGGAATCCCTCGGCTATGTCGCCAACCAATCGGGCCGTGCGCTGAGGAAGGGGACGACCGGCGTCATCGGCTTCATGATGCAGACGGGGTCCGAAATCACCGGCCAGGGCGACACCTTCTTCATGAGCGTCTTCGACGGTGTGCAGACCGTCTTTGCTCGTCACAAGCTCGATCTGGTCGCCTTGCTCTGCTCCTCGCAAGAGGACCCGAACGACTATCTGAAACGCGTCGTCGCCCGCGGCTTTGCCGACGGCATCATCCTGTCGGCCACCCGGCGCCACGATGCCCGCTTCGAACTGCTGGCAAAGCGCAAGATCCCCTTCATCACGCTCGGACGAAGTCTGACCGATGTCGGCCAGCCCTGGCTGGACCTCGATTTCGAAGGCATGGCCGAGGCATCCATCGACCGGCTGGTTGCGCGCGGGCACAAGCATATCGCCGTCACCCGGCCGCACGACGACATGAACTTGGGCTATGTGTTCGAGGAACAATGCCGCGCCACCCTCGCCCGGCACGGCCTTAATCTCGACGCGCGTCACGTCTTCCGCTCGACGCCCAACGAGGCCGGGGGTTACCAGATCGCCCGGGAACTGAGTGCGCTTGAGACACGTCCGACGGCAATCGTCCTCATCAACGAGGCCATTACCGTCGGGCTTTATCGCGGACTGGTCGAAGCCGGAATAAAACCCGGGCGCGACCTGGCGATCATCGGGCGTCAAAGCCCGCATTCGCAGTTTCTGTCGCCACGACTGACATCGTTCAGCCTGTCGCTACGCGACCTTGGCATTGCACTTGCCGAATCCCTGCTCGCGACGATGCCGGCCTTTGCCGAGATCTACCGCGAGCGATCCGCGCGATGCCTGTGGCCCATGGATCTCGTTCCTGGTGAAAGCGACTGATCAAGCGGCTTCACGAAGCGGCCATCAGGCTTTCCGCATATGCCATCATCAAGGGCCCCACACCTTTGGCGTCATCCGAAACGATGGGTTCGGTGAGATAGTAGCTCGGTGAACCGTCGCGATAGCTGCCCTCGAAACCTCCAAGACCGGCGACATGGACAATGGTCGTGAAGCGGGTGGTCCCTTTGGCATCGGCAACGAGCCGGGTATTCAACAGCGCGTCAAGGGCGCGCTGCCCGGCCGCAGCCGCTCCCGCAGCAGTGTCCGCTTCGACTAGACCAAGACGAGCGGCGCGCAAGAGCGAATAGGCAAACATGACCGAGGCAGAGCTTTCGAGGTAGTTGCCCTTCAGATCCGGCGCGTCGAGCACTTGATACCAGAGGCCGGACGAGGCTGCCTGACGGGCCATGATCTCCTTTAGCAGCAAGCGGGCGCGCTGGCGCAACGACGCGGTCGCCTGGTCAACAGGAAGTGTCGCCAGAGCATCGACCACTGCCATTGCCAGCCAGCCCACGGCCCGGCCCCAGACAGCGGGAGACTTGCCTGTCACAGGGTCAGCCCAGCGCTGCTGGCGGCTGTCATCATAGCCATGAACATAGAGGCCGCGTGTAGTCGCCGTGAGTGCCAAAGCCGTTGAAAACTGCTGCAGCGCATCGGCGATCAGGTCCTTGCGGCCGGTCATCGTCGCATATTCGATCTGGAAGGGCAGTCCCATATACAGCCCGTCCAACCAGACCTGGTGCGGATAGCGCTTCTTGTGCCAGTAATTGCCGGCGGGAATGCGGGGGTGCGTCTCCAGCTGCCCGGCCAGCCGATCGGCGGCCAACCGGTAGCGCACATCATCGGCACCTTCAGCCAACGGGAACAAGGCGCGCCCGGCCAGGATATTATCGATATTGTATTCCTGGGGGTCGTAGCCCGAAAGTGCGCCATCGGCCGCGATCTGCTGATCGGCGAGACGATGAAGATGCGCCTTCCAGCGCGTTTCGCCTGTCGCATCAAAAAGAAGACTGAGGCCGCGATAGACGCATCCATCCTCGTAGCACCAGCTACCGCCCTTATAGTGGTTATAACGCTTGGCGAATTCGTCGAAATATTCTGTCGGGTTCACGAGAGCATCTCATCGAAAGGAAGGGACACGGGGGCAGCGCTCAACAAGGAGGGATCGTCGCAATCGACCTCTGCCCGCTCGCTGACAATCGTCTCATGGCGCATGGCTCGCACGCGATCGGCCATGATGGGTGGCGTTGCGACGGCCGCGGGATTGCTCGAGGTGATTTTAAGGCGGCGGATACGGACGTTGCGGATCGGGGCTTCGGGCAGTCCGAGAAACGCGCCTGCCGCATGGGCGAGCCCGCGGATCTCGACGTCTTCTATGGTGACGCCATCGATGAGCGGCGTTCCAGAATTGACGACCGCCGGCTCACGGGACTGCACCCAGTCATCGTGGCCATCGGCGTCGCAATGATAGTGAGCGTTGGCCGACAGCGCCGTTTCGACGCCATCGAGCAGTACGCGGCGCATTGCGATATTGGTGATCGACCCGCCGCGACCGCGACGGGTCTTCAGCCGCAGGCCGCGATCGGTGCCGATCATCTCGCAATCCTCGACGGAGACGTCATCGACGCCGCCAGACATCTCCGAGCCAATTACCAGGCCGCCGTGGCCACGCTCCATCAGGCAGTGACTGACACGGACGCCGCGCGTTTCGGCAAGGTGATCAGCCTCGCCGTTCGGGCCGCGTTTTCCTGCCTTGACGGCAATGCAATCGTCGCCGACTGAAAAGCGCACGCCCGCAATCACGACCTCACGACAGCTCTCAGGGTTGAACCCATCGGTGTTCGGGCTGTCAGCTGGGGCAACGATGGTTAGTCCGGCAGCGGTCAGCCGAGCGCAGCCTTGCGGATGGATCGTCCAGGACGGTGCATTGCGGATCGTAAAACCGAGCAGTGTCACATCACGGCAGTTGATAAGATGCAGGCCACGCGGGCGACGCGCACCATCACGCGTCTCTTTCGGCCAACTCCACCAATCGCCCCTGTCGCCAGATCCGTCGAAGACGCCCCTGCCCTCGATCACCAGGTTATCCGCCTGCACCGCGTTTACCGGGGCATTAAAGCAGGCGGCCGGCAGACCTTCCCAACTTCCAAGCATCCTACCGTTGTGATCGTGGGAAGGGAGAACAGGCCAGCCCGCGCGCAACGACGGCGCTTGGAGCGTCGCCCCTTCAGCGAGATGCAAGGTCATTTGACTTTTGAGCCTAAGTGGAAAGGACGTCCACAGGCCCGGACCGAGATGGAGCGTGCCTCCGGTTGGAACGGCTGCGACCGCTTCGCAAAGGGCCGCAGCATTGCTGCGCGCGCCTTCAATATCGTCAGGCGCAATATCGGCGACGAGTCCGAAATCGGTTGCTTCCACGACACCTGCGCAGGGCGCAGTCTGAAACGACAGCGGCTGAAATCCCTCCGCCTCGAAAAGATAACGGGTTGCCGGGCGAAGCCCGTGCAGAAGGGTGACGACCGTTTGGGCTTCTCCGTGTTGCAGGACGCCGGTCTCATCCGGGGATGAAAGCCGCCAGACCGTCCTCGATTTCAAACGGTAGAGGGCTCCGGGCTGCGGCAGGCATAGCGCCGCCGTTCGCGCCGAGCGCGCGATGATGGAAGGTCGGGTCATGTCGTGCCTCGTGTTGCGTGCCGCCAAGAGAGGACCCGCCGCGGCATCCGCGGCGGGCAGTATCAATGGTCAGTCGAACTCGGCCAGAACGTCGTTCACCGTGTCGATGATCTGTTTGGCGCCATCTTCTGCGCTGATCTGGCCATAGGCGTACTCCTCAAGCGTATCGATGAAAGCGGCACGAATTTCCGGGTGTTCATTGAAGGGCGAAACCATCGGCCCCGTGGCGGCCATGACGATCGCATTGGCGGCGCGAACCTCGGGTTCGCCCTTGTCGCCCAACCTGGCGGCGGCCGCTTTCGACGCGGGAAGACCGCGCGAGGTGCCTAGAGCATCGATGCCTTCCGGCTCGTTCAGGAGGCAGTTGACGATCTGCGCCGCCGCATCCTGGTTCTTGGAGTTCTTGGAGATCGAAAACACCATGGAAGGCTTGCGATAGACGCCTTCGGTAACCGCATCCGAAAGCTTCAGCATTGGTACAGGCTTGAGAACCTGACCATCCTTCAACGGGTCGGCATACTTGGAGTAAGTTGAATCCCATTCGTACGAGCCGGCGACCTTGCCTTCGGCCCAGGAGGGCTTTTCAAACAGATTGACGTTGCCGTCGGCGGCCTCCTCCTTCTGCGAGCGGATCGCGCCGGTTTCCACCAGCTTGCCGAGGAAGGAGATGCCTTCGGCGAGTTCCTCTGGCGTCCATGCTACGCGGTTGCTCGTCTGATCGACGAGATCCTTGCCAGTCTTCTGCACGACGGCAAGGGTCACCAGCAATTGGGCAGTCTCCTTCACCGCGTTGAAGGTGTAGTGGTCCTTGCCGAGCTTGTCCTTGATGGTCGCGGTTGCGGCGAAGAACTCGTCCCAGGTCTTCGGAATTTCGACGCCTGCCTTTTCGAAGGTCGTCGCGTTGAAGAAGAAGACACGACCCGTCGTCGAGACGGATAGCCCCTGCAGGACCCCATTCATCGAACCGGCCGCGAGATCGCCTTCCGTCCAGTTGGACAGGTCGATTGCCTTCAGCGTGCGAAGGTCGGCGAACCCCTCGCCATTCTTGGAAAACAGCGGCAGCCACGGCCAGTTGACCTGAACGATATCAGCTTCGGTCCTGCCGGCCATTTGCGTCGTCAGTTTTTCGAGGTAGCCGTCGAAGCCGGTGAACTCGCCCTTGACCGTGTGGCCGTATTTCTGGCCGCAGGCAGCTGTCGCCTTTTGAGTGGCTACGTGACGACTATCACCGCCCCACCACGCCATGCGCAGTTCGGCGGCGCCAGCGGTGGCACCGAACGTGAGCGCGCCATAGGCGACGCCGGTCAATGCAAGCAAGGTTTTCGCAGTCTTCATGGTTCTCCTCCTTCTTGGTGTATGGCCCAACGCCGCCTCCTCAAAGCGACACGTTGCGACCGTCAGTCTTGTCGAAAATGTGCAATCGTTCCGGATCGGGACGAAGGCGGATGATCTCCGACCCTCCCAGTGCCTCGAACTCGGCTGCGCCGACGACGCTCACCACCTTGCGACCCTCGAGATCAGCGTGGAGATAGACCTCGTGCCCCATGAACTCAGCATTAGTGAGCTTCGCGGTGAGCGCCGGCCCGTCCGCCGCCAGCGATAGATGCTGTGGTCGGGTGCCGATCACGGCTTCTGTCGGGCGGGCCGAAAGCCGGCCTTCAAGGTGTGGTCCGAGCGGCAAGGTCTGGCTGCCGATCGAAAAGGACGATCCGTCGAGCCGGGCGTCGACAAGGTTCATTTCCGGACTGCCAATGAAGCCGGCAACGAACAGGTTCGCCGGGCGATCGTAGAGTTCCTTGGGCGTGGCCACCTGCATGATGTGACCCGCCTGCATAACGCATATGCGATCCCCCATCGTCATGGCCTCGGTCTGATCATGCGTCACGTAGATGACCGTCGACGACAAGCCCTCCGCTTTGAGCTGGCGATGCAGGTCGGTTATGCGGACGCGCATCGAGGCTCGCAACTTGGCGTCGAGATTGGATAGGGGCTCATCGAACAGGAAGACGCCCGGCTTCTTGATGAGCGCGCGACCGAGAGCCACGCGCTGGGCCTGACCGCCTGAAAGCTGCTTGGGAAGGCGGTCGAGAAGCGGCTCGATCTCAAGAATCTCGGCCACTTGCTTGATCGCGGCCTCGATCTCCGCCTTCGGCTTGCCGGCGATCTTGAGCCCGAAGGCCAGGTTGCCGCGAACCTTCATATGAGGGTAGAGGGCGTAGTTCTGGAAGACCATGGCAATTGAGCGCTTGCCCGGCGGCAGATCGTTGACGCGCCGATCCCCAATGAGGACTTCCCCGCCGGAAATCTCCTCAAGTCCAGCCACCATGCGCAGCGTCGTCGATTTGGCGCAGCCCGACGGACCGACGAAAACCATGAACTCGCCGTCGTGGATGTCGAGATTGATGCCATGGACCGCCTTGAAGGCGTTGCCATAGACCTTTTCGAGATTTTTCAGTTGAACCTTAGCCATGTTCAGCCCTTGATCCCCCCGGAGGAGATCCCTTCAATGAAGTAACGTTGCGCTGCAAAGAACACGATCAGCGCGGGGGCGATCGTGAGCACCGACATCGCGAGGATGCGGTTCCATTCGAAAGCTTCTGTCGTGTCGATCGAAAGCTTTAGGGCGAGGCTGACCGGATACTTGTCCACCGAGGACAGATAGATCAGCGGCCCGAGGAAATCGTTCATGGTCCACATGAACTGGAACAGGCACACCGAAATCAGTGCCGGGGCGAGCATCGGGACCACGATATAGATCAGCGTCTGGATGCTGTTGGCACCATCCACCCGTGCCGCCTCCTCCATGTCTGTTGGCAATGAGCGCAGGAATTGCACCAACATGAAAACGAAGAAGGCGTCGCCAGCGAGTGCCGACGGCACCCAGAGCGGCAGAAAACTGTCGAGCCAGCCAAGATCACGGAACAGGAGATATTGAGGAATGCGGGTAACGACATTGGGCAACAGCAGGATTGCGATGACCGAGCCGAAGAGGATCTTCTTGAACGGGAAATCGAACCGGGCGAACGCATAGGCCGCCAAGGTGCAGGAGATGGCCGTCCCGATCACCTTTGGCAGGATGATCAGGAAGGAATTCCAGAAGAACCGGCCGAACGTATAGGGTGTCGATGTCTGCCAACCCTTGATGTAACCTTCGGCAGTCGGGTTCTCCGGCAGGAAGCCTGCACCTGCGAAGATTTCGGAATTTGTCTTGAAGCTCGCGCCAACCAGCCAGATGAGCGGATAGAGCATGACGAAGCCGACTGCAAAGAGCAGGACATAGCGGACTGCCGTCGAGACGAGACGGAGCCTTGCCCTGCGGGCGGCCTGGAGATCGTTGAAGGTTGCAAGATCGGTCATTTGCGGTCAGCTCCTCTTGTCGCCTGCGTAAAAGACCCATTTCTTCGATGACCAGAAGGCAACGAGGGTCAGGACGGTGACGATGGTGAAGAGCACCCATGCTATGGCCGAGGCATAGCCCATGTTGAACTTCTTGAAGGCCTCGTCGTAGATGTAGAGCGGCAGCAGATACGTCGCCTTCAGCGGACCACCCTGCGTGATGATGTAAGGTCCGTTGAACTCCTGGAAGGCTTGAACCATCTGCATGATGAGGTTGAAGAAAATGACGGGGGTCAGCAGTGGCAACGTGATGAAGAAGAAGGTGCGCACCTTGCCCGCGCCGTCGATGGCTGCCGCCTCGTAAAGCGACTTGTCTATCGACTGCAGGGCGGCGAGGAAAATCACCATGGCTGATCCGAACTGCCAGCATCGCAATAGCGTAATCGTGAACAGCGCGTTCGTCGGATCACCAAACCAGTCAACCGGAGAAAAACCGACCGTCGTCAGCGCCATGTTGGCAAGTCCCTCCGTGGCGAAGATGTAGCGCCACAAAACGGCAATGGCGATCGAGCCGCCGAGGATGGAGGGAACGTAGAAGGCGGTTCGGAAGAGACCGATGAACATCAGCTTGTAGTTTAGGATCGCGGCGATGAAGAGCGCGAAGGCAAGCTTCAACGGTACCGTCAGGAACACATAGAGCAGTGTGACGTTCAGCGACTTCGTGAAGGTGCGATCGCGTGTGAAGAGCCGTTCGTAATTGGCAATCCCTGTCCACCGAGGTTCGCTCATAAGGTCATAGCTGGTAAAGCTCAGGTACAGCGACCCGATGAAAGGGATCGCCGTGAAGACCAGAAGACCAATGATATATGGGGCGAGATAGCCCAGCCCCATAAGGCGCTGCATCTTCATGACATCCCTCCCGGGCAGCCCTTGAGCGCAGCCTGCATAGATGCAATTTTGTACAAATCTGGCTCCCAATTCGGTGCAGGAAGAATGGGCGGAATGCCACGTTTCTATACCACGAACCGATCTCCTCCCCAGAAGACACGGTTTATTCGGTGACATTGGGCTATTTTCAGATCAGAATGAATTCACAAAGGGAAGGAAAAAGATGGACGAAATCGAAGGTGGTATTCTATCGGCGATTCCCGCCGCGGCGTTGACTCTCAACTTGACGCGCGCGGCGATCCGCATGGAGCATTCGCAAACCTGGCGGATCGACAAATCCAATCCGGTCGACGATCTCGTCATCTGCCTTGAGGGCCGCGGTCATTATCTGATCGACGGCGAACCACGTGTGATGGAGCGGGGCGACGCCATGCTGATCAGCGGCGGCCAACACTTCATCGGCTGGAATGAAGGGCGCGAAACCTATATCGGCGTGGCGCAGCACTTTACGCTCGACATCTATGGTCGTCACAATCTCATCGAGCAGATGCAACTAAGGCCCAAACTGCATCTGAGCCGCTGGCCGTTTCTGGAACCGATTGCCCGTCACTATCGTCAGAGCGCGCCCCCTTCCTCGGTATCGCTCGGCCAGCACCATCTTTTCATGGTCCTTCTCATCGCCTTCATCGAGGATGCGTTTCTCGGGTGGCGCGACCACGCGACCTACCAGCCGGAGGGCGCGGATGCGATTGACCTTGCGGTGATGAAGGCAGCAACGATGATCTCGGCCAACCCGCTCGAAAACGACATCGCCGTGAGGGCGGTCGATGCTGCACCCTACAACTACGATTATTTTCTGCGCGAATTCCAGAAGCGCGTCGGTCGCACACCACGCAAATACCAGGAGCTCAAGCGAATGGAGCGCGCGATGCATTTTCTGGAAGGAGGTCTTTCGGTTGCGGCTGCGGCTGCGGAGGTCGGCTATGCAGACCCCTATTATTTCTCGCGCATGTTCAAGCGCACACTTGGGCTCAGCCCCCGCGACCACCTGAACAAGGTTCATCAGAGCCGCCATGGCGACTTGATGCAACTCGACGAACCGGAGCAGGAAATCCGCCTTGCAACCGCCCGCACGATCGAGAAGCGATAAACGGCCGATCGATATTATGAAGCTAGCGGGCCAGGACCCCTTAGATCCATCGGAGCCAACCTAGTTCACGGGCACGCTGCGTCTAAAGCGCTGCTTTGCAAACGCAGTACGCGTGGCTCCCTGGAAGACTGCGCTCGTTCGTTTCAAGATTGGAGCATCTTGAATTCGACGAGGGCATCACGATTGATCTCGATCCCCAGACCTGGACCATCTGGAATAGTGACGACGCCATTGACCGCCTCCAGTGGTGTCTTAAGCACCGCCTGTCGGAATGGGTTCTCCGTTCGGTCGAATTCCAGGATCGGCTCGATCGGATTGGCGCGGACCGGATCGGGCACCATCGCTGCCATGAATTGCAGTGCCGCGGCGATCTGCACGCCTGTCCCCCAGACATGTGGCACGACGCGGATACCATGAAGTGTCGCCAGGCTTGCGATCTTCTGCGCTTCGGAAAAGCCGCCGCAGCCGCAGAGATCGGGCTGGAGAATGTCGACCGCACGGGCATCCAGCGCCTGCCACATGCCGAACCTTGTATGCCAGGTCTCGCCACCCGCAACGGGGATCGGCTGACATGTGCGAACCTCCAGGTAGGCCGACAGCTGTTCGGGCACCACCGGCTCCTCGAACCAGTCGATATCATACTCCGCTGCTGCTTTGCCGAGCCGGATCGCTTCGGTGACGGTGTAACCGTGATTGGCGTCGATCATCAGGCGCATTTCGGAGCCTATCGCCTCGCGAACAGCGCGGATCACGCGCAGATCCTCGTCGACGCCGAAACCAATTTTAATCTTGCAGGCGTGGAACCCCTGTGTGCGGCGCTCCGCCATTTCGTTGGCGTTGTCGGCAACCCGATCGACGCCGTCGCGCTTGAAGCTACCCGTGGCATAGGCGCACACGCTTTGCCGCCAGCGTCCACCAAGCAGCATGGAGATCGAGGCGCCGTAGTGCTTGCCTTTGATGTCCCACAACGCGATGTCGATGCCCGACAGTGCGGTGACGGTGAGACCACGCTGTCCCTGATCGCGCAGTGCATTGTAGAGCACGGCCCAGATTTTCTCGGTTGAGCGCGGGTCCTGACCGATCAGCCAGGGCGAAAAGGCTGCGACCACCGCCGCGTTGGGTTTTGCCGGACCGAGACATTCGCCCCAGCCGATCGTTCCATCATCGCATTCTATCTCCACCAGGACATGAGCACGGCGGTCAAAGCGCATCGAGGCGCTTTCGAACGGCGTGTCGAGCCGGTGTTCCAAGAGATGCGTGCGAACGGCGGTGATCTTCATGCATTCCTCCGGAAGTCGCGGTATCAGACCTTGCGTTTCTGCCCGCCGATGAGCTTGTCGAGCATGCCCAGTTCCTCATCCGTCAGGTCCACCAGCGGCGCGCGCACCGGTCCGGCGTCGAAGCCCTGCAGCCGGACGCCGGCCTTGATCGCCGAGACGGCGTAGCCCTTCACCCGGTTGCGGATCGCCATGAACGGATAGAAGAAATCCACCAGGATGCGCTCGCAAGTAGAGCGGTCGCCGGCGCGCAGTGCCACGTAGAACTCGTTGGCAAGGCCCGGTACGAAGTTGAACACGGCGGATGAATAGGTCGTGACGCCGGCGCCGAGATAGGCTTCGGCAAAAAGCTCGGCCGTGGGCATGCCACCCAGATACATCAGGCGATCGCCCATCTTTGCGGTAACCTGGCGCAGAAGCCCGATGTCCCCCGTGCCGTCCTTGAAGCCGATCAGGTTCGGGCATTCGTCGCACAGCCGGGCAAGCGTATCGGCCTGCAGCACCGAATTGTCACGGTTATAGACCATGACGCCGATACCGACCGACTGGCAGACTTTCTTGATATGGGCATAGAGCCCATCCTGAGGCGCATCGATAAGATAGTGCGGCAGTAGCAGGATGCCGTCGGCCCCAGCCTTCTCGACCGAACGGGCGATATCCACCGCGATTTCGGTGCCGTAGCCACAACCCGACACGATGGCGGTTTCGCCTGCAGCCTCCTTGGCGGATGCGACGATGCCTGGGATTTCATCTGGCCGCAACGAGAAGAACTCCCCCGTGCCACCGGCTGCGAAAAGCACCGGGGCCTTGTAACCCGCGAGCCACTCGACATGCGCCTTGTAGCTTTCTGGCGCAAAGCGGCCTTGCGCATCGAAATGCGTGACCGGGAAGGAAAGAAGGCCGGAGCCAAGAGCAACCTTGATTTGTTCGGGGGTCATTGCAGTATTCCTCTGTGCATTCAACTGACCGTAGCCATAGCTAGACATCATACATATGTCAATAAGTCATCATACAAGTTAAATGACAAATTGCCACGAGCCGTCGATCAACGCGCCAACCAGCCGCCGTCGACATTGAGGACCGCACCGTGGACGTAATTCGCCGCTGGCGAGGAGAGGAAGACCACCGCCCCTGCGATGTCCTCTGGGCGACCCCAACGATTGGCAGGGATGCGATCGAGGATTGCCTTGTTGCGGGCGGCATCGGCGCGTAGCGCCTCGGTATTGTTGGTCTCAATGTAGCCGGGGGCAACTGCGTTGACATTGATGCCCTTCGCCGCCCATTCGTTGGCAAGCAATTTGGTGAGACCGGCGACGCCGTGTTTTGCGGCCGTGTAGGAGGGAACGCGGATACCGCCCTGGAAGGAAAGAAGCGAAGCGATATTGACCACGTTTCCAGACCGCTCCTTGGCCAACAACTCCTTTGCGAACGCCTGGGTCGTGAAAAACAATGCCTTCAGGTTCACGTCGACGACCGCGTCCCAGTCCTCCTCGGTGAAATCCACCGCATCCGCCCGTCGGATGATGCCGGCGTTGTTGACGAGGATATCGATGTCCCGGCCGACAAATATGTCTTGTGCCGCCATGGGATCCTTGAAGTCGAGCTGCATGCCACTCGCCTTGCCGCCGGCCCTGCCGATCAAATCCAGAGTTTCGTCGGGCGAGCGGCGGGCCGCGCAGATCACCTCGGCGCCTGCGGCAGCAAGTCCTGCCGCAGTCGCTTGACCAAGTCCGGTATTCGATCCCGTGACAAGAGCTTTACGCCCTTGAAGCGAAAAGGAATTTATCATTTCAGATCCTCCGGTTGGATGAAGTCCATGTCGGTGTAGTCGACGTTGTCGCCAGCCATGGCCCAGATGAATGTGTAGGAGCCGATGCCCGCGCCGGAGTGGATGGACCAGGGTGGGGAAAGCGCGCCTTGCTCATTCGAGATGAACAGGTGGCGGGTCTCCTGGGGCTCGCCCATCAGGTGAAGCACCCGGGATTTTTCATCCATACCAAAATAGAGATAGGCCTCCATGCGACGGTCATGGATATGCGAAGGGATGGTGTTCCAGACGGAACCGTCCTCCAACGTGGTATAGCCGAGCACCAGTTGGCAGCTTTCCATCACGAGCGGATGGATGAACTGATTGATGGTGCGCTTGTTGGAGGTTTCCGATGCGCCCATCTTCACTTCCTTGCTTTCGGCGGCCGTGATGAGGCGCGCCGGCAGGCTGCGATGGGCCGGGCAGGACGTGATATAGAACCGGCCCTTGCCAGCAAAGGTGACCGCCCCCGATCCGGCACCGAGATAAAGCACATCGCCCCGGTTCAAGGTATAGGTCTGCCCGCCGGCGGCCACAGTACCGGTCTCGCCAATGTTGACGATGCCCATTTCACGGCGATCGAGAAACAGCGGGGTCTTCGTTTCCTCCACCTTGTCAAGCGTCAGGGGCGCATCACCCGGCACCGCTCCACCGATCACGAAACGATCGTAGTGGGTGTAGACCAGTCGGATCTCTCCGGCCCTGAACATATCCTGGGCCAAGAAATGCTTTCGAAGTCCGGATGTATCGAGTGTTTTGGCATATTCCGGGTTGACCGCCTGCCTTGTTTCAACAGTCAGCATAAATTCCTCCTTCAAGTTGTCGACAACATATAATATGTGTTACCGTTATTGTATGATATGTCAGCGGAGGTCAAGGTGCCCGCAGGAATGACGCGAGACCGAATGTGGTTTCGAGTGAAACGATGGCAGCTTTTTCGGGCACGAAGACCGCTAGAAGGTTGAGGCTCTGCCGGTTCACGCCATTGGCAGGTCGAAATGGCTGCGGTGCCGTGCGTGGCAATGCGGCAATTCGCAAAGGAATACCCCAAATGAGACGCCTTTTGATCACCGGCGCGGCGGGCCAGCTGGGCCGGGTCATGCGCAAACGGCTTGCGCCTCTCGCCGATACAATTCGCCTTGCGGATCTTGCTCGGCTTGACCCGCCTGAGCGCGATGAGGAGTGCATGTCCTGCGATCTTTCTGACGCAGCAGCAGTCCATGAGATGGTCGCCGGCTGCGACGGCATCGTCCACCTTGGCGGCGTTTCCGTCGAACGGCCCTTCGACCAGATCCTTGGCGGCAATATTGTCGGCCTTTACAATCTTTATGAAGCTGCACGCGCTCACGGTCAGCCCCGCATCGTCTTTGCGAGTTCCAACCACACGATCGGCTACTATCCGCAGACCGAACGGCTCGGGCCAGACGGCCCATACCGCCCGGACGGACTCTATGGGGTCTCCAAATGCTTCGGCGAGGCCCTCGCTCGCCTGTACTTCGACAAATTTGGCCAAGAAACCGCCCTGGTACGCATCGGCTCCTGTACGCCCGAGCCAACGAACTATCGAATGCTGTCGACCTGGTTCTCGCACGACGATTTCGCTTCGATGATCGAGGCAATTTTCCGCGTGTCGACCCTTGGCTGCCCGGTCATCTGGGGCAGCTCGGCCAACGACGCCGGCTGGTGGGACAACTCGCATCTTGGCTGGCTGGGCTGGAAGCCCAAAGACAATGCCGAGGCCCATCGCACCCACATTGAGGCCCTCACCCCGACGCCCGACCCGAGCGACCCGACGACCCGCTTCCAGGGCGGCGACTTCGTAAACAATCCGATATTCAAGGAGTAAGACATGACCTATGAGCCACATGGCAAACACCTGATCGCCGGCGAATGGCGCGCAGCGCAGATCAAATTCCGCAGCGAGCCCGCCCACGGCGATGCCTTTGACTTTTCCGTCGGCACCGTCGAACTGGTGAACACGGCGGCCGAATCCGCCGAGGAAGCCTTCTGGTCCTACGGTTATTCTTCCCGCGAGACGCGCGCTGCCTTCCTCGACACCATTGCCGACGAAATCGAGGTCCGTGGCGCCAAGATCACTGAGATCGGCGCCTCGGAAACCGGCTTGCCCGCCGCCCGCCTCGAAGGCGAGCGCGGCCGCACCACGGGTCAGCTGCGCCTCTTCGCTTCCCACATCCGCAAGGGCGAACATCTGGACAGGCGCCATGACGAGGCGCTGCCGAACCGCACCCCCCTGCCCCGACCGGATATTCGTTTGATGCAGCGCCCAATCGGCCCGGTCGCCGTGTTCGGCGCTTCCAACTTCCCGCTTGCCTTCTCGACGATGGGCGGCGACACCGCCTCTGCGCTTGCCGCCGGGTGTCCGGTCATCGTCAAGGGTCACTCTGCCCATCCCGGCACAAGTGAGATCGTGGCGGAAGCCGCCGATGCCGCCATCAGGAGACTTGGCCTCCACCCGGGCGTCTTCACTTTGATCCAAGGCGGTCGTCGCGATGTCGGCACCGCACTCGTCACGCATCCGCTCGTCAAAGCGGTCGGCTTTACCGGTTCGCTTGCCGGCGGTCGCGCGCTCTTCGATCTCTGCGTCTCACGTCCCGAACCCATTCCCTTCTTCGGCGAACTGGGCTCGGTGAACCCGATGTTCATCCTGCCGGAAGCGCTGAAAGCCCGCGGCGCGGAAATCGCAAAAGGGTGGGCGAGTTCGCTGACGATCGGCGCCGGGCAATTCTGCACCAATCCGGGCATCGCAATTATCCTTTCCGATCAGGCCGACACGTTCGCCGAAGCGACCCGTTCCGCGCTCTCAGGGGTCGGTCCGCAGGTGATGCTGACTGACGGCATGGCCAAAGCCTATCGCGAGGGAAGCATGCGCATCGCTGCCGGCGCCGGTGTGCGCGAGGTCTTGACCACCACCTGCGACCAGCGCGACGCCACACCCTTCCTCTTCCGCGTTTCCGCCGAGGACTGGCTCTCCAACCATCTACTTTCCGAAGAAGTGTTCGGTCCGCTCGGCCTTATTGTGACGGTCGAGACTATCGAGGAGATGATTGCCGTAGCAAAGAGCTTCAATGGCCAGCTTACCGCCACGTTGCATCTTGATGCGGGCGACACTCAAGTTGCACGCAGCCTGTTGGCGATCCTGGAGCGCAAGGCGGGTCGTGTTCTGGCAAATGGTTACCCGACCGGGGTCGAAGTCTGCGATGCCATGGTCCACGGCGGCCCCTATCCGGCATCCACAAACTTCGGCGCAACGTCCGTTGGAACCCTTTCCATCCGAAGGTTCCTCAGGCCCGTCTGCTACCAGAACCTGCCTGAGGAGCTGCAGCCGGACGACCTCAAATCGATCTAGGCGCGGATTGCGCCGTTGTGGGGCAATGGCGTATCCACAATCAACGGCGGATTCCCGCCTTATTCACCGAATGGCGGCACGCATGACGAAAGTGACCACCCACGAACCGGCTCCGCTGCCAACCACGACGCTGGTGGTCAAGGTTGCAGACGCGCTTCGCGCACGCATGTCCAAGGGTCATCACAAGCCGGGTGATCGGCTGCCCTCCGAGGCCCAACTGACGCAGGAATTCGGTGTGAGCCGCACGGTCGTGCGCGAGGCAATTGCAGCACTACGTTCTGACGGACTGGTGGAGCCACGCCAAGGAGCGGGCGTCTTTGTTCTCGCTCCAACGCTTGCCACCCGCCGTCCGTTTCAAAATGTCGATCTGGCGCGCGTATCTTCGCTGATCGAGATGCTCGAACTTCGCACTGCCGTAGAAGGAGATGCTGCAGCCCTTGCGGCGCTTCGCCGCTCGCCCGGACAGGAGGAAAAGATCATCGAGGCCCTCGATGCTTTCCGCACGAGTTCCGCGGAGGGCCGACCGAGCGCAGAGGCCGATTTTGCCTTCCACCTTGCGATTGCTCAGGCCACCAACAACCCGCGCTTCGCAGAATTCCTGCAGATGCTCGGTCCGACGCTTATTCCGCGCCGGGCGGTGACCGAGAACGGCGAGGAGACGGCGCTGCCCTTAGCCGATATCGAGCGGCTTGTGGACGAACATGAGGCGATCCTCGTCGCCATTCAAAATGGCGACGAAACACAGGCTCGCTCGGCCATGCGCACTCACCTGAAGAACAGTCAGACGCGGTACCGCGCCATGCTGCGAGTGCCTCGCTGAAGTACAGGTTGAGACAGCCTGCCCTTGCATTCGGACAGATAACCGATAACATGCCAGACAGGTTCAATGCAGGTGAAGCAAGAATGGAAGTCGAACACAACCATGTTAGAGGCACATCGCTGGCGGCAAAGATCAGCGCCGACCTGCGTCGCGACCTGACGGAAGGCGTCTTCCAGCCCGGCGACCGGTTACCGAGCGAAAGTGCGCTGACCCGCGAATATTCCGTGAGCCGCACCGTGGTGCGCGAGGCGATTGCAATCCTTCGCGCCGACGGCCTGGTGGAAGCGCGCAAGGGCGCTGGCATCTTCGCGCTGCAGACGCTCGAAGACAAGAAACAACCGTTCAAGGACCTGACCACTGAGCGCATTTCCTCGGTCATTGAGCTTTTGGAGCTTAGAACGGTGTTTGAGGTGGAGTCTGCCGGGCTTGCGGCCTCGCGCCGTTCTGCTGCACAGATCGAGGCGATCCTCGAGGCCCATCACCACGTTGGCGAATGCCTCGCCTCCGGGAGCCCCACCCGTGACGCCGATTTCGAACTGCATCTCGCTATCGCGGAGGCTACTCAGAACCGTCGCTTTCCCGAATTCCTGCAGCTCATCCGGTCCGGCATCATTCCTCGAGGCGAACTGCAAGGCTCCGCTCCCGGCTCGCGCCCGAAGGACTATAACCTTCACCTTCAGGAAGAACACGGCCTGATCGTGGATGCCATTATCGAAGGCAACAGCGACACTGCGCGCGAACGTATGCGCGCCCATCTTCGCGGCAGCCTGGATCGCTACAAGGTGTTGCTGCGCTCACGCACACTGGCCCCCGAAGAGGTCAACCTGTCTTAGCTTGTCATACAGATACAAGTACATGTATATTGGGGATGTCGTACATCATCAAAGAGGCATCCATGACCCTTTCCACCTATCCCGCAATCTCGACTGATACTGGCGTTATCCGGCAAGTTCTTTCGCACTCACCGGAGATCATGGTCGTATCTTTCCGCTTCGAAAGCGGCGCTAGCGGCCGACTACATAGCCATCCGCACGTTCAATCCACCTACGTCTCGCGTGGCCGTTTCCGCTTTTTCCGTGACGGCGAAGCCCATGAATTGAAGGCCGGCGATAGTCTCGTCATCCCCTCAAACACAGAACATGGGTGCCAATGCCTGGAGACCGGCGAACTTATTGACTGCTTCACACCCCGCCGAGACGACTTCCTGTGAGCAGATTAGCTTGACAGCATTCGTAACCTGTGACAGATTTCCTTAAGTTGTCATACAGGACGGGAGCCTGTACCGCCTCACCTTCCGGCGGATGACAAACGGAGGATTCATGTCTTTACGTCGCATACGCTTCTACGGAGCGGCCGGGCAGATCGGGACCATTGCGGTCACGCTTCTCGGCCTGCTTCTCCTGACTTTTTTCATTGGCCGGCTCATGCCCGCTGATCCGGTGCGGGCCATAGTCGGAGAAGATGCGACCCGCGAGACCTATGAACAGGTCTACAACGCGCTCGGCCTGGACCGTCCTCTTTGGGAACAGTTCATATATTACCTAGGCGATGTCTTCACCGGCAATTTCGGCACCTCTATTCGCACCGGCCAGCCGGTCATACAGGACATCCTTCATGTCATGCCGGCGACGATCGAACTGGCCACTTTCGCAATCCTTATTGGAGCAGGCCTGGGTGTGCCGCTTGGCGTCTTTGCCGCCGTCAACAAGGATCGTTGGCCGGATCATGTGGTGCGTGTCTTCAGCCTCTTCGGCCATTCGATGCCGATCTTCTGGACGGGTATGATTGCGCTCATCGTCTTTTACGCCCATCTCGGGCTGGTCGGCGGCAGCGGGCGGATGGACCAGTTCTACATCGGTCTCGTCGAAGAGCGCACCGGCTTCCTGTTGATCGACAGCCTGATCGCCGGCGAGATGGACGTCTTCTGGTCCGCGGTGAACCACATCATCCTGCCAGCGGCGCTACTTGGCTATTCCTCCTCCGCCTACATCACCCGCATGACCCGCAGTTTCATGCTCGATCAACTCGGGCAGGAATATGTGACGACCGCGAGAGTGAAGGGGCTTTCGCGCAATCAGACGATCTGGCAGCACGCCTTCGTCAATATCCGGGTTCAGCTCGTCACCATCATCGCGCTCGCCTACGGTTCACTGCTCGAAGGCGCGGTCCTTATCGAGACCGTCTTTGCCTGGCCGGGCTTTGGTCAGTATCTCACCAACAATCTCATCACCGGCGACATGAATGCCGTCATGACCTGCGTATTGATCGTCGGCGTCATCTTCATCGGGCTCAATCTACTGTCCGACGTTCTCTACCGCATCTTCGATCCAAGGACACGCTGATGTCTACCCGCACCGAACCTACGTTCCGCCTGCCGGCTCCGTTGCACGCATTGAAGAACATCGTGCTGTTCCTTTTGAAAAGCCCGACCTCGACATTCGGCCTCGCCGTCCTGGTGCTGCTCATTCTGGTAGCTGCCTTTGCACCTTTGATCGCCACCCACGACCCCTATGTGCAGGATCTTGCCAAAACGCTGCAGCCGCCGGGCAACGGGCATGTCTTCGGTACCGACGAGCTTGGTCGCGACATTTTCAGCCGCCTTGTCTGGGGTGCCCGCATCACGCTGACAATCATCTTCCTCGTGTCGATCGTCGTCGGCCCCATCGGCCTCATCATCGGTACGACCGCCGGCTATCTCGGTGGCAAGATCGATACGGTGATGATGCGCATCACCGACATTTTCCTGTCGTTTCCGAGCCTCATTCTCTCGCTCGCCTTCGTCGCGGCGCTAGGCCCAAGCCTCAACAACGCCATTGTCGCCATCGCGCTGACCTCCTGGCCACCGATCGCTCGGCTTGCCCGCGCCGAGGCAATGACCTTCCGCAAGGCAGATTACATTTCTGCCGCAAGACTTCAGGGGGCATCGCCGGCGCGCATCATCTTCAAGTCGATCATGCCCATGTGCTTGCCTTCGGTCCTCATCCGTCTGACCCTCAACATGGCGACCGTCATCCTCACGGCTGCCGGCCTCGGTTTCCTCGGCCTCGGCGCCCAGCCGCCGCTGCCCGAATGGGGCGCGATGATCGCAACCGGCCGCCGGTACATGCTGGACAGTTGGTGGCTCGTCACCTTCCCGGGCATCTCGATCCTGTCTGTCAGCCTCGCATTCAACCTGCTCGGCGATGGATTGCGCGATGCGCTCGATCCCAAACAGATAAATCGGAGGTAGCCCCGTGGAAAAATCCATACTCGAGGTCGAAAATCTCCGCATTCGCTATGGCGGCGCGCCGGCAGAGGCCGTGCGTGGGGTTTCCTTCACGCTTGGCCGGGAACGGTTGGGGATCGTCGGAGAATCCGGTTCAGGCAAGTCCACGGTTGGACGCGCTCTTTTGCGTCTTCTGCCCGGCGCGACAATCACGGCCGACACGCTGCGCTTTGGGAACCTCGACCTCCTGACGCTCTCCGAAAAAGAGATGCTGAAGGTTCGTGGCCGGCGGATGTCAATGATCCTCCAGGATCCCAAATTCTCGCTCAACCCGATCCGGCGTGTTGGCGACCAGGTGGCAGAGACCTATCTGCGCCACTTCAGATGCTCGAAGGCAGAGGCCCGTGACAAGGCGCTCACAATGCTGGAAGCCGTCAAGATTCGTGACCCGAAGCGGGTCTATGATCAATACCCGCATGAAATATCCGGCGGCATGGGTCAGCGTGTGATGATCGCGATGATGCTTTTGGCAGACCCAGATCTTGTCATCGCCGACGAACCCACCTCCGCGCTCGACGTTACCGTCCGGCTTCAAGTGTTGAATATCCTCGACGGCCTCGTGCGCGACCGCGGCATTGGCCTCATCATGATCAGTCACGACCTGAATCTTGTGCGCAATTTCTGCGACCGCGTTCTCATCATGTATGCCGGTCGCGTGGTTGAAACACTCGCCGCCCGCGACCTCGACAGGGCCGAACACCCCTATACCCGCGGCCTGTTGGCAGCCCAACCACGGATCGGTGGCGGGCGTGCGCCTCTCGCCGTGCTCGACCGCCAACCCGAATGGCTGGAGGAGAAAGCCTGATGTCCGTTTCCGTCGAAACCCGCGATGTGTCCATCACCTTCGGCGCTGGACCAACCGCCACCAAAGTCTTGCCGAGTGTCAGTTTCTCGGTAAGCCCGGGCGAGTGCTTCGGCCTCGTCGGAGAAAGCGGCTCGGGCAAATCCACCGTGTTGCGCTGCATCTCCATGCTGACCGATATCTGGACGGGCGACATCCTCATAGGCGGCAAGCCTGTGCGCGAGATGCCGCTTATCGAGCGCTGCCGCACGCTGCAGATGGTGTTTCAGGACCCGTACGGCTCGCTGCATCCGCGCCAGTCGGTGCGCACCGTGCTCAGCGAGCCACTCGTCATTCACAAGCTTGGCGATCGCGAGGATCGCATGCGCAAGGCCATTGCCGATGTCGGCCTGCCCATTTCCTTCCTCGACCGCTTTCCACACCAGCTCTCCGGTGGCCAGCGGCAGCGGGTGGCCATCGCTCGGGCGCTCATCCTCGAGCCCTCTTTGTTGCTACTGGACGAACCCACCTCGGCGCTCGATGTCTCCGTCCAGGCGGAAATCCTGAACCTGCTCCAGCGGTTGCGCGAGGAGCGCGGTTTCACTTACATCATGGTCACGCACGATCTCGCGGTGGTCGACCATATGTGCGATCGTTTTGCTGTCATGCTCCACGGAGAGATCACCGAGGTGCTTCCACGCGATGCGATCCCCGGAAACGGAGCGACCCACCCCTATGCCCGAGAACTCATCGGCGCCTCGCTCGAATACGAAAGCGCGCACTGAGCTCGACTAATTGAAGCTCGGGCACTCCGTCTGAAATTGCCCTCGACGTGCCAGCTCCCCGGTCACGCGAAAGCGGCATCAGCAAGCCCAGAGCGCTGCCGATTGGCAGCAGCCAATCTTCACATGACAACCCACAACGGCCCGTGGCTTAGCGCAAGCCGTGGGCACCACAGGCCGACGGGATGAGATGCCAGCGCGTGAAGCTCCGTGGCATCCATGCGCCACAAGCTGTCACGGCAGCAGGCCCTGGTCAAAATCAAACGTCAGGACACTCACCGAGCATGGAATGGCGGGTTGTTCGCCATCACGCCTTCGTTGGTTCCCAGAGCTCGATCGGATTGCCCTCGGGATCGTGGATCCGGGCAAAGCGACCGACTTCCGAGTTCCACTCGGCTCGAGTTTCCACCGCGATCCCGCTCGCCGTGAGGTTTGAAATGAACCCTTCCAGATCATCGACCCTGAAATTGATCATCCATTGTTGTTCTCTTCGTCCAAAATAGTCGGTGTTCTCAGAGAAGGGCCCAAAAATTGTCATTCCTGCCTCTTGCTGCCACACGGACTTGTGCAGGTCATCAACACCAAGATGCCTCTCATACCATTCGGCCAGCCCAGCCGGGTCCGCTGCCCTGAAGAACACACCGCCTATTCCAACGACCTTTGGCATGAGCCCCCCCTTGGCTTGAGACAGGACAATGCCGGCGAAGGGGCTCACATGCAACCTAAGGGTCAAGCTCGACGTGACGTCCGCAAGGTTGCAGAACATCGGTTACCTTTTAGTACTGCTGAGCCTGGAACATCGCCTCGGATGGAAAAGCGTGTCCTGTCGTCATTGCTTGCCGATGGATGTCGGGCGGCTCCCGACAGGTAAAAAGGCGCCCCATCGGGCCACTCCGGCCCGTGGGAAATCCACTTGCATGGGGGAGATGCTTGCCGTCGAGCAACGCCACACCTCTGGGCCATTATGGGGCCAAACCTCATTGAAACGCGAGAAAGGCGCGTGCCAGCACGCGCCTTTTGGTTTTGGAGAATGAGACGGGTGGTGGTATCAGCGCTCCTTGGTCACGCCCTCGAAACGTGAAAGCCATGGGCTTACGATCATACCCTTGACGTCGCTGCGATAGGCCGCAGTGTCGACAACTTCGGAGAAGGGCTGGATCGACATCACCGCCTCATCCATGTAGGCCTGCACGCCTTCATAGAGCTTGGCCTGCTTGGCGGGATCGCGCTCGACCAGTGCTTCCTCGATCAGCTTGTTCAGCTTCTCGTCGTAGAAGCTGGTGCGCCAGCTCTGGTAGTTGGTCAGCTTCGCCTCGTCGGAATTGTCAGGATTGTAGGCGATGGAGCGCAGGTTGTTGTCCGGATGCGGCTGCTGACCGCCGCCGCCGCGGCCGACCAGCAATTCGAAGTTTCTCTCCCGCATTGCGCCGTAAATCTGGTCACCCGAACCGCTGATGAGCTCCGCCTGGATGCCGGCCTGGCCGAGCGTGTTCTGGATCGCCGTCGCCGCCTTCATGAACGGATCTTCGGACAGGACCCGCAGCGTGGTGCTGAAACCGTTCGGATAGCCGGCTTCGGCGAGCAACGCCTTCGCCTTTTCCACATCCAACTTGTAGCCCTCGTCCGGAAGGGCGCCGAGCACGCCGGACGACAACGGACGCTGATGCAGCTTGCCGTAATAGGGCATGACCGCCTTGTCGAGGCCCTCATAGTCGATGAGGTAGCGCAGCGCCTCGCGGACCTTCTTGTTGGCAAAACGCTCATCTTTCATCGAAACGCTGAGGTAGTAGAAACCTGAACCCGGCGTCGATTCGATGGCAATCGCCTTGTCGGCCTCCAGTGACTTGAGGTCCGGTGCCTGCAGGGAGTAGGCGACGTCTATGTCGCCTTTTTCCAACAGCAGCCGCTGCGACTGGGATTCCGGCAAGTGGCGCATCAACACGCGCTTCATCGCGGCCTTTTCACCCCAATAGTCATCGTTGCGTGTAAGGATGATGTATTCGTTCGACTTCCACTGCGTCAGTGTAAAGGGACCGGAACCAGCGGAATTCAGCGTCAGCCAACCAGCACCGAGGTCGCCGTCCTTCTCGTTCTCGAGCACGACCTTGCTGTCCAGAATGGAGCCAGGGCCATTCTGCGCAAGGATCATCAGCAACAGGTTCGGGTCGTCGGGCTTCTGCAGATGAATCACGAAGGTGTGGTCGTCTTCAGCGACCAACGCCTTGTCGGCATTCTCAAGCGTGAAGCCACGCGACTTGAGGAAAGATGACTGCGCCAGGTTGCGGGCAAGCAGCCGCTTCAGGCTCCAGGCGACGTCGCCGGCCGTGACAGGATTGCCCGAAGCAAATTTTGCATCGCCGCGCAGGTGGAAGCGGATCGACTTGCGATCCTCGGCGATCTCCCAGCGTTCGGCGAGGCGAGGTTGAACGCTACGGTCTTGCGGCGAAAGGGCGACCAAAGTGTCATAGATGTTGTTGAGCACCTGTACGGTCTCGCGGCCGGTAATGGCAGCGGGATCCAGCGTCAGGATGTTGCTCATGGTCGTGGCGACGACCAATTGGTCGGCCGGTGTCTCGGCGAACACGCCAATCGGCGAGGCTGTGGTGAGCAGCACGCCGAGGGCGGCCGTTGCAAAAAAGTGTCTCATGCTTCCTCCTTTTGCGGCCGTCCATGCGGATTTCGGCCTACCAGTTTCATGATCCGCCTGCCTGCTCCTCCGCAGGTGTTAAGACGGATCAGCCAAGAATTGCGCCGACGGGCGCGGCGAGCGCCCGGCCGATGGCTGCGGTCGCCCCGGCTTCCAGATGCACACCATCGACCTGTGATCCACGGGCAACCGCGCCGGCATTGAAGAACGCGTGGCCGAGTTCGCAGGCGAGCTTGTGGTAAAGCGGGGCAAGCCGCTCGGATTCTGCTACGCTTCTGCCAGCCGCCGGGTGTCCATCTGGACCGGGCGAACAGGGTGGTGGCGCAACGATCAGAAGCTTCGGTTTCGCGCCACTCGGCTTGTACGGAAATGTGTCCACGATCTGCGCCAGGCGGCGCATGCCGGAAACCGCACCCTCCGCACGACCTCCGTGCACCGGCTTGATATCATTGGTCCCAAGCATGATGATCACGAGATCGAGCGGCATATGGCTGGCAAGCGCCACTTCCAAGGCCTTGGCGCCATTGCGGCAAGCGGGCCCGGCATGATCGTCATAGCAGGTGGTGCGGCCACCGAGCCCTTCCGATATGATCGCCGCCGCGTCACCAAGTTCCCGGTCGAGAACCTCGGGCCAGCGGCCTTCGGGCGGATGACGCAGACCAGTTGAAGGGTCCGCCCCCCAGGTCAGGCTGTCGCCGAAGGCGAGAACTGTCTTCATTGCCCAATCACCTCACTGTCATCGCGCGCGGTTGTTGTCGATGAAGTCGAAATCGATATCCTCGCCGAGCCCGGGGCGATCAGGCACGTGGACGTAGCCGTCCCGGTCCATCGGGTCGGAAAGTGACTTCAGATAATCGTGGCCATCGTCATATTCGAGGAACGGGTGCAGCAGGCCGCGCTCGTACCAGCGGCAGTTCTTGCTGGCAGCGACCACATGCAGGTTCATGGCAGTGTTGCCGTGCACCTCGCATTCCATCCCGAAAGCTTCTGCGAGATGCATGGTCTTGAGCGCTGGGGTTATGCCGCCGACGTCGTTGACGCCGGTGCGAAGTATGTCGCAGGCACCGGCCTTGATCCACTCGGCGCGATGCCAATGCTTGCCCGCGGCACTTTCCGGCCCGACCACAGGAATGTCGAGATTGTCGGCAAGCCACTTGTAGGAAGACAGCGACTGCTCGTCCATCGGCTCCTCGATCCAGTCGAAGCCGAGCTTTTCCAAGCCCCGCCCAAGTTCGAGCGCGTCCGTACGGGAATACCAGTGGAAGGCGTCGATCATCAGACGGATATCCGGACCAACCGCTTCGCGCACCGCAGCACAGGCCTTGATATCCATCTTAACATCCGGCGCCCAACTGACCGGCGGCATCCAGGTGTGTAGCTTGATGCCCTTGTAGCCGCGCTTAACCAGCGTTTCGCCAAAACGGCCGTAATCGTCCGGCGTCGCCAGGCCGCCGTCCAGTTCATCGCCGCACATGATGGAGCCATAGGCCAGTACCTTGTCGCGGTAAGCGCCGATCAACTTGTATACAGGTTGGTTGAGCGTCCTGCCTGCAAGATCCCACAGCGCACAATCGACAGCCGCAAGCGTGCGATCGGTGAGCTGCGCGGCTGAGCCCCGCTGCCAGTGGGCGAGGTCCTGCCACAGCTTTTCTCGGTCACGATGGTCCTTGCCGATCAGAACCTTCTTCACGAACTTATCGATCAGGTGCGGCCGAACAATTTCCGGCGCGGTGAAGGAGTGCCCTTCATGGCCGTCTTCCGTGCGAATGGTCAGAATTGCCTGCTCCACCTGATGCGGCGGGCCTGGATGCGCGTGGCCAGCACTGTCCGAATGGCGGCGCGTGGTCGTGCGGAAGACTCGCACATCGACGTCGGTGATGATCATTGTTCCTCCGGTATGCGAAAGTGGCCGGCTCCCCGCACCATTCTGTATGACACATACTTAGACAGATTATCACAGCTTTGTCAAATCTGTATGACAGCTTTTAAAACTGACGAACAGGTTCGCCCGCTGCCGTACGGCCAGCGGCGAGAATACTGGCCACCGGCGGCAAGTTCGCAACGAACGTTGGCCATTTGCGACGGGGCTCAAATGATCCGAGTTCAGTTGCAGTTGTGAGAGAGTTCGGTCCGATAGCCGGTAGAAGAGATATCTCAAAGAAAGCGGAAGAAAACCGAGACGCAATCGGTCGAGCGACCCAAAGGTTTTGCGATCACCAGCTGTTTTCGCAATTTACGCCGCTCATTGCCGGCAACCTCTGCTCGTTTCCAGCAGATCCATTTTGCGCGTTTGATACAGTCATCCCGACTGCGGAGAATTGCACTTGGCGAGCATGTGAAACAGCACACCGAACCCTGCCAGTCGCCTGGAATTTAATGCAACGGGAGCCAGAGGAAACCAAAGTCCCCGGTTCGTTAGGACCGGTCCACCCGACACCTCAGCCAGAACTGCCGCCCCGCCCGGTAGAGCGAGGCAGGGCGACAACAAATTCGCAACGGTAACAGCGCCACGCCGATATCGGTCGCGACCATCTGTCCACCGATGGAAGATGTCATGACGGAGACGCGACGTCCTCAACGCTGGAAAAACGCGGAAACAAAACCTTGTTTTCCAGATGCATATGCGTGACCAGATCCTCGGAAAACTTTTGAAGACCGACGTAAAGAGCCGTCCAGGATCGGCAGGCGCCGCCTGGAAGTGCAAACCCGTGGGTGAGATGCTCGATGGTAGCTAGGCTTTGGCCTTCGCACGCATGATCGTCTCGCATCCTGCCTATCAAGTGCTCGATATCGGGGTCCGGCTCGTGGCGCATCATCGGAAAGAGGGCGAGCTCCTCGCGGGCCATGTGGGGGATCAGTTGGTCTTGAAGGTCGACAAGCGCCTTCGCAAGGCCCAGCGGCGCGCTGCTATGAGTGGCGTGAACGTGTTCCACTTTCTGCGCAAGCGGGATCAGCCATTCGAGGTCGTTTCGGTGTGTCTGGTGATATCGCTCCAGAATATGAGCGATAAGCTCGTTGGTGCCCTCCGGCGCATCGCGCCTTGCGGCTTGCTCGAGTGCCCGAAGGCGGTCAAGCAGGTCGCTCGCCACAACTCCGGCATCGGCCGCCGCATCACGAAGCGAAACATCCCCATCGCAGCAAAAACCGATTCCATGCTGTCTGAAGAGTTCGGCTGCACCCGGAAGTTCGCATGCAATCGTCCCGACGGTGACGTCCAAGTTCAAGTTCAATTCCGTCAATGTGCTCTCCTCAATGCCCGGAAGCTTATGTCAGGAGAGACGTTGCGGTAGTTCGGCCGATCGTTCTTTGTCGAAACGCAAGTTCAATGTGGCGAGGTCGCAAGCGTTGCCGTGTTCTTCTGCGCTTTGGCACGAAGGGTCTGCAAACAATCGATCGTGGCTGCTGCAAAGGTCTGCGCGCGTTGCCGCAGACCCTCGTCGCCCTCACGCTCGGACAGGTCGAGATAACGCTCAAGCAGGAACTCGCAGAGCACCACCGCCGAAATCGTCCCACCCTCAGGCAGTGGCGCTAAACCTAGCGGCGCGGCGAAGGGAACGTCGATCATCTGGCGTGCTCTTTGCCGAGCATCAGCTGAAAGGGACGACCATGACGCGGTGCCCTCTGCCCTTGCATCGCCTGCGTTCATTTCCAGCCAATCGGCAAGCTGCGTCTCTACCGCCGCCAGGTCGTCAGCGACGATTAAGCGATGGCTCCGCAGGTCGTGAAACGCTGTTCGCCTGGCTTTGCGCAGGATACGGACATGGCCGAGTTCCTCCAGCGCCATGCGTTCTGCTGCCTGCCTGATTTCGGTGGAAGCCGCATCCGCCGCCACATAGCTCCAAAGCATGAACGCCTGCTCCTCGTTGCGCACAGCGACTGAAAAAGCCCTGTAGGCGTTGAGCAGTTCCGGGGCCACGATAAGCGCATCCCCATCGTCAAACATACCTGCATTGTCTGTCGCGGCGAAAATCCGTGCCGGACCTACAGGTGGATTCGCCTCTTCAATCCAAGCGGAAACCATATCGAGATGTCCGCGCTCATCAGCTGCAAGCCCTTCGAACAGATCCGCTAGATCGGCTCGATTTTCGCGGCGCATGCGTTTTGCGAGCATGACGTAGCCGTCGATGGCTTCGCGCTCAAGCCTGACGGCAAGTTCAAGAAGTTCCCCAAGCGTTGCGACCAACGGCGGATCGATCCTGAGTGTCGGCATGACGGCTCCTTCGGCGCTATGCGACTGTTTTACAGGAACAAACGCACCTCCGTTTGTTGCAGCGCAAAGAAGGTGATCGGACTTTCCGTAGGTTGCCGTTCAATTCGCCAGAAACAAGGATGCCCGCCAATCCGAGCAGCCAGTCTCTCGGGACGGAACGACAAGAAATGCGCAACAACAACAAAAACAGTAACCGTCTCGGCTTGCTCTGCATGATGCTCGCGACGCTCCTTGTTTTGCTTGGAGCACACGGCGCCTATGCCGCCGGCCGGCTCGATGACTATCTTTCAAAGATAGTGCCCGGCGAGCTCTTTGCGGGTGCAGATCGCTTCGGCGCCACTGTCGGCGAGCCACCGATCGCGCCAGTGTTTCGGGGTACCGAACTGCTCGGCTATGCCTATCTCAACTCGGATTTCACCAGCGCTATAGGCTACTCCGGAAAGCCCATTCACATCGCCGTCGGCATCGATCCAAACGGCGTCGTCAAGGGCATCAAACTTGTCGATCACAAGGAACCGATCGTCCTTATCGGCATTCCGGAACGCAAGGTCGTCGCCGCCTTGAACGCCATCATCGGCCGTGACCTCGGTCGCGTTGCGAGGGGACAAGAGCGACCGCCACAGGTCGATATCGTCAGCGGCGCGACCGTCACTGTTCTGGTCATGGGCGACAGTGTTGTTCGTTCGGCCGTTCGCCTGATCCGCAGCAATCGCCTTGGTACCAAGGCGAGCGTCGCCCAAGAGCCTGCGCCTCCCGTCCGCAAGCTCGATCCGGCAATGAACGAGACCGCCGACTGGCAGAGCCTGCTCGGTGACGGCTCGATCCGCAGCCTTAGAATGACGGTCGGCGAAGTGTCGGATGCATTTCGCCAGGCCAATCAAACGACAGCGGCAGAACGGCCGGAAACGGTAACGCCCAATGACCGCTTCATCGACCTTTACACAGCGCCCGTGAGCGTTCCGGCCATCGGCAAAAGCCTGCTCGGTGAGGAAGGCTACGGTCGCCTTGTCAAACGCCTTAAACCCGGTCAGAGCGCATTGCTCGTCGCGGGCGATGGAGCCTATTCCTTCAAGGGTTCGGGCTATGTGCGCGGCGGCATCTTCGATCGGATTGAATTGCTCCAGGACGGCCAGGGCATGCGGTTTCGCGACCGCGACCACACGCGCCTGACATCGCTTGCAGCGCAAGGTGCGCCTCATCTTCGCGAGATCGCCCTTTTTGTCGTGTCGCCTGACTTCGCCTTCGATGTCACGGCACCATGGGAGGTACAGCTTCTGGTGCAGCGAAGCGCCGGTGGGCGAGACAAGGCGACATTGCCTTTCAACCTCGGCTACGCCCTGCCACAGAAGTATCTGGTTGCCGACACGCACCCGCTCGAGGTCAGCCCCTCTGACGGCGCAGCGCCAATTGTTGGCGAGGAAGCAGACGGCCAACCACTGTGGGTCAGCATCTGGCAGATGAACCGTGTCTCGGTCGCCCTCACCGCAACGGCACTTGTGTTTCTGACTGCGATCTTCTTTTTCCAGGACTGGCTCGTCCGACGCCCCATTCTGTTTGCCTGGATCCGCCGCGGTTTCCTTGTCTATGCACTTGTCTGGCTCGGCTGGTACGCCAATGCGCAGCTTTCAGTGGTCAATGTGCTGACGTTCACAAACGCCTTGATCACCGGCTTCCGCTGGGAGTTCTTCCTGTCGGCACCCCTCATCTTTTTGCTGTGGGCGGCCGTCGCGGCAGGACTTCTATTTTGGGGGCGTGGTCCGTTTTGCGGCTGGCTGTGCCCCTTCGGCGCCCTTCAGGAACTGACCAACGACATCGCGAAGTGGCTCAAGGTACCGCAGATCAAGGTTCCTTGGGGCCTTCACGAGCGTCTCTGGCCGATCAAGTACATCGTCTTTCTCGGCCTTTTCGGACTGTCCTTCTATTCACTGGCGCTCGCCGAAGTCTTTGCCGAAGTCGAGCCATTCAAGACCGCGATCGTCCTTAAGTTCGCCCGCGAATGGCCCTTCGTCGTCTTTGCACTGACGCTGTTGGCGGCCGGTCTTTTTATCGAGCGCTTCTACTGCCGTTACCTTTGCCCGCTCGGGGCAGCCCTCGCCATTCCAGGACGCATCCGCATGTTCGAATGGCTGAAGCGTTGGCCCGAATGCGGCTCGCCCTGCCAGCGCTGTGCCAAGGAATGTCCGGTTCAGTCGATCCACCCTGAAGGGCAGATCAATGTCAACGAGTGCATCTACTGCATGCACTGCCAGGAACTCTACCAGGACGATACGCGCTGTCCGCACATGATCCAGGTCCGGCTCAAGAGAGAAAAGTTTCAGGCCCTTTCGACCCCCACATCGCGAGGCGAAGCGCCAAGCAAGACGGCGGTTACGCACAAGGGAAAACCGATCGTGCTCGACGAGCCGCCGCCAGCCACACCCACCTGAAATCCACACAAGGAGAAACCGAAATGGCAACAGAAGACAAAGCAGTACGCCTCAATCGACGTCAGCTTCTCGGCACGACGGCCGCGGCGGCCGTCGCCGGGGCGGCAGGTGTTGGTGGGGCGCTTGCCCTGTCCGGCACAACCGCATCACCGGCATTCGCTCAAGGCACAGGCGGCTTGCCCTTCGAGGTAAAGCCAGGCGAACTCGATGAATACTACGTCTTCTTCTCCGGCGGACACAGCGGCGAACTGCGCATTCTCGGATTGCCATCCATGCGCGAACTGATGCGTATCCCGGTCTTCAATCGCGACAGCGCCACCGGCTGGGGCCAGACCAATGAAAGCCGCAAGGTGCTCACCGAAGGACTTTTGCCCGAAACGAAAGCATACCTGGAAGACAAGGGCGGCATCTATCTCAATGGCGACCTGCATCATCCGCACCCCTCATTCACGGAGGGAACCTATGACGGGCGCTACCTGTTTGCCAACGACAAGGCAAATACCCGCGTCTGCCGCATTCGCCTCGACGTGATGCGCTGCGACAAGATCATCCAATTGCCGAACCAGCATACGGTTCACGGTCTGCGCGTACAGAAATATCCCAAGACGGGCTATGTCTTCTGCAACGGTGAGGACCGTGTACCAGTGCCGAACGACGGTTCGGTTCTCGACGATCACAAGCAGTATCATGCCATATTCACCGCCGTGGATGGCGAGACCATGAAGGTCGCCTGGCAGGTCATGATCGACGGCAACCTCGACAATGTCGATGCCGACTACCAGGGCAAATATGCCTTCGCCACCTGCTACAATTCCGAAGAGGGCGTCAATCTTGCGGAGATGATGGCCAAGGACCAGGATTGGGTGGTTGTCTTTGACCTCAAGCGGATCGAGGAGGCCGTCGCAAAGGGCGAATTCAAGGAGATGGGCGGCGTCCCCGTCCTCGATGGTCGCCACGGCTCACCCTATACGCGCTACATCCCCGTATCGAACGGACCGCATGGAATGAACACTGCGCCTGACGGTATTCACATCATCGCCAACGGCAAGCTCTCGCCCACTGTTACGGTCATGGATGTGCGCAAGTTCGACGACCTTTTCGCCGACAAGATCAAGCCGAGGGACACCGTTGTTGCCGAACCGGAGCTTGGTCTCGGGCCGCTGCACACGGCCTATGACGGCAAGGGCAATGCCTATACCACGCTGTTCATCGACAGCCAGATCTGCAAGTGGAACATCGACGACGCCAAACGAGCCTTTGCCGGCGAAAAGGTAGACCCGATCCGCCAGAAGCTTGATGTCCACTACCAGCCCGGACACAACCACACGTCCATGGGACAGACAAAAGACGCCGATGGCAAATGGCTGATCTCGCTGAACAAGTTCTCCAAGGACCGCTATTTGAACGTCGGTCCGTTGAAGCCGGAAAACGATCAGCTGATCGACATTTCGGGCGACCAGATGGTTCTGGTGCACGATAATCCGACCTTCGCCGAGCCGCATGACGCGACGATCGTCCACAATTCCAAGATCAATCCGGTGAGCGTCTGGAGCCGGGATGATGTCTTCTTTGCCGATGCCGTGGCTCAGGCAAAGAAGGATGGCATCGATCTTTTGATTGATTCCGAAGTCATTCGGGATGGCGACAAGGTGCGTGTCTACATGACCTCGGCGGCACCGGCCTTTGGCCTCGAGAGCTTCACGGTCAAGCAGGGCGACGAAGTAACCGTCTACATCACCAACATCGATGAGGTGGAGGACCTGACGCACGGCTTCTCGATCATCAACTATGGCATCAACATGGAAGTGGCGCCCCAGGCGACAGCCTCCGTCACTTTCCGCGCCGATAAGCCCGGCGTGTGGTGGTATTACTGTTCCTGGTTCTGCCATGCGATGCACATGGAAATGAAGGGCCGCATGCTCGTCGAGCCGAAGAAGGCCTGATGCACGCGCGCACTCTCATGTTCGGTCTTTCGATGGCGGCGCTCTGCGCCGCCATCGGCACCGCTTGCGCTGCGACGATCCGTGTCGACGCTGATGCCAGGCTGCAAGATGTCATCGAAGCCGCAACGCCCGGCGACACGCTCATATTGCCACCGGCACGCTTTCTGGGGCCAGTTACGATCGACAGCGCGATCTCGCTGATCGGCGAGCCTGGCGCGACCATTCTCGGTAGTGGCGAGGGCAGCGTCGTCACCATCAACGCCGCTGACACGATCCTGCGCGGGCTTCGGATCGAGGGTTCGGGCAGCAACCTTGAAACCATGGACTCCGGTGTTTTCGTTGCCGCGACGGCAAAAGGTGCATCCGTTGAAGACAACGAGATCATCGGCAATCTCTATGGCATCTACCTGCATGGCGCCGCCGGATCCCTGGCGCGCGGCAATCGCATTGTCGGGACGAAGGACAGGCGCTTCAGCGAAACCGGCAACGGCGTCACGGTCTGGAACGCTCCCGGGGCACGTGTCATCGACAACACTATCAGCTTCGGACGCGATGGGATCGCGACCAACGCCAGTAAACGCAACGTGTTCAACGGGAACAGGTTTGAGAACCTGCGCTTTGCCATCCACTACATGTACACCAACGACAGCGAGATCAGCGGCAACATCTCCACCGGCAATTCTGTCGGCTATGCCATCATGTTTTCAAGCCGCCTGAAGATCATCGGAAATGTCTCGGACGGCGATCGCGATCACGGCCTGCTCCTCAACTACGCTAACAGCTCCAAGATCACCGGAAACGTCGTACGCGGGCGGCTTCAGAATTCCGACCGGTGGATGGCGAACGGTGGCGCCAAGGAAAAACCCGAACACGGGCTGCCGGCCGCGCAAGACACGTTTGCCGAGGGGACGACCGTCCGATTGGGGCCGGAAAAATGCGTCTTCATCTACAACGCCAACAAGAACCGCTTCCGCGGCAATGTCTTTGAGGGTTGCTCGATCGGCATTCACTTCACGGCGGGTTCCGAGGGCAATGCACTGTCCGACAACGCCTTCATCAACAATCGAAACCAGGTCAAATATGTCGGCGCCCGGTATCTCGACTGGTCCGAAAATGGCCGCGGCAATTACTGGAGCGACAATTCGGCCTTCGATCTCAACGGCGACGGGGTCGGCGACAATCCCTATCGGCCGAACGACCTGATCGACCGGGTACTTTGGACCGCACCGCAGGCCAAGGTTCTGATCACAAGCCCGGCCGTTCAAGTCATTCGCTTTGCCCAGTCGCGCTTTCCGGCGCTGTTGCCGGGCGGCGTAATCGACAGCCATCCCCTGATGATGCGCCCGGACGACGAGGACCAGCAACCATGACACCTACGGTGAGCGTCACCAATGCAGGCAAGAGCTATGGCAAGTCGGAGGCTCTTCGAGACGTCTCGTTTGAGCTGGGTGCCGGTGAAACCATCGCCCTTGTCGGCCATAACGGCGCTGGCAAGACGACCTTGATCAAACTGATGCTCGGGCTCATCCGACCGACAACGGGCCGGGTCAGCGTCCTTGGCGAAGACCCGGCCTCAGGCGATTTCGGCGTTCGCGCAAGACTTGGCTATCTGCCTGAGAGCGTGTCCTTTCACCTCGCCCTGACAGGCCGGGAAACGCTTGCCTTTTATGCCCGCCTGAAGCGCGCTGACACGACCACTGCGACCGAACTTTTCGATCGCGTCGGCCTTTCCAGGGCGGCAGTCGACCGGCCGGTGCGAACTTATTCGAAGGGGATGCGCCAGCGTCTCGGCTTGGCCCAGGCTCTGCTTGGCGACCCACATGTCATGCTTCTCGACGAACCCACGAGCGGGCTTGACCCGGCGCTGAGGCACAATTTTTACGAACTCATCGAGGCCTTGCGCGCCAAGGGAACGACGATCCTGCTTTCGTCGCACGCGCTGACGGAACTCGAGGGACGTGCCGATCGCGTCATCATCGTCAACGGTGGCAACAAGATCGCCGACGGCACCCTCGATGATCTTCGCAAGCTTGCAAGGCTGCCAACCCGCATTCGCGTGACCACCGAGGCTGGAAGGCCGCCTGTAGAAGAAATCGAGGGCCAGGTCGTCAAACACCACGACGGCGATCTCGAGATAGAGGTCAGGCAGGAGGACAAGCTCGCCGTCCTGCACCGTTTGAGCGCCGCCGCATTGGGGATTGCAAACCTCGTCGTCCTGGAGCCGACCCTCGACGAACTCTACGCACACTTCCTTCAGGGTCAAAAGGATAGCCGATGAACAACATCATGATCATTGCGCGCAAGGAGATCCAGGAGGGCATGCGCAACCGCTGGGTCGTGGCGACGACCCTTCTGCTGGCGGCTCTGGCGCTCACCTTGTCGTTCCTCGGTAGTGTGCCGACAGGCAACGTCGGTGCCAGCCGGCTTGATATTGTCGTCGTCAGCCTCTCGAGCCTGACCATTTTTCTTGTTCCGCTCATCGCGCTCCTGCTCTCGCACGATGCGATCGTCGGCGAAACCGAGCGTGGCACGATGTTGTTGTTGCTCAGTTATCCCATCGGCCGCAGGCAGATTCTCATTGGGAAGTTTACAGGTCACCTGACGATCCTGTTGTTTGCAACGCTTTGCGGCTATGGCGCTGCCGCCGTTGCACTTGCAGTCGTCGATGGCAACATAGCGCGCTCAAGCTGGCTTGCTTTCGCCTCCATGATCGGCTCGTCCGTCCTGTTGGGCGCGGTCTTCATCGCGATCGGCTACCTCGCAAGCACCGTTGCCAGCGAACGCAGCACTGCTGGCGGCATCGCAATCGCGGTGTGGCTGTTTTTCGTTCTGATCTATGACATGGCCCTGCTCGGGGCGCTTGTGGCAGGGCAAGGCCAGGCACTGCCGGCGGGCCTGCTCGATATCTTGCTGCTGCTCAATCCGACCGACGCCTATCGACTGCTCAATCTGGGCTCGGGCGACGCAGCGTCGCTGTCGGGGATGGGTGGCGTGGCCGAGCAATCGGCACTCGGCAAGACCGGGCTCATCCTGGCGCTGGTGTCATGGACATTTGCGCCGCTTGCGGTAGCCACTGCGATATTCTCAAGGAGAGAGCTATGAAAACGCGCAACCTCGTCGCCGTGGCGATGAGTGCCTTCGTGTTGGTTGGATGTGCCGCCGAGAAAGCAGACAGCCCGCCTCTTCCATATTCACTGACCGATGACGCCATGGGGCGCTATTGCGGCATGAACGTGCTCGAACATCCCGGCCCGAAGGGTCAGGTCATCCTCAAGCAGATACCCGAACCGATCTGGTTTTCGTCGGCCCGCGACACGGTCGCCTTCACCTTGCTGCCAGAAGAACCAAAGGAGATCGCGGCTATCTACGTCTCTGACATGGGCAAGGCGCCGACCTGGGAGAAGCCCGGAGCGGACAACTGGATCGACGCCAAAAGCGCCTTTTATGTCGTCGGCAGCAGATTGCGTGGCGGCATGGGGGCAGCCGAGGCCGTTCCCTTCTCCTCAAGGCAAGATGCGCTCAGCTTCACCGAAAGGCATGGCGGCCAAATCGTCGGCTTTGCCAACATACCGCAAGACTATGTGCTGGGAGCAGATGGGGCATCGCCTGCGTTGACCTCATTTTCCGAACCGACGGAGGCTAGTCATGACTAGGATTATCGGGCGGCGGCGTGCAATCGCTATCATCGGGGCGACCATAGGCCTGCCTCTGCTGCCAATACCCGGCGCAGCCAGAGCGGCCCTGCGTCCGGTCACGTGGAGTGGCCAGGCGCTTGGGGCATCGGCAACATTGATCCTTAATCATGAAGACGAAGCAGTGGCACGCCGACTGCTGGACAGAGTCGTGGTCGAAATCGACCGTCTGGAGGCGATATTCAGCCTCTACCGCAGCGATTCAGCCCTTTCGGTCTTGAACAGGATGGGCGCGCTCGTCGCCCCGCCGGCGGAACTGGTACATCTTCTTGAAATCTGCGGGTCCTTTCACAAAATGACCGGCGGCGCATTCGATCCGACGGTTCAACCACTCTGGACGCTCTATGCCGATCATTTCGCCAAACCGTCCTCCGATCAGCGCGGTCCGTCGGCACGCGCAATCCGACAGGCACTGGCTTACGTCGACCTCACCCGTGTCCGGTTCAATGGCGACCGGATCG
The DNA here is from genome assembly GCF_003024455.1 of Ensifer sp. NM-2. Lineage (NCBI taxonomy): Bacteria > Pseudomonadati > Pseudomonadota > Alphaproteobacteria > Hyphomicrobiales > Rhizobiaceae > Ensifer > Ensifer sp. NM-2. Next base: position 375,698 of record NZ_PVZR01000002.1, read on the forward strand.
CGTTTGCAATGCCTGACATGGCTCTGACCCTGAACGGCATAGCACAGGGCTACATTACCGATCGCATCGTCGATCTGCTTCGTCAAAACGGCGTGGCGAGCAGCCTGGTCCATATGGGGGAAAGCCGGACGATCGGGGCCCGTGCAGATGGCAGCCCATGGCAGGTTGGGCTGGCGGCAAGCGACGTGGATGCTGCCGCAGACATCGTTTTACCGCTCGTCGACAGGGCGGTCGCGACGTCGGGCATTGCAGGCTTCAGTTTTGATGAGGCGGGACGGCTGTCGCATATTCTCGATCCCCGCACCGGCTTGACGATGCAGTCTTACCGGCGCGTGAGCGTTGTCGCCGATGACGCGGTCACAGCGGATGCGCTGTCAACAGCCTTCAGCCTGATGGAGCCGCAAGAGATAAAGGCCCTGATCGATCCCCGGACCGATCTTGGCGCGGATCTTTTGAGCCAGGCAGGCACTCGGAGATGCTTTGGTCTCGGCGCTTAACGAGGCCGACGCACCAGATGCCAAGACAAACCTGACGCCTGTCAGCGACGCTGGCTTGCGTCCAGGTGACGCCGGCGCCAGTTCGCCAAGCGCTCGCGATCAAACGAAAAGACTTCGTCGATGACCGTTCCGTCGGCAGACACCGTCGCAGTCCAGCAGCGACCGCCACATCGCAGCGTTAGCCTGAACGTTCCAACGTGCTCGCCCTGACCGACCTCGACCTGGCTCTTGACCTCGCCTCGGCTCAGGCGGTTTTTCAACTCCGCCGGGGGCAGGCGGAGTGCCGATGACATCGTTGGCGCCGGCACGGAAAAATCGCCCTCGGGGTCGCGTTCGACGCGGATAACCCGCCTATTGGTCAATGTCAGCATTGAACGGATCTCCCTGAGGACCAGGTTTTCGTCATGAAGGATAGAGCGCCATTCGCAAATATCTCAAGCCGGGGCCCGACATTGACGGCGTGTCGAGACGTTCTGGTATGCAAACAGCATCCAGCGATGATCTCAATGGCCACCCTCAAACGAGTGTCGTCGAGGTCGACAGGCGCGCGTCCGGCATGGTTCTCGCCCGTTCCGAGCGGTCGCGTAATCTCTCGAGGCGGTGCGCCAGAAGATCGAGTAACTGCCCGGCCTCAGCATTATACCCCGGCATGCAGGCGAACCACTCGGCGACCTCGATCGTGCAATCGCACAATGTCTCATCCCTCATCCCAAACTCGATCATGTCCTGCATCTCCGCCTAGTCCGTGAAGACGGATTCTCCACGCGAGTTCGTCCACGTCCTTGGTAGGCGCAAAGCGGTGGGGCCTCTTTGCGCTGACGCAAACGATCATCGTTCGACCACCCGAACGGCCTATGTCAGGACGACACCATGCCGCATGGCCGCGGATTTACAGCGCCGACCTCGTGGCCGCGATCAATGCTCGGTGACAACCGTCGTCAACCAAGCCTGGCCCGCATCCCGTCACGTCACAAGAAGACTAGCGCACGGTCCGACCGCCACGAATGCAAAACTCAGATCTTATCTACCATGCTCAACTGCATCCTTTAATTGTCTGATGAGTTCTGCAATCTGTAAATTGTCCGGCTGCAGACGGGCCAAGGCCTCTGCAAATTGGAGCGTCTCGGGATAACGGCGGAGTTTGAGACCGATCTGAATTGCCGTGCCGAGCAGACTGGCGTCCGTTGCTCCGCTTAAGGCAGCAGCATCGAGGAGCGCAAACGCCTGCTCCGTTCGCCCGACTGAATCCAGGGCAATCGCCGCTGTCGTCCTGTATCTGGAATTGAGGGCATCCAGGCGCACGGCCGCGTTCAGTTCTTCTATTGCCTCCTCCATTGCCTTCTGACGCACAAGCGACAAGCCATGCCCGTAGCGAAGGTCGGCTCGATCCGGATCGGTTGCCACGGCTTCAGCGTAGGTCTGTTCGGATTTATCGCCCTCCCCTGTTGCGCGGTAGAGTTCGGCGAGGTTGATCCGCGCGCCGGCCAGGCTGGGATCGAGATGGATCGCCTGACGGAGCGCTTTCTCCGCTTCCTCTGGACGTCCTTGTTCAAGCAGAAACGTTCCATAGCTCGTTTGTGTCTCGGCAACGTCCGCGTTCGCTTGAACATACGCTTTCAAATCGGCCACCGCGCGGTCGAAATCACGACGTCGATCACCGAGGAAGTCCAGCGACTGCGTGCTTCCTAGTGCTCTGGCAGCAGCCACCCGCACTGCGCGTACGTCGTCGCTGACAAGTCCGCCGATGGCATCAAGCCGATACTCCCGCGGCAGGTTGGCAGCGGCCTCGGCTGCCCCCAGACGCACCAGCGGATCGGGGCTCTCCGCCGCCGCCTTCACGTCTGCGGCGACGTCAGCTCCCGCGAGCCTGCTCATCTCGGCAATGGCGCTTCCTTTGACTATTCCAGCTTGTTTTTCGTCGCCGACGAATGCCCGCAAGGCCTCGATCGAGGCAGCGTCGTTTTTCGCGGCGGCGGCGAACGCATGTGCGATTGTCGGTCGCTTGCGCCAGCCTGCACCAAACCATTTGTCCAGGGTCTGCGAGGCCCACTTGTTCGACCTACCGTCGTGGCACGACGTACAGGCGTTCGGCGTTCCGTACATGTCGGAAAGGTCTGGGCGCGGGATCACGAAAGAATGGTCACGCCGACGATCGACCTTCATGTATGTCCGCTCGGGCATATGGCAGTTGGCGCAGAGCGCGCCAGCGGAGGCTTCCGGATGATGCGTATGAGCTGGAGTGTCGAAAGCGCCGCCCGGATCAGTGCTGGCAAAGCGCTTTGGCGCATCCTGGGTGTGGCATTGGGTGCATAGCGCGTTTCCAACGGCCTTGACGCTGCCCTCATGCGGGCGGTGGCAGTCGAAACACGTCACACCTGCTCTTGCCATCTTGCTCTGCTGGAACGAACCGTATTCGAAGACCTCATCCAGAATCTGTCCGTCCGGAAAGTAGAGATCGCTACGCAGCAACGCCGGGGAAAAATTGTCGAGAAAGGAGCCTCCCGGCTGATAGTCATCGACAAGCCGGGCGCGCCGCGCGTGGCAGGCGAAGCAAGTGTTCGCATCGACCTTCGACAGGCCGAGGCCCGCAATTGCTGCCGTATGAGCGTTCCCGACCTTGGCTCTCGCCCATTCGACATGTTTTGCACCGCCGCCGTGGCAGGACTGGCAGCCGATGCTGGTCGCGACATAGGATGATTGATACCCGTCCGTCTGCGGCTGGAAGTTGGTCTGGGGATCGGTGGAATGACAGTCGATGCAGGTGCGGTTCCATCGATAGAACGGGCCTGTCCAGTGAAACGTCGAGCCAGGTTTCGCCGAGGAGCTTTCGCCGAGCCAGAACCATTTCTGCTTTTGCGTGTCCCAGGCAATGTCGAGAGTCTGCAGCTTGCCACCCCCAAGATCGACCAGGTACTGCTGCAGAGGCTCGTAGGCAAACGTGTACTTCACCTCGAAGTCTGCCGGTTTGCCGTCAGGCCCTTCGGTGCGAACGAAGAAGCGGCCATCCCGGCGGGAAAAAACGGCCTTGACGCTGTTCCATTCGAACTGGGTATTGTTGAAATCGGCGAGCACCGTCTTCTCGTTGGCAAGAGCCATCGCCTTCGCATGGTGGGATTTCGCGAATGCGGCGGCTTGACCAGCGTGGCAGGAAGCACACGCCTTCTCATCTACGAAGCCATCGTGAATTGCGATCTGCGGGTCAGCGGCAGGCTGCGCAGTCATTTCCGCCGTAGCGGCGGCGGCGAACACTGATAATCCGCAAGTCAGCAGTGCCGTCCGAGAAACAGCCGCTAGACGGAATGCAATCTTCAAATTCACGCCTCCCACTACTCTAAAAAAATCAGGACGCACGGGGCAGCGTAGCCGACGCATCGGCAATAGAACGGACTGAGGGCGCCGGGCATGCTACTCGGGAAATTGTGATTCCTCCTCCACATTGGAAATATCGGCGATGCCGCGTGCGAAACTTTCGGCTTCATTTCGCCGGAAAGATCTGCTTCCAGTCTGCCTTCATGTCGACCACCGTCCAATTGTTGTCGGCAGCGGCATCCAGTGCCTTGTCGAGGCGACCGAACGGGCTGTCGCGGTCATATGCGTATTCGCGCTCCGCATCGGTATGATGGACGATCAGGCCGAAGCGAGTGGTTGTGCCGCCCAACGTGGTCCACTGGAGCATTTCGAGGTCGCCGTCAGAATTTCCGAAGGCGGCGATGGGCCGGCGCCCAATAAACTGGTTGATCGCGACAGGCTTGCCGGCCTTGTCATCGATAAAGTCGACCTGTGGCAGGCGGAACAAGGTCGACACGCCCTCCCGCATCTCGAACTGCGTTTTTATGGTCGACCCGATGACCTGCTCGGGCGGGACCCCGTAGACTTGCTCGGCCCAGGGACGAATGAACTCCACGCCTCCACCGGAGACGATGAACGTCTTGAAGCCGTTTTCACGCAGGTAGGCGAGCAGTTCGAGCATCGGCTGATAGACCAGCTCGGTGTAGGGTCTATTGAACCTCGGATGGCGCGCCGTGGCGATCCAGTCGGAGGCGATCTTTTGAAACTCCTCCGTTGTCATCCCGCTATGGGTCGCCAGGACCAACTCCAAAAGTCCCTTTTCTCCGGTTGCCGCAAGAGCTTTCATGTCGTTGTCGAGCACGGCCTTGAACGGCTGCGTATCCTTCCATTCCGGGTGGGTGGCAGCTTCCGCCTTGACCCGATCAAGGGCAAAGGCGAGTTGCACATACATCGGCTGCTCGGTCCACAGTGTGCCGTCATTGTCAAAGACCGCGATGCGTTCGACCTCGGGCACATAACCAGGCGTATTTTCCGCGGTTACTCTGTCCACAAAGGCGACGATGGCCGCCTTGGCCCCGGTGTTGTTCCACGAGGGCAATGGATCTGTCTGGGCAAACACCGATGTTGCAACAAGCAGCAAGGTTGCCATGCCCAACGCGATGTCGCGGGAGAATTTGAGCAAATTAGGTAAGGCGATCATAGCACAGTCTCCGTCACCAACGGTGTCCAATCTCACAATCTTGAAGAAACGGCGGCCCCGAACGGATGGGACCGCCGCGCCAAAGTCAGTTGCCGGTTGGCATCGGGACGTTAACACCTTCCTTCGCCAGGGTGTCTCGAACCCATTGGAAACGCTCGTAGTTTGAAAGCGTAATCGGACCCGTATATCCCATGCTCTGCAGCTTGCGTGGAGGATATTTCACGTATGTCGCCATGATCTTCTTCAACTGTTCTCCCATGACCACACCCATCCAGGTCCGCTCAGTGAAGTTGTTCATGAAGATGTCGTAGCGTTCCTGGGGGTCCTGCCAAAGATCAAACACCTGCGGAACCGTGGCCACGTATTTCTCCGCGCCCTTCCATCCAAGATTTGAGTCCACGGCCAGTCCGCCAGTCTCCGCTCCATCGTCGCCACGAAGATTGAACGCGAACTTGTAGTTGTTGTAGCGAATTGCGCCCGGCGACAACTCATTCTCGGTGAAATAGAACCATTCCTTGCGAGGGGACGGCCCCGAGCCCGTCAGGACCGGGGTCATGTCGTAGCTGTCGAAAATGATTGGCTTGTCTTCACGGTCGTTTTCGGGCAGTGGGACGCCGCCGACTGAAGCGAATGTCGCCATGAGATCGAGACCGCCGATGACTTCGTGGTTCTTGGTATCGGGCTTGATCTTGCCCGGCCAAACCGCGATCGCGGGAACGCGATTTCCACCCTCGCGCAATGTGCCCTTGGTGCCGCGGAACGGGGTGTAGCCGGCGTCCGGATAAACGTCTTGCCAAGCGCCGTTGTCGGTTGTGTAGAACACCAGCGTGTTCCGGTCCATTCCGGTTTCGCGCAGCTTGTCCATGATCCGGCCAATACGGGTGTCGAGTTCCACAACCGAGTCCGCGTATTTCGACTTGGACATCGATTTGTGCTCAAACTCTGGTGCCGGCATGTTCGGCTGATGCACCTTCATGAAGTTGACATTGATGAAGAACGGCTCGTCCGGCTTCTTTGCCGCCTCATCGAGGAATTCGATCGCCGCCTTCTCGACATAGCCGTCGAAGAACGGAATGCCGACCACGCCTTCCTTGCCGTCAATCGTCGGCGTATCGACGTACTGGCCGTTGATCTTGAAATCTTCCTTTGCCTCACCCCCGGCCTTGCCCGAAAGCGAACCCTTCGTCACTTTCTGGAACATGGCCCGCAGTGCCGGGTCCATATCGGGGAACCAGGTTGGATCCGCATAGGTATAGGCGTTGAGATGGTAAAGGCCGACATATTTCATCTCGTCATAGCCCTGGGCGATCGGAAGCGCATAGTCCGCCTCGCCGAGATGCCACTTTCCGGTGAAGTACGTGTGATAGCCACCGCGCTTCAGCACTGACGCCAGCGTCCACTCTGCTGCCGGCAGACCACCACCCTGCCCCTGGAAAGCCACTGTCGTCATGCCGCTCCGGTTCGGAATGCGTCCAGTCTGCATTGCAGCGCGCCCTGGCGTGCAGCTCGGCTGGGCATAGAAGGAGAAGAAGGTCATGCCTTCATCGGCCAGCTTGTCGATGTTCGGCGTTGGCATGCCGCGCCCCACCCCACCACCGTAGGCGCCGAGGTCACCATAGCCGGTGTCGTCGGAAACGATAAAGAGAATGTTGGGTTTTGACGGCGACTGGGCTTGCGCTTGGGATGCGGCCCCAACGAGAAATGTCGAAGCCGCCAAGGCTCCGACAGAGCACATGAAGCGAAAATTCATACTGACTACTCCTGCGAAGGTTTGGGCGAATCGGGTTCATCAAACGCACGAGTTCTGACGCGTCTGAGGCGATCCGCCGCCTGTCCTTGTTGAATCGAAACGAAACAAATTGAAGCAATGCTGTAGCCTGAACGCCCTCGATCGAGATGGCGTCTTGTCTGGATGCCGGTGGCACCTCGAGGCCACCCACGACGGTGAAACTATCGGACGTCAGGCGGCAGGGATATTGTACCATCGGGCAAAACTGCACTTCGTTAGCATGCGCTTGAATTCTAAAGCTCTGGTTGTATTAGCAAGTTCGCCTTGGTAGATTGCGCCTATCTGTCGGGGGAAAGTCATGGGCGTTCTGGGTAACCGGATCAGGCGATCGCACTGGCCGATCAGGGGTGTGGTTTTGTGCCTGCTCGCCTCCCTGGCGACTGCGCCGGCGGCGACAGCCGATCAGGCAGTTGTTGACCATGTGCCGCGTGTGCTGGTGCTCTATCCATATGACGAGCGGATCGCGGCGACCACTGCTGCCGGGGAGGCCGTCAGGTCGCGGCTTCTCGACGCGACCAAAGGCAGGATCGATCTTTTCTCCGAATTTCTCGACCTTTCGAGATTTCCTGATCCGAAGCACATGCGCCGCATGGCTGATTATCTTACGGCCAAGTATGGCGATCGCCGCCCTGACGTGGTGATTGCGCTCGGCGAGGAGTCGGCTCGGTTCATCTCTGCCAACCGCAAGGAAATCTCCGGCGATGCAAGGATAATCGTCGCGGGCTTCAGCAGTTCCGCTGCCGAGGCAATGGACTTGCCCAGTGACGTGATCGGAGCTTTCAGCGAATTTGACATCGTAAAGACCGCTGAGATGGCCCGCGGTCTCCAGCCAGATGCGCGACATCTCTTCATAGTTGGAGGATCATCCGAATTCGACCGATCATGGCTTGCAACCGCGCGAGCCGATCTTGCGGTTTTCTCAAGAACGTTTGAAACGACATACTTGGAAGACCTGACGATCGAAGAGTTCACCAGGCGAGCCGCCGCGCTACCTCCCGACAGCATCGTATTGGCGCTGACGATCTTCAAGGACGCTACCGGGCGCAATTTCGTTCCGCGCGAAGCCATCAAACAAATATCGAGGACTGCCAGTGCGCCGATCTATGGTCCGTACCCGACCTACATCGACTATGGCATTGTTGGAGGCAACGTGGTCACGTTCGGATCACTGGGCATTACGGCGGCCGACCTCGCGCTCGATGCCATCGCTGGCAGGCCAATTTCCAGTCTCCGGTCGCCCCAAACATATGTCGCAGACGTGAGGCAGCTCCGACGCTGGGGGTTGTCGGAAAAAGATCTTCCTGCAGGCACGGTCCAGATGTTCAAAGAGCCCACATTCTGGGAACAATACTGGTTCGCGACCGTGGTCGCCCTTGCCATTGTTGCTCTACAGGGCACAGTCATTGCCGGGCTTCTTGTCGAACGCCGCCGCCGCCAGGCGGCGGAGGTCGAATCGCGCCTCCGTCTGCTCGAAGTGGTTCACCTCAATCAATCCGCAACAGCCGGCGCGCTTTCAGCGTCAATCGCGCATGAGCTCAACCAGCCGCTGGGTGCAATCCGCAGCAACGCCGAGGCGGCGGAGGCAATTCTGATGTCCGAGAGGCCCGATCTCGAGCTGATCAGGCAGATCCTCATAGACATTCAAGACGACGATCAGCGTGCCCATGACGTCATTTCGCGGATGCGAGGCCTGCTTAAGAAGCGAGGAGAGATCGACTGGCAGGAGTTCGACCTCAATGAGGTCATCACAAGTGCGATCAGGATTCTGCGCGGCGAAGCCGAGCAGAGGGGCGTCGTCGTGAGTTCCAATTGGGCCCGGCGGGAACTGCCGGTCCGAGCCGACCGGGTCCACGTCCAGCAGATCATTCTCAATCTGGCAACCAATGCAATGGATGCAATGCTCGACGTGGTCGCGACCGAGCGGAGGCTTATGCTTGAGACAACACTGACGAAGGATTCCAAGGTCGAGCTGTCGATTTCGGACACCGGTCGTGGAATACCAAACGAACAGCTCGCCAGCATTTTCGAGCCGTTCTATACTACAAAGCCCTCCGGAACGGGGCTTGGCCTTTCCATCGTGCGTGCAATAGTCGAAACCTACGGCGGCACGATCTGGGCCGACAACCGCCCAGAAGGCGGAGCAGTATTCCGAGTTATATTGCCTCTCGCGCAAACCGGATGATCCATGGAACCAATCGTTCACATCGTCGATGATGATCGATCCTTCCGCACCGCAGTCGGGCGGCTGCTTTCGGCATCCGGGTACCGCGTGTCTCTCTATGAATCAGGCGATCAGTTTCTGGCGCAGTTTCCGCATGACGAACCTGGCTGTGTCCTCCTTGACCTTGATTTACCTGGGCTGAGCGGGCTGGAGTTACAGGACAGGGTCACTGAGCGAGCGCCGCTTCTGCCTGTCGTGTTTCTCACGGGACGTGGCAGCGTCAAAGCCAGCGTTCAGGCGATGAAAGCGGGTGCCGAGGATTTCTTGGAAAAGCCGGCCCCCAGGGGAGCACTGCTGGAGGCCGTCCAGCGGGCGTTGCGCCGGTGCGAGACCCAGCGCGTCGAGCAGAATCGTATCCACGCCCTTAGGGCGCGCATTGCGCACCTGACACCACGTGAGTTCGAGGTTTTCGGCTTCATCGTCCGCGGCAAGCTCAACAAGCAGATCGCTCATGCTCTCGGCACATCCGAACGGACGGTCAAGGCGCACCGCCATAACGTCATGGAAAAGCTAGAAGCCCGGTCCCTGGCCGAGACCGTGTCGATCGCCGAGAGATTACGCCTTTTCGATCCCGCGTCGGATGCGCACCCACGATAGCCTGGAACTCGGCGCTTCACCAAAGGACAATAGCCAGCCTCCAATGTTGGTCCTACGATCGTCATGATCGGGGCTGCTCCTGTTCTTGGCTCCAGAAAGGCCTCAAGTGGAAAGCCCACAACGCACAGTGGCCGTTGTCGAGAACGACGCAAGCATGCGCCGGAGCGTCGTGCGACTGTTGAACGCAAATGGTTTTGCAACCGAAGCATTTGTATCTGCCGAGGCCTTTTTAAGCCATGCCGACGCAAGCCAGTTTGGCTGTATCGTCCTCGATATTCACTTGGGTGGCATTTCAGGCATCGAACTATGGCAGCGTCTAAAGGCTTCTGACACCGGACTCTCGGTTATTTTCATCACCGCCGTTGAGGATGAGGCGCTTCACCTGGAGGCGGTCAAGGCGGGCTGCATCGCGTATCTACGCAAGCCGTTCCCCGCCGCCTTGTTGATCAACGCTGTCGACAGAGCATTGAGGGCTTGAATAAGCGCAATTCCTCTTCCGCAGTGTCGCGTTCCTCGGCTCTGTCAATCGATGATGTGATAGCCGCCATCGACATAGAGCACCTGCCCCGTCATCAGGCGTGCGGCATCGTGGGCAAGAAAGGCCGTAGCGACGCCAACATCGTCAATACTGACAAGTTCTCTTGCTGGAGACTTCCGGATGGTCTTTTCCAGAAGTTCGTCGAATTCTGGAATGCCCGACGCGGCACGCGTCGCTACCGCTCCCGGCGAAATCGCGTGGACGCGAATTCCCTTCGGCCCGAGTTCTGCGGCAAGGTATCGCACGGCGCTTTCGAGTGCTGCCTTCGCCACTCCCATGATGTTGTAGTTCTCGACGACCATCTGCGAGCCGTAATAGGTCATTGTGAACAGTGTGCCTCCATTCCTCATCAACGGCTCGGCGAGGCGAGCCATGTGGATGAAGGACCAGCAAGAGATATCCATGGTCGTCAGAAAACCATCGCGCGGCACGTCGACGACCCGACCACCGAGCGTGTCCTTTGGCGAAAAGGCAATCGAGTGGACGACGAAATCGAGCTCACCCCAGGTCCTTTCAATCCGATCGAACACAGCCTCGATTTGCCCGGGTATGGCCAGATCCACCGGCATCAAGATCGACGCCCCGACCTCACGCGCGAGAGGCTCCACATAGGGCTTGGCCTTATCGTTCAGATAGGTGACGGCCAGCTCGGCACCAAAGGCGCGAAAGGCCCGCGCGCAACCCCATGCAATGGAACGATCGTTCGCGATACCGACAATCAGCCCCTTTTTCCCTTTGAGAAGCTCCGCTTTGACGACCGGGCTGGACATTGATTGCTGCTCCTGTGAGATCTGGTTTCAGGGCCTGGTGATAAGCGCATGAACGTGCCGCGCGATCATCAGCTCCTCATCCGTCGGCAAGACATAGAGCGCTACGCGGCTCGCCTGCGTCGATATACGGGTTTTACCCGCGTTGTTTGCTGCGTCATCAAGCTCAACCCCGAGCCAAGAAAGGCGCTCACTGATACGCGCGCGAATTGGTGCCGAATTCTCACCAACCCCGCCCGTGAAGACGAACGCGTCGAGACCTTGGAGGGCGGCAGCAAGCATCCCCACGCTGAGCGCGCAACGATGGACAAAATGATCGATCGCGAACGCGGCGCGCGGATCATCGCTCGCCAGAAGATCACGCATATCGCCGGAGATGCCTGAAAGACCTTTGAGACCAGACGCACGGTAAAGAAGATCTGTAACCTCTCCCGTTGTCATTCCTTTCTGATCGATCAAGTAGAGCACGACGCCCGGATCCATCTGCCCTGGCCTGGTGCCCATCGGCACACCATCTAGCGCTGTAAAGCCCATCGTTGTCTCGACGCTGCGCCCTGCCTTCATTGCGCACATGGAAGCGCCGCTGCCGAGATGAGCAACCACGACCCTTCCTTGGCCGACATCGGGCGCTAGGTTGCCGATCCGGTCTGCGATGTACTCGTAAGACAACCCGTGGAAGCCATATCTTCGTACACCTTCCTCGTAGAAAGCCATCGGCAAGGCGTAGCAGTCCGTATGAGGAGCATGGCCGCGGTGGAAAGCCGTGTCGAAACAGGCGACCTGCGGAACCAGCGGATTAATCTCCATGGCAAGCCGGATCGGCGCGAGGTTGTTCGGCTGGTGCAATGGCGCAAGTTCTTGGAACGTGGCGAGCTTATCGAGGATGTCGTGATCGAGCAGGATCGGTTGCGCATAGTTGGGTCCGCCATGGACGACGCGGTGGCCAATCGCCCGTAGGACGAAACCATCAAGTGACCGCAGCCAGTCACCAGCTTCAGCGATGGCAGCGGGCAGATCGCCCATCGCGGCCTGCTCGTAACTGCGATCGACGAGGACCTCGCCCGAAGCGGTCGCCGCACGCAAGCGGGGCCGCGCCCCGATCCCGTCGATCTGACCACGGATGCGCCGCTCCAACTCTTTGCCCACGATCTCGAAAATCTGGAACTTGAGGCTGGATGAGCCCGCGTTGACGACAAGGATCGCGTCCACGCTTCAAGCCGCCACTTGTGTAGAGCGACGGCGGGCCGTCGCATAAAGGGTCGCAACTGCGCATGATGCCAGGCGACTGCGCACTGTGTCTGCCCGCGAGGTAAGAATAATGGGAACGCGCGCACCAAGCACGATCCCCGCGGCGTCCGCATGGGCCAGGAACGTCAGGTTCTTGGCAAGCATGTTGCCGGCTTCAAGATCTGGCACCACGATGATCTGCGCCCTGCCGGCTACGGGCGAGTTGAGCCCTTTGATACGGGCGGCCTCCGGGCTTATCGCGTTGTCGAACGCAAGCGGGCCGTCGAGCAGGCCGCCGGTGATCTGACCGCGATCTGCCATCTTGCACAATGCCGCTGCATCAAGGGTCGAAGGGATCTTGGTCGTCACTGTCTCGACTGCTGACACGATCGCGACGCGGGGTTCGCCGAGGCCAATGGTGACCCAGAGGTCGATCGCGTTCTGCACGATGTCGCGCTTGACATCGAGGTCGGGAAAAATGTTGATCGCCGCATCGGTGATGAACAGCGTGTCCGCGTGACCAGGAACGTCCATCACGAACACATGGCTGATGCGGCGTTCCGTTCTAAGACCGGTGGCAGAAGCGGTTACTTCCCGCATCAATTCGTCAGTGTGCAGGCTACCCTTCATCAAGAGCTCGCCTTTCCCCTCGCGAATGAGTGCCACGGCTTTCGCCGCTGCGGCGTGGCTATGTGGTGCGTCAATGATCTCGTACGTCTTCAGATCAAGTTCAGCCTCGGCTGCAACTTTGCGGAGCTTTGCCTCCGGTCCGATCAGGATCGGAATAATCAGCCTGTGCTGGGCTGCTTCCAACGCACCACGTAGCGAGGTCTCGTCACAGGGATGCGCAACGATGGTGATCGCAGGAGGAACCTCTTGTGCGGCCGCAATCAGGCGGTCGTATTTTGATGGCTCCAGAGTTGTCGCGCTAGAAATAGCCACTGGTAATCTCCTACAGTCTTGATCGCAGTGCGCCGCGGCTGCGCGCGGCAGGTCTAACAGTCATGGGCGTCGGCTTGACGCCGACCCGCCCCTTATCCAGGCCGAAAAGCTCGGTGACGTGGGCAAAGCGCTCCGCCGCAGCTTCCGTTAACGCGCCGGAGGCCTCGAGCACGCCACGCAGGCTCTGCAAGCCTGCCTGACGCTGTTCAGGCTCGTTCGGCAGCATCGCTGGAATGGCTGCGAGCGCCGCCGCCTCATCGACAAGCAGGATATAGTATTGGTCGCGGACCAGTGCCTTGAACTGCGAAAGGGTCAGTTGCCGAGCATCTCCATGGCCACGCCGAAGCAGGCGAATGGCCTGAAAACCGCGTTCGTCGGCCCCGCCACGGGCCGCCCCCACGAACAGCAGCGATCGAACGAGAGCTTCCAGGAGACCGCCAACGGATATTCTTTCCCTCAGCGCCGCAGTGCGGGCTTCGACAAGCGCGTTGATCAGCTTGCTCTTCGGCGCCTTGCGTGGTGGCAGATTTGACTTTGGATCGACGCCAAGGGCGGCCTGAAGCGCAGACGAGCCATAGATCGCACCGAAGGTTTGCTCGGCCAGCCGTTCCGTCGTTTTGCGCCAGGTCTCCAGCCCTTCGACGATTTGGCAGGAAACCTGCTCTTGGAGGGCGCTGAAAGGATTGTCCGGCCATGCGGGGCGACGGTCGGCGCGGACACGCTCTGCTGCCTGGGGAACCCAGTCGAAAAAAGGATTGGAGGGGCCGAAAATCTCGTAACTCAAGCGGAGGGGGTGAAGTCTTCGCATCGCCTCAGCCGATGAAGGGTTCACGGCAGCGCGCACCCAAGGTTGGGCAAATGCACGGTACAGTGCAAGATTGATCTCCGAAAGCCGAGCCGCCGCCGCAAATCGCTTCTCATCGTCAAGATCGTTACCGCCGAGAGCGCGAATATCTTCGAGGGTTCGTGCCTCGCAGCGCATGATCCACTCCCCGGTGACCAGTTCCGGATGGTCGATCGCGTCTGCTTTCGGTTCGAGAACCGCCTCATAAAGGCCAGGCGGCAGCACGTCGATCAGATCGATGTTTGACGCAAATTCATCATGCTCCTTGCGAGCAACCCCGGCGGAGACAAAAATTCCCAGATGGCCGACGCTTTCGTGGACGACATAGACAATAGTCTGACCGAGCGCGCGAATTTCATCGACGCTGTCGTAGATGTCGAGAATCCAGTCGAGGGCCTGCTGAGGCGGTGTTATGTTGTCCCCCTTGGAGCAGAAGACAACGATCGGCGAACGGATCGTGCGAAGGTCGATGGCCATGCCATCAGATGTGCGGATTTCCCCAGCTGCGAGCTTGTTGCCGACGAACAGGTCATCGACGATGAACTGCATCTCGTCTGCCGTCAGTGTGACGTGACCGCCCCACCAACGCTCAAAACCGAGATAGCGTTCGGCTTCCGTATCCACCTTTGCGTAGAGATTATACTGCTTGGTCCACAGAGTATTGGCTGGGTTCTGGTTCTCGAAATTCTGGACAAGCCAGGCGCCGTCGAATTTTCCCGCACCGAGATCGCTGACCAATGCTGTCAGCCAACTCCCACCGAGAAGTCCTCCCGAGTAACGCATGGGGTTTTGCCCGTGGACACCCGCCCAGTAGGCAAGCGGTGAGCCGGCGATGATGATAGGCCCGAAAAGCTCTGGCCTGAGCGCGGCGAGCATCATCACTGCCCATCCCGCCTGACAGTTGCCGATGACGCAGGGCATGCCATCCGCTTCCGGGTGGCGGGAAATGACGGTCTCCAGGAACTGCGCTTCCGCGTACAGGACCTTCTCGATGGTCTGTCCGGGCACCGGTTCCGGCAGGAAGCCGACAAAATAGCAGGTATGACCGGCCTTCATGGCCACGCCGATTTCGCTGTCGGCCTTGAAGCCACCGATGCCTGGCCCATGTCCTGCGCGTGGATCCACAACGATGAATGGCCTCTTGACGGGATCGATCGCGCAGTCGGCGGGAGGTATGATGCGCACGAGAGCGTAGTTGACCGGCTCTTTCAGGGTCCTGCCGTCTAAGATGAGCTCGGCTTCATAGTCCAGCACATGGGGCGCGCTGCGTGCAGCGTGTTCCTCATATTGCTCGCCGCGCCTGCGCATGACATCAAGGAACAGGACCCACCGTTGCCACGCATCCACGGAGTACTCCGTCAATGCATTGCCAGGCACGGGTGAGGCCGGAAGACTGGAAAGCTTGGACATCGCACCCACTCCGTTAGACGGTTCAAGGGATTAGTTCTTGACGCTGCCAGTAACGACTGCCTGCCGCCGTGACCGAAGCCCTGCGGCTCACGCGCCAAGGCGAGGTTTTCGAGCAGTTAGAAGAAATTGCAGCATACCGCTCGATCGTGTCACTGGTGTAACCTTATAGGGCCACCATCCGTTCGCTACGTTGATTTCGATCAAACGGCCGCCTATGCGCCAGACCGGGAGAATATCCTCGCGTTTCTGGCAACTAATCCAGGACGACACTCCACTTGTCATCCGGATTGAAGCGGTCGATAAACGGCACGATCGCTTCCGTGCTCGCACCCAAATCCGCTTCATAGACAATGCCCTGCTGGTTGACGACGAAAGTCTTCACACCGGTTTCAGCATATTTCACCGGCCAGGCGATCAACCCGAAGCCTCCGATCATATTGTCATTGATGATGAAGTCGTATTTCCCGCCGGCAATATTATCGCCTTGTGACGTCAGAATGCGGAAGCGATAGCCGAAATAACCCTCTCCAGCCTTCGCCTTCTCCAGAGCTGCTTCGCTGATCTCGTCGCCGACCGGGCTCTCACCATCGCCCTGCTCGGCCGGCCAGTACAATCCATCGGTCTGGCCTGGGCTGCTGATCAGCTTCTGGGCATATTCGAGCACGCCGTCGGCGTCGCGGTCCTGCGAGGCATAATCCTTCTGTGCTTCGACATAGGCGCGCACGGTCTCTATCGCCTCAAGTTCGTTCTCCCCGACGCGGCGGTTCACGATCTCCTCAAGCCCGACATAGGTGTCGAAAGCCCACTTGCCGTCCCGACCCTTTGTGATCGGAAACGGCAGCGGCCAGAGCCGATCACCGATTTCGAGAATCTTGCTTTCGCCGAGGTCGCGCACCACGACATTGCGTGCCACACCTTCGCGAATAAGCGCGAAGGTTTCCATCGTCCCTTCGCCCGTTTTCAGCTTTGCGGCGTCAAGGCCCAGAAGCTTTGCAAGACCATCGAGGTCGTTGGCGGCGAGCGCCGACTTGAACATTTCCACCGCCTTTGCCGGGTCGTCGAACAGCGGCGGATCCTCCGCCGCGGCATAGTTCTCGATGTCGCCGGCGTCTGGTACCGCCTGGGCACGGGCCCCGTCGACAGCGAGCGGAAATGCAGCAACGGAGAAGGAAATGGCCGATGCCAGAAGAAGAGTCTGAGAAAGCTTGCTCATGATCGTGCTCCTGTCGCTCCGTTAACGCCTGCCACCGCCACGGCCGCCACCGCCACGGCCCCCGCCACCCGATGGCCTTCCACCGCCACTTCTCATCTGAGGCCGCCCGCCGCCGCGATGACCGCCGCCCATACTCTGTCCGCCACGCTTCGAAGAGGCGACCTCGCGACGACCCGAGTTGACGTTGCCGAGGCCGGACGGCTTCTTGGGCCGGTTCTGTGCCTTGGCGGCCATCTTCTTCTTGCCGGCCGGTCGGTTCACCTGCGAGGGCTTGTTGCCTTTGGGCCTGTTCACGCTGGGCTTCGAGCCGCCTGGCCTGGCCTTCGCTACCGCCTGACCGCCGCCTGGGCGTGCCGCCGGTCGCTGCTGCGCCTTCAGCCCATCGAGCGTGCTCTTGCGCACGTCGTTGAGCTGACCGCCACCTGCACCGCCCGGTCGCGCCTGCGGCCGGTCGCGATTGATCTCGGCGGCGCGGTTACGAATGTTGTTGTTGCCGTTGGCCTTGATGTTGTTCTTGATGTTGGTGCGATCAAACTTCTGCAACTGATTGCGGTCGAAGTTGATCTTGCTGCGATCGACATTCTTCCAGTCGACGTCGTTCCATTTCATCTTGCCGTCGAAGTCGATGTTGTTGAAACAGTTATTGCAATCGACATCGATGTCGCCGCCCCAATTGCCACCCCAGACGCCCCAGTCATCCCAGTCGACGATGGCCGCGAAGGCCGCGCCGGTGACTGCTCCGGCGAAAAAGGCGGCCCCCGGGTACCAATAGGCAGGATAGGGATCGTCATAATAGCCGATCGGTACCGGCGCATAATCGGGCTGGTAGAGCATTTCCGGCGCATACTGCGGCACATAGATCGTTTCGGGATTTGCCGACTGGATGACGACGTTGTCACCCTCCTCGACGACTTTAATCTTGTCGTCGGTCTTGATTATATCCTTGGCAACGGCTTCGTCACGCAGCTGCTGTATCGCTATGAGAACATCTTTCTGTTGGTTGGCGATCGCCTCGCCGAAGCTTTGCGTCCACTCGAGGTCGGTGCTCATCATCTTGACGATCTCGGGATAGTTGAGCAGCGAAACGATGCTGCCGTCCCAGCTTTCCTTCGGCTTCAGATCGCGATTTTTTGAACTCTCCTGAAGAAAACGTTCGGCCTCGACCACCTGCAAAGGATAGAGCGATGCAGCGGAGATGAGCGCGACCAACTCGTCGGGATAAAGCGCGATCCGGGCAACGAGGATCTCGAGCTCATCGTCGCTCAGCGGTTCTGGAGCCGCCTCCGCGGGCGTGGAAGGCGCTGTGGCGGTCTGCTGGGCCAGCACAACTCCAGAGGGCACAAGCATCGACAAAACGATCACCGTCGCGCGGAAAAACGTAAACACCCGCTCAATCGCCATTTCTTCCTCCAAAAGAGGCTGGAAGGCCTCTTGCTCAAAACACTTGCGGGCGCAGGATCAACGCACCAGTTTCTGAACCGGGTCCCGATCGAGCACTTGAAGCTGTCGTCCCCATAACGGATGCTGTGGCGAGGCAATGTTGCGCGCACCCCAGAATCCGAACTTGATAGAGCGTTTCGACACTAGAGTAGACACGCGCCAATGAGCTCGTGTGCCATTTATATAGCTGCGATTTCTGTCGGCGTCCTTCGCCGTCATTACCAGAACAGTTGTCTGCCAAAGATAAAGGACAGGTATGTGAGCCTTGCGGTAGAATAAACTAGCACAGAGATCAGAATAGTCCATTTTCAATTCATTGCGTTCAGTTTTTTCCACTCACTGGCTTTTGATTGCCGCCTAGCGTTCGCTGGTCCGTCCGAAGTAAGGACCGCAAAGACACCGCCACGCCATCTGCCAGGGCGGCCCCGATTGTTTTTGCTCCGGGGTCGTTTTGTGATGGCGAGCCTTGCCGGGCGAGCGACACAACAATCGACCTCACCCCATTGATCGACTTCTTCTTGGCGTTCGAGCAACGCCGCAATACATTTCGCGGCTTCTCCGATGAAATTCGGCCTATTATTTGCGTAGCGCAGTTAACTTCCCTGAAAACTGTTGTGTAGATTTGCAAATACGGTACGAATGCACCCTGAAAATGTTGATTTGCGCATCATACAAATAAGTCTTAACGTATTGTTCGAAACCTCAGTGTGGAGGAGGACGACTTTGCCTAATATCTCCCTGGTTATCGCAATGCTGGCGCTTATGGCGATCTCGGGCTGTGCAACGAGTGGAGGAGGCAATACCACCTACGCTCAATGGCAGGGTTCTTACCCCGATCCAAGCTTCGCCGCGATCCGGTCAGGCGGCGTCAATCCGGGGTATTAACGATGTCGTTGAAAGGCGAGGAGCCGTAGCCTTCTAGGCTGCGGTCTTGGCGTTGCCAGCTTCGAAAGCGGCGATCGCGTCCTCCAGGTCGTCGAAGATCATGCCGTTGCCGATCTTGTCGATGACGCCCGAGCGCAGCAAGGTTTCTCGAGGTTCGCTATGGAGCTCGACAATGCCGAACTTCAAGCCGCGCCCCTCGACGAAATCCCGCAGATCATCGAGCATCGCCGCTGCGGTGCTGTCGATCTGCGCTGCCGCGCCAGCATCAAAAATGAACCATCGCGTATCGGCAGGCAGGTTCTTGACGATCTCTTCCACGCGGCCGCGCACATGGTCGGCATTGAAAAACAACAGACTGCCTTGCAGAAGATAGATGGCAACGCCAGGGATCGGTCTTACGTCCTTGTAGCGATGCAGCTTGTAGAAGCCTTCGCGTCCGGGAATGCGGCCAAGAAGCGCATCGCGCGGCTTCAGCCCCTTCATCAGGATGTAGAGCAACGTCGCTCCGATAGCGAAAATCACGCCATGCAGCACCCCAAGGGTCAACACGCCGGCGATGCTGATGAGCGCGAAGACGAATTCGATCGGGCTGATGCGCCACAATTCTCGCAGAGCGCGCAGATCGATAAGGCCGATGGCTGCAGACGCCAGGATGGCGCCGAGCGCGGGGGTCGGCAGCAAGGACAGAGCGCCGGTGAGAAACAGCACCGTCAACGCCAGGGCGATAGCCGAGAAAATACCGGCCAGTTGAGTCTTGCCGCCCATGGAATCGTTTATAGCCGTGCGCGAATCCGATGCCGTGACGGCAAAGCCCCCGAACAACCCGGAGGCGATGTTTGCTGCGCCGAAGCCCAGCAGTTCTCGGTTGGCGTCGACCGGATATTTGTTCTTCGCACCGAAACTGCGAGCCGTCACGATGCCCGCGCCGAAACTGACGATCAACACGGCGACAGCGCCCAAGAAGAGATCGCCGAGCGAGACACCGGTGGTGATAGGTAGCATCGGCGTCGGCAGGCGCGACGGGATTTCGCCGACCACACGAATGCCCGCGGCGGAAAAATTGAAGGCGGCCGACATGGCCGTTGCAATCGCCACGGCCACCAGAGGTCCAGGAATGCCGGGTCGCCAGGCGTTGAGCAAACGCAGGAGGATGAAAAGGCCAACGCCGAGGGTGAGCGACGGCCAGTGGATCTGGTCGGCCTTGTCCAACAGTTCCATGATCGGTCGAAGCACGCCTTCGCTTTCGATCTTCACGCCCGTCAGGCGCCCGATCTGGCCTATCAGGATCGATAGGGAGATACCGGTCATGAAGCCCGTGAGGATCGGCCGCGATAGAAAGTTTGCGATGAAGCCTAGCCGTAAAGCATTGGCGGCAAAGCACAGACCACCGACGATGACGGCGATTGCTGCGGTCGCAACGAGCCGATCTTCTGCGGTCGGAAGATTGAGCGACAATAGCACGGCGGCCAGCACCGTAACCGTTCCGGCGTCTGGGCCGACGATGAGTTGTCGTGAAGATCCGAGGAGAGCGTAGCCCAGAAGCGGCAATATGCTGGAATAAAGGCCCACCTCCGGCGGCAACCCGGCAATGGCCGGATAGGCGATGGCGCTCGGCAACCCGACCGCTGCAATCGCTAGACCCGACGTCAGATCATAGCGAAGCCACTCGGCGCGGTACTCTTTCAAACTCGCGATTAACGGCAAGGTCGGCATGGCCCAATTATACCTCATGATCGGATCTTCGCCATCGCTCATGGCAGGATCCCCTACAGCAACCATCGGAACGGACCCGGTGGATCGCCCAACCCGCTGGTCGTCACGTCACAGGCAATTGATTTGATCAACCGATACCTGTCCGGTTGACTGGCTTAATCGCCTATTTTGCCCAGTCTCTTTCCATCCTCGACTGGTGCCATAAGTCTGTGGTTATGAGCCTGCCCCAGCGGCTCCATGAGAAGGATGCATGGACATGGTGACTTTCACGCTCAATGGTAAAAATCGGACGTTCGACGGCGACCCCGATACGCCTCTCCTTTGGGTGATCCGAGATTTCGAAAAGCTGACCGGCACAAAATACGGATGCGGCATCGCGCAATGCGGCGCCTGTACGGTGCATCTGGACGGCATGCCGCGACGGTCCTGCATCACACCGATTGCCATGATCGATGGTTCCGACGTGGTAACGATCGAGGGCATTGCCGGCAAGGAAGCCGAGGCTGTCCAGACGGCATGGGCGGGGCTGGATGTGCCGCAATGCGGCTACTGCCAGTCCGGCCAGATCATGTCGGCGGTGGCGCTGCTGCAGATGGTGCCCAACCCGACGGACGACGAGATCGATGGCGCCATGACCGGCAATCTCTGTCGGTGCGCCACCTATCATCGCATTCGAGCAGCGATCCACAACGCTGCCAATTCGATGGAGGGCTGAGCAATGACGATCCATGACATCAAGACCAGCCGTCGTGGCTTCCTCGCCGGCACCGGCCTGATCATTGGCGTGGCGATCGCGCCGAAATTTCTCTCGGCGGCACAGACCGGGGTACCGGCCGGCGGGAGCGGCGAACTGCGGCCGCTGAATGCCTTCGTCAAGATCGGTACGGACGACACCGTCACCGTGCTTTCCAAGCACATCGAGTTCGGCCAGGGGCCTTTTACCGGCCTTGCCACTCTGGTTGCCGAAGAACTCAATGCGGACTGGAGCCAGATGCGCGCCGTCCACTCGCCGACCGACAACAAGATCTACGCCAATCTCGCTTTCGGCCTGCAGGGCACCGGCGGGTCGAGCTCGATTGCCAACGCCTATGAGCAGATGCGCAAGGCCGGCGCCACGGCGAAGGCCATGCTGGTTGCTGCGGCTGCGGAAGAATGGAAGGTACCGGTCGCCGAAATCACCGTCGAGAAGGGCCGCGTAAAGCATGCGTCTTCCGGCAAGGAGAGCGACTTCGGCGCGCTGGCGGACAGTGCCGCACGGCAAACTCCGCCTGCCGATGTCAAACTCAAGGATCCGAAGGACTTCGTGTTGATCGGAACCGAGCTGCCGAAGCTCGACACCCAAGGCAAGATCAACGGAACCGCGATTTTCACGCTCGATATCACGCCGGACAATCTGCTGGTTGCCGTGGTCGCCCACCCGAAGCATTTCGGCGCCACCGTGAAAACCTTCGATGACGGCGAGGCGCGCAAGGTCATGGGTGTGGTCGATGTCAAACAGATCCCTCAAGGCGTCGCGGTCTACGCGGACAACACGTTCGCGGCGCTGAAGGGCCGCGATGCACTCAAGGTCGAATGGGATCTTGCAAAGGCGGAAACCCGCTCATCACAGGAGCTCGCTGCCGAATACATCAGACACTTTGGCGAGCCGGGCCTCGAGGCGGCGAATACCGGGAATGTCGACGAGGCTTTCCGGAAAGAAGGCCTCCAGACGGTCGAGGCGGAGATCGTTTTCCCGTTTCTCGCACACGCCCCGATGGAGCCGCTCGACGCGGTTTTCATCAAGGCCGCCGACGGCTCCGTCGACATTTACAACGGTGCGCAGTTCCCGGGCTTCGACCAGCAGGTGGCGGCCAAGATTCTCGGCCTCGACGAAAAGAAAGTCCGCGTGAATACCCAGCTCGCCGGCGGCAGCTTCGGCCGTAAGGCGCAATTCGGCTCGCCCTATATGCAGGAGGCGGCAACAACCTATGCTGCAATCGGCGGCGATCGACCACTCAAGCACATGTGGACGCGCGAGGACGACATCCAGGGCGGCTTCTATCGGCCGATGTATGCCCACAAGATGCGTGGGGCGATCGATGCCGAGGGCCATATCACCGCCTGGGAACAGATCATTGTCGGACAGTCGATCATGGCCAAAGCGGACCTGGATCAGACATCGGTGGAGGGCGCATCCAACCTTCCCTATCAGATCCCCAATCTCAAGGTCACGTCACACAACATCGTGCTTCCGATCCCGCCTTTGTGGTGGCGCTCGGTCGGCCACACCCATACCGGCTTTGCGGTCGAAACCTTTGTCGACGAACTGCTGGCCCGCGTCGGTCGGGACCCGGTCGAAGGACGGCTTGCGCTGCTTGACAAGGGGTCGCGTCACGCCGGCGTCCTACGCAAGGCAGCGGAAATGGCGGACTGGGGATCAACGCTTCCCGACGGGCGCGCCCGTGGTGTCGCCGTCGTCGAAAGCTTCGGTTCGTTCGTCGGTCAGGTCGCGGAAGTTTCGGTCGGCTCCGATGGCGCCCCGCGTGTCCATAAAGTCTGGTGTGCGGTCGATTGCGGCGTCGCGGTCAATCCCAACATCATCAAGGCACAGATGGAAGGCGGCATCGGCTATGGGCTCGGTGCTGTGCTGTTCGACGCCGTTACTCTCGGCCAAGGCGGACGGATCGTGCAGTCGAATTTCCACGACTACCGCTCGATCCGCATCAATGAAATGCCCGATGTGGCGGTGGAGATCATCAAATCTGCGGAAAAACCGACTGGCGTCGGCGAGCCCGGCGTGCCGCCCATAGGGCCGGCGGTCGCCAATGCGTGGCGAAAGCTGACCGGCACCCCCGTGCGGCAGCTTCCCATCGTCAGTGTCATCTCATCGTGAGGGATATCGTCAGATGACAATCAAGCTCCTGTTTGCAGGCATAGCAGTGCAGTGTCTTATCGTCGGGGCGGGCGTGATGCTCGCCCCGACGTCCGTGGCCCAGAACGCCAACGCACTACGCTCTGCAGAGTCGTTCCAGTCGATTTCCGACAAGCAGGCGCGCTCGGTCGCCCTCTTCGAAGAAGCCGGAAAGGTCATCCAGCATCCGCGATGCGTCAACTGTCACCCGGCGACGGAACGCCCATTGCAAGGAATGTCGATGCATCCGCATCAACCGCCGGTGTTCCGCGGCGATGGCGGCATGGGTCTCGTGGGCATGCAGTGCAACACCTGCCACAGCGAAAAAAACACGCCGGTCATCGGCCAGGCGGACACACTGAAGAGCATTCCAGGCAATCCCGCCTGGCATCTCGCCCCGATCGAAATGGCCTGGGAGGGCAAGACCCTTGCCCAGATCTGTGAGCAACTGAAGGACCCAGCTCGCAACGGCGACAAGACCATGGCTGAAATGGTGGAACACATGGCGCATGACGAGCTGGTTGGATGGGGGTGGCACCCCGGCGATGGCCGCGAACCTGTGCCCGGCACACAGGAAGAATTCGGCAAGATCATTCAAGCCTGGGTGGATGCCGGGGCTGCTTGTCCGTCGGGCTGAAGGTCGACCTTCAGCCCGAGGCAAGGGAAACGACTTTCTGCGGCTCAAATTTCATCCCGAGTTTTCGCACGGTCTGCAGGTCGGGACAATCGGAGTAGATATTCGCGGCCGTTGAATGGATCGACACCGGAACGCTTGCGCGAACGCTGCGGGTCGGCTGCCGGGGCATAGTGGTGGAAGGAGGTTTCCATGGTCCCCATGCCGCTTGTCAGTCCCGGCAATTGCTGCTGAATGCCTTGAACCCTCTCGGAGGCGACATGCCCTTCCAGCCGCGCTACGCCATCGGCCAAAATCGATTCCTTGGTGACAGCGCCCGACTTGGCAAGCAGGGCCAGCAAGCCACCCAAAGTCTGCGAAGGTGCTTCGAGGTAAAATTGGTCGATCGGCTCACAGACAACGGTTTTTGCCGTTGATAACGCAGTTGCGAGGACCCACGGCGTCAACTGCCGAAAGTCTGCAGCGGTGCTCGACGGGGAACTGTGCCGCGCAGCGGTCATGGCAACGTGGCAATCGATGACTTGCCAGCCGAAGATGCCCTGCCTAAGCGTCTCGAATACGGTTTCCTCGACTGCCCGGTAGTAGCTTGCCGGCATCTGGCCAACATCCACTTCCAGCGCGAAGCTGTTGCCCGCCCCTTCCGGTCGCGGTTCGACGCGCAAGCCAACGGTCGCCAGGAATGGATTCGGCTCCTTGAAGATGATCTGAAGGCCCGTGCCGGTTCCGGCGAGCCTCTCGGCGCAGATGACTGTACTATCCTCAAACGCAACTTCGAGACCGAAATCCGTCAACAGTGTCGACTGGATCACCTCCTTCTGCACCTCGCCATAGAGAGACACAAAGATGTCGTTCGTGTCCTCGTTCTTGCGCAGGTCAATCAGCGGGTCCTGTTCGGCCAACTGGTTTAGCGCCAGCCAGAGCGCCGCACTCTCGGAGGGACGCTGCGCTTTAGCCCGGGATTCCAACGTTGGAGGCGCAAAATGGTGCTGGACGTCTGCGAGGCGGGTGGTGCCGACCACGTCGCCGATGCGGGCGCCGCCAAGGCCGCTGACCCGAGCAATCTGACCTGCCCTGAAGCTGGTTGCGCTGTGAATTTTGCCAGCGTCGAAAAGCTGGATTCCAGTTACCCTTGCCCGCCCTTGAGGCAGGTCGAGATATTCCCGCAGCCGGACCGTGCCAGATGAGAGATAGAGATAGCAGAGCTTCTCACCGCCCCATCCACGCTCGATCTTGAAGATCTTGCCGGTGACAGCAGCGTCAGGATCGAGGTGACGACTGGGCAGCACGGTTGCAATTGCCGATGTCAGAGCTGGCAGGCCCGCGCCGGTTACCGCCGCGCCAGCAAATGCCGGCTGCAACAGACCGCGAGAAACCTGATCCCGCAGCGAGCGGTCAAGTCTTTCGTCGGTAAGACGATCCGGAGCTTGCAGATAATCGCGCAGCAGCTCGTCATCGTTTTCCGCCAGGGTCTCGCACAGCGCGGTGAAAAGCGGCTCGCTTCCCGGATCGAACGCCTTTACCTGAGCGAGTTTACTACCGGCATCAATGACGGCCGACATGGCGATGGGTCGAACCGGTAGTTGGCCGGCAATGGCTTGCAGCACTTCGTCGTAGCGCGCACCGAGACGATCGACCTTGTTGATGAAGAATAGGAAGGGAACCCCAACACGCTGCAACGCCCGCACCAGCACTCGCGTCTGCGCTTGCACGCCTTCGACTGCAGAAACAACGACGACTGCAGCGTCCAGCAACCCAAGCACGCGCTCGATCTCGGCGATGAAGTCAGGGTGACCGGGCGTATCGATGAGGTTCACCACCGTGTCGCCGATCGTGAATGAAACAACGGCAGCTCGGATCGTGATCCCACGCTGCCGCTCCAGCGCGAGGCTATCTGTCTGTGTATTGCCTGCGTCGACGCTGCCTAGCTTGTCGATGACACTGGCGTCAAAAAGGAGTCGTTCGGTAAGGCTAGTTTTGCCTGCATCCACATGGGCCAGGACGCCCAGATTTAAGGTGCGCATGAATCCTCAACTTCTCAGAAATTCCAACGTGATTTTCGTGAGAAGGGACTCGGCGCATTGGGACCTCTAAGAGCTGATGCCGCATGTTTTGATCCTTGAATCGGATAGGATTTAAGGAACCATGCAGTAGGGTTTCCGCACAACTCTGCTGCTTTGCAGAGCCGCCAGCAAACTTAAAAGCCGTATCTGAATACATGTCAAGAACCGCCATACCTCCCGTTGTGTCGGCAATTCACAGACAACGGTTGATTATCCGAATGCCGGATGGATGCGCGCTTGCTGTGTTGTGCCGCCGGCGGCTTTGCGTAGTAGCGCCTCGGCGGTCCGTCGATCTGTTCGTCGTTGAAGACACCGCCTGATGGTGCACTGGTTACTTGTGGGCCAAACACTCCACAAGGGCGACCTCGGGCTCGGTCAGGCGCATACGTCACCGTACGGATAGCGTCGGCCGGCCGGGCCAACAGGAAACGCCATAGCGGACGCACGTCGGCCCTAAGTAGCCAGCGTGCGTCAATTCATCGGCCCGCAGGACCCATTTTTCTACCGCTTTGGAAAAACGAACTCGACGCGCCGGTTGAGAGCGCGCCCTTGGGGATTGTCCGCTCCGTTTTTCGTATTGGGTTCGATCGGACGGCTATCACCTAGCCCTTCCACCGATAGCCGCGCTTTATCTGCTCCATGTTTCACAAGCCATTGCATGACGGCACTAGCTCGCTGAAGGGACAGTTCCTTATTGTACTGAGCCGACCCTTTGGAATCGGTATGACCCTCGATAATGATCGTGCCGGCGGGGACGGATGTGATGAGACGCGCGATGTCCATGAGTGTCGGTTCGGCGGCCGATTGGATGTCGGCCTTGTCGAAATCGAACAGCACATCGCCCGTCATGGACACCCTGACGGTCGTTGCGTCTTGTCTTACGGAAAGACCACCGTGCTGAGCGGTAAGCCCATCGGCTTTCGCAGACAGATCAAACACGGCGCTGTTTAGATCGGAGGGTAGCCCCTTCAAATCAAGAACCGTGGCCTTAAGATCACGTATTTCGCGATGGTAAGGTGACACCTGCGCATAAGAACCGCTGGCCGCTATCATGATCACGACCATCGCGAGGGAACATTTCGCTGCACCAGCCATGGCTATCGGTCGGTAAGTTTGATCGCGTCGAGTGTCTCGACGCCCGGGATCGTCAGTGACACCTCGGTGACGTCCTTTGGCGGAGCAGGGAACCTACCATGCCAGGAACCCGCGATCGGAGAATCCTTGTTAGCTTTGATAACGAGGTTTGGATTTGTCAGCGGCTTATCACTGCTGTCCGTAAGCAGCAGGTATTTCTTATTGCCAGCAAGAACGTAGAAGCTGTTTTCATATGCGTCCTGGCTAATCGAATCATATATTCGTTCCAGCTGGTTCGTCGCCAGCGGCTTGAAGCGGAGTTTGATTGTTAAAACGTCCCCGGCGCGGACAGCTTCGACGACCTGCGCTTCCGCGGCCCCGCCATCGGTCAAGCCTGTGGCTAAGGGTGCGACAGAAGTGGTTTCAGCCTGAGTTTGTGCGAAGGCCGTTTGAGCCAATCCAGTTGTTGTCAGGAGGGCACCAAGAGCACAGACAGTCGTGGCAATTCTGGTCACTTTTACCATATCAATCCTCGATTTTTCAAAATTGCAGGCAGTGCATACGAATCACAAAACAACCTCCAGTAACTTTCTCGCATGGGAGAAATGTGGCGAAGTCTTGAAATTCCCACATTTTCGCCCGCTTGCATTCGCTGCAGGACCGAGGGCCTGTTCTCTTTCACTGATGAACTGTTGCGATCCCACGCACAGTTTCCCTGCAATTCGGTGATGTCATCGCTGGTCTGTCAAACCGCTTACGGAATTGTGATCGGAACCATTACTTTTCCCTGCGGTTGGTCAATCAACCAAGGGAGTTGCGCAGAGTTCGTTCGTTGAAGTGCAGCGCTACTCTGTCCCGGTGTCAGGCTCACAGGCACCAGGTGAACGTATTGGCTATTCTCACAGCTGCGCACGCGACCCTGGCGCACAATGGAGACAAGCAATGTCCATAACCGCGATCCTGATCGGTGCTGCCCTCGTGATCGCCGGTGTACTCGATTTGTTTTGGGGTGCGCTCAGGCGTCGACCTCTCAGCGATCCTCACCGATCCATTTCAGATGCCAAGCCGACCCTGGAGCCCAGAGGACAAGGGCTTAGATTTCTTGGTTTGGTGAGGAACTGGCTCGGTATAGGCATGATCGCGATCGGCATGGCAATATTGATCGCCTACGCATAGGATTTGACCTGCAACGGAGAGTTTCCTCCGAAATGAGCCGGCCCATAGAAGGACGGATCGATAAAAGAATAGAGGTTTACGGCAGAGCAGATCGTTGCGGGTTAAAGTAGCTCGATCCAAACCGGCGCGTGGTCACTCGTGTGATCCCAACCTCGCACTGACTTGTCCACCTTGGCCCGCTTGAGATCGCCAGCAAGCGCCGGGCTTAACAGGAAATGATCGATGCGAAGCCCGGCGTCTCGGGCAAATGCGTTTCGGAAATACTTCCAGAATGTATAGATCCGCTCATTCGGATGGAGATGCCTCACCGCATCCGTCCAGCCCTGATCAAGAAGTGCGGCGTAGGCCGCCTTCACCTCCGGTCTGAAGAGCGCATCGTCTCGCCACCGCTCCGGCTTGTAAACATCCAGATCGGTTGGCATGACATTGAAGTCGCCAGCCAAGACAACCGGGATCTCCAGGTCTATCAGTTGCGCCGCATAGTGCTGTAGCCGGTCAAACCAACGCAGCTTGTAGTCAAACCTGGGTCCAGGGGCGGGATTGCCATTCGGC
The DNA here is from genome assembly GCF_003024455.1 of Ensifer sp. NM-2. Classification (NCBI taxonomy): domain Bacteria; kingdom Pseudomonadati; phylum Pseudomonadota; class Alphaproteobacteria; order Hyphomicrobiales; family Rhizobiaceae; genus Ensifer; species Ensifer sp. NM-2. Next base: position 404,656 of record NZ_PVZR01000002.1, read on the forward strand.
AGATAAAGGCATCCGACGATTATTCCCTCGATTGCCGCCTCGATGTAGCGGCTGTGGCTGTCATCAGGATCGCCCGGCAAACCGCGACGCGTCTCCATTGGGGTCCGTCCTCGAGCCAGGATGGCCACCCCATTCCATGATTTCTGTCCGTGCCAGATCGCGCCATAGCCGGCTTTCTCGATTTCCCGATGAGGAAACCTGCTGTCGGGCGCTTTCAGTTCCTGCAGGCACACGACGTCCGGCTGCCTCTCCTCGAGCCACCGCAGCAGCACGTCGAGGCGACCGTTGATGCCGTTGACATTGTAGGTGGCGAGTTTCACCAGAATGATCTGCGCTGCCGGCATGCGATGGGCAGCGACGACGAAGCTTCGTTGCCCTTCTTGGCCTCGCGATCCTCCTCGCGCCGCCGACGGCGTTCACCGCTGCCGGTATCGATTGGCTCGCGCATTCTCATGGCAGACCTCCCTTGTGATTTTCCCCTCCACAAACGGCGGCGCAAAAGATGCATTCGATTGAGACCGGTCGGGAACGAAACGCCGGCTGAGCGGTTGAGTTCCTTTGGCCGCGTCAGGAGAACTTGTATCATGGTTGCCCCAAGAGCGAATTGGAAAGGCTACATCAAGTTCGGCGAGGTGACCTGTCCCGTGGCGCTCTATACGGCGGCATCAACTTCTGACCGCATCGCCTTCAACACTCTCAATCGCAAGACGGGAAACCGAGTCAAACGCGAATTCGTCGATGGCGAGACGGGAGATGCGGTTGAGCGTGACGACCAGGTCAAAGGCTATGAGATGGAGAATGGCCAGTACGTCGTCCTGGAACCCGAGGAAATGGCCGAAGCCGTTCCCGACAGTGACAAGACCCTGAAGATAGAGGCCTTCATCCCCTGCTCCCAGATCGACACAATCTACTTCGACAAGCCCTATTATCTCGCTCCCGACAAGCTGGGCACCGATGCCTTCGTGCTGCTGCGCGACGGGATGAAACAGGAAAAGGTCGCCGCGATTGCGCGAACGGTGCTGTTCCGACGGGTGCGCACCGTCCTTATCCGAGTGCATGGCAATGGGCTGATCGCCTCCACGCTCAACTTTGATTACGAGGTCCGTTCGGCCGACAAGGCTTTCGAGGATCTCCCCGACCTCAAGATCGAAGGCGAGATGCTCGATCTTGCCGAACATATCATCGAAACCAAGAAGGGTAGCTTCGACGCCAGCAGCTTCGACGATCGATATGAGGCTGCCGTGGCCGAACTGGTCAAAGCCAAAATCGAAGGACGCTCGCTTCCCAAAAGGAAGGCGCCCGCTGCGTCGAAGCCTGGAGATCTGCTGCAGGCACTGCGCGAAAGTGCGGGCATGAGTGCGAAGAAAACAAAAGCAAAGCGCACCGCAGCGAATGTCAACAAGGGCGCCGCTCGCAAGCCAGCTGCAAAATCTGCAACTGCCAAATCCAAGCCCGCTACCGCGCAAAAACGGCGCGCCAGCTAGTCGGAGGACGCTTTCATGGCCGTTCGGCCCTACTGGAAAGGTTATCTCAAGCTGTCGCTGGTCACCTGCCCCGTGCAGATGATGCCGGCAACGTCCGACGAAGAAAAGGTCCGTTTTCATACGCTCAACCGCGCGACACAGAACCGCGTTATCAGCCACTACGTGGATGCGGTCACCGGGCACGAAGTCAAGGAGGACGACCAGGTCAAGGGCTATCAACGCGCCGAAGACGAGTACGTCATGCTCGAGGACGACGAACTCGAAAATGTCGCGCTGAACAGCACCAAAACCATCGACATATCCACCTTCGCACCCCGCGACAGCGTCGAATGGATCTGGTTCGATACTCCGTACTATCTCTCCCCGAACGACCCTGTCGGTCAGGAAGCCTTTTCCGTCATTCGTGAAGCGATGGAGGCCAAGCGGGTGGTTGGCATTTCGCGACTGGTCATCTCGCGTCGCGAACGCGCCGTCTTGCTGGAGCCGCGTGGTAAAGGCATCATCCTGTGGACTTTGCGCTACGGGGACGAGGTCAGGGACGAGAAAGCCTATTTTGAGGATATCGGCAACGAGAAAGCGGATTCCGACATGATGCCGCTCGTCCAGCAATTGATCGAAAAGAAGACCCAGGACTGGAACCCGAAGATGGTCGTCGACCCGGTCCAGGATCGGCTGCTCGACATCATCAACACGAGGAAGAAACAGGCGAAAAAACCCCAGAACGGCAAAGCGAAATCGCCAGCGTCGGAACCGAGCAATGTCATCAACATCATGGATGCGCTGCGCAAATCTGTGGCCGCCGAAACCCGACCCCGCAAATGAGCCGCGCACCATTGCCGAGGCTTCCGGTCCGCTACAGCCATCGCCCACGATCCATGTCCAGGTGAAAAGCATCCGCATTTTCGGCGGATGACTACGCCGCAGCCCTGTTCGTTTTGCTCAGGCGCTTGATTGCCTGCTCCAGCGAGCGCTGGCTTTCACAATAATCCTGCCAAGCGGTCCCCGCTCTCAGAAGCTCCGGCACGGTCCGGATCGTGAAGCGTTTGGGATCGAGACCCTTTTTGACCTGCGTCCAGTTGAGCGGCATCGACACCGGGGCGCCGGGGCGCGCCCGCGGCGACAGGGGCGCAACAGCGGTCGACATTCTGTCGTTGCGCAAGTAGTCGAGGAAGATGCGGCCCTCGCGCTGGTTCTTCGCCATCCTGATCAGGTAAAGATCTGGATTGTCGCGGGCCATCCGCTGACAGACATCATGGGCAAAAGCCTTCGCCTCTTCCCAACTCAATTTCTTCCGTCGCGACACGGCAAGCGGCGTCACGACGTGCAGTCCCTTGCCACCCGTCGTCTTGCAGAAGCTTACCAGCCCGAGTTCTGCCAACCGGTCGCGAATTTCCCGAGCCGCGTCAATGACGGTGGAAAACTCGACTTCGGGGCCCGGGTCCAGATCGAACACCAGGCGGCCGGGCACCTCCGGTCGCCCGGGCTCGCAATTCCAGGGATGCAGTTCGACACCACCGATCTGGGCGATCGCCGCAAGCCCCTCGACGCGGTCGATCTGCAGGTAAGGCTTCTTGTCCCCGAATACGGTGACCAGCTCGAGCAGGTTCGATGTTCCCGGCATGGCATGTCGCTGGAAGAATTGCTCGCCGCCAATGCCGTCGGGAGTGCGAATGATCGAACAGGGCCGACCTTTGATATGATCGATCAGCCAGGACCCGACCGCCTCATAATATTGGGCAAGCTCAACCTTGGTCACCGGCTTCCCATCGCCACCATCCGGCCATAGAGGTTTTTCCGGGCTGGAAATCAGCACGCCCATGACCTCGGCCTTCCCGCCCTTGCGGATACGATTTGGTACTGGCTTTACTGTCGATGGATCGGACACGGCAGCCTTTGAAGGTGACGCCGGTTTTTCCGCTTTCACCTCGCCCGCCGGTTTGTCTTCCCTCAAGCCCTTGAATGCCGCCTGCCGCACCTGGCCATCAGTCGTCCAGCCGGCGAACTCGATCTCGGCAACGAGATCCGGCTTGAGCCAAACGATATTCCGATCCTTCTTTGGCGCCCCGATCCCCGTAAAGGGTGACCGGGAGGCCTCGCGCTTTTGCAGCTTTGGCAACAGTGTTTCGACGGTCTTTGCGCCATAGCCTGTCCCGACCCGGCCGACATAGACGAAATGCTCGCCACGATTGACGCCAACAAGGAGAGATCGGAATTTGCCGTTGGTCGTTGCATAGGCGCCGATGACGACTTCATGACCTGCGCGGCATTTGGATTTCGCCCACGTGTCGGAGCGGCCGGACTGGTACGGCGCATCCGCTTTCTTGGAAACGATGCCCTCAAGCGAAAGACGGCGGGCCGATCGCAGCACGGCGTCACCGTCGGTTTCAAAATGCTCGGCGAAGCGCAGATGCGGATCGTCGCCCGCATCCTCCAGCATCGCTGCGAGCCGTTCTTTCCGCTCTGTCAGCGCAAGCTCTCGCAGGTCCTCATCGCCGGTAAACAGGAGATCGAATGCAAAGTAGACCAAGGCATCAGTCTCGCCTTCGGAAAGTGCTGCCTGAAGGGCGGCAAAATCAGGTGCTCCTTTTTCGTCAAGAGCACAGATCTCACCATCGATGATGGCATCAGGCAGAGCTGCTGCCGACTTGGCGATGGCGGCAAATTTGGCTGCCCAGTCGAGACCTTTGCGGGTTTTCAAAGTCGCCTTGCCATTCTCGACCCGCATCTGAATGCGATAGCCATCAAATTTGATCTCATGGATCCAGCCACCGCCGTTCGGAGGGCGGTCCAGTGTTTCGCATAACTGCGGTGGGATGAAATCAGGTATTCTGGATTTCGGGCGTCTGGCGGACACAGACTTTTTTCGGCTCCCCGCTCCCGCCTGGCGTTCCTCGGCGGCAAGACCGTGGTTGCTGTCCCACACCGCGTCGGCCCCAATAGCGCCGCCCTCCACCATGAAGGGCTTTGGCTTTCTGCCTTTGCCCGACGCGATCGCCTCCATCGAGCGTCCGGAGGCGACTGAGGTGTCGTTTTCCTCAAGGACAGCCGCTCCGTTCTCATCGACCGAAAAATCGTCACGATGTTTGATCAGGAGCCAATTCGTTCGTTTTCCACCATCGCGATCATGACGCATGCGCACGAGCACGAAACTGCCGTGGAGCCGTTTGCCCTCAAGTGTGAACTTGAAATCACCTTTGGCCAGCGCCTCTTCCGGCGTCCGATTTCCTTCCGGCTCCCAATAACCGCGATCCCACAGCATGACAGTGCCCCCGCCATACTGGCCTTTCGGAATGGTGCCTTCGAAATCGCCATAGTCGAGCGGGTGATCCTCGACCTCCACCGCAAGGCGCTTGTCTTGGGGATCGAGCGATGGCCCCTTGGTCACGGCCCAGGATTTGAAGACACCGTCGAGCTCCAAACGAAGATCGTAGTGCAGCTGGGTGGCGTCATGTTTCTGAATGACGAAGCGACGTCGATTGGAAGGGCTGAGCTTGCCCGCTCCGCTTGGTTCCTTGGTGACCTTGAAATCGCGCTTCTGTTTGTAGGTCGAAAGCTTGTCGCTGGCCATCGCTGTCCCCGGTACTCGTCCGCCATCCGCACCGACTTCCTTGAGTGTAGATCAGGTGCGTGCAGGCTCGCCTGCCAATTCGTTGCTCATGGCAACACAAGGATAACGCGCCCGTGTTCACCGTGCTGTCACGTGCTGGAACGGCTCGCATCCTCGCGAGACAAAACAATTTTCGGGTGCGTTTGGTTCCTCTCGCGGTTGATCGATGTCGGCGGGTGGGGGGAAGCTGCGGAGTTTCGATCTTCAGCAAGCCGCTACCCTGTCAGCCGGACTTTGCACACTGCCCGAACGTCAGACAGCAGGTCTGGATAACGATCAAGGTGCAGAGCAGCTTTACCAGTGGCACTGACGGCTTCGCCCTGCCTGCTTGTGGGTGGCCACTTTGGAGTTTCTTAAGCGTCCCGTCCGGCGACAGACGGTCATCCCAAGGATGTCGCGGAAACAGCCCTGGGATGACCCGTTCGCGCACGAGGCACGCCACGCCTCGGTACGAAAGATCGGAAATTGTTCACTGTTCTCGAAAGGCCCGGCTGAATTGGTCGGTAAGCGGCTTCGATAGGAACGACAGTGCTGTTCTTTGCTCCGTTGAAACGAAGACCTCCACCGGCATGCCGGGCAAGAGTTTATTGTCACCGAGCTTGGCCAACTCCACTTGGGCAACCCCGATATCCGCCAAGTAGTATGTCTCGCCGGAACTTGGGTCGTTGCTCGTTGCGGCCGACACATAGGTGACGTGTCCGGAGAGTTCGGGAGTAGTGCGCTGATTGAAAGCCGAAAAGCGAAGCTTGGCCACCTGACCGGAGAACACCTGATCGATATCGGTGGGAGAAAGCCGGGCCTGGATCTTAAGTGCAGCGTCGGTCGGGACAAGGGTGACCAGCTTTTCCGCCGGCGTGATCACCCCACCAATCGTGTGGACGAAAAGCTCGTTCACGGTTCCCGACAAAGGGGCGCGTATATCGGTGCGTTGCAATCGATCTTCGACAGCCACCTTTCGTTCACTCAACTCCGAGATCTTCTGTTCGACGGTCGTTAGATCACGCTGTGCTTCGGTCCGAGCGGCCTCGTCGATGGCGATGATCTGAAGCTCGATTTCGCTTGTTCGGGCCTTGGACCGCGCGATGTTGGCTTGTATCTCGCCGTACTCGCCGGTGATCTTCGCCATTTCGCGATCAATGATGTACTTGCGGGAGGTCTCGAGCAGGTTCTTGTCGGTGAGGCGCTTGATCTTCTTGTGCTCGGTTTTGATCAGCGCCAGTTCGTCCTGCTTTGCGGTGAGCTGAACCTTCAAGCCATTGACCTCCTCTTCCAATTGGGAAATTCCCAATTGGAGCTGTTGCTTCTGGCTTTCCCGGTTCTGGCGGTTCCCGTAGAAAAGCCGCGCCTCGCCCATGAAGACCGTAGGAACCACAGTCATTGCCTCACTGAGTTCTGCTCCAAACTGCAATTCCGCCGCGTTGTCCCGTTCGGCGACAAGCCTCGTTTTTCGCGCCGCCAGTTCGACGAGCTGGTTCTTGACGATGGACAGTTCCGCTCGGGTTTGCACGTCGTCAAGCCGCAGCATGATGTCGCCTTTTCTGACGGCGTCGCCTTCCTTGACCAGGATCTCGCTGACGATGCCGCCGTCACGATGCTGGATTGCCTTCAGGTTCTGATCGACCTTGACCATTCCCGCCGCAACGATCGCGCCCGTAAGCTGGGCCGTGGCAGCCCATCCGCCGGCGCCGGCAAAAAGCAGAACGCCAAGCATGGCGCCGACGATAACCCGGAAGGTTACCGGGAACGCGGCGTCTGCCTCATCGTCGCCGATGGCTGGAGGATTTCGTTGTGATTTGAGCATTTTGTTTCCCTCCCCAGATTATATTTGAGCGGTCTCGACGACCACCAACATGTGATGACCGCTCAAAGTGACAGCCACCTCGTATTCCTGGTCGTTGTCGGTATCGAATTCGATCCGCGTTACGCCATGTTCCTCTGTCCCCTCATGCCGCATCCTGATGGGAAGCGCGTCTTCATCGACATCTCCGCCATAGACAGCCTCGAAATGGTCCTCGAGGTTATCGACGATCTCCTCGAAGATCTGATACCTCGACATCTCGATGCGGTCCCCGACCATGAAATCGAGGATGTGATGGATGGCGTCGCTGGTCGACGAGCCGGCCGGCATATTGAAACGGAAGACGTCATCGCCGCTGCCTCCCTCAAGGATCAACGCGGTTTGACCGACGTGGAAGACATCCGCCTGGGCGCTGCCCACGATCTGTTCAAAGCTCGTGACAATGTCGGTTCCGATATCGACACCGGTCGCGATGCCGGTCTCAAGGTCGATGACAACCCCATGCGTTGCCGCAGAATAATCCAGGGTGTCCAGACCCGATTGGCCATCATAATGATCATCGGCGCTGTCGGCCGCGGCCATGACGGTATCGTTTCCCACTCCGGCCGAAACGACATCCGCGCCTGCTCCATCCTCAATCGTGTCGTCGCCGGCTCCGGTCACGATCGTCTCGGCGTGATCGCTGCCGATGACGCTGTCATCGCCTTGGCCGGTCAGGACCACCTCGAAATTCGCGACGGTGTCCTCGCCGATTTCTGCGCCCGAGGCTTGGCCTTCGCTGAGGTCGATCTCGATCGACCGTGACAAGCTGGAATAATCGAGCGTGTCGGTGCCATCTCCGCCATCGTAAAGATCGGGGAGAAGATCCCCTCCTGCATCTTTAACCGTATCGTCGCCGGCTCCGGTGGCGATTGTCTCGGCCCCAAGGCTGGCGGTCACGCTGTCATCCCCCTGACCGGTCATGACCACCTCAAAATTCGTGATGGTATCGTCGCCAATCTCTTCACCTGAGGCTTTGCCTTCGCTGAGGTCGATGGTGATCGATCGTGACACGCTGGAATAATCGAGCGTGTCCAAACCGTCGCCGCCGTCATATTGGTCCGATACGAGATCCCCTTCGCCCGCAATCGTGTCGTTACCAGCACCTCCCATGACGATATCCTTGTCGCCGCCCCCCACCAGAACATCCGCGCCTTCGTCCCCGACAAGATGATCCTTGCCCGCTTGCCCGAGCAAAGTATCGTTGCCGCTACCGCCGGACAGGCGATCGTCGCCGCTGCCGCCGTCGATGGCGTCGTTGCCTTCATCGCCGGCAACCAAATCGTTGCCGTCGCCGCCGAAGGCCAGATCGTCGTCAGCGCCTCCATGCAGGGCGTCGTCTCCTTCATCCCCAGACAGAATATCGCGCCCCTCCTCGCCAAACAGGCGGTCGTTGCCGCTGCCGCCATGGATCTGATCGTCACCGGTTCCGCCAAAGACGACATCGTTGCCGATCCCCGCGAAAATGACGTCGTTGCCCCCGCCCCCGACGATGTTGTCGTTGCCTTCGCCACCGTCCACGGTGTCGGCACCACCTCGGGCATCGATGCTGTCATCGCCTGCCCTGCCGTCGATAGCATCGCCGCAATTGGTGCCGAGCAACAGATCGTCACCCATAGTCCCGACGATCGGCGGGGCGTTGACCACGGAAAAAGACGCAGTCTGGGTAATCGAAAGCTGGCCATCCGTGACCTGGTAGGTAATCGTGACCGGACCAAGCTCTGTCCAGTCGTAAAGCCAACCTTCTGCGGTCGCCGTGATCGTGCCGGATGTCACCGTGATATCCCTGACGGAAAGCACGTTGCCGTCCGGATCGGATGCACCGCGCAATAGATCCGTAAGGCCGATGACGACCGCAGCACAACCGGAAACATCCTTCAGCGTGACTGAGCCGTTCACGCGCGGTGCGCGGTTAACAGGGTCGTTATCATCGTTGTCGTCATCATCGTCATCGTCGTCATCGCCCGGCTTGTCGTCTTCCCCATGCTTTACCGGGAAAGATTTGACGGGAGAGCCGGCAACAGACGGCGCCGACGCGACATTGTCGTTCGATGCCCTCAAGGTAGGCGACGGACTTTCCAGCTCCCACCGTTCAGACATCGAGGTCGAGAAATCGTCCGGTTGGAATGAGGGCGATCGAATATCGACGGCATCCATTTCTTCGTTCTGGCTATTGTAGTTTCGCATGGCGCCGCCAGCCTTCTTTTTGGCAGGCGCTTCCTCTTCCTTGACTTCTTCCGGCTTGTTCTCCGCCACCAACTGCGGAGGGGCTAGATCTTCCTGCGGCTCCCTCGCTTGCGGAGGCTCCTCCGCCGGCTCCGACGCCGTGCTGAAGGCGCTCTTCAGATAAAGCGCAAAGCCCGTCAACAACATCGCGATAACAGCCGGCGCTCTTGACGGCGCTTCCTCGTTCTTCAGGCTGTAGCGCTGGTGCGGGTCTTCCTCTTTGACCGTTTTTGTTCCCTTCGCCTCGATCATTCCGACACCTTTGACGTCATGCGCGCGGGCAGTGCGGGTCGGCCAACGGCGTCCCCGATCGCGGCTGGTTTCAGGATTTCGTTCTTGGGCCCAAACGCGACCAGCTTGCCGCCTTGAACCACGGCAATCAGGTCGCAGGCGGTAAGCGCGCTCGGGCGATGGGCAATGACAATGGCAATGCCATTGCGGGCGCGAACGGCTTGTATGGCCTGGGTCAGTGCGGACTCGCCCTCTCCGTCGAGATTGGAGTTGGGCTCGTCCATGACGACGATGAACGGATTGCGGTACAACGCCCGTGCAAGCGCGATCCGCTGCCTCTGACCGGCAGACAGGGATGCTCCCTGGGGACCAAGTGCGGTGCGGTAGCCGTCCGGCAAACGCACGATCATTTCGTGAATGCCGGTGGTTTGTGCCGCTTCCACGATTGCCCGAGCTTCGACATCAGGATCAAGGCGGGAAATGTTTTCCTCGACCGTGGCATCCAGGAGTGCCACGTCCTGCGGGAGATATCCGATGTGCTGTCCGAGACAGCTGTCTGACCATTGCGTCAGCTCAGCATCATCCAACCGAACACCACCGCGAAGCGGCGGCCAGATCCCGGTCAGCGCGCGCGCAAGTGTTGTCTTGCCGCCGCCGCTTGGACCGATAATGCCCAGCACCTGGCCGGCTTCGATCTCGAAACTGACGTCGCTCAGAAGAACGCGGCCGGAACCGGGGGCTGCGACCGTGAGCTTTTCGACCTTCAAGGTCTTGGCGGGCGCAGGAAGGTCCATTGGCGCAACGGTACTCGTCAATGCGACCACCGTTTCCTTGAGGCGAGCGAAGGCGGTTCGTGCCGTGACGAAGCTCTTCCAGTTGCCGACAGCTAGATCGACCGGGGCAAGAGCACGCGCCGAAGCAACGGATGCAGCGATGATGGCGCCGGCAGACATTTCCCCCTGGATCGTCAACCACGCCCCCAGCCCCAGAACCGCAGACTGCAACACCATCCGAAGCACCCGGGAAATCGCTCCAAAGGTGCCGCTGATGTCGTTTGTCCGGGTTTGAAGCGCCAGATGTTCCTTGTTGGCAACATTGAACCGGCTCACCGCACGCGGCGCAAAGCCCATGGCCTTCAACACCTCGGCATTGCGGGTGTTTGAATCGGCAATGGCATTTCGCTCAATACCGGCCTTGTGGGTGGCGGCGGCCCATCTGCGCGTCATCACCTCGGTCAGGATCGCGAGAATCGTGAGGACAAAGGCGCCGCCAAATGTCAGGGCGCCGAGATAGGGATGCAGCATGTAGACGAAGATCAGGTAGAGCGGCATCCAGGGAAGGTCGAAAAAGGCGATCGGCCCCTGGCTGCCGAGAAATCCCCTGACCGTATCAACGTCACGGCCGCGCTCGAGGGCCTCTGCCGTGGAGAAGCCGAAACGGGGCATGTCGATCGCAACTTCATGCGCCAGCGGGGCGATCTTTGCATCCAGCCTTGCGCCGACGCGCACCAGTATCTGTGAGCGGATGATGTCGAAGAGCCCTTGAAACAGATAGAGCCCGATCGCAAGGATCGAGAGCCCGAGCAGGGTCGGGATGCTGCCGCTGGTCAAAGCCCGGTCGTAGATCTGCAGCATGTAGAAGGAGCCGGTCAGCGCCAGAATGTTGATTATTCCGGAGGTGATGAAAAGAAAGAGGAATATTCCTTTAAATCTCTGCGTAAGCTTCTCAGCGTTCTTACGTTTCGTGCCAGTCAGTGGGGTCTTGCGCATGATACTCACCAATCCGCGTTTGATGGAGTAAGGCCGGCGCGCCTTGGTCGGCGCGCCGGAAAACGCTGGTTACAAGTTGAAGTCAGAACCGGTGAGGTTGTGGTTCCCCTTGATGTTCAGGCGGAACTCTGCGGCTCCGTCACTGTCGACGCTACCCGAGACGACGGTGTAATCGCCATCGGCCCTGGCTTCATGGGTCACGGCGAGTTGTGCCGGGCCACTTAAGCTCGATCCCGAGACCAGGGTGAAGGACTGGTTTCCCGCCACCCCGTTGTTGGCATCGGTGCCACTGAGATCGATCTTGTCACCGGCCTGGAAGCTGGTGATCGTATCGCCATCGGCATTGGCTTCCGAAGTGAACCGGAAGGTATCGTTGCCGGCCCCGCCTTCGATGACGTTGACGAAGGCATTGGCGACAATCGTGTCATTACCCGAACCGGTCACGACATTTTCGATCCCCCACAGGGTATCCTGCCCGGTCTGACTGCTGGACACGCTCCCCTGGTTCATGAACCCGGAGCCGATATCGACGGTCAGATTGGCGGTTATGGCCGACATGTCCAAAGTGTCGTTGCCGGCATCGCCGTAGTAGATGTCGTCACCATCATCCTTGGCGGCGACAATGATATCGTCGCCGGATCCCCCGGATACGAAGTCGCTGCCGGCACCGGTCTGGATCATGTCATTGCCGGCATCGGCAAAGATACGGTCCGATCCGGCATCGCCGTAGAGCATGTCGTTGCCCTCACCGCCGAGAATGTCGTCGTTGCCATCGCCGCCGAAGACCAGGTCGTTGCCGCCACCGGACGTGATGAAGTCGTTGCCGTCATCACCTCTGATGACGTCTGCACCCTCGCCACCGATGACGGTGTCATTGCCCCCAAGGGCAACGATCGTTTCGGCATTTGCCGTACCAAGCAGGACGTCTGCACTGGCTGTGCCGGCGATCGGCGATCCAGCGGACGGAGCAGGAGTGTTCGGCGTTTCACCGGTATCGTCGTCCGTCCCGGTAATCTGCGGTCCGCCGCCTTCGTATTTCTTGAACGTGACGGAGTTCGTGCCGTTGCTGACCGTGACGTTGCCGTTAGCCTCGGTGGTCACGAAGTCCGTCAGCGTGCCCCCGAGCTCGATCACGTCCTGCGGACGCAATTGGCCAACAAGCGTGTCGTTGCCACCGTTGGACCGGAAGACGATCCGGTGTTCGGAGCTCAGTCCGGTTATGTCGACCGTATCGTCGCCGGCGTTACCGTCGATGGTGATCGTGCTGAAGTTGAGGCTGGTGAACGGCGCATTGAAGTTGCCGATCACCTGGATGGTGTCACCAGAGAAAGGTCCCCCGCCGTCAGGCTGGTTTGGATTGTTGCCGTTGTTGGCGGTCGTATTGAATGCGTTGACCGTGATCTCTTCGATATTGTCGAGCTCGGCGATGACGGTGGTGTTCAGCCCGACCGTGCGGGTGATGATGATCTCGGCATCCGCCCCGGTGACAGGAACCCCGGCAGCGATTGCCGCGGCTCTTGCATAGATCCGGAAGGTTTCCGCATCAGTATTGCCCGTAAGCTGGAAGGTGTCGGTGCCGGCGCCGCCGTCAACCCGATCGAACCCTTCGGTGGAACTCATGTTGATGATGTCGTTGCCGGTCCCTGCGTTGATGATGTCACTGCCGGTGCCGCCATTGATGGTGTCACCACCGTCGCCGGCATCGATATTGTCATTGCCGCCGCCGCCGGTGATCGTCGTTCCCGCGGTATTGCCGATGATGATTTCAGCAGCCGCGCCGCCGGTGATGTTGCCGATCACGCGGTTGATGTTGACCTGGGCCGTATCCGTCAGGCCGCCGTCGGTTGCGGTGTAGACGAACGAGCCGCCTGCGCCGCCTGTGTCATTGAGGGTAAGGACGCCCGCCCCGATCACCGGAGTAGTGACGCCATCCGGGCTGCTGACGGCTGTGATCGTAAGGGCACCGCCTTCCGGGTCGGTATCGTTGGCGAGCAGGGCCGCGTGCGAGATGGTGAAGTTCACCCCTTGCGCAACGTTGGTGATGACGGTGTCGGTGTTGACGGACGGAGCATCGTTGATGGCGTTCACGCTAACGGTCGTGGTCGCGATTGCGCTGGTCAAAAGCCCGTCATTGACGGTGACCTGAATGCTGCGGGCGGCCGTGCTCGGGTTCTCCGAGGTGTTGGCGTAGCGCACCTGCTGGATCGCCGTGCGATAGTTTGCAATCGAGCTTGTGCCGGAGAGCGTCAGGGTAATCTGACCTGCAACGGAATTGTCTACCGCTGCGGTAATGCCTCCCGGCAAGCCGCCCTGCACCGTCAGGGCATCGCCGGCGCTGGCATTGGTCAGAACCACCCGGGCAGAAGCCAGGGTCGTACCATCGTCGGTAATGACAGGGCCAAGCGCAATGGCAACGGCAGGGGCATTTTCGGTATAGGTCGTCTGGTAGTTATTGCCGGGCGCGCCAGGCACAGGCGTGATCGTATCGACCTCGGTCTGGATATTGACGTTGTCGATGTAGAGGTTTTCACCGCCGTCGAAAGTCCCTGCGGCTCTGAAGCGGATTTGAGTATTCGCGCCGATCAAGCCTTGGGGGATTGGTGCCGTAAAGACATTCGTTTGATTGCCGCCGACGGTGCCAAGCTCCGTCCACGCGCCGTTGGTGGTGTTACGAACTTCGACCACGACATTCTCGCCGCCATCCAGTTCGTCTGCGACATAGTTGAAGCTTAGGGTCGCCCTGGTAATGCCTGTCAGATTGACAGCACGCGCAAGGGTCTCATTGCCATCGGTGCCTTCGATGAATTGCAGTCTGCCAGCGGCGAGACTGACACTGACATCACCCCCTGTGGCCCCGCCGGTATCGTTGCCTTCGACCCACGGGCCTCCCCAGTTCGAAGCGCCGTTGTTATTCGTATAGGCGGCGGCGGTGAACGTATCGCGATAGGCCTGCGCGACCGTCGCTGTCGTCGTGGTGGTCGAGGGGCCGTGCAGATCCAGCGTCGGCGCCTGCAGCGAGATATCCTGGTCGGTGAAATCCAGAAGCTCGACGTTTCGGATCGTGTCGGTGCCGTCGGTCGCCAACCCGCCGACATGGGCGACTGTGACCGTGCCGTTTGTGTTGAACGTAATGTCATATTCGGCACGGGCACCCGAGAACACGGCCGTGTCGATGTCGCCAATCCCGTCGCTATCCACCTGGTCGTTGCTGTCGCGGATTGTCCGCACGATTGCCAGCTGACCCGGATTGATGGTGCCGTTGAACATGGCGGCGGCAAGCGTCGTCATGCTGTTGTGCAGTACAGGCGTGCCCGTATGTTCAGGATCGTTGGCGGCATAGACGCCGATCTGCACGTCCAGCCATTTGTCGCCGTCGATGATGTCGTCACCGGCGTTGCCGATGATACGGTCGCTGCCGTCGCCGCCGAGGATGATGTCGCCGCCGTCGAAGGAGGTGACGCCGGCGCCAAGCAGCGCCTGCAGGCCATTGACAAGCGCAATGCCTTCAGCGTCGAGCACGCTGCCGAGATACCCTGTGGTCCCGCCTTGGGTCAGAGGCGCCCTATCGGCCGCCACGTCTTCGGTGCCGGCCAACACGTCGTTGAACCTCGTCCCGGAGAGACCTTCCATGGATTCGTATTCGTCGAGTGCAGCGTTCTCCGGCAGCACCGGAGCTTCGTCGAACACGATCGGGATCGACAGGTCGGCATTTACCCCACGGGCGTTGTCCTTGTAGGTCGCCCAGTCGAAGCCGGACATGCCCACCATTTTTCCGCGGCCGGCGCTGCCGACCATGATGTCGTCGCCACCTTCGCCGATGAACTCGTCAAAGCCGCCATCGCCGAGGAACACGTCATGTCCGTCAACGCCGTCATGGGCAAAGACTTCATCGAAGTTGTCGCCAGGCGCACCGTCGAATGTACCGGTTTCAATCCAGTCGTTGCCCTCGTTGCCGAGGATGCGTTCGGCGTTCTTGTTGCCGTAGATGAAGTCGTTGCCGGTTCCGGCGAAGACTTCCGATCCCATGTCGGTACCGAGGAAGATGAAGTCCTGGCCGTCATTGCCCATGACCAGGTCGAGGCCGGGTCCTGCATGGACGACGTCATTGCCGGCACCCGCCTTGATGTTGTCGTCACCGCCGGAGTCGACGATGATATCGTCGCCTGCGCCAGCATTGATGATATCGTTGCCGAACCCACCTTCCAGCCGGTCGTTGCCGCCGTCGCCATAAAGTGTGTCGTCACCGATCCCGGCGATCAGGATATCGTTCTGCTCAGTGCCGCCAAGGACCACGTGGTCGCCGCCGGTATATTTGAGATAGTTGGTATCCGCGCCCGGTGTCGCCGGGTTGTTGCGTTGGACGAGTGGTGTGAGAATACCACCGCCGAGAGGGTCATTGCCCAGATTGTCGGCACTTTCGTCGACGCCGGTCCCGGGATTGTCATCCATGATGCCGTCTGCACCGGCCGTTTCGCCGAGACCGGGATTATACTGCTTGGTCCGGTCGATCTCGAGAATGAGACCGGGTGTCGAGAAGACATCGGAAGGAAGATGCGTCGCATCGGTATTGCGCATGATCATGGCTGCGAAGGAGTTGTTCTCCATCTCGCCGAAGAGGTGCAGGCCATCGAGGCGCTGCAGGTAGTAGAACCGATCGCCGCTTTGCAGTTTCTCCATCTGGGTTTCGAAGACGAAGTTGAAGGTCGAGCCGAGCATGCCGCCGAACGGCATGATCTGTTCGGCAAGACCGCCGATCCACAGATCGACATCGTTGAGGCCACCGAGCGAGCCGCCGGCAAAGGCGCCGGTGGCATTGAGAAAGTCCTCGGCGTTCGCCTGCACCAGCAATCCGCCGAAGGACTGGTTGAAGATCAGGGTCATTGCGGCGTCGCGCTTGCCTTCGATCGTCGTCTGGCCGGTGATCAGCGGATGCGTGCCGTAGGCGGCGATGAAGTTGATGATCGAGGCTTCGTGTTTGAGATGGCTAGCGAAGTCGACCCAGCTCTCATAGGGCTTGAGCAGGGCATCCTGGTTTGTCGCCGCATAGAACTGAGCGCGCGCTTCATTCAAGGTCGGCACACCCGTGTCACGACCGCGAGCCAGGTTGATGGTCGCCAGATCGAGCGGCAGGCCCAAGAGATTGTTGCGAAGCGCGCTCGTGACGAACTCGTCGATCTCGTTGCCCACCTGCCGTGTCATGCCACGGATAATGGCGCCGGCGGCGACATCGGCATCAACCACACCGGCCGTACCATTGTTCTTGAACTGGATCGGATTGAGAAAGCCCTCGATCAAGCCGATATGGTCGGCATTGAAGCTTTCGTCGAAGCGGTCGATGGACTCAGTCAGCATCGAGTGACCGAAGCGATAGACCACGTGAGCGAACTCCGCCACGATCGACGGGTCGATGGTGACGTCGAAACCGTCCGGCACCAGGAACACGTTGATATTGGGCTGGATCTTGCGTGCAAATTCTTCAAAAACAAGATGCTGATACTGCATTTCGGTGCCGAACTTGGCAGCCTGGAATAGGCGTTCGCCGTCCCAGATGAGCCCGGTTGCGCTTGCCGGTACTTCTGTGACGTCGACAGCCAGCCATTCGTTCAGAAATGCAACGGCCTCCGCTTGCGAAGCACCATTGGTGAGCATGGCAGCGGCGTCGGCCAACACCACGTCCTTGGTGTGCTGCACCAGGCGATTGTGTTCGGAGTGGAAGACGTGGTGGACGGCCGTCAGACCGATATTCTCGTTTGCACGGCCGTCACCGGCGATAAAGTGGGCGTCAAGCAACTCGTTGTCATACTGACCATCGGTCGGCGTTTGGTCCGGATTGCCGAGCCCGATTTCTAGATCGCCGTCGGCAAGACCCGTGGGGACCGCATTGTGGGCGATGTCGGCCAGGAAAGCGTGGCCGGTCCGCACGGCCAGATGCTGTACATCGGGAAGCGTATCCGCGTCGGGACCGTCTACGACAAGATTAAACAGGCTGAGTGGAGCGGTTGGCGTGCCCGATTGCAGTGACTGCGGTGGCCCGGCCATGACAACCTGCGGGAAGCCCGTTGTCGGGTTGGGGATGAAGTTGCCATAGGCGTCGGTCGCCAGCAGCGGCAGGTTGCCGACATGAAAGTCGGTCAGTTCGATGCCGAGGATCGTTCTTGCCTGGGCCTTGACGTCGGCCCAGGTCGCCATCCCGCCATTGACGCCTTCAATCAGCCGTCCGGTTGCAACTGGCACACCATCCGCATTGAGCACATACTGGCGCAAAAATACCTGATGGGATGGATGCGAGGTATAGGTCTGGTTCTGGTCGACGAACGCGGTCGTGTTGTTGACCGGGCGGTCCGTATCGTCTGGGGTCCCCATCACGCCATCGGCGCCCGGTCCGGCCAAGGTCGCGCGGGTCAGCACCATGAAGTTGGTCGTGCTGCCTTCGACATAAAGCGGGTCGTCAGGCATCAGCGGTATGAACACGGTGCCATTGCCGCCTTTGGCGACGAGATCAAGACCGTGGTCGAAGAACTGGCCGAAGAGCGTGAACCAGGAGTTGAACGATGCAGATAGACCTTCGTCCGGCGCCAGGTTGGTGATTTTGACGTTCGCGCCTTCAAGTTCGATGCCGTTGTCTGTGAGAAGTGTCATCAGAGCATCGTCGACGGCATCAAGTGCTGCGCGTGCCGCGTTCAGCTCCACTAGCGCATCGGCTGCCGTCTGTTGCAGGGCGGCGTTGCCGGGACTGGCCGATGCCGCCGCCGCCGCTTCCGCATATTCGCGCTCTTCTGTTGCGACCGCTCTGAACTGCGGGATCAACGGTGCATAGGCCGCCGAAATCGCTGCCGTGACGGCCATCTGCTGGTCTGGGGGAACGATGCCTGCCCTCTGCAGGCCGGTCAAAATGGCCGACGGATTGCCAAGGGTCTGGTCGACGAGCAGGTTGGAAATGGTACGCACGTAGGGGTCGAACACGTCACCGGGGCCGGCTGTTCCGGGGCCGTCATTGTCGATGCCTGGCTGGTAGGTAACCGGAACCATCGGTGCCGGACCGGGACCGTCGGGGTCGACCATGATCGTGCGGAAATCGGTACCCAAAGGCTCTGGGAATTCATTGTCGGCCGCACCCCATTCCGGGTGAAGCGGGTTGTTATAGGTGCCGTCAACCGTTCGCAGGCCCCAAGAAACATTGTAGCTTGGAACCGAACCGTTCGGGCCGAACAGCGACTTGCCCTGCGTACCACCCGACTGCTCGAAGAGCGCGTGATCCTCTGCGATTTTGATCTGCTTCAAGATGAAATCGAGGTCAGAACGAATATAGGCAACCATTTCTACTCTCCCCTTGAAGCCGGCAAATGCGGCTTGGCGTGACCGGTGAAATATTATTGATGACGTCGATCGTCCGCTGCGCGGAGTGTTGCCCGCACATCGTCGACAGAAACATTCGTTTTATCTAATTTGCTTATAATCAACTGGTCCGATGCCTCTTGGCCAGTTGCCTAAGTCCAGTCATTTTTCAGACTTTGGTGCCTAAAGCGCGCATGACATTGGTCGCCTAACCCCCGGGACTAAGGTCTTAATCACAGGGCGCAGCATCATTGCTGTTCTGGAGGCAAACGGTTCAGGCGATGGTTTGCTAACAGACGGCTCCAGACCGTTGGGGCACTACAGATTTAGGCTTACCTACATAAGCGCATGGACAGGAAATGGGCGCAGGCGTATATCTCCGGTCAGAGGGTGGGAGATCAAATATGAGATCAATTGCGCTGGCTCTGGCCGATGATCATCCATTGATGCTCGCGGGTCTTGTAGATCTGTTTAGATCCAAGGAAGAGTTTGTAGTCGTCGCGACTGGGTCTTCCGCCGACGAAGTACTTGAGATCGGGTTACAAACAGCACCGGATGTTTTCATCGTCGACATTATGATGCCTGGCAACATCTTCAATACTATACTGGACCTGATGAAACGCGGTTGCAGGACGAGGTTCCTCGCATTTAGCGCCATGTCGAAATCTGACATCGCAGTCAATGCGCTCAAGGCCGGCGCCAGCGGCTACGTCGTCAAGGGGACCAGTCCACAGGAGCTCATCGATGCGGTTAAGGCCGTTCAGCGAGGTGAGATTTTCATAAGCCGGGATCTCGCCTGCAAGTTGATTGAACACCACAGAATGGCTTCGCTCCGCGCCGCAGCCGGGCCACCCGTCAAGTTCAGCCTCAGGGAAGGCCAAATCATCGCCATGCTGACGCGGGGATGCACCAACCGCCAGATCGCCGTGGAATTGAAGATTGGGGAAAAAACCGTTAAGAATCATATGACCGCGCTCATGCAAAAGTTAAATGTCCGCAATCGCCTCGAAGTGCTGATTGCGACACAGAAACTTGATCGGGATGAGCTGGCCGCGCCACGCCACTGATGGTGATCTCACAAGGCCTTGCCTGATCTGATACCCGCTGCCTGCCGTTAGGCGCCTCAATTAATAGCTGTATTTCGAAACGTTTCTGAGGCGCTAACTCGCTCTATCTCTCCAACGGATTCACCCGATCCGCAAAGACACCACGCTCACCGATTGCGCGCGCCGGAAGCGTCGGGTCTCACTCTGCCCTACCACTATTGACGAATGCCCAGTCAGAGCAGCTCACTGCAAGTCGCACACAGCAGCCGATCGTTTGAGGATTGTACCGCAAACGGACGGATTGCAGAGAATTGTGCGCAACAGCACGCTCAATTCAGACATTCGTCGCTGGAGGTGCAGTGCCATGCCAACACGCGTCAACACAACAGCTGCGCTTGCGGAAGAACTTGGCGAACGCCTACGGGCCGTGCGGCTTGATCACCGGTTCTCGCGGGATAGGCTTGCCGCCGCGCTTGGCGTCACGCTCCACCAAGTCCAGAAATATGAGAATGGCAAGAGTAATATCTCCGTGCCGATGCTTATTCTCATGTGCGAGGCGCTCGGCGCTCATCCAATGGAGTTGATCGGCACGATGGTTGAGGCACGAGTGACCGTTTGCAAGACACAGGATATCGCGCACGAGCGTCTCGTGATGGCCCAGCTGAAACTCGAGGAGATCTGCAGGGAGATCGCCGCGGGGATGTGATTGGTCGTTGATCGCTGCAACCGTTGTCAATGGAACCTGACCATGGCCCTAAGCGACGGGTTCGTTCGCCCAATGTCAAGGCTTTGCAGGATTGCTTAGATGACGCTGCGCCATCAGGGCCGCCTCGACCCGGTTTTTGGTTCCGAGCTTCACCAGCAGCCGACTGACATGGAACTTGATGGTCTTGATTTGAACGCCCATTTCGTCGGCAATCGCCCGATTGGTATAGCCGCGACCGAGCAGGCGAAATACGATTTCTTCCTTGGGCGAAAGCGCGTCGATCAGCTTCTCGACCTTGTGCTCTTGCGTTCTGTTGCGGATGACGCCGAACAATCGCATGCCGAGGTTGGGCGACATGTAGGAACGGCCCTCGGCGACGGCGACGATCGCCGCGACCAGCTCTGGTGCCGGCGTACCCTTCAGCACATAGCCGGCGGCCCCGGCGTCGAGTGCCTCAAGTACGTCGTCGTCTTCCTCCGAGACGGTCAGCATCACGACTTTGGTGCCGGGCCACCGGCTGGTAATATCGCGCGCGGCATCAATGCCGTTGCCGGGCATGGATATGTCAAGCAACGCCACATCGGGCGACAAGCGCTCGACAAGACCAAGCGCTTCCGCCTTCGAGCCGCCCTCGCCAATCACCGAGAGCCCCTCCTCCAGCCGCAAAGCCTGCAACACGCCCATGCGAAACAGGGAATGATCGTCGACGACGATGACTGAGGTTGTTTCACTCATCGAGCATGCCTCCTCCAAGATCCAACGTCATCGTCAATGTCGCGCCTTCCGCCCCGGGCTCGAATTGAAGCGTGCCGCCCAGGCTCTCGACCCTCTGGCGAAGCCCGTGAATGCCGAGCCCGCCCTCGTTCTTTCTGTCAGGGGTCGGTTCACCCGCGCGTCTGCCTCCATCACGTACACTGAGCGTCAACAGCGCACCATTGATACGACAGTTGATCTTTTGGTCATTGCCGTCGGCATGCCGGTGGGCATTGTTGAGGCCCTCCTGCACGAAACGATAGACACAGGTCTTGATGACGGTCGGAAGCGGAATTCGTGTGCTAATCGTTGTGACCCGTACGCTGGTTCCTGTGCGCGCTTCATGCAGTTTTACAGCGCGCGCAACCACCTGCTCCAGGTTGAGCCGATCGATGTCGGGCAGCAGCAGCGAGCGGGCGATCATCCGGATTTCGCACAGCGCCTCATCTAGCGTCCGGCCGATCGCTTCCAGCGATTGCTCGCGCTCGCTTTTGTTCTTGGCGCGACGCGCCGGTTCGAGCTGTAGGACTGCAAAGCCGATGAGCTGGGCCGGCCCATCATGAAGATCGGCGCCGATGCCCCGGGTCAGCTTCTCGTTGAAATCAGTCAACCGCATTGACGCCAAGCGCGATCGGTCGCGCAGGATGCGGATCTCTTCCGACACCCGCTCCGCCTCGTCAGCGCGCTGCTCAAGTCTCTGGCGCTGGCGCTCAATCGTGGCACTGCCCCGATGCACGATGCCGAACAGCCCAAGCATGATCAATACGGAGGCCCCAGCGACGGTGATCCAGCTGCTGACCCGCACCTCGAAGATCTCCCGATGCAGAAGCTCCGTATCCTCTTGCACTTCGGCGACGGCGACGATCGCCGCGCTGTCCGCTCGCCGGACCGGACTATAGATTTCCAGATAGCGTGTACTGAAATGGCGAAGGGTGTGCTCGCCGGCGTTCAGATCGGCATACTCGGAAGCGACCTCGCCGCTCAGCGCGCGAACGAGGCTCGCAGGTGGGTTGAACCGACGGCCGATCAATTGTCGCGACGTGGAATAAGCCACCGTACCGTCCGGTCGCCAAAGCTCGAAATAGGGAAAGCGGCTCCGGAAATGCTCGTCGCCGAAAAGATGGTCGAGCCTTGCAATCGTCGCCGGCGAGAGTTCCTTGGCCTCGTCCAACTCCTGGGCCATCGGTTCAAGGATGCTCTGCATGAAAAGCGCGGTGGATGCCGCCCGATCATGAGCGGCGTTCTTGGAAACCTCTTCTGATATCAGATAACCGGCAATCGCTGCGGCAAGAAGGATCAGGACGCTACTCGCCAGAAGAAACTGGACCGACAATGTCTGGCGGTGGAACCAAACTGCTGGCGACGACCACCATCCGCCTTGTGGCGGATCAAGGCGTTCGTCCAGTGCCGGAACATCTCCCGGTATGCCACCCATAAGATCAGTCAAATTGCGCCGGTCCCTCCTTCGGGCCACGCGCAAAATCGAAATTGCCCGCGGGCCGAACTCTAAGCGCTGCCTTGCCGCGTGATGATCGCAGTATTTTCATAAATTGAAAGAGCGTCCGCGAACAACATCTTTGGGTCAGACTATATCTGGACCTAAGTCCAGTATCCCTTGCGGTCCTATTCTCCCTGTCGCACCGACAGTGGTCGGATTGACCGTCCGACATTCGTCGGCAAATTCGTCCGACTTTGCGACGTTTCTTTCTTCGCTGTTTCCTCCGAACATCGAAGCATGAACAGAAGATCCTGATCGAGGGATCGGACAATCAGACGATGTTGCAGCCGACGGGTGCGGGCGATGCCTACCCGCCGGACGGTGAAACTTTGGCAAAAACCGGCGGGCGCCGCTGCGTTCCGGCCGACGGAGGGGAAAATGGTACAGCTCAACCGAAATGACCTCGACTTCATCCTGAAGCAGATCAAGATTGCAGAGGCCCACACAGCGGCCATCGAAAGTGGCGTCGACCCTCGGATCGCTCTCGAACAGCTGGTATCAAGCCCGCTACTTCCCTACGGCCTGCGCACGGTTGATGGCTCGTTCAACAACTTCCAGCCGAACATGACCCATTTTGGCTCTTCCGATCAGGTGATGAGCCGGCTCCTGACACCAAACTACGCTGCCGCCGAAACCAACATCCGCAACGGGTTGCCGACCAGCTACGCAGATCTCAGCGGCTCCGTCTACGACAGTCAGCCGCGCCTGATCTCGAACATCGTGGCAGACCAATCCCTGAACAACCCGGCCGCCATTTCCGGCGCACTTGCCTCCGTAGGCATCACCGGCTCGCAGGCGCTGCAGATCATTGGCGAGGTGATGCAGTTGCAGGCGGCAGCTCGCGCAGCGCACGAAGCGGTCGCCGATGCCGCAGCGGCTGCCGACGCAGCCGTGGCGGCAGCCAATGTCATCGTCGCGAATGCCGAGACAGCACAAACGACGGCGCAGACGGCCTACGACGCGGCTGCTGCCGGACAGGCTGGCGCGGTGCAAGGTCTCGATGCCGCCAACACGGCATTGGCGTCAGCCGTCGCGGCTCGCGATGCTCATGTATCGGTTGTCACGGCAGCTCAGTCTGCAGCAGCGGCGGCGCTCGTCGCCAGCCAGTCCGCAGCAACGGCAGCAGCTGCGGCCGAGGCAGCCAAGAATATCGCTTTTGCCAATCTGGGACTTGCTCAGCAGACCGAAGCGAATGCGCTCACCGCATTCCAGAGCGATCCGAACCCAGCAAATGCCGCCGCCTATGCGGCTGCCGTCGATGCTCGTGAGGAAGCACAGTTAGTGCATGCCCAGGCTGTCGAAGACCAGGAAGACGCGGTCACAGCCCTTAATGCGGCCCAGGCTCAGCATGCCGGTGCGATTTCGGCACTGCAGGATGTGGTCGCTGAGCAACAGGTATTGGCCGGCGCCGTGAGCTCGGCACAGGCAGAGGTGGCTGATGCGGCCCCGGTCCTGGCCAATGCCGATGCGGCATTGAGCGCCGCAAACACCGACCTCGCCCAGGCAACCGAGGCGCTCACCGATGCGGTCGAGGCCCGCGATGCCATTCCGACCGGGGGTGCGGCGACCGCGGCAGCGGTTGCAGCCGCTGCGGCTGCCGATGCAGCCGTGATTGCCGAGGTCACCTCGCATGGCGTAACGATGGATGGCGATAACGTCTTCATCAAGAACATTGCGGCCGACCTTGGCGACACTGCCTCCTTCAACGGGTTCATGACGATCTTCGGCCAGTTCTTCGATCACGGTCTCGATCTGACCGCCAAGGGCGGCAGCGGCAACGTCATCATTCCGCTGCAACCTGACGACCCGCTCTACGTGCCAGGAAGCCCGACCAATTTCATGGTGCTCACGCGCGCGACTAACGATGCCGTCCATCCCGGCGCCGACGGCCAGCTCGGAACGTCCGACGATATCCGCGATCACCGCAACGAAACCACGCCCTGGATCGACCTCAACCAGGTCTACACCTCGAACCCGTCACACCAGGTCTTCCTGCGGGCATATGTGTTGGTGGATGGCAAGCCTGTCGCAACGGGTCAAATGCTCGAAGGCGCCAATGGCGGCCCCCCGACCTGGGCGGACATCAAGGCTCAGGCAAGAGACCTGTTCGGTATCGACCTCAGCGATCTCAACGTGCATAGCGTTCCGCTTCTGGTCACGGATCTCTACGGCGAATTCGTGCGCGGAGATAATGGTCTGCCCTTGATGGTAACTGCCTCGGGGCCTGTCGAAGGCAATCTGCAGGTTCCGATCTCTGCCTTGACCAGCCTGAGCGCTGGCCGGGCCTTCCTCAACGATATCGCCCACAACGCTGTTCCAAGCGCACCGATCGACCACGACCGAAACCCAGCGACCGCACCGGTCGCCGTTCTCCCGGACACCGACGATGTTGTCGGCAACCCCACCATCCCGAACGAGTACGGCGTCAATGTCACTTACGACAACGAACTGCTGAACGCCCACTTCATTGTCGGCGACGGCCGCGGCAATGAGAACATCGCGCTGACAGCGACCCATTCGATCTTCCACAGTGAGCACAATCGCCAGGTGGATGCCATCAAAGCGACGCTTTTGGCCGAAGGCGATCTGGCACTGCTCAACGAGTGGCTCCTGGTCGATGTGGCAACGATGCCGACAGATCTGTCCGGTCTGGTCTGGGACGGCGAGCGCCTCTTCCAGGCAGCCCGTTTCTCGACGGAGATGGTCTACCAGCACCTCGTCTTCGAAGAATTTGTCCGCGCGGTCGCGCCACAGATCGATCCCTTTGTTTTCTCAAATTCGGTCGAGATCGACGCAGTGATCTACGAGGAGTTCGCTCAGGTCGTCTATCGCTTCGGCCATTCGATGCTTAACGAGAACGTCGAAATGCTGAAGCTCGCCAACAATGCGGCGAGCCCGGAAGAAGTCGGACTGATCGACGCCTTCCTCAACCCGGTCGTCTTCAACAGCGCAGGCGTGGATGCGCATGCCGCCTCCGGTGCCATTCTTCGCGGCATGACCCGGCAGGCAGGCAACGAGATCGACGAATTCGTGACCAGCGCGTTGCGCAATAACCTCGTTGGTCTGCCACTTGACTTGGCCGCATTGAACTTGGCTCGAGCCCGCGAAACCGGCGTGCCTTCTCTCAACGAAGCCCGGCGCCAGATCTACGAACAGACGAACGATACCTACCTCAAGCCCTATACCAGCTGGGCGGACTTCGCCCAGCACATCAAGAACCCACTTTCGATCGTCAACTTCATTGCGGCCTATGGCACCCATGATGCGATCACCGCAGCCACGACCGCGGAGACCAAGCGCGACGCCGCCTGGGATCTGGTCTTTGGGGTTGCCGGGGAGACGGCCGGGGAGCGTCAGGCGCGTCTAGATTATCTGAACTCGACTGGAAGCTGGGCCGCCCGGGAAACCGGCCTCAACAAGGTCGACTTCTGGATCGGCGGGCTTGCCGAAGCATTGATGCCCTTTGGCGGCATGCTTGGCTCGACCTTCACCTACGTGTTCGAACTGCAGATCCAGAATCTGCAGAATGGCGACCGCTTCTACTACCTGAGCCGCACACAGGGCCAGAACCTGCTGAACGAACTGGAAAGCGATAGCTTCGCCGATCTGATCCGGCGCAACACCGACACCGAAGACTCCGGCATGCATACCAATGGGGCTGCGTTCCAGACGGCCGACTACATCATCGAGATGGATCAGTCCAAGCAGTACAACAAGGGGCTCGGCAATACCGACCCGACAGGCGATGCCGACGTCATCTCCGCGATCACGGGCACCGCGTCCCTGGTTGTGCGCGCAGCCAACTACCTCAGATTTACCGGCGAAGAGCATGTCGTCCTTGGCGGCACGAACGCCTCCGAAACGCTCATCGGTGGCGATGGCGACGACACGATTTGGGGAGATGGAGGCGACGACCGCATCGAGGGAGGCTTTGGCGTCGACCATCTGCATGGCGGCGACGGCAACGACATCATCACCGATAGCGGTACGGATGTGGGCGCGGCCGATGTGATCAAGGGCGAAGGCGGCGACGACGTTATCAACGGCGGCATGGGTCTTGACCTCATCTTCGGCGGCGATGGCAATGACGTGCTCACAGGCGGCGAGGACCAGAAGGGTCTGTCCGGCGGCGAAGGCGACGACTTCATCCGATCGCCCACGGGCGGGGGCGCCATTCTCGGCAACGAGGGCAACGACTGGATGGAAGCCCAGGGCAATATGACCACCCTGACCGGCGACAACTCCGAACTGTTCTTCAATTCACGCATCATCGGCCATGACGTGATGATCGCCGGCGAGAACGACACGGATTTCGACGCTGAATCCGGCGACGATATCATGGTCCAGGGCATCGGCATCAACCGCAGCAACGGCATGGCTGGCTTCGACTGGACCACGTTCCAGAACAACCACTATGACGCCAACGCCAATATGAACATCAGCATCTTCGTCAACCAGCAGAACAATATCCTCAGAGACCGCTACGATCTGGTCGAAGGGCTCTCCGGCTGGAACCACAACGACCAGCTCATCGGCCGCGATGTGGTGATCGGCGGCTATGATGCTGATGGCAACGCCGCGCAGATCGATGCCGATGCGCCGTTGGATTCTTACTCGAACGCGCTGCTGGAAAAGAACCTCAACCTCGTCTCCGGGCTTGCGGCGCTGACGAACCACCTGACGCGCACGACGGTCACTGTGGCCGGGCGAACCGAGACCATCGTCATGGGCACGGGCGATGCCTCCGACATCCTGCTCGGCGGCGGCGGAAGCGACTTGATCGAGGGGATGGGCGGCAACGACATCATCGATGGCGACAAGTGGCTGAACGTGCGCATTAAAGTCTCGCCTGACCTTTCCCGCGGACAGATCTGGGCGCCCTTCAGCGTCGACTCGATCGCCGACATCCAGACACGCATGTTCTCCGGAGAAATCAAACCGGCTCAGTTGCAGGTCGTCCGCGAGATCGTCGCCACCGGCAGCAGCAGCGCGGATGTCGACACGGCCGCCTATTGGGACGTACGTGCCAACTATACGATCAACGCCAATGAGGATGGCAGCCTTACAGTCTCCCATACCACTGTCGGTGCGGCGATCGTCGATCCGACGACCGGGCGCAACCGCGAGGCCGACGGAACCGACCGTCTGTTCAACATCGAGCAGCTGAAGTTCGCCGACGGCATCTTCAACACGGCAAGCTTCTTCAACCAGCCGGCAACCGGTGCGCCTGTGATCAGCGACCTGACGCCGACGGAGGGACAAGCGCTGACCGTCAACGTCTCGTCAATCCAGGACGCCAACGGCCTTGGGCCGCTCTCCTACCAATGGCAGGCGCTCGTCGATGGCAGCTGGCAGAATGTCGCCGGCGCGACGGCGGCAACCTTTACGCCACAGGATCTCTCCGGTACTCAAATTGGTCCTCAGGCGGGGCTGCAGCTGCGGGTCGTCGTCAGCTTCGCCGATGGCAACGGCCATATCGAAACACTCGCCTCGCAGCCCACAGTGCCAGTTGGAGCCAACTGGAGCGCCGTGATCGGCAGTACATTTAATGGCACGGCCGGCGATGACATCGCGAATGGTGCAAGTGGCCTGTTCGGAATCGGCGGTGCTGACACCTTGAACGGGAATGCCGGAAACGACCTTCTCAACGGCAATGCCGGCAACGACACGCTGAATGGCGGTGCCGGTAATGACACACTGAACGGCGGCGCCAATACGGATACGGCCGTCTATGCCGGCGCGATCAGCAATTTCGCCATCACCAGCAACGGCACGAACATAACTGTTACCGACCTTAGCGGCGCCGAAGGCACCGACACGCTGAACGGCGTGGAGACAATGCGCGTTAATGGAACAGACTACGCCATCACGACAGGAACCGGCGGCAACAACACCCTCAGCGGTGGCAACGGTTCCCAAGCGATCTTCGGGCTCGGTGGCGTTGACAACATCGACGGCGGTGCGGGCAACGACTATATCGATGCGGGTGATGGCAACGATACCATCACCCAGGTCGGCGGCACAGGTGGACGCGACATCGTCAATGGTGGCGGCGGCGTCGATACCTATCAGCTGAACGGCAACGCAGCAGCAGAGAATTTCGCGGTCTATGCCAGAGCTGCAGCACTCTCGGCCCTTCCCGGGCTCATCCTCAACGGCAATACCGAAATCGTCATCACCCGCAACGGTGCTGTTATCGCCGAGCTCGACAATATCGAGGAGATCCGCGTCAACACCCTGCAGGTCACATCACCCGGCGGTGCCGGCGGCGGCAATAACGGCGGCGACACGATCCAGGTCATCGGCGATTTGACCGGCACCAGCCTCAACTTCTCGACCATCACCATCGATGGAACCGCAGGCGACGACGTGATCGACATCACCGGTCTGCAGTCGGCACATCGCATCGTCTTCCGCTCGAATGGCGGCAACGACACGCTTGTCGGGGCGCTTCGGCCACAGGACGTGATCGAGCTGATGGAGGGCGCGAGCCTTGAGGACTACGAGGCGAGTGAAGTTGGCGGCGTGACCACGCTTTCGAACGGCTCGCATACGATCTCGTTTGCCTCAGGCAGTGCGCCCGAGGTTAGGACCTGGTCGGGCGACGATCATCACGATGACGATGATGACGACGATGACGATGACACTTGCGGCTCTGGGGACGGCGACGGCAATGGCTCGGGCGATGGCGATGGTGGCCAGACACCGTTGCCGGTTGCGGCACGCACGCTGATCGGCACGTCTGCTGCGGATGTGCTTCTGGGTGGTGGTCTTGCCGACGTGTTTCTGGGCGGCGGCGGTGGCGACATCCTGTCGGGGGATGCGGGCAGCGACGTGCTGCGCGGCGAGGACGGCGAGGATGTGCTTTCCGGCGGTGACGGCGACGACGTTGCCTCGGGTGGGTCGGGCAATGACGAGATCCACGGCGGTGCCGGTGCCGACATGCTGTTCGGCAATGGCGGCGACGACCTGATCTACGGCGACGCCGGCAACGACGTCATCGAAGGTGGGGCGGGCTCGGACAAGGCCTGGGGCGGTGCCGGCGACGACATGGTGCTGGCCACCAAGGGCGACGGCGACGACAGCTACTGGGGCGACGGTGGCGTCGACACGCTCAACTACTCGACGGCGACCGGCAACCTGACGGTCGACATGGGCACCGGCTTCATGGGCCGCGGCCAGGTCTCAGGCGTCGAGGTGGGAACCGACACGGTCTACGGCTTCGAGAACTTCATCGGTGGTTCGGGCCATGACGTGATCACCGCGTCGAATGCCGTCAACGTCATCGACGGCGGCCTTGGCGAGGACGTCTTCCGCTTCACCTCGGGGGCCGCGGCCAACGGCGACACGATCTACAGCTTTACGCCGGGAGACCGGATCGACTTCTCCTCGATCGATGCCAACACCGGACAGGCGGGTGTGCAGGGCTTCACGCTTTCGGCCGGTACGACGCTTTCAGGCGCCGGCCAGATCGTGGTGACCCATGAGACACGCGACGGCGCCGACGTCACCGTGATCCACGGCAGTGTCGATGCGGACCCGGATGCCGACTTCGAACTTTCGATCGCAGGCACGCACAACCTCAAGGTCGCCGACTTCGACGGTGTCTCCTGAGCATGAACGGACTGTCCCGACCGGTCGGTGACCGGCCGGGACATCATGCGGGCGGACAAAAGGGGATCTCATCATGAGCAAGAAGAAAGAGCCGCAACACAAGATCGGCGGCATGCGCGGTATCCTGGTCTATCTCTTCGGCCTTTCCGGCCTGATCAACATTCTGGCGCTGACCGGCGCCTTCTACATGCTGCAGATCTACGATCGGGCGCTGACCAGCGGCAGCATCTCCACCCTGGTGGCGCTGTCGGTGCTGGCGGTCGGGCTCTATCTGTTCCAGGGACTGTTCGACATCATCCGCTCGCAGATCCTGGTCAGGCTCGGTTCAAGACTCGATGCCGAGCTGGCGCCGCTTACCCACAAGGTGGTGATCGAGATGCCGCGCTTCGGCTATTCGACGGCGGAGGCAACCGAACGCGGCCGCGACGTCGACACGCTGCGCGGGTTCCTGGCAAGCCAGGGACCGGTGGCGCTGTTCGACCTGCCGTGGATCCCGATCTATCTCGTCTTCGTCTGGCTGCTGCACCCGGTACTCGGTTACCTGACGCTTGGCGGCGCGCTGGTGCTGGCGGTGCTGACGATCATTGCCGAGGTGCTGACGCGGCGCCATTCGCACACGATGATCAAGGCCTTGGTGGCGCGCAGTTCGGTGGCCGAGAGCAATGCTCGCAACAGCGACGTGCTGCACGCCATGGGCATGACCGGCCGAGCGGTCGACCGCTTCGAGAAGGCCAATCGCCGTCACCTCGACTGTCAGACTAAGACGTCGGACATCGGCGGCACGCTGTCGGGCCTGTCGAAGGTGCTGCGCATGATCCTGCAGTCGGCGATCCTCGGGCTTGGCGCCTATCTGGCGATCCGCGGACAAATGTCGGCGGGCTCGATCATAGCCTCGTCGATTGTCACGGCAAGGGCGCTGGCGCCGGTCGACATGGCGATCGCGCAATGGAAGGGCGTGGTGGCGGCGAGACGCAGCTATCATCGCCTCAACGAGACGCTCGGTGTGCTCGACGAGCGCTCCGGCAGCCTCGATCTGCCGGTGCCGACGACAAGCCTCTCCCTCGACAAGGTGACAACGGTGGCGCCGTCGACCGGGGCGGTGCTGTTGAGCGAAGTGAGCCTGGAGCTCAAGGCCGGGCAGGCGCTGGGTCTGATCGGGCCATCCGGCGGCGGCAAGACGACGCTGGCACGCGCTATGCTCGGCATCTGGCCGGTGCTGCGCGGGGCTGTGCGCATCGACGGCGCCGATCTCAACCAATGGCCCGAGTCACTGTTCAACCAGCATATCGGCTACCTGCCGCAGGACGTGGCGCTGATGGACGGCACGGTGTCGGACAACATCTCGCGGTTTGCCGAGGCGCCGAATGCGCGCGCCATCATCCTCGCCGCCAAGGCCGCCGGCATCCACGAGATGATCGTGCACCTGCCGAACGGCTACCAGACCGAACTTGGTCCTCATGGAACCGCACTGTCCGCAGGCCAGCGGCAACGCATTGCCCTGGCGCGTGCTCTCTACGGGGACCCTTTTCTTGTGGTGCTCGACGAGCCGAACTCAAACCTCGACGCGGAAGGGGAAGAGGCGCTCTCTCAGGCCATCTTCCAAGTGCGCGAGCGCGGCGGCATCGTCGTCATCGTCGCCCATCGCCCAAGCGCACTGCAGGCGGTCGACATGATCGGCCTGGTGCAGGCCGGCCGGCTGGTCGCCTTCGGACCGAAGGAACAGATCCTGTCCTCGCAGAAGATGCGGCCGTTCGTGGTGGAGAAGAACCGCAGGCCAGATGCCGCCGGCAGGGCGGATCCCGGCGCGGGCCAGGGAATGGCTCACGGCATGGCACAGGCCATGGGCCAGCCGCAACGGGTGCCGGCGGAATAGCCGGCACATGTGAGGGTTTAGCCTGACGAGGAACTGAAGCCGCCCTTTTGCGGCGGATCAAAACAGACGCCAAGCGAGCGATACGAGGCTAGGCGCAACGAACTCCGCAAGAGGAGCCGGCGCCGGCCGAGGAGGATGTCATGGACGAGAAGCTCATCCTGAATCGACCCGACAGCCAGCAGGCGGTCGCGCCGATGAACCGTTACGAGATCACCGACAAGCCGGAGCGCAAGCGCGGCCAGATGCTTTTGTCGGCGCTTTTTCTCGGCGGTCTCGGCTCGGTGTTTGCCAGCCGCGACGAGGCCGGCGGCAAGGCTCCGGCGCATCAACAGGGGCTTGGCGACGGCGAGACGATGGCGCCCTCCGAAGAGCTGCAGGCCGGGCCAGATCTTGCCGGCGCGCTCGATGTCGTCAACGATGTCGCCGATTATTTCCGCGAACTGATAGCCGACTTCGCGCTGACGACCGGCGCGGTTGCAACCGTGACCGGCCGGCTGCGCGCATCGGTGCGGCTGTCCTTCGACGAAGGCCGTCCCGATACCAGCTTTGTCGACAGCCGGCCGTTCCAGCAGTCCATCCGTTCGGCCAACGACAACGACCTGCCGGACTTCGATTTTCCCCGGCTGTCGTCCTTCGGCAATCTGCCGTCGACCGGCGGCCCAAATGATGATGCGGATGATGACGACGACGATGACGGCAATGGCAACGGCGGTAACAACGGCGGCAATAACGGCGGCGGCAACAACGGTGGCGACGACGATGACGATGACGACGGCAGCACGCGCTCGAACCGGCTGCCGGTCGTCACCGGCCGCAACATCCTCGCCAACGGCGTCATGAACCTGTCGGCGATCATCCTGCTCGACGATCTCCTCGCCAACACGCGCGACCCCGACGGCGACCGGCTGACGGTCGCCAACCTGACCGTCTCTTCCGGTTGGGTGCGCGCCTATGCCGACGGCATGTGGCTCTATACGCCTGGCCGCGGCGAGATCGGCGAGGTCACCTTCAGCTATACCGTGTCGGATGGCACCGGCAGCGTTGCCAATGGCGCGCTTCTGGCGCTGCTCGACTGGCCGGCCCATGAGATCAGGGGCACCGAGAGAGCGGACGTTCTCGTCGGCACGCCGCGCCCCGACATCATCGCAGCCCTTGGCGGCGACGACATCGTCTATGGCCGCGAGGACGATGACCTGATCCTCGGCGGCGCCGGCAACGACACGCTTTTAGGCGGTGACGGCAACGACACTCTTCATGGTGAAGAGGGCAACGACCGGCTGTTCGGCGGCAATGGCAACGACATCCTGTTTGGCGGCGACGGCGACGACCAGCTCCATGGCGAGGCGGGCGACGATATCCTTATCGGCGAGGCCGGCCACGACACACTTTCGGGCGGCTTGGGCAACGACCAGCTGTTCGGTGAGGACGGCCGGGATGTTCTCGAGGGCGATGCCGGCGACGATCTCGTCGACGGCGGCGGCGAAGACGACCGGCTCACCGGGGGCACCGGCGACGACACGGTCCTGGCCGGCGGGGGCAACGACGTCATCGTCACCGGACCGACGAGCGAGGAGCTTCGCCGGGCAGAGGCAACACCGGCCGGAAACACCTCCGTCGCCCCCGAAGACGACGGCGGCGACCACTATTCCGGCGGCACCGGCTTCGACACGCTCGACGCCAGCACCGCCACAAAGACCATCGTCGTCGATCTCCAGCAGGGCACCGCCACCGGTGACGAGATCGGCACCGACACCCTCGACAGCATCGAGGCGGTCATTGCCGGCTCGGGCGACGACCAGCTCTCGGGAGACACCAAGGACAACACCCTCATCGGCAATGAGGGCAACGACACGATCGACGGTCGCGACGGCAACGACACCCTTGCAGGCGGAAACGGCAACGACATCGTTTCCGGCGGACACGGCAATGATACGGTCATTGTTCAGGTCGCCAGCGCGCAAGACTGTGATGATGATGTCGACGAACGCGACGACGACGATCAAGCGGATGACGACGATGGAAACGATACCTATTCCGGTGGCGAAGGCATCGACACGCTCGACATGTCGAGCCTTATCCAAACGGTGCTTGCAGACATCGAGGCGGGCATCGCCGAAGGCGAGGAGATCGGCGAAGATCGCATCGAGGGTTTCGAAGTCATCCTCGGCGGGCGGGGTGACGACAGGATTTCCGGCGGGCGTGGCGACGATCTTTTGGCCGGCGGCGGCGGCGATGACCGGCTGCGCGGCCGCGACGGCGACGACATTCTCGTCGGGGGAGCCGGGGACGATGAGCTGGAGGGCGATGACGGGAACGACACGTTCCTCGTCATCGTCGTCCCCGGTGCCGATGACGGCGACGACGAAATCGACGGAGACGATGGCTGCGATACCTATGACGCTTCGGCCGCAACACAGGCGGTGGTGATCGATCTCGATCGTGGCACGGCTGAGGGCACGGAGATCGGCTCGGACCTCCTGACCTCGATCGAGGCGGCGATCGGCGGCGATGGCGACGATGTGCTCATCGCCGGCAATGCCGTCAATTTCCTGGCCGGCGGCGATGGCGCCGATATCTTCGTGTTCCGCACGGTGGCATCGCTGGCCAATGTCGGCAGCGGTCGCGACGAGATCCGCGACTTCCAGGTCGGCGACCGCATCGACCTGTCGAAAATCGCCGAGGCCATCGGCGGTCTGGTCTTTGCCCAGTTCGCATCTGACGGCCAGACGGCGCCGGTGCACCAGATCACCTTCTATCACGAGGCCTTTGCCGACGGCGAACGCACCGTCGTTCGTGCCGTCGTCGACCTCGAACGCGACGAGGATCTCGAATTCCTCATCGCCGGCCGCCACGAGCTGACCGAACAGGATTTTATCCTGGCAGCCCTCGAAGGCCCGGCAGACCAGCCGAGAGACACCGTCTGAACAATCCGGAAATCAATTCGTCACGCGTTATGGGGAGAAGAAGACCATGAACACCACGGACAATTCCACAGCCGCCAGTGCCGCAATTGCCAGCAACTCGTCCGCCAAGCCGCAGTTCGGCATCACCTCGCGCATTGTCGTGTCTGCCGTGTTTGCCGCAACGCTGGTGTTCGGCGTCGGCGGCTGGGCCGCTCAGGCCAAGCTGTCGGGGGCCGTCATCACCCAGGGCCAGGTCGCCGTCTCCCAGCAGGTCAAGCTGATCCAGCACCGCGACGGCGGCATCGTCTCGGCGATCCCTGTCAGGAACGGCACCCACGTCAGGAAGGGCGACGTGCTCCTGCAGCTCGACGAGACCCAGACCCGGGTCGAGCTGACGATCGTGCGCGGCCAGCTGCAGCAGTTCTACGCCATGCGTGCCCGGTTGACGGCCGAACGCGATGGCGAGGCCACCGTCTCCTTCGATGGCCTCGATGTGCCGGAGATCCTCAAAGTGAGCGAGCTCAAGCTGTTTGAGGCCAATCGCCGGATGATCACCAGCCAGGAAGAGCAGATGCGGCTGCAGATCGGCCAGTTCGAGGAGCAGATCCGCGGACTGAAGGCCCAGACCGGTTCCAGCGACAAGGAAAAGGCGATCGTCGAGAAGGAGATCGTCAAGCTCGACACGCTTTTGAAGAGCGGCCTGGTGCCGGTCTCCGAACATCGCGATCTGTTGCGCCAGATGGCCCGTATCGACGGCTCCAAGGGCGAGCTGCTCGCGCGCATCGCCGAGGCACTCGGCCAGATCAGCGAACTGCGCATCAAGCTGATGTCGATCGACCAGAACAACCGCAAGGAAACCCAAGGGCAGATCGTCGGCCTCGAGGCCAAGATCGCCGAACTGACCGAGCGCGCGATCGCGGCAAAGGATCGGCTGTCGCGCATGGAAGTGCGCGCCCCCGTCGACGGTCTCGTCTACGACCTGCAGATCCACACCATCGGCGGCATCATCGCCCCCGGCGCCACCGCCATGTCGATCGTGCCCGAGGGCGAGGATCTGACGGTCGAGATTCGCATCCCGCCGGCCGACATCGACCGCATCGCGCCCGGCCAGCAGAGCCGCATGCGCTTTACCGTCTTCAACCAGAGAACGACGCCGGAACTCGACGGCCGCATCGACGTCGTTGCCGCCGCCACCACTCTCGACCGCAACACCGGACAGCCCTTCTATCTCGCAACCGTCGACATCACCTCACCGCTCGACAAGCTCGGCGGCCGCAAGCTCATGCCCGGCATGCCCGTCGAAGTCTTCGTCCAGACCGACGAGAGAACCGCCATCTCCTACCTCACAAAACCATTCACCGACCAAATGCTCAGAGCATTCAGAGAGGAGTGAGAGGGAGACTGTAGCTTGTCGCTTCACCAATCTGTGACAGACTCTCGATGTTGCGCGACAAATCGTTTGGCGAGGCAGTGGGGCAGTATCGCTGCCGCCAGCACGGATTCCCTGGGGCAAGCTTGGAGGCCCACGCTGTTAAACCCGAAAGCCCGCAAGGCTTTCACGACAACGCCGTGCTGCAAGCCGGAGACAATGGGCGCCGCCTTGACGGACGGTGATGCTCCACGCGCCCGTACATCTGTGTGCGATCTCGCGTGCCTGATCGCAACGCTATCCACAGAAACTCCGTGGCTGCTGGGCGAGCATCACCTATGCGCATCAGCGCAATATACCACTCCGGCCCGCTCAGCACGCCAGCAACTAACCGCCTCGCGAACTCTGCCAGGCGAAGATGTCTACGTCTTTGTTTCCGTCGATTCCATTGATGCCGTTCGATACTGCGGACGCCCGGTGGGACGGTAGGCTTGGATGATCACCCCGCCGGGAGTGGACCGCGATGCGACCAGTTCGAGTGCCCTATCCGGGCCGGTCTCGGGAAAGAGCCGCATACCCTGGCCGAGGATCAACGGGTAGGTGAAAAGGTTGATCTCATCGACCAGGTCGTTGTCGAGCAGCCAGCGGATGAAAGTGGTGCCGCCATGCACTTGCAACTCGCCGCCCGGCTTGGCCTTCAGGTCGCGGATCGCGGTCGCGACGTCGCCCGAAAGGACAGTGGTATTCCTCCATTTCGGGTCCCTGAGCGTATTCGATGCCACGTATTTGGGCCGTGTGTTCAAGGCGAGTGCGACGGGGTTGTCACGCGGGATCTCTTTGACCGCCCCCCAGGAGCCGGCAAAGACCTCGTACGTCCACCGGCCGAACAGAAACGCGTCGGCGCGCGCGTAGATCTGGCCCAATGCGGCCCCCGCCTCTTCGTCGAAGAGCGGCGCAATCCATCCGCCGCGCTCGAAGCAGCCGCGACGGTCCTCGTCGGCCGAACCGAGCCCTTGCATGACTCCATCAAGGGAGACATTCGTCATGGTAATCAATTTCATGATCTCGTTCCTTCCGGTTGGTCACCGTTTGATCGGGCCAGTTGCACGCGCCTTCGCTGCATAGACGAACGGCTGATCCGGAATTCGACAAACAATTCAAGAAATCTATTCGGCCGCCGTCAATCTTGCCCGCCGCCAGGCCGACGGGTCAGGCTTGCAGGAAGGTGCGTGCAAAGCCGGGTTCCGTTACCTCGATCGAGCCTTCCGGAAGCTTCAAAAAACGCTCGATCGCGGTGCCATAGGTTCGCATCCAGCTGTCCAGCATCGCCGCTGCCCCGTCGAGATCACCGGCCTCCAAAAGTTGCAACGCCTTGTGCATCATCTTGGCGACGCTCAATCGCAATTGCAGAAGCATCATCGCGGCAGTTTCCGGATCAGGTGCGTCCAGCGCTCCCTGCGCATGACCGCGCCGCAGTATCTCCGTGATGATCGGCAGGCTGGCTGCTTGGAGAGCCTCGTCGATGCGGTGATACAGCACGACGTTTTCCGGTTTGAACAGGGCGTTGAAGGTATTCTTCAGCTGCGGCGCCATTTCAAGCTTTAGTCGCCGCGAGCCGGCGAAAAGCGCATTCAACTGTCCAATGGCATCAAGCGAAGGGTCTTCGGCGAGGGGCTGCAGTGCCTCGAGATTCCTCTTCGCCAATCGGGTCGCTACCGCCTCCAGGAGCGCCTCCTTCGAAACGAAGTAGTGATAGAAAGCACCCTTCGAGACACCGGCCTCACGGATGACGTCGTTGACCGTCGTATTCTCGTATCCATGCTGAAAGAATAGCCGTTCGGCGCAATCGATCAGCTCCTTCGATCGGACCTCGGGCGATTTCTTTATTCTAGCCATAAGTGCTCCGAGAACTGCGCCTTAGCACGGTTTGCAATGTGTTCCACGATAGGTAAGGTGGTGTCCGCCCTTGAAACAAACCGACCGTCGGTCTATTTTTACTGCATCGATTGGAAGGTTTCAAGGAGCGTTTCGTGCGGCTAGCTCGATATGCCATCGCAGCTGCCACCATAGCCGGCATCGGCGCGGTGGCCTCCTGGTATTTGTTTCGTGCAGTTCCCGTCTCCGTTGTTGCCCCCAAGCGTGGCGATGCGGCAGAGATCGTATACGCGGACGGTGTCGTGGAGCCGCGCACCTGGGCGAAGGTCACACCGACCGTGGCCGAGCGGATCGTCGAACAATGCGATTGTGAAGGCGAGCGCGTCGCCAAGGGACAGGTGCTCGCCCGCCTCGACGACACGGAGGCGCGCGCAGCACTCAGCGAACTCCAGGCGCGCCTGACGCTGGCGCAGGAAGAATATCGGCGTAAGCTGACGCTGGCCGGAAAGCGTACGATCAGCGAACAGGAGGTCGACCAAGCGCGCAGCGAACTGGGCCAGCTCGAGGCCTTGGTAGCGGGTCGGCAGGCGCGGCTTGCGACCTACGTGTTGCGAGCACCGAGCGACGGCCAGGTCTTGCGGCAGGATGGCGAGATCGGCGAAGTCGCCGGACTCGGCACGGTGCTCTTTTGGGTCGGGGAACCGAAACCGCTGATCATCACGGCCGACGTCAACGAAGAGGACATTTCGCGCGTCGACGTCGGGCAGCGGGCGCTATTGAGATCGGATGCTTTTCCCGATCGCAAGCTCGAGGCGACCGTCGACAGCATCACGCCAAAAGGCGACCCGGTGACAAAGACCTATCGTGTCCGCTTCCGCCTGCCCGACGACACACCGCTGCGCATCGGCATGTCGACGGACGTCAACGTCATCGTGCGCGTATCGCATGGCGCTTTGATCATTCCAACCGTGGCTCTTGAAGGGACAAAGGTCGCCCTGCTCGACGGCGGGCGTCTCAAGATACAAGCCCTGAAGACGGGCATACGTGGCGCCGAAGGCGTCGAGATCCTGTCGGGTCTCGAAGACGACGCCCGTATCGTCTCGCCGTTCCCGACCGACCTTGCCGACGGTGCTCGCGTCAAGGCCGCGGCCGAGCCGGAGAAATGAGTTCGCCATGCGCCTCATCCTCGACATCGCGCTGACCCACATTTCCGGCCGGGGACGGCAGACGGTCGTCGCGATGCTGGGAGTTGCCGTTGGCGTCGGCTTTTCCATTGCCATGGCGGCCCTGATGCAGGGCGGCCAGGATGATTTCGTCCGTCAGCTCGTCGACACCATGCCGCATGTGCAGGTGACCGACGAGCAGCGCACGGCCCGGCGGCAACCGGCAGAGGACCAGTTCGATGCCGCCGCCATTTTCGGGCTCAGGCCGCGAGACGACCGCCGCGGCATCATCAACCCAACCGCAGCCCTCGCCTGGCTCAACGCCTGGATCCCGGGGCGCATTGCAGCGACGCTGAATGCGCAAGGGGTCATTCGCTATTCCGGCCAGGAGGTCGGCGCCGCAGTCCTCGGTATCGACCCGCAAGCCGAGCCCCGCGTCTCACCGATCATCGAGGATTTCAAGGCGGGAAGCTTCGCGACCCTCGCCGCCGGCGGCAACAACGTGGTCATCGGCGATACCATGGCCTCACGGCTGGGCGCCGGCCTCGGCGATACGATTACCGCGGTCTCGTCGGAAGGGCTTAGCCGCCGCTTCAAAATCGTCGGGCTGTTCCATACGGGCACCACCGCGCGTGACGAAGGAGAAGCCTACGTGCTGCAGAAGAACGCACAAATCCTCTCCGCGCGGCCGAATGCGATCAACCAGATCAATATCAAACTCGACGACCCGAACGCCGCGCCCGCGGTGGCGCGCCGCGTCGAAGCGGAGCTTGGCTACAAGGCGATTGCCTGGCAGGAGGCGAACGAGTCGATCCTGGAAGCGCTCGTCGTTCGCAATGTCATCATGTACACCGTCGTCGCCGCGATCATGTTGGTTGCAGGTTTCGGCATCTTCAACATCATCTCTACGATCACGCACGAAAAGGCGCGAGACATCGCCATCATGAAGTCGTTGGGTTTCACCGAGTCCGACATGCGCATTCTCTTTGTGCTCGAAGGTGTGGCCATCGCCACGGCCGGCACGCTGCTCGGCTGGGCGCTCGGCTTTGCGATGGTTTATGCGCTTTC
The DNA here is from genome assembly GCF_003024455.1 of Ensifer sp. NM-2. NCBI lineage: Bacteria > Pseudomonadati > Pseudomonadota > Alphaproteobacteria > Hyphomicrobiales > Rhizobiaceae > Ensifer > Ensifer sp. NM-2. Next base: position 445,013 of record NZ_PVZR01000002.1, read on the forward strand.
CCTGGTGCGCTTCGAGATATCCGCAACCGGGCAAGAAATGACCCGGCTGCCGATCGCCTGGAGCATGCTTCACTATCTCATCGCCGCCGCCTTCGCACTCGGCTCGGCAGCCGTAGCCGGCTACCTGCCCGCAAGGCGCGCGGCCCGCGCAAATCCGGTCGACATCATCAGGGGGGCGACATGAGTTCACTCATCGAGGCCAAGGATCTCACGCGCATCCTCCAGGAAACGGTGCCGGTCACGCTGGTCAAGGAGGTGTCAGTGACGATCGCCGAACGGGAATTCGTCGCGGTCACCGGCCCGTCCGGCTCTGGCAAGTCGTCGCTTCTCTATCTGCTTGGCCTGCTCGATCGGCCGACCAGCGGCACGCTCATGATCCGCGGCCGGGACACCGATCTCATGGATGAACAGGAGCGGGCCGCCACGCGCCTTGAGAATATCGGCTTCGTCTTCCAGTTTCACTTCCTGCTGCCGGAGTTCACTGCGCGCGAGAATGTCGAGATCCCGATGCGCAAGCTTGGCCGCCTCGCCCGAGATGAGATGCGCCAAAGAGCAAGCGGTCTGCTCGAGGCACTGGGCCTTTCCGATCATCTCGACAAGCGTCCCGATCAGCTTTCGGGCGGCCAGCGTCAGCGCGTGGCGGTGGCAAGGGCACTCGCCAACGATCCACCACTGATCCTCGCCGACGAGCCGACCGGCAGCCTCGACAGCAACAGTTCCGAACAAGTCTTCACCATCCTGGAGACGCTGGTGCGCAAGCAGGGCAAGACGGTGGTCGCCGTGACGCACGATCTAGACATGGCTGCGCGTATGGACCGGCGCGTCCAGCTTGTAGATGGACGACTGCATTGAGTGAACATCGCTTTGGTATTCCCGGCGCCGGACAGGTTCATAGCCAAAACGGCCGTTCATCGTCACTTTGGGAACAAGAACGTTACTGCCGCTCTGAAACCCCATCCTTGCGGCCCATTTTCAGGTGCCTGTGCCCAGTACCGCGCACCCGCTGTGAAGCTCACGGGCTGCTCACCGAATTTCACCAGCTTTGACACCTGAAAATTGACCGGAACCGACCACTCGTCCTGGATCCAGTCGTACGTGCTTTCAGTATTCAGCGAATAAGTCCATGCATCGGGCGTAGTATAGGAAACGAAAGGCTGCAGATACGTCGAACTGACATCCTCCCGGTCACTCTGGCCGGCGAAAGACCAGATGTGGTTGGCCAGTATCCCGTATGTCCAAGGTCCTTCCTGTTTCAAGGCGACAGCCGTAGGACCAGCTCCCCATTTTCCACTCCCAAGTAGCTCATCGGTCGCTGTTGGGATCAGGAAGACCGGCCCAGCGCCCCAGATGATCCCGCCTGGGCCAGGTTGCTTGGGGGAAACGAAAAGGCTCTGAGTGATATCGCCGAGACCGAACTGGTGGCCGGATTGCCCGGCTATGTCATTTTGCGAGATCACGGGCAGGATTGTGCGCGAGATGATGTTCCAGTCTTCGTTCAGCGAGATTGGGATGACTGGTTGGATGTTGAGGACTTCGCGATTGCCATTCTCCGGGCCGTAACCGCGATCATAGTTGAACTGAAAGGGCACGCTGATGAGCGAAGCAATCGGATTGCTGAGCTTCTTGGCGAGCTCAGCACCGGACTCTTGAGCAACGGCTGACCCGGCGGTGGCCATCAAAGAGACAGTCAAACAAATAACTCTGTAGTGCGGCTTCATAGTGTCACCTCGGCCCCTGGATTCGAAGGTTTTCTGTGCTGCTTTAACTCAAGACGGCAGTGGTGCAGCTCGCGTAACGGCGCAGTGAGCGGACACGATCGGTCCGCTCGTTGTCTATAGACGTCCGCTAAACGTGGCGAACGGCACATGAGCATCCTAAAACCGTACGACCAAGCCTAGGATGGGCCCCTGCTGAACGGTGTCGAACACGAACCCATCATCGCTGTAGTCGACGCCCAAAGCGCGGTAGCCGGCAACTGCCGAAATCGTGTCGCTAAACCGGTAGCCTATCGTCGCAGCGACGTCCCAGTCGAGATCGGCACCACCTGCCCCAATGAACCCCCACCCTGTCAGATAGATTTCGGGAGTGAGCGAATAGGTGCCGCGAAGTCCGGCTAAACCGTCCACCCACGTTGCACCATCGCTTTTGGAACGCCCATCGAGAATGCCACCGCTGAAGGAAAGCTCGCTTTCGACGGACCAGACGCGCAGACCGCCGACGATTTCGAGCCGCGCGGCGCTGTCCTCAAAAACCGCATACCCCGCACCGAGCATCCCCGCGAAAGTCTCGGATTTGAGCTCGGCGTCTGTGGCAAGGATGCCTCTTGGCGTGCCGGCCTGCCCCGAAATCTTGGTATACATGACATCGCCGAAGATGCTGTAAGGTCCATTACGGGCCTCGCCCATCGCCATGGCGCCGAAATCGAGGTGATCGAAGATGTCGCTGAAACTGGCGTCGACGTCCACGGCAGGCAAGCCGAATTGCCCGAGTTCCCCCGACAAACCAGCTGCCCAGAAATAAGGCGCAAAAGTAAAGGTCCAGCCACTCTCCGTGGTCGTCTGCCGAGCCTCTGGCGTCATCGGCGAATAGATGTCCGCAGCCATTGCTCCATTACTAACGAGACATGTTCCGATCGCCGCCAGAGCGCGAAGTAGGTATAATTTCATGCTAGCCCCTAAAAGCGGCCGCCGATGCGGCCAAACTCGATTTGCGTCCGCGATTCAGACCCAGACGGAGATCGCGGTTTAAGCCGTTGCTGTTTTCGTGAAGGTCGGTCTCGTTCGACACGACGCGCGGGTGTCTAATAAGACACGCGGCGCTGTAGAAGGATACTTGGCGCAGCCCAATGGCAAACGCCCAGCGAGAACGCACCGCCTATGCAAATGCCGGCTGCTGCCTACTGTCCTCGGTCAGAGGACCACAAGAAGCAGAGGCGCCAGCCGAGCATCAGCACAATGGGGGGAGAACTATTCGGCCACAGTGATGCCGGGCGGCTGCCACGTCCCTTCGCCCGCCGGCAAGATCGAAGGCGCTTCCGTCTTCGGCCAGTACAGGCGCATCACGAGGTAGATTTTGTCATCCGGCGCCGGAAGCCAATTGGATTCCTTGTCCGCACCGGGGCTGTCCTTTTGGAGGTACAGCGTCAGCGAGCCGTCCGCATCCTTCTTCATCTCCGGCAACATCGGAGAGTTGATCAGGTAGCGATTGATCGGATTCTTGACCAGGAGCTGGCTCTTGCCGTCGTACATGGTAACGGACCAGAACGCATTTACTGGTGGCAACTGGCCGGCCGGGAAGGTCAGCGTGTAGTTGTGCTTGCTGCCGTCGAGCGGCGCACCGGCCGCGTCCGTTCGGGTATAGGGGTACATGGCTTCGACGGCATCATTGCCCAAGAGACCGCCCTTAGCGGCGCCTGCCCGCATCACCCAATCGCCATTGTAAAAGGCCTCGTCGCCAAAGAACGAGCCAACGTTCCAGCCGTTGATGTCCTTATTTCCGCTGGCCAGCCATTTGTCGACTTTGTCATTTCCCTGCTTCATGGCCACCAGGATTTCGGCTTTATGTTCGAGCGATAGTTCCTTGAAGTCGAAGGTCTTGCCGGGACCGATGCCAATCCTCGCAAGTTTCGCGCGAATCTCCTTGTCCCTTGCCGTCTCAGGGACGAACTGCAGGGCTGCGTCGAGATATTGGAAGAAGTTGTCCTTGATCCCGGCGGTGGTGGCAGGAAGGAACTCGATCGTGGCCGCGGCTGGCGGGGCCGGAGTTTTAAGAAAACCGGATAGCGGCTGGGCCTTGTAGCCGGCCTGAATATTCTCGACGTTCGGCATGTCGTCGGGGTTGAAGAGCTGCGTGCGGATAAGCGCGAGCGTGAACGGCGTCGTCGATTGGAAGACCTTCTTGATCCCCGAGGGCGTTTCACCCTTCCAGTCTGGGCCAACGACCAGATAATCGCCCGGCTCGGTCCCCGTGGCGCGCGTGCTGATGTAGCCGTAATTGTAGGTGTTGCAATCGATCAATTGGACCGAGTAGTAGCGGTCCTTTTCGATCACCGGCACCGAGATGACCATCGGCTCAGCGCGCAAATCCAGCCAGATGAACGAGTAAGGCGTGTCGCTGTTCGGCGTAATGACTGCCGTGTCAGCCGGGCTGGCGACATGGTGCATGTTGTTGATTTCGTTGAACGGCGCCTTGAATTGCCCCGAGTTTTTGTCAACGGCGAACTCTTGCATAACCGCATAAATCATCACCAGCGGCAGGCCGTAGATGAAGCCTTCCTCGGCGATGTCTTTTGCCTCGATAATGCCCGGGTAGCTTTGCGCCATCAGGAGGCTTGGCCTCGCAATCGCGGCGCTAGCGGCAATCACCGCGGTGGATCGAAGTAGATCTCTCTTCGTCAACATTTACCGTACTCCTTGATTATCGATGAGTTATCGAAACGGCGCGGGCTGTGGAGCAGCTCGGGAACCTTGGACGCAATCGTCCGGTTGCATTGGCTGGTGAGGTATTCGCGAGAGCTGAAGCGGGCTGCAGTCGGGGTCACACCGAGCCGCAACCGGCAGGTGCTAGTACAGAAATGCCCGCCGGTAGCCGCGCCTGGCCACGCCCGCATAGGAGAGCGGCGTCAACGGCATGCCGATGATGTCGATGAACACAGAGACCTCGGAGCCCTTCTCCGGCATTTCGCCGCCAACAACCTTGACCGTGTAAGTCAAGTTATCGTCGTTCAGCTCGGGATTCTCCAGGACGACGACGACCTGCTTGAGCTTGTCCCCTTCGAGGATCGACAGGTCGGCATTCGGCGGATCGGAAAGGAAGCTGTCCTTGCCCTTGCTCCAGAACGGCACGAAAGCGGCCGTCTCCATGTTCCCGGCAATGCGCTCGGGGCGGTCAGAGAAAAACAACGTCGCGCCGCCAACACCTTCGAGCGTCAGCTTGCTCGACGCCTTGTCGAATTTCATAGCACTTGCGGTTTGAACGAACAGGAAGTCGGCGACTTCTTCGGTTGCCTGCGCCAGTCGCGGCATGAACGGCACTGTCGTCGCCGCCGCGACAGAGGCTGCCAGCAGTAGGTTCCGTCTGGTTGTCATAGTCGCACCCCTCCTATAGGTCGCAAGACATGTGGGTCTCTACTTGTGCTACTCACATGTTTTACGGCACTAAACAGTATTCGCAATACGAAACCACTCATTTTGCGCCACGGTTGTCTTATTTCTGGAGTGTTGCATACATGGCTGAAATCCCGGTCATTTCCAATCGCATCCTGTCTGGCATGCCGGCCTTCATACGGCGTGAAATGGGGCAAAAGGCGCTGCTGCAGGCCAATCGTGCCATCGGCTTCGATCTCGAACTGACCGAGGGAGAGAACTGCTTCATCCCGCACGCGGCGGTAATCGGCTTCGTCGAGGCGGCTGCACGCGTCGCCGGTGAGGCCAACTTCGGAATTCTGATCACGCCGATGATGAACGTCGCCAACTATGGCAGCTTCGGACACTATGTGTTTGGCGCCGACACCCTGGGGCAGGCCATCGAGCGCAGCATTGCTGGCCTTCGTTATCATAGTACGGTCGATAGGATGTCAGCCGCAGTGGTTGGCGACGAGGTACGGTACAGCTATGTGTTCGCTTTGGCCGGCCACTCAGGATATGCCAGTATTGTCTGTGCCGCCGCGGGTGTCCTGCTCAGCCTCTTCAAGGCTTATCTGCCCCCTGACTGGCGACCGCTGCGCGTCGAGCTTGACACCGACAGACCGCGCCAGACAGGCCTTATTGAAGACGTCTTCCAGTGTCCGGTTCTTTTCAACGCACCCGCGACGAGCATCGTCACGGATCGCCATCATCTTTCCGCTGCTCCGAGGCCCGCTTCCTGGCCAATGGTCACCATCGAGGATGTGGCGCGAGACCGGCGAGGCGGCGCTCCACGAGATTTGCTCGAAGTCATCATGGAGCAGGTCCGGGTCCAAGTTCTCACCGGCAGCGTGTCGATCGATGGTGCCGCTCAATCGTTGGACACCAGCGTCCGGACCCTGCAACGGGAGCTGAACAGGGCCGGCACCGATTTTCGCGGGCTGGCGGGCGCCGCAAGGGTTCAACGAGCCATTGAACTGCTGTGGCACACGAACGGCTCGATCACGCGCGTGTCGGCGGAGTTGGGGTATTCGTCTCCAGCCAATTTCGCCCGGGCCTTCCGAAAGGCAACCGGCAACGGACCACGGGAGTTTCGCTCGAATATCTCGCGTTGAAGGTACGGCCGTTTGCCGTTCAGCAGCGCGAACGGCGACCAAGATGAGAAGTACCTGGTCAGTCTTGCTCCATGGGAAATTGGTCCATTCGTATTTGCCGCAACAAGTTCCGTCCGGCGATCAGCAATTCAGACAAGAATGCGACAAGCGATCCGATGAGCGAGACTATGGCACCACCAAAAAACCAGAAGAGATTTTCTTGGCGCAGTCCGATGGCAAGTGCACCAGCAAGTAGATTTAGGATTGCGCCGCCCGTGCAAATGCCGGCCATTACCCCAAGCACGACCGCAACTTCCAGAGCAAGTGCCCTTCGCCGCAGATACGCGAGCTGCATGCGAAACAATTTGCCCTGCTTACCCCTTTCCGCGACCTCGTTCAGCCGGTCCGATACTCTCCCGAGGCGAGTGGTGTAGATACTGACAAAGCCTGCGGTACCAGCCAACAAAAACACCGGCGCAAGGGATGTTTGTATGACAGAGGCAAGGTCGTTGACGATCGGCGGTGTGTCCATAATTCCTCTTAGTGCATTTCCAGGAAAAGCGCGAAGCGGTTTTCCGTCGGTAAATGCGCAAAAACAAAGAGATAGAGCGTTTCCCGGCTCCGTTTAAACCGGAAACGCTCTTAAGAAGCTGGCCCATTCGGTCCCGGTGGAGCAGTGGTGCCTTGAAGTTGCCGCGTGGCGTGAGCCGCAGCAGCTGAACCTTTGTCATCTCCGCTCACCTGGACGACAGGCTGAGCGAAATCGATCCCGTTGTCGCCAAACACCTGCATGAGCATCGTATATGCCTTGCGGCGGATCGCGGTTTGATCGCCAGGCTTACAGGTGAAGCCAACGCCGAGTTCGATGCCGTACTCGCCAATTTGCTCGACGCCCTTGAGCTTGAGTGGCTCGATGAATGACGAGCCGAGCTCCGGATCGGCCTGCAATTCCCCGCCGATTGCCTTGATGAGCTTGCGGACCTTGTCAAGATCGGTTTTGAAGGGGACACGGATGCGGAACTTATCAACCGACCAGTCACGGCTCAAGTTCTTGATGGCGCCAAGCGAACCGAAGGGCACCGTGAATATCGGTCCGCGATGGTGCCGCAGCCGGACCGATCGCAAACTGAAGGACTCGACTGTGCCTGTGTAACTTCCCGCCTCAATATACTCCCCGACGCGAAACGCATCGTCTAAAAGATAAAAAACACCGCTGACGATGTCCTTGACGAGCGTCTGTGAGCCGAACCCGATGGCCACGCCGACCACACCCGCACCGGCGATGAGCGGGCCTATCTGAACCCCCATCTGCGAGAGAACCGTAAGCGCGGCCACACTAAGAAGCCCCGCGGCCAACGCGTTGCGGAATACAGGCAGCAAGGTGCGAAGCCGGCCTTGGCGGGCGATCTCATTCGGTGTGAGTGCTCTTCCATCGCCAACGCGGCCGAGCTGACGGCCAATGTAAGCATTCCCCAACTGCCAAACGAGGTCGATGACCAGCAAGATGACGACGCTGTTGAAGGCGCCGGTTATGATTGTCTTGGCGAGCGCCAGCTGACCAGTAATGGGCTGGAAATTGTGACGCCAAACGAATGCGATCCAATCCACTGCGATGATGATGATGATCGCTCGCGCGCCTCGTACAAGCAGCACTGTCTTCGGATCCGTCGCATCACCGTCATTCCAGCGTGAAGCCGCAAACGCGTGGGTCAACTTGTCAGCGATTGACAGGACACGGGGCACAACGACAAACATAATGCCGAGCCAAAATAGCGCCAGGAAACCACCGCACCAGAGCAGCCAGAGCGTTACGGCGCCGGCAATGCCGGTTGTCCGAGGCACGCGTCGGCCCAAAAGCTGTGCATCATCGCTGGAGCGGTTGCGGCCGATAGCTTCGATCGCGATCAGAAGAAGCAGGCCCGAAAATCCAATGGCAATCAAGGAACAGACGTCCTCGGCAACGGCGAGCCGCTCGCATATGGCCGAGAATGCCATCGCCGCTGCTAGCACCGCGACGAACAGCCGGACACGGGGATATGCCTTAGCCATCGGCACGGAAACGGTCATCGCCAGCCGGCAAAGCGCCAGCACGCTTCGGTAGGCGACTGTCGCGACGAGCGAATAAAGCACGACCACACGCATGAGCGGCGGCCAAGGAAAGATGAGAAAGACGAAGGCAACCGTCGCCGTGAAAATCAAGAGTGGCGCAAACTCCGTCTGCATCTGCGACAAGAGTTGATTGGGCAAGGTCACGGCTGGCACTGAACGACGAAGGAACCATTCCGTGCAAAAGCCAATGCCCGCGATGATGCCAATCATCAGGATCCCGGGGGCAAATCCACTATCGTGCGCCTCTTGCCGGACCGACGAGGCTGCGCGGTAGACTTCGCTGCCTACACGTGGCACGGCAGACAAAAGGACGTTGAGGCGGGTACGCGAGCGGGCCTCTAAGTCGTCGATGACCCGCGCTACCTCGGCGGCCCCTTTTTCGGGAACTGCTGCCTGCCTTTGCGCCAGCCATGTCTTCACGTCCGCGTCTTCGAGAAGACGCAGCAGCTCGGCCACCTTTGGCGGTTCTGCTGTGCTCGTTGCCGGCGCCTGCGCCTGCGCGTGCGACAGGGAAACAACCGACAGGCAGATGAGCAGGCTCAGTAACAGGAAGCGAATGATGAACATGTAACCCCGTCGCAGCCACCGCGCTGACCGTTCTCAAATACGGCGGTAAATAACCCCGAACTGATGCTGATCCGACAGAATCAGTCGGATCAGCTTGGCAGGCGGAACCAACCGGAAAACACCTTTGTTGCGATCAGTCCATCGAAAATATTCTGTATTCACTCGGCCAGCCCGACTTCACCTGGCTTCCAGGACTTATCGAACCACGGCTCGAGCGGCCTGCAGGCGCAGAAGGAAATTCCACCCTTTGCAGGCAACTGGCCGTGCCCAGTCGGCGCTACTGTCGCTCGGAACATCGCGGGCGACGCACGAAGTGGGAAAAAGGGTGAAAGATTTAAATCGAACTGGTGCAAACAAGCTCTGGCATCAGTCGATGTAGACCACGACGTAGCGCCCACCATAGGGCTGGTAATAGACCCCGCCGCAGCGCCAGATCACAACGCCGTTGACGCTGGTCCTGACACAGCCCGTGGGCAGCGCGGCGACGTAGACAGTGGAGCGGCGGATTACGCGGCGGGTGGTGCGACGCGCAACACCTGCAACGCTGCCCGGGGTCGCGGGGTGCCCAACGACCGCCTGGGCCTCCGATACGAACGAGCCGAACGGCATCGGTACAAGATGGTCGCCTACGAGCAGGGCGAGGCCGACGACTGTGGCGCAAAGGATCTTTCCGTACATCTTGCGCATCTTCATTCTCCCACCTCCAGCGATATGTCGCCGGTGACGTCTGCATGTATCTGTTCGAGTTTCCTGGCGTTCGCTGGCGGCGTGAATTTAAACTGAGCGCCGCCGATGGCGCCTGCCTTCCAGTCGCTGAGCCTGAGCGAGTATTCCGGCGCTCCGGTTACCCATTTGGTCGTGATGACATATTTGAGCGGCAACGGCTTGTTGCCCTTGCTGACCCAGATCTGCCAGTCGACGATATCTGTTCTGAAGGCGAGGTGATCGCACTCGACCCCACCAATGAATGCCGACCCCACGTGAGTACCCTTGGTAACCCCGTCTGTAAGGACGGTATAGGGGTCGCTTGCGAGCAGATCGGCTCCCGGTGCATCGAGACCGGTAGCGGCGCGAAGTTCGTCTGCTGCCTCCTCAACACTTGGTCCCGGACTTTGCAGCTGCGCGTAGACGTTCATGCCTTTGCTGTGGAGCGAGATCGTGCTGCCGTCGAACACTACCTCCGCATCGGCGAATGGCCCTTGCCGCGTCAACAGGAAACCCTTGGTGCGATCGAGCGCAATGGTACCCGATGCGCTGTACTGGATCTTCTGTCCCTCAAGGTCGACGATTTCCTGGTCTGCGTCATAGGCGACTCTAAGAGACGGCATCGATTTAAGATTGTCGCTCATCGCAGCGAGAATCTTGGCAGCTTCGGGTTCTATCGCGTCCTGGGCCGAAGCGGACCATGCCGCCGCACAGGCGGTGGCCGCTATGATCAACGTGTACGGGCGCCAGGTTGCACCCGGCCATTTCAGTTTCAATTTTCTCATCCGCTATCCTCAGACCCCGCTCTCCGACTTGGCACGTCCACCAACGGCCCTTTCGGTCTTGCTTCCAAAACGCCTTCCAATCAAAAGCATTCCAAATCAATAATATACTGCTATAGTAACGCCGCTTACGTCTTGCCTTTTCACGCCAATTTAGCGTTGTGAGTGTTGAATACTGCACCTTCGATCAGGATCAGGACGTTCTTGGCCATCGCGCCGTATCTGGCGAAGCACGATGTCTCGGCGATTGAGTTCTGCAAACGCCTCGGCATTTCGCCAAACGTATTCCAGAATGCCGATGGCTGGCTTGCGCGCGCCCAGTGCTTTCGCTTGGGCAATGAGCTGGCGGCGGTCGCGGGGGACCCGTTCGCTGGCGCGCATATCGGCTCCTCGACCGACCTGCGTGAGTTCGGCGGGTGGGGACAGCGTTCTGGCAGCGAGGGACGTTGCCCACGCTTGCGCGCTCGCGTCCGCCAATGTGTCCTCGATCCACCGCGGTTCAGATGTACGCTTCCTGGTGGAGGGCAAAACCGCGCGAATCGTCTTTCGCTTCACGGACCGTTGCGAATTCGATCCCAGGCAGTTCATCTTCGGCAGTCTCGCGGTTTTGCGAAAAGTGCCGCTTTTGGCGGGCGAAGCGTCCGGAATAAGGGTTCGACTGACCGCGACAAAAACACGAGGGGCCGAGGCACTCGAAGAGTGCTGGGGTCCCAATATCGAATTGGGGTGCGAGCACGACATGATCGAAATTGATCGGGAGTTGCTCGATCTGCCTCTCAAAACGCAGGAAACCGGACCCTCAAAGGCGACGGCGGCCCTGATCTCGACGGTGGAGGTGGCGCGACTGCTCAGCGACAGACTCTCCTACGAGCGTGAACTTAGCTTGAAGGCCGTGGCAGCAAGAGTTCGGATGTCCGCCCGCACCCTGCAGAGGCGCCTGAAATACTGCGGCGTCGAGTTCGAGGAACTGCTTGATGAGACTCGAAGAAGCGAGGCCATCCGGCTGATCCGCGAAGGAGGTCACAGCATGACCGAGATCGCCTATAGGGTAGGTTACAGCGATCCCGCTCATTTCACGCGCGCGTTTAGACGTTGGACAGGGATGGCGCCATCTCGATTTCCTCCAGACCATCAATGAGATAGATAAAGGGAAGTCGTGCAAATACTGGCTTCCCTCCTTGCATGATTGTTTTATGGACTTAGGCGGATCCGTCGGGATGCGAGCCACGACACTCCTCCCAGAGGACGAGCAAGGCGACACCTGGCTTCTTGAGCTCGACAGCAAGATCGGCCCAGTTCGGCTCGACGCGTCTTCAGGTGAGATCCAGCGCCGAAGCTGATTCCCGTCGCAGTAATTCAAAGTGCTACAGCGGTCTGTGCGCGTCTAATAAGACGCGCTGCGTTGTAGGACCTTAGTCCGAGACGGACCGGCAAAGGTCGTAGGTGCGTTGCCGAATCTCACTCCCCATGCATACTCGGGCAGGCAAAGCGCCCACGGAACAACGGCCCGCCCCGCCGCCGTGAGCGCGAGTGGTCCCAGAGCGAAGGCCCCCAAGCCCGATACCGCAGCGCTCTGGGACCCGCCTTCTGGCGCAACTGCCCGCCCTCTCACATCACTTTCAGGTCTCCGACTGCTGACTACGATCGGGGCTTTCTGGCGCTGAAGATTGGTTGCGGCGACAGGATTCGAACCTGCGACCTCCAATTTATGAGGCTGGCGACCTACCGGGCTCCACGCCGTGGACCGGTCAGATGACCGTTCCACGACTCGCTATCACGCATGTGCCCCCTATTGGAGCCGGCTTTTCTGTTTGCAAACAGCCCCGCGGAAACGTGCTGTCGCTAGCCAGGGAGTATGCCGCGCTGGCGCACTACGCGGGAAGCCCAGTCTTTTCGTCGTAAAGCGCTTGTGTTGGGCGACGGCTCAGCGGTCATCCGCATCGGATTTCGCCTTCTCGATATGAGTGAGGCATTGCCGCGAATTGTTGTCGGATTCATCCACCTCTCCGGCGGAAGGCAAAGGTCGCCATTACCAATAGTGTTGGATCAGAAATAGGTGGCCACTTTCAAGCGACAACTCAAGCGCGCGAACGAGCCGCGAACATCCACAGGACGAAGAGTGTCCACCTACCCCGAGATTAACCTGCTTGCAGTAGGAACAAATAGTGAAAGGCGATCACCTACCGCATAGCCGGCGGTCATTGAGGTTTGGAGCCGATGACCGCCGCCCAACGGCAGCGCTGATCAATAGTATGGCGACACGCACTCCTGGCGCGGCCCATAATACGGCTGGAAGGTATTGTCGTAGGCGCTGTATGAACGATAGCGGTCATAACACCATTCGACATGGGCTGAGGGCGCGTTCGAATAGGCTCGGCGGGGCGGCGACGCGATCGCACCACCGATAACGACGCCTGCTCCAAATGCAGCAAGAGGATACCACCAGCCGTCACTGTGCCGACGATACCCGTCCCGCCGGTAACGGTAGCCGTTATAGCCGTTATAGTAGCCGTATCGAGGCCCCGAATTGTAACGGTACCCGTTGTACCCGCGCGAATGCGGCGGGCCACCGTAGTGACCTGGCTTGTGGTGGATCAGTTCCACAGCTTGGGAGTTCGGCTGCGCTACTGACACAGGAGATACAGGCAGAGCCTGTGCCGGTACCGTCGTTAGGGCCGTGGCAACTGCGACGAACACCGCACCTATTCTTTTCATGACATCATCCGATCGTTCTTTACCGGATCATTTTCCGGCACCTGCCATGAACGCAGGATGAACGCGGGTGGTTTGGCACAGCATCGAGCGTTAAAGCTCCAGTCACCGGGCTCGCTGGATTTCATCCAGGAGCCATTCCTTGAACGCGCGAATCTTGCGGGAATTCTCCCGTTCCTCCGGATAGACAAGCCAAAGGCTGGTTCCGTTGCGGGCGATGACATTGAAAAGCTGCACCAAACGTCCGGCCTTGATGTCCGGCGCGAAGAAGGCTGGCGTAAGCAGTGCAACACCTTGTCCGGCGAGCGCGGCCTGGCTGACCACTATCTGCGTGTTGAAAAAGACCGCCGAGGATATTTTTGGCTCGGAATCCGCAAATCCTGCCGCCTTGAACCAAGCTCGCCACCAGTCATCATCTCTTAGCAACGGCAGCGTAAGGAGATCAGAAGGTGCCGATATGTTGCCAGCCCCTGCCAAGAAATCTGGGCTGCAGAATGGAGCGAACTCCTCGGCCATTAGCTCATGGGATATCAGACCTGGCCAGCGACCGTTACCCGCGCGAATACCGACATCGAACGGCTCGCGCGCAAAATCGACCACGCGGCTCATAACTTCCAGTCTCAATTCAAGATCGCGATGGGCGGTCTGGAACGCCCCGAGGCGCGGTGCCAGCCAATTGGTCGCGAAGGTGTGGATCGCGGTAATCGAGAGCAAGTTCTCGGATGTCCGTGGTATGGACACGCGAAAAGCATGTATGGGCCTGGCTATGTTCTTTAGCCTTTGAGGTCCAATATCCACGTATGGCAGAGGCAGCTTTCGTTCGACATGTTCATAGACACTGCTGGACAGGCAGACTCCGCCTGGTTCTGCCACTCCCTCCAGACGCACGGCGATGTTGACACCGTCTCCGAAGAGATTGCCGCCATCGGACAGGACGTCACCGAGATTGATGCCGATGCGAAATCTCATCTTGTTGTTCTCGGGAAGATCAAGAGAGCGCTCAGCCAGATCGTTCTGAATATCGACCGCAGCCCGCACTGCCTCGACCGCACTGGCGAATTCCGCCAGCACGCTGTCGCCTGCCCCTGCGAATATCCGACCGCGATGTTTGGAGACTAGCTCAGCGATAACAGCCTGGCAGATGCAGAACGCGGCGTGAGTCCGTTCCTCATCAACCTCCATAAGTCGGCTGTAGCCGACAACATCGGCAGCGAGGATAACGGTTAGGTGGCGCTCCATAGCGGGAATGAGGATACCGAACTACGAGGCGTAATGCCATTGCCCCGGCAATTCGCCAACGGCATAGATTTCACCTCCAACGCGATTGACGTGCTATTGTGCTGCGTGCGTCTACCGTCGACGTAGCGTTGAACCGTGGCGGCGACGGCCTCGAAATCATCGGCGGAGATGGTCTTGATGTTTTGCGCCACGACTGGCTCCCTTTTCTGCGCCACGGCTGGCGGCAGGACAGCCCGCGTTGGCCGAGATAGACGATTGTCCGTGGCTGTCGTAAACTGATTGATGACGGCAACGGTCCCTTCGGGAGCGAGCGAATGCCTATCTTCATGGACCGGCACGATCTTACGGGCGCCTCCGCTGCGGATGTCGCCGAAGCGCACCTTAAAGATCTCAGCATACAGGATCAGTATGGCGTCAAGTTCCTGACCTACTGGTTCGACCACCGGCGAGGAACGACCTTCTGTCTTATAGATGCACCGGACGCCGAAACCGCGCAGTGCGTCCACCGCGAGGCTCACGGGTTCGTGGCCGGCGAAGTCGTGGAGGTAGCGCTATCGGCTGTCGAGGCTTTTCTGGGCCGAATACAGGACCCGGAGGCTGCGGGGCTGTCCGCGAAGGAAATGGATGCCGGTCACCGGGCGATCCTTTTCACCGACATCGTTGGATCAACCGAAATGACATCACGGCTTGGCGATCGCATGGCAACTGAACTCGTGCGAGCTCATGACGCCCTCGTTCGTGGTTGCCTGAGCCAAACGGACGGCCGCGAGGTCAAGCACACCGGGGACGGAATCATGGCTGCGTTCCCCTCGACGGCATTTGCAGTCGATTGTGCGAGGGAGATCCAACGCGAGTTTCAGCGCTACAACGCGGGCAATGGCGAGCCCATTCACATTCGCATCGGGCTGGACTGCGGCGAACCTGTCGAGGACAGCAATGACCTTTTTGGCACCACGGTCCAGCTGGCAGCGAGGCTTTGCGCGGCCGCGCGAAGCGACCAGATCCTGATATCTGAAAACATATTCCGAGAATATGACAACGCGGCCGTCTTCACCCATGGCATGCGCCATCACCTGAAGGGATTTGCAAAGCCTGTCCTGGCCTATCAGTGCGAATGGCTAAATGCGTGAAAGCAGATAGCTTGAAGCCCTGGAACGGCGTCTTCTGGCCCGCAAAGCAGCTGAGGCGCCGACCTGCGCCGGGCCTCATCCCTGACGGATAAGCAGCGGGCTTACTTGCTGATCGTGATAATCCCAAAACTCCTTTTCGAACCGATCGACGATGCCCGATCTACTCTGCCCTGAAGCACGAATGGCCAGAAAGCCGGCATCGATAAAGATCGAAAAGGGGCGAACGGTCACACCTCTTCCGACGAATTCGCTGGCCGAGGTCGGATCGATGATCGCGATGCCGGCACCCTCAGCCACCAGCGCGAGGGCGGTGTGGGACAGCTTCGTTTCCAGCGTCGACAGCTTGGGAATTCCGGCAAGCGCCACTTCCACACGCATGGCGAAAATCGTACCGGGCTCAAGGCTGATCATTCGCTGTCCCTTGAGATCGTCCGGACAGATCACTTGCCTTGCACACAGTGCATGACCATCGGGAATGGCGACGACCCCGGGCAAGGGGCGGGTCTCGATGGTAAAGCCGGGTCGATCGAGCGGACCATCGGCATAGCCTATGTCGGCCTGGCCCGCAGCAACCGCTTCGATGACCATCGACGATGGAAGGCCGCTTAGCGAGGCGTGAAGGCTTGGCTTGTCGCGCAGGAACCGCGCGAGGAACCGCGGCAGGAAACCATTGCCAAGCGCCGGCATCGCCGCAATGCGCAGGGTCCCAGCCGACTGCCTTGCTATCTCTTCTGCGACGGCCGCGATCCGGTTCAGCCCGACGAAGGCCCGTTCGACTTCCTTCCACAGCGTGACGGCTTCCTGAGTGGGATTGATCTGATTGCCGCGGCGATCAAAGAGCCGAAGCTTCGTTGTGTATTCCAGATCGCGGATCAACCGGCTGACCGCCGGTTGAGTGATCGACATGAGCTCTGCCGCCGTCGTCATCTGGCCAGTGAGCATGACGGCCCTGAAAGCCTCGACCTGCCTGAGATTCACATCGGCCTCCATAACATTTGCTTATTCTCATGCCGAATTTTCGAATTTGACGTCATGGATCCCCCATGCAAATTTCGTTGTCAAGCGAGGGCACTCCATTGGCCGGCTGAGGACTTTAGACAGGGTCCGGCTGGCGGCGGCACCTTCTCATCACAATCGAAAACCTTAAGAACCGGCGCTCCATCGGGCGCCGAAACGATGACGCATGCAAACATGCGCAGGGAACCGAAAGGCTGAATTGGTGGGTTACTTGCAGCTCATGGGCTTTAGCCCCGAAGGGTGGGGATACGATATGCTGGCCGCGACCGGCATGACGGTCTCGGTCGCAATCAGCGGGTTTCTTGCCGGCGGCATCCTGGGATGCCTCGGCGCGGCGGCGACGTTCTCGCGGTTCGCCGCGCTGCGTTTCGTCGCTGCGTCCTATACGACCGTGCTTCGCGGCATTCCCGACCTGCTCGTCATCTACCTCTTCTATTTCGGTTCGAGCTCGGTTATCTCAACGGTAGCGGCGATGTTCGGCGCCCAGGGTTTCGTGGGCGCACCGGCCTTTCTGACCGGAACACTTGCGATTGGCGTCGTTTCCGGCGCCTACCAGACGCAAGTGCTGCGAGGAGCGGTTCTGGCCCTTTCCAAGGGCGAGATCGAGGCAGGCCGGGCCTATGGCATGCCGCCATTCCTGCTTTTTCGTCGCATCGTCCTGCCACAGGCCGCCCGTTTCGCGATACCCGGTATCGGCAATGTCTGGCAGCTGGTGCTGAAGGAATCCGCGCTGATTTCGGTGATCGGGCTGGTGGAACTGATGCGCCAGGCCCAGATCGGCGCCGGATCCACCCGCCAGCCGTTCAGCTTCTACCTGACGGCGGCAGCGCTCTATCTGACGATCACCTTTGTCTCCGGCCGCGGGTTCCGTATCGCGGAACAGCGTGCAATGCGCGGTGTGAGGAAAGCTGTGTGATGGCGCTCGACCTTTCTTTCCTCGCGGACACTTTCCTGGCGCTTCTGACAGGCATCCCGCTGGCGCTCCAACTCGCCGCAACGTCCATCATCGCCGGCGGCATCCTCGCCTTCGGCCTCGCACTGATGCGGATTTCGGGGAGATGGTGGCTCGATGGCCCGGCCCAGATCTACATCTTCATCTTCCGCGGAACCCCGCTCCTGGTGCAGATCTACATCATCTATTACGGCCTCAGCCAATTCGAGATACTTCGGCACAGCTTCGCGTGGCCGTTCTTGCGGGAGGCCTATTGGTGCGCCGTCATCGCGCTTGCGCTCAACACCGCTGCCTATAGCGCGGAAATCATCCGGGGCGGCCTGATCTCGGTTCCTGCCGGCCAGGTGGAGGCGGCGCGCGCCTGCGGGATGTCGAACACGGTGCTGTTCCGGCGCATCGTGCTTCCGCTCGCCCTGCGGCAGATGCTGCCCGCCTATAGCAACGAAATCATCCTGATGACGAAGTCGACGGCACTCGCCTCGACGATCACGCTGATGGAGATCACCGGCATCGCCGCCAAGCTCATCTCGGCAAGCTATCGCCCCGTCGAGGTCTTCATCTGCGCCGGCGCCATCTATCTCGCCATCAACTTCATCGTCGCACGGCTGTTCGCTGGCCTGGAATACGTCTCGACGCCGGAGCGACGGACCCCGTCCGCGATGGGTTGCGCCTCCGAAACACGGAAGGAATGTCATGTCTGACCATGGAAGTGTACCGGCAGTCGAACTATCGGGAATCCGTAAAAACTACGGCCCGCTGGAAGTTCTGCACGGCATCTCGCTCACTGCCAACGAGGGTGACGTGATCTCCATTCTGGGCTCATCGGGATCCGGAAAGTCGACCCTGCTTCGCTGCATCAACATGCTCGAAGTTCCCAACGCCGGCTCGGTCGCGATCCATGGTGAAACCATCCGGATCCATCAACGCCAAGATGTGACGCCGCGCCCGGAAGACAGCCAGCAGGTCAACCGTTTGCGGGCCAAGGCCGCGATGGTGTTCCAGTCCTTCAACCTCTGGTCCCATCTGACCATTCTCGAAAACCTGATCGAGGCCCCGGTGCACGTGCAAAAGCGGGACCGCAAGCAATGTCTGGCGGAGGCGGAAGCCCTGCTGGAGCGTGTCGGCATTGCCGACAAACGCCATCACTATCCCGTCCATCTCTCCGGCGGCCAGCAGCAGCGTGCGGCCATTGCCCGCGCATTGGCGATGCGACCGAGCGTCATGCTGTTCGACGAACCGACATCGGCGCTCGACCCCGAACTGGTCGGCGAAGTGCTGAAGGTCATGCGCGACCTGGCGGCGGAGGGACGGACCATGCTGATCGTCACCCATGAGATGGCGTTTGCCCGCGACGTGTCGACGCGCACGGTCTTTATCCATCAGGGCGTCATCGAAGAAGACGGCCCGCCATCTGAGGTCTTTTCGAACCCGCGTTCCGAGCGGTTCCGGCAGTTCATTTCACGGGAGGAAAGAGCCGCCGGCTAGAGCATTTCAGGAAAGGCGGCGGCAATGCCCGAGCGGATCTGCCGTCGACAGAAATACCAACCAGAAAACAGATAAGAGGTGAACTGATGAAAGTGCATACGATCCTGACAACTCTCCTTGTTGCGCTTGGCGGAACTGCCGCGGCCCAGGACAAGGTGCTGACGATCGCAACCGAGGGCGCCTATGCACCGTGGAACTTTTCCGGGCCCAACGGCACGCTCGACGGCTTCGAGATTGATCTCGCCAAGGTGCTTTGCGAGCGCATGAAGGTGAAGTGCGAGATCGTCGCCCAGAATTGGGACGGCATCATCCCGTCGCTGACGGCGAGGAAATACGACGCGATCATGGCCGGCATGAGCATCACGCCCAAGCGTGAGGAAGTGATCGCCTTTTCAACCCCCTATGCCGCGGGCATCAACGCGTTCGCCGTCGCCGCCGACAGCCCGCTTGCCGAAATGCCGGGCACGGGCGAGAGCTACTCGCTGGATAGCCAGGCGGACGAGGCCAAGGCTCATATCGACGAAATCGCCAAACTGCTCGACGGCAAGGCCGTGGGCGTACAGGGGTCGACGACGGCATCGGCATTCATGGAGAGCTATTTCAAGGATGCGGCCGACATCAAGGAATACAAGTCGACGGAAGAGCACAACTTCGACCTGGTGAACGGCCGGGTCGATGCCGTGCTCGCCAACGCGACGGTTCTTACGGAGTCGCTGGCAAAGCCGGACATGCAAGGTGCGAAGATATCCGGCCCCCTCTTTTCCGGTGGCATCTTCGGCTTCATCGCCGTCGGGTTGCGCAAGGAAGACACCGCACTGAAGATGCAATTCGACGAAGCGATCGAGGGCGCGCTTGCTGACGGGACCGTGAAGGAGCTGTCGATGAAGTGGTTCAAGATCGACATCACCCCCCGGCTCTGACGGACCCGAACCGGGTGCGGCGGCCTTAGCCGCACCCAACTCGCTGACAATATCGAGAATACTTCATGGCACTTCTGGATGAATGCGAGATGGCCGTCGTGGGCGGCGGCCTCGTCGGCGCAGCATTGGCCTGGGGCCTTGCGCGGTCCGGCACCCAAACCATGGTACTGGACGGTGAGGACCTGGATCTTAGAGCATCGCGCGCCAACTTTGCGCTGATCTGGGTGCAGGGCAAAGGTTTGGGCGCGCCGGATTATGCG
This sequence comes from Ensifer sp. NM-2, assembly GCF_003024455.1. Taxonomy (NCBI): domain Bacteria; kingdom Pseudomonadati; phylum Pseudomonadota; class Alphaproteobacteria; order Hyphomicrobiales; family Rhizobiaceae; genus Ensifer; species Ensifer sp. NM-2. The sequence continues at coordinate 465,108 of NZ_PVZR01000002.1, forward strand.
CATTGGTCGAAGACTTCGGCCCAGCTCTGGCCCGAATTCGCGCAGACGCTTGCCGCCGATACCGGCATCGACGTGGCCTTGAGCCAGCGCGGTGGCTTTTCCTTCGCGCTGTCGGCTGAAGAACTCAGAGACTGGCGAATTGAGCTCGAAACCATCGCCGCGCAATCCATCGGAGAACCCGCCCCCTATGAAATACTCGAGCCGCAAGCCCTTCGTGCACGCCTTCCCCTGATCGGCCGGGATGTCGTCGGTGCGATCTATTCGCCGAGCGATGGCCATGTGAACTCGCTTCGGCTCTTTCGCGCCCTTCATGCGGCCATGAAACATCGTGGCGTCGACTATCGCGCCTATCGGCGCGTGGACCACATCGAACCGATAGTGGGAGGTTTTCGCCTGACGGGCGAATGGGGTGCCGTGCGCGCGCGCCGCATCATCCTTGCCGCTGGTGTGGACAATGAGCGCCTCGCACCAATGGTCGGCCTTCGCGCGCCGCTCAAGCGCAGCAAAGGCCAGATTCTGGTGACCGAGAAATGCGCGCCGTTTTTCAGCTTTGCATCGACGACCATCCGCCAGGCCGACGAAGGTGGCGTGATGATCGGTGACAGCGAAGAGTGCACGAGTTCTGCCTTAACCACCAATCAGGACATCACCGCCGTGCTGGCAAGCCGCGCGATCCGTGTTTTCCCGACGCTAGCCGACGCCAATGTCGTCAGAAGCTGGACCGGATTTCGCGTCAAGACCCAAGACGGCTTGCCGATCTACGAACAATCTTTGACCCATCCGGGTGCCTTCATCGCCATCTGCCATTCCGGCGTGACGCTTGCCGCCAATCATGCACTCGCCGTGGCCCCGCAAATCGCGGACGGCGCGCTCTCAAGCGCCCTGTCTCCCTTTCATTCGCGGAGGTTCGATGCTCCTAAGAACGTGTGAAATCACCAACAAACTATCCTTCACCTTCGACGGCGAGACACACTGGGCCGAGCGCGGCGACACGCTGGCACTTGCGCTCCTGGCAGCCGGCGTCGACGTCTTCCGCAAGAGCGCGGTCGGCGGCGTCCCGCGCGCGCCCTATTGCCTGATGGGCGTCTGCTTCGAGTGCCTGGTGACGGTCGACGGTGTGCAGAACCGGCAAAGCTGCCTGATTGAAGTGCGTGAAGGCATGGTCGTTGCCAGCCAACAGGGTGCACGCACTTTGACGGAAAGAGAGTACAAATGAACGCACATACCGTCACCCATGCCGAGCAGTTGGCCGCGCGGTATGACCTCGTGGTCGTCGGTGCCGGCCCCGGGGGTCTCTCGGCCGCGATAGAAGCCTCGACCGCCGGGGCTCGCATCCTTGTCGTTGACGAAAATCCCGGCCTCGGCGGGCAGATCTATCGCGCGATCACCCGCAACACCCCGGAGACGCAGCCGTTCCTCGGCGAGGACTACTGGAAGGGCCGCTCGATCACTGCGGCCTTCCTTGATGCGGCGGTGGATTACGCACCATCAACCACTGTCTGGGACCTTGAGCCGGCCGATGGAGCGGTGTCCTGCGATTACGCAGTGGTGGGTCTGACGATCGGCGGGACGACCCGCAGGATTGAGGCGCGAGCCGTCATCCTTGCAACCGGCGCCATGGAGCGGCCGATGCCGGTGCCGGGCTGGACGCTGCCCGGCGTGATGACCGCGGGTGCGGCGCAGATTGCACTCAAATCCATCGCGGGCATCCCGAAGGGCAGGACCGTTCTGGCCGGCTGCGGCCCGCTCCTCTATCTGCTCGCGGCGCAACTGCTTGATGCCGGCGCAGATATAACCGCTCTCGTAGACACCACCGACAAACGACAGCGGCTATCGGCGCTGCGCCATCTGCCGGACTTCCTGCGCTCACCCTATGTCGCAAAGGGACTGGCTCTTCTCATCAAGGTCCGCAGGCGCATACGGATTACCTCGAACGTCTCGCAGCTATCGATCATCGGCACCGAAAAAGCGCAAGGCGTGACCTTTCGCGCCGGCGAACGCCAGCAGACGATCGCCGCCGACTGCGTGCTCCTGCACCAGGGGGTCATTCCGAACATCAACCTTGCAAGCGCTGCCGGTTGCGCAATCGAATGGAACGATCGGCAGCGGGCCTTCCAGCCGCAGACGGATCGCCAGGGACGCACGACCGCCACGGGGATTTTCGTTGCCGGCGATGGCGCCTTCATCGGTGGGGCCCGGCATGCCGCGGTCAGCGGACGGATCGCAGCGCATGCCGCCCTGTCCGACCTTGGCCTGCGCATACAAAGCGGGGCAGACGACAGGGCCATTCAGCTGGAAGCGGAGCGTCAGACATATCTTCGCGGCAGAGACTTTCTCGATGTGTTTTATCGACCGGCGCAGCAATTTCGAGCACCGCAGGATGAAGCCACCATCGTCTGCCGCTGTGAAGAGGTGAGCGCCGCAGTGCTGCGCCAGGCGATCGCCCTTGGCCCACCGGGCCCAAACCAGCTCAAGACGTTCACGCGTTGCGGCATGGGGCCCTGTCAGGGGCGCCTCTGCGCCTCCACCGTCACGGAGATGATGGCGGCGGAACGAGGCGTCAGCCCAAGCGAGATCGGCACTTATCGCCTGCGCGCACCGGTCAAGCCGATTCGCCTTAGCGAACTCGCGGCCCTTCCCCAAACCCGAGATGCGGTGATCGGCGTAACCGGCCGCGTCCCCGAAGAACCGAGCACTTTACAAACAGAGAAAGGCAATGCCCCATGACCGAACGCTACCTCCCCACCCCGATCATGCATCGCGTCGTCGAGCACAATGGCATTGTGTTCGTCGGTGGGACGACCTGCGACAACGAAAGCCTCGACATGTCAGGACAGACCGAGGAGATCCTGGCGAGGATCGAGAGCTATCTGGCGCAAGCCGGGTCGGACAAGACAAAGCTGCTGTCGGCAACGATCTTCATCACCGACATGAACCTCAAGCCGGAGATGGATGCGGTCTGGAAGAAATGGCTGGCAGCGGAGACCTTCCCGGTACGAGCAACCGTCGGCGTCGCTGATCTCGGCGGCGACACCAAGATCGAGATCGTGGTGACGGCACATCGGTAATCCATCCGACCATCTTCAAACTCCGGGGGTCCGTCAAACCGATAAGACGGACCCGACGCCATGATGGCAATCATCGCAACGTGCCGGGCGGAAAGAACCGTTTTTCATCAAGAACAAAATCCGCCGGGACACGCGACTTCTCGTCAACGGCGATGCCACCTCGAGATCATCCGGCACAAGCAAACGGTTCAAGACTTGAGGCGCACGTCAGCAGTGTCTCCCTGATAACGATTGAGCCCGATATCCACCTGGGTCGCCCTGCGATGGATTTCCGCCATGACCGGCTCGAATATCTTGTTGCGGCGCTCGAGGTCGGCATGTTCGGCAAGGTAAGCCGGTACCAGCTCGGCAATCTCATCGAAGACGGCTTGTTCGTCGATCGTGGTCAGACGCCCATTCTGCACCACGATCCGGCCGGCGACCATCACGGTCTCGATCGAGGAGCCGTTTTCCGAGTAAACCAGATGCTTTGCGACGTCGTTGAGCGGCATGAAGGGATAGCTGCTGAGATCAAGGATCAGGAGATCTGCCGCCTTGCCAACCTCGATCGAGCCGGTCACCTGCTCCAGCAAGGCCGTCTTCGCACCGCCGATGGTCGCCATGGCGAGAATCTCGTCCGCCGCCACCCACCTCTCGTAGTCGGGCCCGGCGGCGCTGTGCACGAGGCCGGCGACGCGCATGACATCGAAGATGCGCGAGGTGTCGTTCGAAGAAACGCCGTCGGTACCAAGGCCAATCGTCACCCCGGCATCGAGCAGGCGGCGGATCGGAGCGATGCCGGCGCCGAGCTTCAGGTTCGAGACGGCATTGTGGGCGACCGAGACTCCGGCCTCGCCCATCAGCCGCATGTCCTCGTCGCTCACCCAGACTGAATGCGCGATCGTCGTGTTGCGTTTTAAAAGACCGAGATCCTGCATGTAGGCGATCAGGGATTTACCATGCAGCATGTGGCCGGTCACGGCTTGGGTCTTGGTTTCGAGAATATGCGTGTGGAACGGAACGTGCTTTTCGACCGCAAGATCCATGCACGCCGCCATGAGATCCGGCGAACAACGCTGCGGCGCGGAGGGGGCGATCATGAAATGCAGCCGGCCCGATTTGCCGTGCAGGCCGGCGAAGGCCGACCTGCAATAGTCGATATAGGCATTCGCCGTCAGCGGCGGGCCAAAATCGAGAAGGGCCCGCAACTCGGGCGGCATCACCTCGCGGGCAAAGGGCAGCGCATCGAGTGTGTGGACGTTCATCACGGCGCTCGAGACATTGGCGCGAATGCCGGCATCGTCATAGGCGCGAAAGACGGTTGAAAGGCGATCGAGATCATGCCGGGGCGGATCAAAGAAATCGTCGCAGAAGGTGGTGACGCCGTTGCGCAGCGATTCCATGGCCAAGAGCAGGCTGCGCAGATAAAGCAACCGTTCGCCGATCGGGTCGTTCATCAGCAGCGGATAGGCATAGAGCAGCCAGATTTCGAGCGGCATGCGCTCGTAGCGGCCCCGAAGGAAGGTCTCGCTGGAATGGGTGTGGGCATTCACAAGCCCGGGCATCACCAGCTTGCCCCGTCCCTCAATGATATGTGCGCCAGGGCCGGCCGAGAGGCCGTCACCGATGGCCTTGATGGTCTCGCCCTCAATCAGGACGTCGCCGGCAAATGGCGCTGCGCCATGGCTGCCATCCATCGCCACGATCGTCGCGTTGCGGATCAGGATTTCACTCATGGCAGGTTTTCCAGTGAATTCAGGAGAAGATCATAATAGGCGACTGGGTCGCCGTCCGTGACATAGAAGACATTCTTCGGCCGGTCGGTGATCTGCCACCAGTCGGCGACCGTCATGCCAGATGTCAGCGTGCCGTTGAGTTCGACGGAGACGTTGATCTGCCGTCCTGAAAACATCTGCGGCGCCAGCATGAAGGCCGGCACGCATGGCCCGTGCAGCGGCGCACCTTCCCAGCCGTATTTCCTGAGGTCGAAGGCTTCGGAGAATTCCAGCATTTCGGCCGTCGCCACGCCGCAGCGGTTTCCAAGTGCCCGCATGGCGCTCAAACGCTCCGGTGTCGAGCGCATCCTGTGCGTCACGTCGAGCGGCAGGAGCGTGGTCCTGATGCCGGCCCTCAGCACGATGTCAGCGGCCTCGGGATCGACATAGCAGTTGAACTCCGCCGTCGGCGTGATGTTGCCGACCTCGAAATAGGCGCCGAGCATCGCGACGACCTCGTGGATCTTGCCAGCAATGTCGGGCGCCTTGCGCAAGGCCATGGCGAGATTGGTCACCGGCGACAGCGAGCATATCGTGATCTCGCCGGGGTTGGCGCGGACGGTGTCGATAATGAAATCGACGCCGTGCTTTTCCTGCGGCCCGATCTTCGGCTGTGGCAAATCCGGGCCGTCAAGACCGGTCGGGCCATGGACGTGCTCGGCCATAACAAGCGGACGGATGATCGGATGCGGGCAACCGGAAAAGACGGGAATATCCGGCCGGCCGGCCAGTTCCATCAGCTTCAGGCAGTTGGCGATCGTGTGATCGAGGTTGATGTTGCCGGCCGTGGCGACCAGCCCGAGAACGTCGAAGGCCCGTCGCTGGCCGAGGATCATCAGGATGGCAGCCGCCTGGTCCTGACCAGGATCGGTGAGGATGATCAGCTTGCGTGTCATGCCGCCACCTTGCCGGGGGCGCCGCCATCGAGCCACGCGTAAAGCTCCCAGGTCTCGCCATCAGGCCCGTAGAAATAGAGGCACCGGGCGTTCCACGGGTAGTCGGCCGGGGGATTTATGAAGGTCACGCCGTCTTTTGCGAGATCCGCATAAAGGACATCGATATCCGCGGGACTGTCGAGCCGTACCGCCACGAGCACCGCCGATGCCGATCCCTTGGGCACGTGCACATCGGCATGGTTCTCGATATGCGACCGCTCCCACAGCGCGAGCGTCAGCCCCGCACCGGTGAAATCGGCAAAGCCGGGTGCGTGGTGCTTGAGTTCGAAGCCGAGCTTCTGCGTATAGAAGCGGATCGACGCCTCGAGGTCGGTGACCAGGATGCAGACATCCTGGATCGGATGGCGTTGCGCGAACGTCATGGTGCCTCCCTATTGATCCCTAAGTTCGGCGAAGGAGCTGGCGGCCTTCGCACCGCCGCGCAGCTTGCCGGAAAGCCAGACGCCGAAGACGGTCGCGAGATAGGGCAACGCCTGCAAGAGGTCGTGCGGGATCTTGTCGCCGAACATGAGCTGCGCCCGGATACCGAGCGCGCCGACGACGGCGAAGAAGAGCGCGGCGAAGGTGGCCCCCACCGGATGGGAAGCGCCGAAGATGACCGCGGCAAAAGCCATGAAGCCACGCCCCGCCGTCATGCCCTGGGCGAAGAATTGCAGGCTGCCAGCGGCAAGTTCGGCTCCACCGATGGCACACAGCACCCCGCCGATTGCCAGCGCCACCAAACGCATGCGCGAGGGATTGGCGCCGACGCTGCGGGCAGCGAAGGGATGCTCGCCACAGGCGGCGAGCCGGAGGCCGAAGCGCGTGCGGCGCAACAGTACCCACATGCCGAAGACGACGAAGGGCATGGCGGCGACCGCAATCGACAGCACGCCATAGGCGCCGAAGGCCGGCCCGAGCTTCGGAATGCCGAACGGTGCGGTCACGCTCGCCTGGCTTCCGAAGATCGACTGAACGGCGAGCGCCGTGCCACCGACACCAAGGCCCGTCAGGCCGAGGCCGGCGATGATCGGATTGGCCTTGAGCCTGTCGATGACGAACCAGAGGAGGACGGAGGCGAGCACGCAAATGAGGATGGCGATGAGCATGGCCGCGAGGATGGAGTTGGTCAGCATGATGCCGACGATCGTGGCGCAGGCACCGATGATCATCAGGCCCTCGAGACCGAGGTTCCACACCCCTGCCCGCTGCGCAATGACGCCGGCGAGGGTGACATAGATCAGCGGCGTACCGGAGCGCAGGATGGCGATGATGATCTCGTTCATGACGGGCGCCCTCCGAGACGCAGCACCTTGTCGACGAGCTTCGACCTTGCCGTGATGAACAGCGCGATCGCCGCATTGATGATGTCGATCGCGGCGGCCGGCAGCCCGGCCATGATCGGCAGATAAAGCGCCGCCGAGGCAAGGCCGCCGAAGAACACCGCGGCTGCCGCAGTGCCGACCACGGAGAGATTGGCGACGAGCGCGATCAGGATCGCCGTGAAGCCGTGGGCAGGCAGGAACCCGGATGCGATGCGGCCGTTCGGCCCCATGAACTCGATGGTTCCGGCAAGACCGGCCAGTGCGCCCGAGATGATGAAGCTCGAAAGACCCAGTTTCCACAGCCGCGCGCCCTGCCACTCCACCATCGTGCCGTTGCGGCCGGCAAGGCTCGCAAGAACCCCGAGGGCCGTGCGGTTGACCAGGAGCCACATCAAAATGCCGACGGCGGCGGCGATGGCGACGATGGTCGGGGACAGGCCGAGCGAGTCCGAGATGCGGTAGGCCGCGTCGAGCGGGCGGCTCGATGCCTGCTGGCCGGATCCCGAAGGATCCTTGAGCGGTCCCGAGGTGACATAGACCAGAAGCAGGCCGGCCATGAAGTTACCCATCAGCGTGGTGATCACCTCGTCCGTGCCAGACCGCAATCTCAAAAGCCCCGGCCAGAGAGCCCAGAGGGCGCCGCCCAGCATGCCGGCGATGATGAGCGCCGGGATGACGAGGAATGCCGGCCCGCCCTTCAACGCCTCGGCGGCGAAGGCGGCGCAGATCGCGCCGACATAGAACTGGCCCTGGGCGCCGATGTTAAAGAAACCCGCCCGGAAGGAAATCCCGACGCCCACGGCCGTGATGAACAGTGGCAACGCCCATCTGAGGCTCTGTTCGATCGCGCCGCTGCGCAGGAAGGCGCCGTCGACTACCGCCCAGAGCATGACCCCCGCGTTGTAGCCGGCAAACTGGAACACCAGCGCGCACAGGACGAGCGCGAAGGCCACGAAGATCAGGCTGCGGGCAACCGTGATGAGACTGTCTTTCATGCGCTTACCCTCGCAGCCGCATCGGTCATGGCTGCGCCCACCGACGCGATGTCGAAGGGCGCGCGGAATTCGCCGTTCACACGCCCCGACAGCATCACCACCACACGGTCGGAGATGTCGAACAGCTCGTCGAGGTCAGATGAAATCAAGAGGATGGCAGCGCCGCGATCGCGCGCCTGCCGGAGCGCCTGCCACACGAAGGCGGTGGCACCGATGTCGAGACCACGCGTCGGCTGAGCCGCGATGATCAGCCTGGCATCGCGATCGACCTCGCGCGCAAGGATCACCTTCTGGGCATTGCCGCCCGACAAGGAGCCCGCCTTCTGCGCTGAATTGTGGTAGTGAACGCTCCATTCCCTAAGCGACCGGTCGCAGGCTTCGCGCACCGCCGAGGGGCGGATCACCTTGAGCAGGCTTCCCTGCAGCAACTCCCTTGCGCTCCAGTTCTGCCAGAGCGAACTCGTGAGGCTGAGGCCTTCGACGTTGCGCTCGAAGGGAATGATCCTAAGACCAATCGCGCGACGGGCGGCGAGCGGTTTGCCGGTCACGTCATGGCCTGCAAGCACGATCGATCCGCCGGCAAGATCGGCAAGGGCGGAAATCGCTCGCACCAGTGTCTTCTGTCCGTTACCCTCCACGCCGGCTATGCCGACGATTTCGCCTGGGCGAATGTCCAGATCGATGCCATCGAGCGCGATGCCCTCACTGTCCGGCCGTGTCGAGACGGTCTTCATGGACAGCACGCTCGGACCTCTAGCGTTCTCCGGATGACCTGCGCCCTCGCCTGCGGGCGATTTCGACCCGACCAGCGCGTCACGCTCATGCCGGTCGAGCGTCTTGGCAATCGCATCACCGACGATCAGGTTGGCGAGCCTCTCGGCCGAAACCTCGGCGATCGGAAGCGGTCCCTCGACCTTTCGGCCGCCGCGCAACACCGTTACCGTGTCGGCGATGCCGAGCACCTCACGGATCTTGTGCAGGATGAGGATGACGGTAACGCCGCGCTCCTTGAGACGACGGACGCGAGCAAACAGCATGTCTATGCCGGAAGGTGAGAGCACGGCGGTCGGCTCATCGAGAATGAGCACGCGCGCATCCATGACAAGCGCCCTTGCGATCTCGATGCCCTGCTGGGTCTCGATCGGCAGGTCGCGGATCCGCCTGTTCAAATCAACTTGGACGTCGAGACCGGCGAGATGCGTCCGCCATTTTTCCGCAAGCCCCTTGCGAGTGTAGATGCCACCTTTGCCCGTGGCGCCGAACTCCATGGTCTCGGCAACGGTAAAGGATGGCGGCAGGGCGAAGCTCTGGTGAACCAGCTCCACGCCGGCAGCCCGGCTGTCGCGGACCTGACCGGTGCGGATCTCGTGGCCCATCACGTCGACGGCGCCGGCGGTCGGCTGAACAAGCCCCGCAGCGACGCGGGCGAAAGTTGTCTTGCCGGCGCCGTTCTGGCCCACGACCGCATGGATCTGGCCGGGAACAAACGAAACGGTAACGTCCGACAGTGCAGTCACGTCTCCGAATTTCACGGTGACATCCCGGCACTCCAGCGCAGGCTTCGGAAGGTTGGACATCAAAAGGTTCCCATCGAGAGCGAAGGCTCACGGACCGTCAACAGGAAGGAAGACGATCCGCGAGCGTCCGGCGGCCCTCCCCGAAGGCAAAGGCCGATGCCGGTTTTTCGTCAAGGCTCCGGTGCCGACCCTGCGGCCGGCGCCGGAGGCTCAGAGTGTGGTGTTGAATGGAACCTTGATGGAGCCATCAAGAATACCGGCACGCGCCTTTTCGACCTCGACAAGCGCTTCCTTCGCCCTGGCATTCAGCTCAGCCGACCCCTGTTCCGCGAAGACCGGCGAGGGAATGAAGTCGATGACGCCGGTGCCAAGGCCCGTATGCTCGTGCGTGCCGCCCTTCCATTCAGGACCGACGGCCTTCGTTGCCTCGTTGTAGAGCGAGACGCCGAAATCGAGGCCGACGATGGAGATAAGCGACTTCGGACCGAGTGCGTACTGTCCCGGAGCAAGGCAGCTCACCATGCGGCCTTCCTTTTCGTTGGCTGCGGCGATAATGCCGCCGTCGGTGGCCGCCGCGTCCGTCTGAATGTAGTCGATGCCGTCATTGTACATCTGGGTAGCGATTTCCTGGCCCTTTGCAGGATCCTGGAACGAGCCGGCAAAAGCGGCGATGACGCTGGCGTCCGGCTTGATCGAGTGGACGCCGGCCTTGAACGCGTTGAAATCGGCGTTGAGCGGCGGGATCGAAACGCCTCCAATGAAGCCGGTCTTGCCCGTCGTTGTCATCTTGGCCGCAAAGACGCCAGAGAGATAGCAGCCGAGATAGTAGTCGTAGGACACCGTGACTACGTTCGGGATCGCCGGCTCGAAGGGGTCGGCGAACAGCTGGATCCATTTGGTACCGGGATAGGACGGCGCCAGCGCCTTGAAGGGCTCGGCCACTTCGTTGAAGGTGGAGATGATGATCGCAGCACCTGCGTCGCCGAGCGTGCGGTAGATGGTCTCGTAGGTCGCGGGGTCCTGCGCGTAGACGGCGCGGTATTCAAAACCCTTCTCTTCCGACAGCTGCTTGAGCTTGGCGATCATCTGATCGACCGGGCCGTTGTCGCCGGCGGCCTGCGTGTGGACCAGTGCGACCAGCCCGCCGGACGCCATGGCAAATTCCGGCACGATGCTGGCGGCAAGACCGAGCGCTGCGGCGCCCGCGCTCGCCTGCAGGAATGTGCGGCGATGCATTATGTGTTGTGAAACCTTGTCAGTCATGATCGTTCCCTCTTTTGTTGATTGGCTTGTGTCATGCGCATTCCGACACGCGCGGGCAATGCCGGCGCGTGCCTGATCGTCTCAAAGCGGCGGTGAATAGGATGCAGGGTTCATGATCATCACCTCCTGCTTCTGGATCGCATCGAGCGCCCAGACCTCGGAGATGAATTTTTGCCAATCCGGATCGGCGTACATGGCCGACCGGCGCGCCTCGCGATCCGCAAGGCTGTCGTAGGCCCACATCAGAACGGTGGTGTGAAGCGTACCGAGTTCCGAAACGTAGAGGCCGACGAACGTGTTGAGATGGCGTTTCTGCACCGGGAGGCCGTCGGCCTCGTATTTCTTCATCCACTTGTCGACCGTGCCTGGTTTGAACGTATAGGTGCGGTGTTCGAGGATCATCGGATCACTCCCTTAGCTGTTCAGGATCAATTCGGCGCATTTCTCGCCGATCATGATGGCGGGCGCGTTGGTGTTGCCGCTCGAGATGATCGGCATGATCGAGGCGTCGGCGACACGCAGACCCCCGATGCCGTGCACCTTGAGCTGCGCATCCACCACCGCCATCGGATCGTTGCCCATCTTGGCGGTGCCAACAGGATGGAACGTCGTCATGGCCGTTGCGCGCAGCCAGCGGGTCAGCCCGGCATCGTCGAGCGCTTCCGGCCCGGGCGCCAGTTCCTTGCCGCGAAAGCGGTCGAATGCCTTCTGGCCGACGATGTCGCGCGTCAGCCGGATGCCGTCAATCATCGTGCGGATGTCAAAATCGGACTGCAGGTAGTTCGCCTGGATCTTCGGCTTGTCGGTCGGGTTCGCCGACCGCAGCGTAATTTCGCCGCGGCTCGCCGGATTGACGGGTCCAACCCGGATCGTGAAGCCGTGATCGGCCTCCACCGCCCGCTTCTTGGCAAAGGGATTGGGGAAATGCAGGTTGGCGGTCTTTTCCAGCGCTGGCATGAAATGCAGCTGGATGTCGGGCGAGACGAGGCCCTCGTTCGAGCGAATGAAGGCACCCGCCTCGTAGGGAAACGTCGTCGTGACGCCCTCGCCAAACAGCATCCCTTGTGCGACGGCGGGAATGAGCTTGTCGGCGCGCAGGTCGCCGAACAGCGTCACCGGCTCGCGGCATTCCCAGCTCATGACGCAGTCGACGTGGTCCTGGAGGTTCTTGCCGACACCGGGAAGATCGAGCGTCGGCTTGATGCCGAGCGCACTCAGTTCGTCTGCCGGCCCGATGCCGGAAAGCAGCAGCGCCTTGGGCGAATTGACCACGCCTGCCGACAGGATGACTTCGCGCCCGGCACGCGCGATGCCCGGCCTGCCATCCTTCAAATATCCGACGCCGCATGCTCGGCCACCCTCGATGAGGACACGCGTCGTTTCGGCGCCCGTCAGCACGGTAAGGTTCTTTCGTCCGAGCGCCGGGCGCAGAAATGCCCAGGATGTGGACCAGCGCTTGCCCTTGCGAATGGTGAAATCGTAGCGGCCGAACCCTTCCTGGGTGGCGCCGTTGAAGTCGTCATTCTCTGGATAGCCGGCCTGCAGGCCCGCCTCGCAGAACACGTCCATCAGCGGATTGTGGCCACGGGCACGGCAGACGGTGAGTTCGCCGTCCGTGCTGTGAAACGCGTCATCGCGCTCGATGTGCGTCTCAGAGCGCCGGAAAGCCGGCAGCACGTCTTCATAGGACCAGCCGGGTGAACCGAGCTGCGCCCAGCGATCATAGTCGTGGCGATTGCCGCGCACGTAGATCATGCCGTTGATGGTCGAGGTCCCGCCGAGAACCTTGCCGCGCGGCCAATAGAGGGAGCGGCCGTTGAGATAGGGCTCCGGTTCCGTATGATAGTGCCAGTTGTAGATGCCCGAATGGAAGAGCTTGCCCATCAGCATCGGTAACCGAAAAAGCGGATTGCGGTCCTTGCCACCAGCCTCGATCAAAAGCACGCGGTTGGCCGGGTTCTTCGACAGGCGGTTCGCAAGAACGCAACCGGCCGAACCCGCGCCAACGATGATAAAGTCATATTCCGGGGTAGACGCCATGGTTCACCATGCGATGGGACGGCCGCCCATCGCCTCCAGATAGAGATTGCAGAGAAGGAAGGGATTCTCCCGGCCAAGCACCTTGTCGGCGAAAGCGGGATGCTCTCGTTCGATGCAGGCGACATTGCCGGTGCGGCCCTCGCGAATGCCGGTTTGGGCGAAGATATCGGCCGCAGCCGCACCGAAACCGAGAAAAACGATCGGCTCGCCCCGCGCCAGAAGCATTTCGACCACACGCAGCATCAAGGGCCGCCAGAACGGAAGATGTCCGCGCGACTGATGCGGATCGATATCGACGCGAAAGCGGGAAAGCGTCAGGGATGCGTTGAGCAGCAGCACGCCCTCGCCCACCCAGCGGTCGGCGATTGCGTCTGGCGCCTCGAACGCGCCGGCGGGGTCGCACAACAGGCGCCGCACATCGGGCCAGCGACCGAAGTCTTCGCTAAGGCTCTCGTCACCGAGCCGCGCGGCCGCGATGAGCTGCATATAGGCGCGGATGCTCTTCGAGAACATCTTGTCCAGCTCGACCCACGCGGCAAGATTGCCGGCCTCGAAGGCTCGGCCCGTTGCGAAACCTGGCTCCGGATAGGGATCCTGACCGAGGATCATGCAGCGCACGCCGTCGGGAGCGATCCCATCGAAGGCCGCAAGAGCATGCGCACCCTTCGGTTGCCCGGGAAAGGTCTTGCCGCGACGCGCGGGAAAAATCGGCTCCCAGGATTCGAAATCGAGACCGGCATCGACCCGATCGAAATCATCGCCGATGGGTCCGAGCGCATCCTGCCAGACATCAGGCAGATCGGCCTCCCAGCCGGCCAGCGTTTCCGCCATCGCCTCTCTCAGTCGTCCCGGCATCACACCGCCCCTCCAACCTGCTGAACGAGAGACTAGACAAAAGCTGACCAAAGTGTCAACTTTCATGAACGCAAAAAATGACTAGGTCGTCAGGTTTTTTTGACCAGATCGTCAACTTTTTCTTGCAAAGGGCGATGCGCTTGCATTTTGCCGGAAAACTCGGAAATTGCGGAAACGGTCTCGCCGCCACGCATGATTGTCTGGTAGGGAGCGGCGGCGAGATGGAGGCGAGATCGCATGGCAAGGGCAGCACGAGATCCGGAGGAGCGTATCCGCGCACGCAATATGCGCCTCATCATCAAGGCCGGGATCGAGATATTCGCGCGTAAGGGCTTCGACGGCACACGCATCGCCGAGATCGCCGAGGCCTCGGGCCTGCCCAAGGCCAACGTCTATTACTACTTCTCCTCCAAGGAGGAGATCTACAAGGCCATCGTTACACACCTAATCGCCAGCTGGGACGACGCGCTGAAATACATCTCGCCCGAGCGCGAGCCAGCTGACGCCTTCCGCCTCTACATCAAGGCCAAGCTCGATTACACGCGTAAGAACACTGCGGAATCCCGGCTCTTTGCCAGCGAGATCATCCAGGGCGCCCGGTTTCTGAAGAAGAAGGATCGCGACCACATGCGTCAGGTCACGGATGCGCACGTGGCAGTCGTCGAGGGATGGATTGCGGCAGGAAAGATGCTTCCGGTCGATCCGCGCCACTTGTTCATCATGCTTTGGGCATCAACCCAATTCTACGCGGATTTCGAGCCCATCGCAGCCGACGGACTGAAGAAGGCGCGTTTGAAGGCAGAGGATTATGACACGGCGGCGACGACGATTACCGAGACGATCCTCAAGGGCATTCTTCCGGCCCCGGCGCAACGTTCATGAATAGATCTAACATGAGCGGGCCTCAAACTTGATTGCTCTCGAAAGAATTCAAACCGTCGGCACCCGCCATGTCACGCTACGGACATTAGGTCCTGTTGACAAAGTGCTGCTGCCAATGCGAATCCTGCCGTCAGGGGGACGTCATGGCGATACTTAGGATTTATGATCTCAAAGAGAATGTCCTCGCGCTTGATCTCAGAGACTTACTGCG
>NZ_PVZR01000030.1:0-81689 GCF_003024455.1 Ensifer sp. NM-2
AGATCTCGTCGAACGGGTTCATCGACATCTTCACGTTGGCAAGCTCGACACCCGAGCCGTCAGCCTTCACCCGGATCTTGACGTTGTAGTCAACCACCCGCTTAACCGTCACAAGTATTTTCATGGCAATCTCTCCAGGCATCAGCAGACAGTGCAGAAGCGTTCGACCATGACGTCGAGCACCTCGCCGGGATCGCGCTTCCACCAATTGTTCGCCGAGAAAATCTCCACCTCACAAGGACCCGAATAGCCAGCCCCTTCCACCGCCTTGCGCAAAGCCTTGAGGTCCGCGACGCCGTCGCCCATCATCCCGCGGTCGAGAAGCACGTCGGTGGTGTCGGCAAGCCAATCACAGAGATGAAAGCCGAAGATGCGGTCGGCGCCGGCCCGCTGCAATTGTGCGGCAACGTCCGTGTCCCACCAAACATGATAGACGTCGACCGCGACGCCGACGTTCGGCGCGGCAATCGCGTCGCAGAGATCGATGGCGTCACGAAGCGTCGTCAGGCAGGAGCGGTTCCCGGCATAGACCGGATTGAGTGGCTCAAGCGCCAGCCTGATGCCGTGTGCTGCAGCGTAGGGGGCGGCCTCCGCGACACGGTCAGCGACGATCTTGAGACTTTCCTCGACACCCTTGGTGCCTGGCTCAACGCCGCCCACGACAATGGTCAAGACTTTGGCGCGCAGAGCTGCCGCCATGTCAATCGAGGCCTCGAAGTCATCCATGACCGCGCGCGCATCACTCGCCAGCGAGCCGACGAGAAAGGGCGTTCTGCAGAGACCTGCGACCGTCATGCCGGCAGCACGGACCCGCTCTCCGATCTGGAACGCTTGCGATCCTATTTCGCGGCGCCAGAAAACGACCGCGCCGAGACCGCGCTCGGCGCAGGCGTCAATGATCCGCTCCGCAGACCATCCCGCGCCGTAGCCTTCGAGATTGTGGCCGAGGCTTGCAGTGTTGAGAGCCAGCGCCCTGTGATCATTGGCAAAGTTCCTCATCTCAGGCTCCGTAAAATGCGAGCAGCCGCTTCATCCGGTTGACGGCCATTTCGGGCTCGCGCAGCAGGCCGCATGCATCTGCCAGCCGGAAAACTTCGGTAAAGTAAGGCAAGGGCCGCATCGCCTGCGCACCGTTCAGCATGACGAAGTGGTCCTGGAATCCGTTGAGCCAAGCGAGAAACACGACGCCTGTCTTGTAGTACTGCGTCGGCGCACGGAAGATCAGCCTCGCCAGTGGCACTGTCGGATCCAGGGTGGCTCGAAACGCGGACGTGTCGCCGTCGCCCAGGCTCTTCACCGCAAATGCCGCAGCGGGTGCGAGCGGATCGAATATGCCCAGCAGTGCATGCGAAAAGCCCTCGGCGTCACCTTCGATCAATTCGGGGTAATTGAAGTCATCGCCCGTATACATCTTCACACCGGCCGGCAGGAGCCGGCGCATGTCGATCTCCTTCTGCTTGTCGAGAAGCGAGATCTTTATGCCATCGACCTTTGAGGCGTTCTCGTTGATGACGGCAAGCGCAACCGGCATGGCCTTTGCGAAATCCTTCGATCCCCAGTAGCCAGCAAGCTGCGGGTCGAACATTTCGCCCAGCCAATGAAGGATGACGGGCTGGTCGCAGGCGCCTAGCACATCGGAATAGACTTTGACGTAGTCTTCGGGCGTCTTGGCCGCCTTCACCAATGCTCTCGATGCCATCAGGATGACGCGTCCACCGACCTTCTGGATGGCCTCGAGTTGGTCGAGATAGGCCCGCCTGACATCATCAAGCGTATAGGACGCTGCCTGATCCAGATGGTCTGTGCCGCAACCGTTTGCGACCAGGGCATCCGGTATTTCGACCTTCGTGCGGCGGATCAGTTCCAGTGCGCCGGGCCAGTCCAACCCCATCCCTCGCTGGGCGGTATCCATGGCTTCGGCGATCCCAAGGCCGAGCCCGGCGAGATATCGGCGAAACGCCATGGTCTTTTCCCAATCGATCGTCGCGCGTCCCGACGGGTCATTGGCGG
Organism: Ensifer sp. NM-2; assembly: GCF_003024455.1. NCBI lineage: Bacteria > Pseudomonadati > Pseudomonadota > Alphaproteobacteria > Hyphomicrobiales > Rhizobiaceae > Ensifer > Ensifer sp. NM-2. Next base: position 2,011 of record NZ_PVZR01000030.1, read on the forward strand.
TGAAGGGATCAGCGACCACGTGGGCGGCGGAATAGACCACCCGGGCAGGGTTATTGCCGAGCACGGCCTGAGCGATGGGACGACCTGTCAGCGAGTAATCGGTCAGCCTGCCATTCGTATCGGGAAGCGCTATCTTCATGATGAACCTCAGAAGCGGGGAACCAGCATCCCGGCGTCCGCCGAGATCACCTGTCCGGTTGTGTAGGGAAATTTGCCGGTCGCCAGTGACGCAATGATCGCCCCCATCTCTTCGGGTTTACCGAGGCGCGGAAACAGGGTCAGGCCCTGCTCGGCCCGCTCGCGATAGGTATCGATGACTGGTGCCGTCATGTCGGTGGCAATCAGTCCCGGCTGCACGTCGTAAACTGCGATGTTTTCGGGTCCTAGCCGCACGGCGAGCGTCTTGGAGATCATCGCTGCTGCTGATTTCGAGGCGCAGTACTCCGAGCGTTGAACGGCGACCGCGACCGCGTTCGACGATGTCACGTTGACGATCGAATGAAACATCCGAGACCGTTGACGAGACAACAGCCGGCGAGCAAAGGCCTGACTGAGGAAGAACATGGCCTTGGCATTGACGTCGATGCAGCGATCCCAGCTCTCCTGTGAAACATCAAGCAGGTCGCCGCGCTGCAATACCCCGACGCCCGCATTGTTGACGAGGGTCGTCAAAGGGCCGAGTTGCGCCTCGATATTTGCCAGGACATTCTCGTGGGCCGCAAAGTTTGTGACGTCGAGGGGAGTGGCCATCACTGGATTGCCATGCGCGGCAACGCGAGCAACCGCCGCGGCAAGTTCGCGATCATCGCCGCGACCGTTGACCGCCACTGCGAAACCTTCCTTCGCCAATGCCTCCGCAGCAGCCAGACCGATACCGCGCGACGAGCCGGTAACCAGCGCCACCGGGCGCATATCAGTCCCAGTCATGCGCGTGCTCCCTTTTTCAGAAGTTCGCGCGCAATGATCATGCGCTGGATCTGATTGGTACCCTCGTAGATCTGGGTGATCTTCGCATCGCGATAGAGGCGTTCGACTTCGAAGCCGCGAATATAGCCCGAACCGCCAAAGACCTGCACGGCGTCTGCCGTGCGCTGAACGGCCATGTCGCCGGCAAAGCATTTGGCAATCGAGCAAGCCTTGGTCGCGTCCGCGCCGGCATCAATCTTGGATGCGGCCGAATGAACCAAGAGCCGCGCCGCCTCGATGTCCTTTGCCATGTCTGCCAAAAGCCACTGTACGCCCTGGAAGTCGGCGATGGATTTGCCGAACTGTTTGCGGGTACCGGCGTAGTCGACGGCAGCCTCAAGGCCGGCTTGCGCAATGCCGACGGCTAAGGCTGCGATACCGACGCGCCCCTTGTCGAGAACGGACATCATCATGTGGAAACCACGACCTGCCTCGCCCAGAAGCGCATCCGCCGAAAGGCTCACATCCGTAAACGTCAGCGCGCCGACCTGGCTTGCCCGCTGACCCATCTTGTGCTCCTTCGGCCCTCTCTCGACACCCGCGGCGTGCAGATCGACGACAAATATCGACATGCCGCGATTGCCCGCTTCCTTGTCGGTTCTCGCGAGCACGAAGCCGACGTCTGCGACCGGAGCATTGTGTATCCAGATCTTGCCGCCGTTCAGACGCCAGCCGTTGCCGTCGCGCGTCGCCGTCGTGCGAATACCCGAAACATCAGTGCCGGCCTCCGGCTCGGTGATGCAGTAGGCAACCTTGGTCTGCATGCTCAAAACGGCTGGCAGCATCTTTTGCTGGGTCACTGTTCCGTGGCGCACCAATAGCGTGGAAATGAGCTCAATCAGGCCGCATTGATCGGCGACCGAGGCGTAGCCGCGGCTGAGTTCCTCCATCACCACGGCATAGGTCAAGGTGTCGAATCCCGGCCCGCCGAGCGCTTCGGGAACACCAATTCCGAACAGGCCGAGCTTGCCCATTTCACCATAGAGGTCGGCCGGGAATCGCTCCTCGCGATCGAGTTGCTCCGCCATCGGCCGGATCACTTCGTCGGCGAAGGCGCGGGCCATCTCGCGCACTTGGTCCTGCGTTTCGCTCAGATACATGTTCTCCATCCCGCTAGTAGTAACTATCTAGTTACATACTGCCGCGAACTCCTTTCCGTCAAGTCAGAAAATTTTTCGACGTTGCTTCAACCGGCTTGCGCGGGTCCTCCGGGCGTGGTTACAATTCACCATTCAGTTACTTAAGGAGGATCAGCATGCACCCCGGAAAAAAGCGCAAACTCGGTCGGATCGACATCAACGTGACCACCTTCGGTTTCGGAACGGCGCCACTTGGCAACATCTTTCGCCCCATCAACGAGCCGACCGCCGAGGCGATGTTCGACACGGCCTGGAACGCCGGCGTCCGGTTTTACGATACCGCGCCGATGTACGGTCATGGGCTTGCCGAACTGCGAACGGGTTACAGTTTGCGCTGGAAGAACAGGGACGACTTCGTCCTTTCCTCCAAGGTCGGCCGCCGGCTGAAGCCAGCTAAGCGGGAGACGATCGATTTCACGCCCTGGGTCGACGCCGCTCCCTTTGAGATGGATTTCGACTACAGTTACGACGGGACGATGCGGGCGTTCGAGGACAGCCTCCAGCGCATGGGCCTCGAAAGGATGGACGTCTGCTTCATCCATGACATCGACGTCTTCACACGAGGAAACGATCAGCCGGAGGTTTTCAAACAAGCCATGGACGGCGCATGGCGTGCCCTCGAGAAGTTGAGGGATGAGGGGACGATCAAGGCGATCGGCGTCGGCGTCAACGAATGGGAAGTCTGCCTTGAAGCCTTGAAACAGAGGGATTTCGACTGCTTCCTTCTGGCCGGCCGCTACACCCTTCTCGAGCAGGATTCGCTCGATGCCTTCCTGCCCCTGTGCGAGGAGCGAGGCGCCGCAGTGATTGTCGGCGGAGGGTTCAATTCAGGCATTCTGGCGACTGGGGCAAAAGAGGGAGCAAAGTATAACTATGCGCCCGCATCGACAGCGATCCTCGACAAGGTCAGCAGGATCGAAGCGGTCTGTAGGGACCACAACGTACCGCTGGCCGCAGCTGCGCTGCAGTTCGTGGTCGCGCATCCGGCCATTCCGTCGTTTATGGCTGGTACGCGGACGGTTGAGCAGTTGAACCAGAACCTGGCCTGGTTTGCGCACCCCATCCCCGCAGACTTCTGGGTCGATCTAAAGGTCAAGGGGCTTTTGCGCGAGGATGCACCGACGCCTGTAGCCGGCTAGTGCGATACGCCTGCCGAAGAGGCCGGCTCCGCCCAGCCTCTTCGGCAATTTGCGTCGGCCCCGTAGAGCCGCCAGGCTCACCTGATCAGGATGGCACGGAAATCGTTGACGTTCGTCCCGGTCGGGCCGGGTACGAACAGGTCCCCCAGACGGTCAAATGCCGCCCAGGCGTCATTGGCGGAAAGCGTGGCGACAGGATCGAGGCCGAGCGCGCGCAGCCGAGCCGCACTCTGTCCATCGGCGAATGCACCAGCATTGTCTTCGGAACCGTCAATACCATCGGTGTCGCCGGCGATGGCAGTGAAGGGGACGCCGTCAGCTGCGATCGCCAAGGCTAGAAGGAACTCGGTGTTGCGTCCGCCCTTCCCATTGCCGCGAAGGGTAACCGTGGTTTCGCCGCCGGACAGGATCAGCACCGGTCGGGTAAACGGCCTGTCGCGCAGGGCAACCTCGCGCGCGATTGCCGCGTGGACCCGGGCGACGTCCCGGGCCTCACCTTCGATCGCGTCCGACAGGATGACTGCTGGGATGCTTTCGGCCTGCGCATGGATTGCAGCGGCTTCGAGAGAGAGCCGTGCCGAGGCGATCACATGCACTTCATGTCCTGCGAAGACATGGTCGCGCCAAAACGGCGCGAGCCCCTGATCGTCTGCGAGCCAATCAGCCACCTTCGGTGGGATGCGGATGCGCCAGGCATCCACCATTGCCCGCGCATGGGCGCGATCGGTGGCATCCGGTATCGTCGGCCCCGATGCAACCTGCGCCGGATCGTCCCCCGGTACGTCGGAGACCACGAGGCTGACGACTTTCGCAGGATGGCAGGCGGCTGCAAGACGGCCTCCCTTTATGCCCGACACCTGCTTGCGGATGGCATTCATCACCGAAATCGGTGCGCCGCTCGAAAGCAGGGCCCGGTTCAGCGCCACTTCGTCCTCAAGCGTCAAGCGACCTGGTGGGCACGGAAGAAGCGCCGACCCGCCACCGCACACAAGAGCTACGACAAGATCGTCTTGCGTCAATCCCTCGACCGCCTGAAAAAGCAGCCGCGACGCCTCGAGCCCGGCAAGATCGGGTACCGGATGCGCAGCCTCGACGACGCGGATCCGTTCGCACGGCACGCCATAGCCGTAGCGCGTGACCACCACCCCTTCGACGGGCGCATCCCACAAGCGCTCGAATGCGCGGGCGAGTTGAGCTACTCCCTTGCCGGCCCCGATAACGATCGTGCGTCCGCGCGGTCGTGAAGGAAGATGCGCGCGAAGGGCTGTTTCCGGATCGGCGGCACTAACGGCGACGCTGAATAGGTCGCGAAGCAGTATCCTGTCTTCGGGCGTCATAAAATCTCGTCCATCTCGTTTAAGTTTCCACGTCCGTTGTTTCGACACAACGCCCCGACATGCATCAAGGCGACACTGTGTCGGAGCGTTTTGGCGCTGCCGTCACGGGCGCACCTTTTGCGCAATGGACGCCGAACGCTTTTCTCGAAACGCCGCCAGGCCCTCCTGCAATTCCTCAGAGCCTGCGGCGATCTCACCGGCGAAGCTTTCAACGATCCGTTCGTTTTCCTCGCCTTCCGCGGCATTGATCAGCATCTTGGTCAGTTCAACCGCCCGACCCGAGCGACCGATCACCCGTGCCGCGGCCTTCTCGCCCGCAGCCAGCCCCTCGCCGGTCGCAACCACCTGATCGACCAAGCCCAGGTCAAGCGCCTGATCAGCTGTATAGACTTCGCCGAAGAGCGACATCCGTCGCACGATTTGGGCGCCGAAGCGGCGCGCCACACGCTGCGTGCCTGACCAGCCCGGGATGATGCCCAGACCCGGCTCCGGTTGACCGATGCGCACATGGGCTTCGGCAATCCTCAGATCAGCACAGGCCGCCAGCTCCAATCCGCCGCCCAGCGTGTGTCCATTCAGGACCGCGATCAAGGGCACGGAAAGGCGTGCGAGCGCGTCGAAGGCAGCATGGCCGTCGCGCACCCAATGACGGGCAAAAGCCTTCGGCGAGGCGCTGCTCCACGCATCGATATCGCCGCCTGCGCAGAATGATCGGGATCCCTCCCCCGTCAGGATCGCAACCCGCGCGGTGGAACGCTCTATCGCGCGACATATCGGCATCAGCGCATCGACCATATCGGCGTCGAGCGCGTTCAGCTTGTCAGGCCGCCGGATCGTCAGCCAGGCGATATCCCCGGAAATTGCGAGGTCGAGACGCGGGTCGGTCACAGCGCCATCCCCATCGTTGACGCGCGAAACAGTACGTCGTCCATGATCTTCAGCGTGTCGGAAACACGCAGTGGCGTTGTCGCCTGGGCGAGGACATCGCGCTGCAGGTCGATACCGGGCGCGATCTCGGTGATAACCAGCCCATCCGCCTCCAGCCGCATGACACAGCGTTCGGTGACATAAGTGATGTCCTGGCCCTGGGCACGGGCACGCCTGCCCGAAAAGCTGACCTGATCGACCTTGGGAACAATCTTGGCGACCCGTCCTTCCTTGTCGATGACCAGGCGCCCGTCTTCAAGCCGCATCTTGGCGCCGGCGTTGAAATTGCCGGAGAAGACGATCTTTTTCGCTCGTGCCGTGATGTCGACAAAGCCGCCTGCGCCGGCAGTCCGGTGCGGTGTCGCAGCCAGGCGGCTGACATTCACGGAACCCTCGGCGTCGATTTCGAGGAAGGAAAGCAGCGAGCAGTCAAAACCTCCGGCCTGGAAATAGCAGAACTGATGCGGTGATGCGACGAACGCCTCGGCATTGGCGGCACAGCCAAACTTGAAATCGAGCAGAGGAATGCCGCCGACGGCGCCTTGTTCGATGACCCATGTGATCTTGCCGTGATGTCCTTCCTCGATGAGAACACGCGGCACGTTGGCCGAGATACCGAACCCGATATTGACGGCCCAACCCGCTTGTAGTTCCTGCGCGACGCGCCGTGCGATCACCTTGCCCACGTCCAGAGCCGGGATACGGAATGTGTGCAGGGGCCGAAACAATTCACCTGAAATGGCCGGGTCGTAAGGGGTCGCAGTCGTTTGCAATTGGTCGGGCGCTTCGACGATGACGTCGACGAGGATGCCGGGAACGCGAACGTCGTGTGGACGCAATGTCCCTGTCGCGGCAACCCTGCGGACCTGAGCAATCACAAGTCCGCCGGAATTTCGAGCCGCCAGCGCCATCTCCATCGCACCGAGCGTCGCGCCCTCCTGCTCGAATGTCAGATTTCCATTCTCATCGGCCGTCGTCGCGCGGACGATGGCGACATCGGGATGGATAGCCGGAAAATGCAGCCAGTCCTCGCCAGCAAATTCCACCCGGCTAACCATCGGAGCGCGACGGGCCGTCGCGTTCATCGCGCAGCCTTCCTGGTCCGGATCGACAAACGTATCCATTCCGACCTTGGTCAACACGCCCGGCCGCTTGGCAGCGCCCTCGCGCAGCATGTCAAACACAATGCCCGACGGCACGTTCCAGGCTGCAACTTCCTCCTTCAGGATCATCTGCCAGATCAGGGGTGGCTCGGCGTTGCTCGGTCCGGACGGATAGGATCCTCCGATGATCCTGGAGAGCATGCCCGGTTTTGCGATGTGATCGACACCTTTTGTGCCAAAGAAGTCGCCGGCTGCGATCGGATGCACAGAGGTCAATCCGCGAGGATGGCCTTCCTGCTCAAAGCGCTCTCCCAGCGCCTTGAGGACCGCATCGGGGCAGCAAAGCCCCGAAGAGGAGTTAACCGCAAGCACGGCACCGTCCCTAACCAACCCGGCGGCTTCCGCTGCAGTTTTCACCTTCGACATTGCTGCGCACTCCTTTTGTCGTTGCACTAAGTAACTAACCAGTTATACATTAAACACGACAATGAAGGGCAGGCAAGGGCAATTTGCGCCGTGGCCACAACGGCACAAAGCCGCAAAACGCGAAGGAGGAGCAATGAACATCTATTTCGAAAAATGCCATCAACGGGGCTTTGGCACCTATCCGCTGAAGGCAGGCGAATTGAAAGCCGCAATCGAGACCGCGCTTGATGTCGGCTACAGGGCATTCGACACCGCCCAGATGTACGAAAACGAGGCCGAAACGGGGCAGGCGCTCCTCGAGGGAGGCGTTGCGCGCGACGAACTGTGCATCACATCCAAGGTCCATCCCGACAACTACGCCGAGGCGCAGTTCCTCCCCTCGGTCGAAGCGAGCCTGAAGGCGCTCAAGATAGACCAGTTGGATGTTCTCCTCTTGCACTGGCCACCAATCGGCGGCGACGTCGCTCCGTCGTTGCGCCTCCTGCAAAAGGCTCATGTCGCCGGGATGGCGCGCAATATTGGCGTCTCCAACTATACCGCCCGGATGATGCGTGAAGCCAAAGCGATTTCGGAGGTCCCGCTCGTGACCAACCAGGTGGAGTTTCACCCGCTGCTTGATCAGAGGGCGCTACTGGCTGCAGCGACCGAGACAGGGATCCCGCTTTCGTCCTACGCTTCGGTTGCCCGTGGCGAGGTGTTCAAGCACGCGATCTTTGGGGAGATTGGCGCGACCTATGGAAAATCCGCCGCGCAGATCGCGCTACGCTGGATCCTGCAGAAGGGCGTACCGCTCAACACGATGTCCACCAAGCCGGAGAATATCCGGGCGAACTTCGAGATCATGGACTTTACCTTGTCCTCGATCGATATGGATCGGATCGATTCCATGACGCATACCGGGTATCGCATCATCACCCCGGGCATGTTGCCCTGGGTTCCTGAATGGGACTAACGGAAAGGGCGGCCGCAAGGCCGCCCTTTCAGCTCGCATGAAGTTGCCTCAAGCGTTACCACGGATCAGGTCGGAGGCCTTTTCGCCGATCATGATCGATGCCGCGTTGGTGTTGGAACCGACCAAGCTCGGCATGACCGAACTGTCGCAAATGCGCAGACCATCGAGGCCGTGAACACGCAGCTTGGCATCCACCACTGACATCTCGTCTCGTCCCATCTTGCAGGTACAGGTCGGATGGTAGGATGTGCGCCCGTACTGACGTGCATAGGCCTCGAAATCAGCGGTGGTGCGCACGTTCTGGTCTGGAAAACGCACGGTCCTGATATATTTCTGCAGCGAGGGCTGTGCGAAGATTTCCCGACTGATCCGGATGCCTTCGACGGAGATCCGCAGGTCATCGGCATCACCCAGGAAATTGGGGTCTACGATCGGAAGCGAGCGCGGGTCGGCCGAACGCAAGGCGACTGAACCACGCGATTTCGGACGCACCGTGTAAGAGTTCAACGTGATGCCGGAGGCGCCCTTTCGAACACTCGGCACGCCGGCCTCCGCCCCCGCCCCAGCCAGAAAATGGAACTGAAGATCGGGACAGGGACTGGCCTTGTCGGCATACCAGAACGCGCCGCCCTCAACGACATTCGACGCAACCGGGCCGGACTTGAACAATGCATATTCCAGGCCGGCCCAAAGCATCCAATGCGGCCTGTTGTACTTGTCCAGACTGTCATGTCCCTTGAGTTCGGCAACGATATCGACGCCAAAGTGATCGTGCAGGTTCTCGCCGACACCAGGCATATCCTGGACCACGTCGATACCATGGCCGCGCAAGGCCGCTGCCGGGCCGACGCCGGAAAGCATCATCAATTTGGGTGTGCCGATGGCGCCGGAGGTCACGATGACCTCACTGTCGGCGCGAACGATCCTGGAGGCGCCACCCGTCGCGTATTCGACACCCACGGCGCGTCGCCCTTCAAAAACCACCCGAAGCACCAACGCGCCTGTGACCAGCGTCAGGTTCCGGCGCTTGAGTGCCGGGCGCAGATATCCCACAGCCGCCGAGCAGCGCCGACTGTTGCGGGTCGTAGTCTGGTAAACGCCCGTGCCCTCCTGAACGGGGCCGTTGAAATCCGGATTGTAAGGAATTCCGAACTCCTGGCAGCTTTGAACGAAGGCACGCGTCAGAACTTGCGGATTGGCTATGTTCGAGACGCCGAGCGGCCCGTCGGTTCCATGCCATTGTCCCGAGAGGATCGTGTTGCCCTCGGACCGCAGGAAATACTTCTGGATGTCCTTGAAGCCCCAGCCCTCCGCCCCCTCTTCCACCCAGCGGTCGTAATCGCTCGGGTGACCGCGGGTGAATACCTCGGCGTTGATGGAGGATCCGCCGCCGAGTACCTTCGCCTGGGCGTAGGGGATCTCACGGTTGTTAGCATGTATCTGCGGCGCCGTGGTCAGACCCCAGGTCATCGGGCCTGCAGTCATCTTTGCAAAACCGACCGGCATGTGGATCAGCGGATGGCTGTCGCGCCCACCGGCCTCAATGAGGCAGACCCTTGTCGCTGGGTTTTCCGAAAGGCGCGCTGCGAGCACGCAGCCCGACGAGCCGCCTCCGACGATCACATAGTCAAATCCTTGCACCATCATGCGATCCAGTGTGAGCGTTTGCCGATCTCGACGTGAACGGATTTGACCTGGGTGTACTCCTCCACGCCATAGGTGCCCGCCTCGCGTCCCCATCCGGACTGCTTGAAGCCGCCCAGCGGCATCTCCGGCCCACCTGCCATGATCGTGTTGACCCAGAAACGACCGGCGCGAACGCGGCGGGTGACCGTCAATGCCTTGTCTATGTTCTTGGTCCACACGCTGGCAGCGAGGCCGTAGACAGTGTCGTTGGCCAACTCGATCGCCTGTTCGATCGTGTCGAACGACATCGAGCAGAGGACGGGCCCGAAGATCTCGTCCCGGGCGATCGCCATGTCAGGGGAAACCCCGGTGAACAGCGTCGGTGCGATATATTGGCCCTTGCCGAATTCAATGGCCTGGCCGCCTGTAACGGGCTGTGCGCCTTCCGCCTTGCCCTTGGCGATATAATCCAGGATGGTCGTGTTCTGCTGGTCGGTGGTAATCGCTCCGACCTGGGTAGCCTCATCAAGAGGATCGCCGACGCGTATCCGCTCCATCTTTTCGACGAGAAGCTTTTCGAATTCCGCGGCCACTGAGCGTTCGACGATGAGCCGCGAAGACGAGACGCAGCACTGCCCAGTGTTGAAGCTGATGCCGAATGCCGCCCCGTCCGCCGCATCTTCGAGATCCGAATCCGCAAAAACGATGATCGGGTTCTTGCCTCCCAGTTCCAGTCCGAGCTTCTTGAAGTTGCTGTCGGCGGCCGCGTGAACGCACGAGCGCCCGACTGCGGTGGAGCCGGTGAAGGACAGCATGTCCACATCAGGGTGTTCCGTCAGAGCCTGGCCGATGGTGCGGCCCGAACCGGTGATGACGTTGTAGACGCCATCAGGCAGTCCCGCCTCGGCGAGCACCTCGGCAAGGATGAGCGTGGTCGCGGACGTCACCTCCGAAGGCTTGACCACCATCGTGCAGCCTGAGGCAAGGATGAAGGGCACGCGTTCGCAAAGAATGAGGAATGGAAAGTTCCACGGGGTAATGAGACCCACGACACCGATCGGTTCGCGAAGAACCATGCCGAATAGTCCGTCGCCCAGCGAATTGTAGCTGTCGCCGTGCAACAGCCGAGCGGCACCAGCGCCGACTTCAAAGCAGGCGATGCAATGATCAATCTCTCCGCGCGCCTGGGCGATCGGTTTGCCATTCTCCAATGTTTCAAAGTAGGCGATCTCATCCCGGCGTTGCCGCAGGATCTCGGCAACACGCAAAAGGACTGCCCCACGGGCGGCCCCCGAAAGGCCGGACCAACGGCGATCCTCGAAAGCCCGGCGAGCGGAGGCAACAGCTGCGTTCAAATCTTCCGGAGTGCATTTCGCGGTGCGCGTGACTGGAACGCCATGGCCAGGCGACAGGCGCTCGAACTGGTCACGGCTCTCATGCCACCGTCCATCCACGAAGAAGCCAAATTCACGAGGGGCCTTTGGCGGGAGAAGGTAGTTTTTGACTTGGTCCATGGGATGCCTCCACTCTGAGATTTCCGTATCCATCAGGCGATGGATTAGTAACTGAACAGTTATGCGCGATCTAGCAACGCCTGCGCGATCACGCCATCACAATTTGGGTCTTGAGGTGATGGGACCGATTGGCGAGCGTATCGAACGCCTCCTGGATTCGATCCAACGGATAGTCGGCGCCGGTGAAGTCATTCGTCTCGAACCGACCGTGTGCAAGGAGCGTCAACGCGTCATGCATGTCCTCGCCCATGCCAGCGACCGATCCCTTCAAACCGCCCTCTTCAAGCACGGTCTTCAGGATATCGACCGGCACCGTCTCGCCAGGCGCTGTGATCCCGAAAAAGGCGACATGGCCACCACGACGAGACAGATCAAACGCCTGGCCATAGAGCGCCTTGCTGCCAACGCTTTCAATGACGATATCGGCGCCTCGTCCGTCGGTCATGGCCATCACCGTCGCCTTGAGAGTGGTGGGGTCCGACACGGCCGCGTCCGCTCCCGCCTCCAGTGCCATTCGGCAGCGGTCAGTCGACAGATCTGTAACAATGATTGGAGCGGCACCCACCAGGCGCATCATCTGAACGTGCAGATTGCCGATCGGGCCTGCTCCGAAAACGACGACCGATTGCCCAAATGTCACATTCGCCTTGCGCGCCGCACGCACAACGCATGCGACCGGCTCGGTCAAGGCGAGTACGGCATCAGGCACGGTGTCGGGAACCGGGATGACGAGACGCGCCGGGACGGCAACGTACTGGGCAAAGGCGCCATCACGGCTAATGCCGACCTGGACAACCTCGGCGCAGTTGAGGACCTCGTTGCGGCGGCACCAGTAACAGGTGCCGCAGCCGATATTGATGTCCACGACCACGCGCATGTCATGCCGCAGATGGCGAACGCTCCTGCCGAAGTCGGCGACCGTGCCGCAGAACTCGTGGCCTGGAACAATCGGTAGCCGGTCGGCGGCATAATGGCCGTTGAAGATATGGACGTCGGTCCCACATATGCCTGTCCGCGTCACACGGATAAGGGCATCATCGGGGCCGATCGACGGAACATCGACCGCCATGATCTCGAAACGGCGCGGTTCGACCAGAACGGCAGCTTGCATCTTGCTCATCACCGCCTCCTATTTCACCGTGCGTAACTTGGCGCGATCGATCGTGAGTGCGATCGCGACAATGAGAACAATGCCGAAAACCATCTGCTGCTGTGTTGCGTCTATCTCGAAATAGAGCATGGAGGCGCGGATGACGGCGACAATGAGCGTTCCGATGACCGTGTTGAGAACGCCTCCGACACCCCCGGTCAGGGGCGTACCACCGACCAAAACCGCAACGATTGCCGGCAGCAGGAACCCGTTCGCAATCGTCGGCGCGCCGCCTGAAAGCTTGACGGCAAAGAGCAGTCCGGCAATCGCCGCCAGCGCCCCTGATATTGCAAAGGCAAGGATCTTGTAGCGTGCCACGTTGAGCCCGGAGGCCGCAGCCGCCAGTTCGCCGGCGCCGACTGCTTTCAGCGCCCGGCCGAGCGTCGTGCGGCGTTCGATAAATAGGCAGATGCAAAGCAGCACGGCCGAGATCAACAGTTCGTTCGGCACGCCCCATGTACGACCAATCATCCAGCCGAAGGTCTCGTTTCGCTGGGTCGCGTCCATGTTGAGCGCGCGCTGCCCGGAAAGCCATTGCGCGACCGAGAACGCCACGCCGCCGACTGCAAGAGTGGAGATGAACGACGGAACATAGAGCCGCGTCGTCACATACCCCGACAATGTGCCCAGCAGGAAGCCGGCGGCAACGCAGGCGACAGCGACCCAGGCGCCCATGGAGGCAAGGTAGACCGATGCAATGACGGTCACCATGTTCGCCATCGACTGGGCGGACAGATCTATCCCGCCGATATAAATGGCAAAGGTCAGTCCGAGTGCCATGATGAACAACGGCACGATATCACCCGCCAGGCTCATGAGATTGGCTGGCTTCAGGAAGCCCGGGTGGGTAACGCCGACGAGGGCGACGAGCACCAGCAGCGTTATCCAGGGAAGATGCGGTTTGAGACGCTGAATGTCCATGTTTCCCTCAGATCATGTAATGCAGGAGATCGTATAGCGAGGGCTTTGCCCCCGGCACGCAATCGAAGTTCTTCTGAATGCGGCCATCCTTCACGACGACGATGGTGTGAGACAGCCCGATGGCCTCCTCCAGGGTATCGGCGACCAGGACGATGCCGACACCGGCACCGCTCATTTCGCGGATCATGTCGTAGACATCTTCCTTGGCTCCGATATCCAAGCCGCGGGTCGGATGATCGAGCAACATGATGTCCGATCCCGCCGATCGCCACTTGGCTAGAACGACCTTCTGCTGATTGCCGCCGGACAGGTTTCCGCAATCCGTGAATTCGGAATGTGCCTTGATCGAAAGCTTCTTGATCCAGTCGCGCGCAAGTGCGCGCTCTTCGGATATCCGCAGCACGCCGGCGCGAGAATGCTTGTTCATTTGCGAGAGTGTCATGTTCTCGTAGACGTTCATGCCGGCGACGATGCCCTCGATCTTGCGCTCGCGAGGGACGTAGCCGACGCCTTGGTTCACTGCGTGGCGAGGCGAGAAAATCCTCACCTTGCCGCCCTTGATCTGGAGATTTCCCTGGGTTGGGGTGAGCATTCCGTAAATCATCCGCAAGATCGCCTCGCGCCCCGACCCTTCCGTTCCCACCAGGCACAAGACTTCCCCGGCATGCAGTTTTAGGGAGATGTCCTTCGTGCGTCCGGGCAGTCCGACCCCATCCATCTCGACCAGAACCTTGGATCGATCGAAGGGTTTCTGCAGCTGTTCGCGATAGTATTCCTTGTCGACGTTGCGGCCGACCATCTTGTGCTGGATCGCTTCGGTCTGGGCGGTACCGCGCTCCACGACATCGACGACATGACCGTCCTTCATCACGTAGATACGGTCTGAAAGCTCCATCACCTCGTCCATGCGATGGGAGACAAATATGAAGGACGCGCGCGTGACCAGTTCGCGTACCAGCTTGAAGAGCAGTTGCACTTCTTCCTTGGACAGAACCGAAGTCGGTTCATCGAGAAGAATGACCAGATCACCGTCAACGCGTTCTTCGAGGGTGAGAACCTTGGCAAGTTCCACAAGCTGTCGCTGCGCGAAGGATAGCTTCGAGGTAATGGTCGCGGGATCGATATCGAGCTTGACCTTGGCGAGTTGCGCCTTGGCTGCCGTTGCCATTGCCTTCCAGTTGATGACGCCGAACCTTACAAACTGCTGTTCGTAACCAAGGAAAATGTTCTCCATCACCGTCAGGTTGGCAATCAGCGACTGCTCCTGAAAGACCATGCCAATACCCTTCTCCATGGCCTGGCGAGGATTGGCAAAGCGCACGGTCTGGCCATTGATCAGAATGTGCCCGCCATCGGGTTGGTAGGCCCCGTAGATCACCTTCATCAATGTGGATTTGCCCGCGCCGTTCTCGCCGACCAGCCCGACGATCTCGCCGCGCTTGATGTGAAAATCGATGGCCTTGAGTGCGTGAACACCGGGGAATTTCTTATCGACGGCTTTCAGTTCGTACATGGCCCTGCCTCACTTCACGAAGGAAACCATCTTGCGGTCGGTCGACAGCACGACAGCAAGAATGACGAGCAATCCGAGAACCCCGTCCTGGAGAAAATCGGGCAGACCGACGACGACCATTCCATTGTTGATGACACCGACGATCAGCACGCCGATGAGCGCGTTCCACACACCCCCGATCCCGCCCCAGAGCGCCACGCCACCCACTACGACCGAGGTGATCGAGATGAACATGAAGTTCGAGCCGGTCACGGATTCGGCCTGACCGATGCGCGCCACCACGAGGATCGCTGCCAGTGCGTAAAAGACACCGGCAAGCGCGAACCCGGTGACACGCACGCGGTTGACGTTGAGACCGGATGCGTGCGCCAGTTCCTCACCGCCACCGACGGCATAAAAATTGCGACCGAGCGTGGTGTGGGCTTGTATGAACCAGGCAACGAACAGGAAGAAGCCGGCGATGTAGACCATGATCGGGAAACCGAACCAACGCACGGTCAAAAGTCCCCGAAACGTTGCGTCGCTCACCTTGACGATATCGCCGCCCGTCAGGAGGATTGCAGCCCCAGTCCCAACGAAACCCATCGCAAGGCTAGCCATGAAGGAGGGTATTCGCAGCTTGACGTGAACGAGCCCGTTGACGAACCCGATCAGCCCGCCGACCATAAGGATAAGCGGAATGGCCAGCCAACCGGCGCTCATCAGCGTGCCGCCGAACTTCGCAAAGGCGAACGCGAACACGACCGCCGTGAGCGAGATCGCTCCTTCCATGGAAAGGTCGATCGATCCCATGATGATGATGAATGTCACGCCGACGGCGACCATCAGCGCCGGCGCCGCCGCGATGGCGATGCGGGCAAAATTGCGGACCGAGAAGAAGGTCGGATTGAGGGCGGTGAAAAAGATCACCAGCGCGATCAGCACCAGCAACGGCGCCCATTTGATCAAGGTTTCGCGCGATATGCGACGTGTCACGTTAGGCACCCCTTCGCCCGGACTGTAATGAATGAAATGGAGGCGAATGCGACGACGCCTCCATCAGACGGATAGCTCAGTACTGGATCTGGCCGTTGGACGGGCCCCAGAAATCCTTCCAGTCGTAAGCCGGCACGGAATCGAGATACTTTGCCTTGAATTCCTCTGCATCCTTGGCGGTAACGAGGATCGTCGGACCGTAGAATTCACGATGCTCTTTCGGCTCTTCGGACGGTTTGAAGCTGCCGATTGCTGCGTGATAAGCGAGCGCCGCGGTGACGCCGCCGCCCCAATGCGGATTGGTAAAGACGGTCGCCAGGAGTTGACCCTCCAGCACCATCTGCACGGCCTCGAGATTGCCGTCGTAAGCGACGATCGGCATGCCTTCGATGCCTTCGGCCCGGAGGGCCTCGATCACTCCATAGGCGATGTTGTCATTGGCGCAATGTACGCCCTTGATCTTGTCACCGTGACGGGTCAGGAACGACGCCATGAGTTCCGCGCCCTTCTGCGTGTCCCAGTCGGCCGGCTGCGCGTCGAGCAGTTCGATCTTCGGATAATCCTTGAGTGCGTTCTTGAGGCCATTGAGGCGCTCAACCGCAGGGTTGTTGGCAGCAATGCCACCGAGATGAACAACTCCGCCCTCGCCACCCATGGCCTCAAACAGGATCCGCGCGGTTTCTTCCGCCGGTTTCTCGTCCGACCAGGTCATGTGGGAGACGTAGTTATCACCGAAGTCCCAGGGATGCAGATCGTCTGTCTTGTTCCAGATTGTCGAGATGTAACCTCCGGCGGCAGACACCGCCTCCACCACTGGCCTTGCATTCGGGCTGTCATTGGCATCGCAGGCAATCGCGCAGTTGCCGTTGTTCTTGGCGAGGAAGGCCTTGATGTCGGCGAGTGACTTTTCCGACGAGCCTTCATTGATCAGGCTGACAAGCGCACCTTTCGGCTTGCCGATCGTTTCGACAAAAGCCTCAGCGCCCGAGATCACCGAATTCCAGTAGGCGGAGGCGCGATCGCGATAGCTCCATGCGATGGCCGGATCGACCAGCGCCGCATGTGCGCCACTGCGCCCGAGAATGGCCGGAACCGTCATGGCCCCAACGCCGGCGGCGGCGGCCAGGATGAAGTTGCGACGGCTGAGCGTCTCGCGCTCGATAAAGTCCTTGATAAAGGTCGACATGGCGTTCCTCCCAAATCCACGTTTGAACGTTCCCCGCATTCGGCGGGTTTTTCAGAGGGCAACAAAGGCGATCCACACCTTCGGGGCCGAGCCTCCTCAGCTCCCCACGCCCACTTAACGCACTAACTAGTTACTTCTTTGATGGAGCCGGAGTCAAGAGCCTTTCGCGATTGCGGCCTTGATGATTTTCGACTGACCGCTTTGACGGATACGCACGCTGGCGTGTATGACTGGCCAACATGAGCCGCGAGCGCGCTGGAGGAATGGCCTTGAGCATGATCAACGAACCGACCGAAAAGCCGGGCCGCAAACCGCGCATCCGCGATGCGGAGGCGACCAAGGCACGCATTTTGGATGCCGCCAAAAAAGAATTCGCAAAGAATGGCTTAGGCGGCGCGAGAGTCGATGTAATCGCCGAGAAGGCCAAGGCCAACAAGCGGATGATCTACCACTATTTCGAAAGCAAGGAGGGCCTGTTTCAGACTGTCCTGGAAGATGCCTATATCGACATACGCACGGCGGAACAGAAGCTTAACCTGGATGACTTGCAGCCAAAGGCAGCTCTCGAAAAGCTCGTTCGTTTCACCTGGGAATACTATCTGAAAAACCCCGAATTCATCACTCTGGTCAACAGCGAGAACCTGCATCGCGCCAAGCACCTGAAAAAATCCGTGGTGATCAAGACGGCCAGCCGCAAGTTCGTCAACATGGTGGAAGTGTTGCTGGAACGAGGCGCCTCTGAAGGTGTCTTTCGCCACGGCATCGATCCAGTGCAACTGAACATTACCATTGCGGCAATCGGCTACTATTACCTGACCAACCGCTTCACCGGCTCGATCGTGTTCGAGCGTGACTTGATGGCGAAAGAGGCGGTCGACGAACGCCTCCGCTTCAATATCGAGACGATCATGCGGCTGGTTTGCGCCTAATCTCGCTAGAGTTCGAAAGACAGCCCCTCGAGGTCGAGTGCATGGCGGGCGCATTCGATATCTTCGACGTCTCGCGCACCGGACACACCGATCCCGCCGACAACCCGGTCGCCGTGGATGATTGGCAGGCCTCCGCCCCAGACCAAAAGCCGAGACCGATTGGCTAGGCCCAGCCGCAGCGAAGGACTGTTGTCCATTCTCTCAAAGAACGCTTCCGTCGTACGCCTCATCGTCGCCGCGGTGAAGGCATTGTCCATCGCGAAGTCTAAGATTGGCGGCGCCACCTCATCCATTCGCGCCGCCGCAAGTGTCGCGCCTTGCGGATCGACCACGCAAACGGCCACCCGCCAGGCGTTCCTGGACGCATGCGCAAGCACATGACCGACAAGGCGCAGCCCAGCATTTGCAGCAAGCGCCGTGGCGGTGACGATCAGCCCACTTTCCTGGTGAGAGCGCTCCATTATTCTTCCCCCTCAAGACGGGTCCAATCGAGAACGATGAAGGGCTCTTCAATGCGCTTGGCCGCGATATCCGAATAGAGCGATGAAGGATTGTTTGGCACGACCAGCCGTATCAGGCCGTCGAGTGGAATTCGGCCCTCAGCGAGCCAGTCGAGCGCAAGCGAGAAACCGCCGAAAACTGAATGGGGCGCATTGTTGTACCCTGCGAGAAGCTCCTCCCATTGAAATCCTTGCGCGTGCAATGGGATCTCCCACTCCCAGCCAGAGCGCAAGGTGGCAAGATTGAAGAAGACGGCGTTCATGAGATCATGGGCAGATGCATCCGTCCATTTGCGCCAGGGAACGCCAACCATGACCACCTCCCCAAGCCTGCGCACAAGGCGGCATCCATCAAGGATCGCATTCTCATGCCCCGAGCAATCCACGACAAGCGCGACCCGACCGGCGAAGGCATCTTGCCCAAGAGGCATCCGCTCTCTGCAATCGGAAAGACCGCTTCGTGCCAACTGCGCTCGCCTCCGCTCGTCAGGGTCGACGACGGTCACACGGTAGCCGCTGATATTGAAAAGGTGTGCGGCGAGAAAGCCGACCGGGCCGGCTCCTGTTATGACAACGCGGTCGCCTGGGCGAGCCATGGTTGTCATCAACGTGGTCATCGACACGCCCATCAGACGTGCAAGCGTTGCAGTTCCAGGGTCTAGATCAGCCGGCAGCGGCAAGGTGTGTCTGGCGAGATGCGTTTGCGTGGCGCGATGAGCACCCATCGCAAACCTCAGTTCGCCGGGCCGAAGGCCGACGACATCCCCGGCGACCTCATCAACCCTGAAGACTGCGGCATAACCGGGACGAATGGGAAAAGCATCGCCATTGGCCCAGCCCAGTTCAGTGCCCTGGCTGACGAGGGTGTAGAGCGTGCGCCCGCGAACTTCGCCCGCCTTCAACGGCAAGTCCTCGTAGGACGCCATTTCAAAGGCCTGCTTTGCGACAATCACGATTTCATCGGGCATGAAGGTCCTTTCCGGCCGAGGAAGATGACCGCATCCAAGACAACGGAAAATTGCCTGTGTGAATTAGTGCTTAGAAGGTGATCCGCTCGCCAAACCGAACGGAGCGGAGGGACTACGCATCAGTGACCGGTTACCGGCGACCATTGCACCGGACCTCTCGCCTGTTCATAGCCAAGCGGACCCGGCATGCTGACAACCTCGAGGAACTGACCCCACGGGGCCTTCAGATAGAGCCAGGTCAGCCCTTCCATGGCGCCGCTGTCGACATATGTCGGCCCTTCGAGCACCTCGACACCTGCCTCACGCAAGCGCATTGCCGCAGCCTCGCAATCATCAACCTCGAACGCCATGTGAAAACCGCCCGGCTGACTGTTGCGTTTAAGGGGGGCATCGCCGTCAACCTCTCCGGAATACTGAAACAGTTCAAGGTTGGTCCCGTTGCCGACCCGTAGCACCATGATGTTTTCGATCCGCCTGCCCGCCGGAACACCGAGGCGCCTTTGCATGAAGGTGTCGTCCACATCGATAGGCCCTGTTTGTAGGCATCTAGCGGCACCGAATACGGCTTCAAAAAAGCCCACAGCCTCCTCAAGATCAGGCACAGTAAAGCCGATATGCTGCATCCCAAAAACCTTCATCGATTCCCCCTCCGAGCGGTCCATTCACACGCCGGCTAAAAGCCGACCGAAATTAGTATGTAACTATTTAGTTATTTAATTGCAACCAGTTTCCCTCCCGTCGGGACCCGCGCTTTACGCAAAATGGAAAACAGCTAAACCTGAACCCGGACCGCCGGAGCGACAATGAGGTTTGGTGGACGATATCACTCCGGGAATGGTGCTCAATCTCAAAACGTGAGAGCATATCTGTAGTAGCGACAAAGTGCGCGGCGCAGCCAAAGTCTAGCTTTGCGAGCCGCGAAGGGGCGGTGGCGTGGAGCATTCTGGCTGGGGCGTAGTATGAAATCATTGATCCTGGCCGCAGGGCTTTCCTTGTTCCTTCTCGCCGCCTGTTCTCACACCGTGCAAACATTCAAGCAAACACCGTCATATTCGCCCGCGCAGCCGACAAGCACGCGGCTGACACAAGCTGTCCAAAGGCTTGGTGATCCTAGGGACGGTCGCTCCGGGGTTAGGCTGATCGGCAACGGAGAAGAAGCGCTGGCGGCGCGCTTGGCGCTTGCAGCGGCCGCCGAACAGACGATCGATGCGCAGTATTACCTTCTGCACAATGATCCTACCGGAAAAATCTTTGCGTGGAGCTTGCTGAAAGCCGCGGATCGGGGTGTGCGGGTGCGGCTATTGCTCGATGACATGGACACTAAGGGCTATGACGCCGTGACTGCGGCTCTGGACTCGCATAAAAACATCGAAATCCGGCTCTTTAACCCGTTCTGGCGGGATCAGAGCCTTGTCGCGGCCGTCCTCACCGACTTCAAGCGGATCAACCGCCGGATGCACAACAAGTCGATGACCGCCGATAATGCCATGTCGATCGTCGGTGGCCGCAATATCGGCGATGAGTATTTCCTGGCCAAGAGGGAATTGAACTATTCGGATCTCGATGTGCTGGTTGCTGGACCCGTTGTCGATGAAGTCTCGACAAACTTTGATGAGTACTGGAACAGCAAGTTTGCAGTGCCGGCGCGCGCCGTCGTTGGCGAACCAGAGGGGTTCAGTCTCGACGAAGCGCGCGATCGCCTTGACGAGATCGTCGGGGATGCTCGAGAGACGGAATATGCCAGCGTGGTGCGTGCGGCTGCGAAGCAGCATCTAACGCCATCGACGCTGAAGCTCGCGTGGGTTCCCGCCAAAATGTACTCGGACCCCCCTTCAAAAGCGGCCGCTGAAGACAACGAAGAAGAGATTCTTGCCTCTCAACTGTCAAAGTATTTCGCCGATGCGACATCAAAGATTGAGATCATCTCTGCGTATTTCGTGCCAGGCAAACGCGGCACAGAGTGGTTGCGGGAACTTGAGGCGCGGGGCGTCGAGGTGTTGGTTGTTACCAATTCGCTGGCCTCGAACGACGTGAAACCAGTCTATGCGCATTATGCAAAGGACCGGCGGGCTCTTCTGGAAGGTGGAGTCCACCTCTACGAACTTCGGCCTGACGCAGATCAAGAAGCGCGGCGCGGCGTCAATTGGGGTGAATCGCGATCGGGTCTGCATGCCAAGGCGTTTACCATCGACGATCGTTACCTGTTCGTCGGCTCGTTCAACTGGGACCCGCGGTCGGTGAATATCAATACCGAGATGGGCATTCTGATCGACTCGCCTGAATTTACCAGGAAGACCTCGAATGCCCTAAGAGGCGTTTTAAGAGAAGAAACCTTTGCCGTAAGGCTGAACAAGGACAAGCGGATCTCGTGGACGCAGACCGAGCCGGACGGGACGCAGCGGATCTATTATCATGAGCCGACGGGTTCGCCCTGGGATCAATTCGTGGCGGGATTTTATGCGATTCTCCCTATCGGCTCGCAGCTCTGAGGTTTTCGCGACGCGGGCGCGCCGGTATTAGGCCTAGCGTTGGCAGTGGCAAAACCGTCCTAAGAAAATCTGGGGCTCCTATTCCGCTTTGGCTGGAGAGCCGCCGACCATCGAGTCTCTGCTCGTGAGAGGAATCGAACCGAGGATCGGCACCTTCGGATGGCTTAAACAGGATCGCGATTGCGAATCTGTATCGTACGATGATACATGTTGATTGACTTTCACCAGTATCACCATATGATACAAGCATGAAGAGCGTGATGTGATCAGGTCATTTAACGATGACAAAACCGAGACTGTTGCGCGCGGCAAAGCCCCAAAAGGCTTTCCTTCCGACATCGTGAGGTCAGCCGTTCGTAAATTGACGATCCTGAACAGCGCTGCTGCTCTGGACGACCTGCGTTCCCCTCCGGGAAATCGACTTGAAGCCCTTAAGGGCGATAGGGAAGGCCAACATTCGATCCGGATCAATGATCAGTGGCGCATATGTTTTGTATGGACAGATGCCGGTATCGAAGACGTCGAAATAGTTGACTACCATTAATGGCCAATCGTGGCACACAGGAGCTTGAGATGACCCATATCCTTCCTCCGGTCCATCCGGGCGAAATCCTCCGCGAGGAGTACCTACTTCCGCTGAACATGAGCGCCGGTTCACTGGCGAAAAAGCTCAATGTCCCTCGCACTCGCATCGAGCGTATAGCGGCGGAGCAAACACCGATAACGACAGATACCGCTCTGCGCCTCGCCAAGTATTTCCGCACAACGCCGGAATTTTGGATGAACATGCAGACCAGCTTCAACCTCAAGACGGTGGAAATAGCGCTTCACGGCGAACTGGAGTTGATCCCGGAAATCGATAGAGCAGCATAGCCGGACCCTGCCCCTGGCACGGCACATTCCAGTCGATACATGGCCTTTATCAACCAAAGACAGCGACTGCTGATTTGACGATGATCCCACCATCCGGACTTCTGCGCACCTGGCGGCCGGTAGCGGCGCGAAAGACTTGCAGCAATTGCAGCGCCGGCGGCACCCGCGACCACAGGGTTTTCATGCGTTCCCTGCCATTTCGGCTTTTCCGCACTGCCTGGCCCGTAACAATGCGCTGTGACCAGCGGAAGCCGATCTCGTGGAAATACAGGTCGGCATGCTGCGAGCTGATATGATGAAAGGCGCCGGCAATTGTGCGACGGACACGCTTAGGTCTGCAAACGGCAGCATTGCGCCCCATGTCGGTTGTCCAGGTTGCTGAAACGAAATCCTAGAGGCCGACGGTCTGCTTTTCCCCTCGTTCCTTCCGGAATCGCAGATCACCAGTCGCCTACTGGCCGCACACCGGTCATTCACGCATTGCAAATCTGTGTCCGCTTGGAGCGTTGTAGAGACAAACAAGCTTCTCCACTGGCGGTTCAATTAGCTCACTGTCGCGAGCTCACGCGCAAGTTCCAAGAACGCCCTGACCCCGGCTGACAGATTTCGGCGCCCAGGGTAGTAAAGGCAAAGCCCCGGATATGGTGGCGTCCAGTCTTCCAATACACGGACGACGCGCCCCGCCTCAATGTCCGGGAAAATGTCTTGCTCGAAGATGTAACCTATACCGGCGCTTTCCAGGACAGCGGTTCTTGTGAGGCTAGCCTCGTCCAGCGATATCGGGCCGCGTGCATCGATTTGCACCTGCTCCCCGTCCTTCTCGAAACGCCACCGAAACAGGGAGCCATCGGGCAGGCGAACGCGAATGCATCGATGGCTGAGAAGGTCGGGAGGGACCACCGGCTTCCCATGCCTCTCGAAGTATTCAGGAGACCCAACCACAGCATGTCGCTGCGGCCGGCCGAGCGAAACGGCAATCATGTCGCTGGGAACGAGGCCCGCAACCCTGACTCCCAGATCAAACCCGTCCTTGACGATATCGACCATCTTTCCTTCAGTTACAATATCGACATTCATGTCGGGATAGCGGCGCAGGAACTCAAGCACGAGCGGTGAGATGATTGCGCGCGCCGCGAACGGCGCCGCGTTGATCCGTATTGTTCCGGAAGGTGTCTCACGTTGCGCACGCACCGAATCCAAAGCGGCATAGAGATCCTGGAGCGACGGCGCCACCTGCTGCACAAAGAGCCTGCCGGCATCCGTCAGCGACACGCTGCGTGTGGTGCGGTTGAACAATCGCACCCCAAGCTCCGCCTCAAGCCTGCCTATTGTATGGCTCAACGCTGTCGTAGACATGCCGAGTTCGATGGCCGCTGCGCGGAATGTGCCGCGCCGGGCAATAGCAATGACCGCTTCAAGTTCCTTCAGGTTGGCTTGTTCCATTGTCCCGATCTGTTCATTGCTGCATGCCGGCTTATCCCACTTATCTACGCAATGGTCGAGCGCTACTATCGGGTGAGCCAATGAGGAGAAACACAATGGATATGCCCGATATCGTGAACATGTACTTTGACGCTGACAGCGGCAGCAACGCGGATGCGCTGTCGGACACGTTTGCGATCGAAGCCGTTGTCGAAGATGAGGGATCGCGCCATCAAGGCGTCGTCGCAATCCGTGAATGGTGGGTGGCTGCGAAGAAGGCGACGCAGTACGTTTCTGAACCTTTGGAAACCACCGTTGACGGCAACAAAGTGCTCGTCCGAGCCAAAGTTAGCGGCCAGTTTCCCGGCAGTCCGGTGACGCTCTCATATGCCTTCACCATCAAGGACGGCAACATCGCTTGGCTGGAGATCCGGTGATGACAGACTTTCTCAACCTGAGAGGCAAACGAGCCCTCATTACTGGTGGTACCAAGGGCGCCGGGGCTGCGACCGTCAGCCTGTTTCGGGAACTCGGCGCGCAGGTGTTGACGACCGCGCGAGCGCGTCCTGAGAACCTGCCGGAAGAATTGTTTGTCGAGGGCGATCTCACGACTGAAGTGGGTTGCGCGGCCGTCGCGGACGTTGCGCGTCAACGTCTCGGCAACATCGATATCATCGTTCATATGCTGGGTGGCTCGTCAGCAGCCGGCGGTGGCTTTGGGGCGCTAACTGATGCCGAGTGGCACAAAGAAATGTCTCTCAATCTTTTTCCCGCTGTTCGACTCGATCGCGAACTGGTTCCAGACATGGTCGCACGGGGAATGGGTGTGGTTGTGCATGTCACGTCCATCCAAAGAGTGCTGCCTCTCCCGGAAGCGACCACGGCTTATGCCGCAGCCAAGGCGGCACTCTCGACTTATAGCAAGGCCATGTCCAAGGAGGTATCGCCCAAGGGCGTCCGCGTCGTGCGAGTGTCTCCGGGTTGGATCGAAACGGAAGCGTCCGTTCACTTGGCCCAGCGCTTGGCGGACAAGGCGGGTACGGATCTTGAGGGTGGCAAGAAGATCATCATGCATAGTTTGGGCGGCATACCTCTCGGGCGCCCTGTCAAGCCGACGGAAGTGGCAAACCTGATTGCTTTCCTGGCATCGGATCGCGCTGAATCGATCACAGGTACCGAATACACCATCGATGGAGGAACTGTGCCAACAGCTTAGGATCGAGACGCCTTCACGGATCAAGCGGGCGCGTCCCATCCGCCGATCTGTGAATAATGGCGTCGCGGAGATGCCGGACATCGCGATTCAAGGATGCCAACTCCTGGGGCGTGTGTGTAGAGGTTGCGAGCAATGTGTCGCTGAGGCTTGACCGGTTAAGAACCTCGTCTCGGAGGATCAGCATCGACGGCCAACGGCCGGGATCCTGCAAGCCTAGGCCCGGCAAGTCACTCCGCTTGATCGTTGGGGCGTGGCCAACGATTTGAACAAGGGCTTGTCCGGCTCTCATTGCAATGGAGCGCGCGCAACGTTCGCGTGCTCTGAGGACTTGTCCGAAGATCGGTCCGCAGCCCAACTGCGGGCCGCTTTTGATATGCATGATTTCGTCGCCATCCCTCACTCGGATGGAGCGCTCCGCATCCGCAATGGCCTGCAACTGCGACTACGTGAATGTCTTCATGTCAGTCCTTTCTCGCTTCCAGTTTGAGAAGCTCACCTACCATTTTCGAAAAACTCATGAGCGCGCGAACTCCAGCAAGGGTCCGATATCGTGGTTATCGGCCGCCCGAAGTGCATCAACATAACGGGCTCGGGTCTTGCCCGCATCGACCAGATTTGCCTGGCCCCAGCTAAATGGCGGTCGTCCAAGCTGGCGCCCGAGCAGATCGCCCGCCAGGCGAGAAAATCGGCCGTTTCCGTTTGGGAAGGGATGGATTGCCACCAGCCTGTGGCTGAACCGGACAGCGATCTCGTCGGGTGGAAAGGTCTCGTGTTCGACCCAATAGCGCACGTCGTCAGCCACCTGCCTGACATCCATTGCAATGCGATAGGCATCGACGCCGATGTTTCTAGGTGTTGTCCGG
This sequence comes from Ensifer sp. NM-2, assembly GCF_003024455.1. Classification (NCBI taxonomy): domain Bacteria; kingdom Pseudomonadati; phylum Pseudomonadota; class Alphaproteobacteria; order Hyphomicrobiales; family Rhizobiaceae; genus Ensifer; species Ensifer sp. NM-2. The sequence continues at coordinate 28,145 of NZ_PVZR01000030.1, forward strand.
TACTGGCCAGCCCAATGCCAAACGTCCCCAAACATGCGGCGGTGCAACTCACTGAGGAATTCCTGGTCGAGCAGGTCCCTTTTTCGCGACGTCGCCCATCGCAAGCCTTCGCCGATGTTAACTTGCTCGGCCTCGTTCAATTCGTGCCGCAAGGTGATGTAGGAGGGAATGAGCTGCTCCCGTTCCTCAACGGTTAGCGGCGTATTTGCTTCATCGTCGTCCTGGAAAAGAGGGTCCTCCTCCACAGAGTCAATCCTCTTCCCACAGGCGTCGCCCAGCGTCTGCAAGCAAAGCGTCGATAAGCCGGCGACGTTCGTCCTCCAGGTCCGACTTGATCAACGCCTGGTTTTCCAGACGCATCGTATGATCGAGTCGCGTCATCTCCTCACCGACCTTTTCGGCCGCGCGCTCGCGAAGGATATCGTCAAGCGGCTTGATCGGCACGAAAGCGTAGACAAAGGTGCAATTCATTGCCGCGGCCGCTTCCCGTAGCGTCCTGATCGTTGTCGCTCCCGAAACTTCAGCCTTCTCGATCGCCGGTATGCGGGACGGAGCGGCACCCATGCGCATGGCGAGCTGGCGCGTAGTCATGCCGAGGGCCTCGCGGATGGCCTTCATCCAACCACGTGGCGGCGAAATGAGCTCTAGGTCTCGCACCGGCGCCAGACGTCGTTCCAACTGTTTTCGAGCGAGGGCCGCTTGTTTTTTGTTCATCTATTTATGTCCATTTTCGAACAAAATAGCATATAAAAATGAGCAAGGATATCCGTATTGAGCATTTAAAAGTATTCAGCTTGAGTTAGAGCGATCACAAATATATGCGCAATAGCTCAGCAGCTAGGTCCAGACAGCCGCGATTTTCGAGCGATGGACAATCGGCCAAGCTGTCGTTGGAGAAGCACCGCCGCCAGAGAGGCGATCGATGAGACCTTGCGCCGAGCCCCTGAAACCGGCATGCCACTTTTACGTGTTCGCGACCTCGTCGCGAATTGAGGAGAGGCAGCATGGTACAATTCTAGGACTGGTGCGATTACAACGACACGCCTGTCGGAAATCACTACATCCGGGTCATGAGAGGTCGCGGAGCCGATGAGCAGGTCACCGGTTCAGGTGCGTTCAAAGCCAAGCATGAAATCGACAACCTTCGACGATGACATTTCGCAGGGCCTCAGGATGGTGCGCGCGTCAGAGAGCACATATACGTTAAAGCTGACGACATCCGCTCCACCCGTAGCCCCCGGGAAGCTCCGCAAGAGGTCACGTTGCTCCAATCCCGCAGAGTCCGCCGGACCATATGGTCCGCGCAACCAAAGCCGACCGGAAGCTGCGACCGCTGAAATCGATTGTCCTACGCTCCCTGCGGGGCCGGTGAGACCCGGCTTCGTATCGTTAGTGGCTCAGGACGTTCATCAACGTTCTGATTTGCATTAGGTCGCGGCTGCTTCGTGATAGATTGCCCCAGCTGGTGCGGGGGATAGCTTCGCACCATCGCGTCACTCCCGCCAAGATAACGTCGGGGACCGGTAGAAACTCCCTTTCGCTACGATGGAATTACCCCAGCGCACTATTCTCATTACGCAAGGACCTCTCTCGCACAAGGTCGGCAAAATTGACCCACCCGGGAAGAAGTCGGCCAATCCTTCGCCTTGAACGGAATCGAACCGACGATCGCGGTCTTCTGCGGAAAGTCACTTCAACTGACCGTGAACCCACCCAGAAAACTCTTCAGCAGTCCCGGCAGCGAGGGTGACGGATAGCCGCCCTCCTGAACCACCAGCGATTTACGACACAGTTTGCCAAGTCGCTCACCCATGCGCCGAAAACCATCTTCATCGACATTCATGCAGGCGAAGGGGTCAGCGGATGAGGCGTCGAGCCCCAACGCAACGATCAGGACATCGGGCGAGAATTTCCGGGCCGTCTCGCAGGCACGGTCGACCGCGGCAAGATAAATTTCGCTGTCGCTGAGTAGTGGGACCGGGAAATTGCGATTGAACCCAAACCCCTTTCCCTCCCCTTCCTCATCCGCATAACCAGAATAATATGGATAGAGATGCGCCGGATCGCCGTGCACTGACAGTGTCATAACGTCCGATCGATCGTAGAAGATCGATTGCGTTCCGTTGCCGTGGTGAACGTCAACATCGATGATTGCAATCCGCAAGCCCTGGTTTGCGGCAAGCTCGGCAGCGATCGCCGTATTATTAAGGTAACAGAAACCGCCAGCTTTATCCGCGTAGGCGTGGTGCCCGGGTGGACGGCAAAGCGAATAGGCCTTGTTTTCGCCGTTCAAGACTCGCGTCATTCCTTCGACTGCTGTGTCGGCACTCGCGCACACCGCTTCCCATGTACCGTCTAGAAGGACGCAGCTTGCGTCAGCCTGGAAGTATCCGGCCCGGCCGAGAATATCGATCGGCTTACGATTCATGCGGATGGTCGGGTGGGCGCTGGCACGCATCTCCGGCCCATTGGCCGGAGATTTCTTCCATTCTGCAAAGCCATTCTCTAGGAAATCCAGATAGTCGGCGTCATGGACTGCCGCGATCGCGTCTCGACTATCCGCAGTCGGGGAGACCAGTCGGATGCCGCAGTCACTCAGCCCCTGCTTTAACAATTCGATGCGTTGCGGCTGTTCCGGATTCGGCGCTAGGCCACCTCCAGCCAGCCGGGTTAATGGCCGGTGGGCCGCCTGCCGATCGTCGCATATCGCCAGCATTCGTGTTTTCCCTCAGTGAGACCTCTCGCTCAGTCCAGCTTCCCGCCCGAACGGGTGTAGTCATCAAGAGCCGTATCGAGCGCGCGCTTGAAGCGATCCGCGATGTGGTCGATCTGTTCCGTGGTTGCAATAAGCGGCGGCGCAAAGGCTATGGCCGACCCGAGGGAGCGGCAAACGAGACCGTTTTCGAACGCGTGATTTTGGACGCCAAGCCCGAATTGTAGTTCGGCCGGAAAAGCCTCGCGGGTCGTCTTGCTGCGCACCAGTTCGACGCCCCACATCAGGCCGACGCCACGGACCTCTCCGACCAAGGGGTGGTCGACCAGCGGATGCATGAGCTTGCCCATATGGTCGCCGAGCGCGTTGACGCCGTCGATGACGCCGTCTTCCTCGTAGATGCGGAGGGTTTCAACGCCGACGGCACAGGCAACGGGATGAGCACCATAAGTGTAGCCGTGGCCGAAAACGCCGATCTTCTCGCTCTGCGCCTTCATGCCTTCGTAGATCCGTTCTGATAGCAGGATGGCTGATAGAGGCATGTAAGCGGAGGTCAGCGCTTTGGCGCAGGTAATGATATCAGGCTGCATTCCATAGGTTTGCGTGCCCCACCAATTACCGGTGCGCCCGAAGCCCGTGATGACCTCGTCGGCAACCAGAAGAACGTCGTGCTTCATCAACACTCTTTGGATCTTCTCGAAATAGGTCTTCGGCGGCAGCACGACGCCGCCGGTGCCCATCGCAGGCTCCGCGAAGAAGGCAGCAACGGTTTCCGGTCCCTCGGCAATGATCAGCGCGTCCAGCTCTTCTGCCAGTCGGGTGGCGAATTCTTCCTCCGTCTCGCCCGGAAGGCCGTCGCGATAAAAATGCGGGCAGGTCACATGGAGGAAACCATCAAGCGGCAAGTTCCAGTCGCGGTGGAGATGCGGCAGGCCCGTAATGCTGGCGGACGCAATGGAGGTGCCGTGATAGGCTCGCTTGCGAGCGATGATTTTCTTCTTTTCCGAACGGCCCTGCGAATGGAAATAATACCAGACGAGTTTCACGGCTGTGTCATTGGCTTCTGAACCTGAGCTTTGGAATAGAACCTTCGACATCGGCACCGGCGCCAGTCGCAAAAGGCGATCGGACAGTTCGATGCCCGGTTCGGTCGCGCGATGCGCGAAGTTCTGATAGTAGGGCAGCGTGTTGAGCTGGCGCGTCGCTGCCTCGACCAAGCGCTTTTCGCTCATGCCGAGAGCGGCACACCATAGGCCCGACATCCCTTCGATGTACTGCTTCCCGTCATCGTCGTAGACATAGGCGCCCTCGCCGCGCGCCATGATCGTTGGGCCGACCTTCTCGTGCAGAGCGAGATTGGTCTGCGGATGGATCTGCACGGCAATGTCGAGCGCGCGAAGCGAATTCTGAAGCATGGTTTCCTCCTGAGGGCGACTGCTGCCAGTCGATGAATTATGGACCGCGAAGCCTATTGCTCGGTGGTCCTGGCCTTCGGCCTTTTGACGAATTGCGCACCGATAAGGATGATGATCGAGGCGACCACCAGCATGGACGAGATAGCCGCCACGGTCGGGTCGACTTGATCGCGGATATTGGCGAACATGCGCTTGGTAAGCGTCGAATTCGCGCCACTGGACACAAACAACGACACGATGACCTCGTCGAACGAGGTGATGAAGGCAAACAGCATGCCGGAGAAGATCGAGATCTGGATCTGCGGCAGGGTGACGCTGAAGAAGGCGCGAGCCGGAGAGGCGCCGAGGCTGCGGGCGGCACGCTCCTGGCTGAGATCGAAGCCCTTCAGGCCGTTGCTCACGGCGATCATGACGAACGGGATCGCCAGGGTCGTATGCGCCAGGATGAGGCCGGTGAGCGTATTGTTCATGCCGAGCTTGGCGAAAACGAAGAACACCCCGATCGCCACGAAGATCAGCGGCACCATCATCGGCAGAATGAGTACGCTGCGGATGATGAAATTGAAGGGATTCGTCGACTTGAAGAGGCCATAGCTTGCCAGCGTTCCCAGGATCGTCGCCAAGATCGTAGTGGCGCCAGCCACCTTGAAGGAGACGATCGCCGATTGCCGCCACTCCGGCGAGGAGAAGAACGCATCGTACCAGCGTAGGCTGAGCGCCCGGGGTGGAAACTCGAGATATTGGGAATCCGAAAAGGACATCGGAATGACGATCAGGCAGGGGATGATCAGGAAGGCCAGAATGATCCCGACGAAGATATAGAGCCAGAGCCGGTCGCCGTGCGTGATCTGGGTGGAGGTGGCCGGAGATTTCAGCATCAGACGCCTCCCTTGGTGACACTGGCTGCCTTGAACAGCGCGTTGACAATCCACAGAATGGTGGCGGTGACGACGAGCAGCACCACGCTCAGAGCGCTGGCCGCCCCCCAATTGGCGAATTTGGCGATCATATCGGCGATCTGGGTCGACCACATCGCCACCCGTCCGCCGCCAAGAAGAGCCGGCGTGAGATAGTAGCCGAGGCACAGCACGAAGATCAGCGCCACACCCGTCGCCACGCCCGGCAGGGACAAAGGCAGAAACACCTGTCGAAAGGCCTGCGTCGGCGAGGCGCCACAATTAGACGCCGCCCGCATTAAGATGGGATCGATCGTCTTCATCGAGGCATAGAGGGGCAGGATGAGGAAGGGCAGCATGATATGCACCATGCCGATAACGGTACCCGTCAGATTGTTGACCAGTGGCAGCGGCTCGGAGATCAACCCGAGATTTGTCAGCGAGGTATTGATGAGCCCCTGCCGCTGCAGGAGAACGAGCCAGGCATAGGTGCGCACCAGAACCGACGTCCAGAAGGGTAGAATGATGAAGATCATCAAAACTTGCGCCACCTTCTCCGGCAGTTGCGAAAGAAGGTACGATACCGGGTAGCCGAGTACGACGCAGACGACGGTGACGATCGCCGCGACCTTGAAGGTCGTCAGAAAGCTGTCGACATAGGCGGGGCGCAGTAGACGCGCATAATTTTCTGCCGATAGGGCGCCCGATGCGTCGTAGAGCGACATCCATGCCAGCCAGGCGAACGGAATAATAAGCACCAAGACCACCAACACGAACGCGGGAACAGATAGCCCGATAAAGGCAAGCCCGGTCCTGCGGCGGGACCGCTGCAGGACATCCGTATTGAGCTCAATTGAGGGCATATGAGTTTCCGCCGTGGTCATGAGCGAGCACCTTCGATGATGACGCTGGAATCCGGCGTCATCCAAAGGGCAAGGCGATCACCAGGTTTCGGCAAGGAGGTACCTTCCGCGCCGGTATGGCGGATCGAGATTTCCGTGCTCTGGGATAGCGCGATTGACACCATATGGCTGTCACCTAGATAGATGACATCGATGACATCGCCTTCGATCCGATTGTCCCGCTCGGGAGTGCCCTGCCAGCGTAACCGCTCCGGGCGTACCATCAGGAAGATGTCGCTTGAGGCCTTCGGCGGTGCGGTGCGAACTTTCAGTGGTTGACTCCCAAGAGCGAAATCTGACCCATTTCTTTCGACCGGGACGAAGCGGGTATCGCCCATGAAACCGGCAACGAACTTGCAGTTCGGTGCGTCATAGATGGCCCTCGGCGTATCCAACTGCATGATGCGGCCGCGATCTAGAACGGCGATACGGTCCGACATGGTCAGCGCTTCCTGCTGATCATGAGTGACATATACGGTCGTCATGCCGAGCGTACGATGCAGACGCTTCAGTTCGATCTGCATATGCTCGCGCAAATTCTTGTCGAGCGCCGACAAAGGCTCATCCATTAGAAGCAGTTTTGGTTCGAATACGATCGCGCGTGCCAGTGCGACGCGTTGACGCTGACCGCCTGAGAGCTCGTGAATGCGACGGCCGGCTAGATGGGCCATATGCACGGTTTCCAGCGCCTTCGTCACCTTCGACCTGATGGTCGAGGCGTCCGCCTTTCTGAGCTTCAGTGGATAGGCGACATTGGCGAAGACGTCCATGTGCGGAAACAGGGCATAGCTCTGGAACACCATGCCGAGATCGCGCTTGTGCGGCGGCCGCGTGACGAATTCGATATTGTCGACCAGCAGGCTGCCGCTGTCCGGTCTCTCGAAGCCGGCAATGACATTGAGAAGCGTGGTCTTACCCGAGCCCGAGGGACCGAGAAGCGTCAGGAATTCCCCGGCGGCGATATCAAGAGATATGCCGTCCAGCGCCTTGTAGCTTCCATAGGCCTTGTAGATCTGGCGGATTGAAACTGCACCCGATGTCATTGCCGTTCTCCGTATGCGATCGACGTCAGTTCGACATCAACAGGCTGTAGTCCTCGCGAACGAGGGCGTTGTTGTCGCGCCACCAATTGGCATTCAGGAAGGTTTGCTTCTTGACGTTTTCCGGTGACATGTTCGACTTGGCCAGCACCTCGGGCGTGAACTTTTTGACTTCGAAAGCACGGCTGTTCGTGGGACCGTAGTACGGCATCATTTCAGGAATGCGCGCCTGAACTTCAGGAGACACGACCCCAGCAATAAACTTCTGCGCCGCTTCGACGTTCTGCGATCCCTTCAGAATTGCGAGACAGCCGTAGCCGAGGATGGCGTCCTGATAGGTGAACTCGACCGGCGCGCCGTCCTTGATGACATTGGCAACGCGGCTGCCCCATATCGCCATCATGTCGACTTCCTTGTCCTTGATCAGCTGCGCCGATTGCGCGCCGGAGGACCACCAGACGGCGACATTCGCCTTGATCTTGTCCAGAGAGGCGAGCGCGCGCTTGGTGTCGAGCGGATAAATCTTATCCTTCTCAACACCATCTGCCAGAAGTGCGATCTCCATCATCTCCTGCGGATAGCTGCTCAGCGCGCGACGCCCTGGAAAGCTCTCGACATCCCAAAGGTCCTTCCAGCCTTGCGGCTTCTTATCCTTGTATACGTCTGTGCGCCAAGCGAGGACCACTGAATAAGTGTTCGTTGCGATCCAGTTGTCACCGTAGCCAAGCTGATCGAAACCAGTGGTGTCGATGACCTTGTAGTCGAGCGTTTCGAACAGGCCTTCTTTGCCGCCGACGGCGCATTCGTCGGCGCCGAGATGCACGACATCCCATGTCGGGGAACCGGATTGTACCTGAACCCGCACCGCCGCCAGACCGTCATGGGTCTCCTCGCGCAGCTGGACGCCGGCCGCATCGGCCGCCGGCTGCCAGATCGTGTTGCGCAGGTCCGTCTGTAGGTTGCCGCCGAAGCCGGCGACCGTCAGCGTCGCGTCGGCCGCGATAGCAGGGGCCGCCATAGATGCAATAACGGCCGCACCAATGAGGCAGGCCGATTTATGCCGCAGTGAAATCATTGTTTGCTCCTCCACGAAAAACAGATCTGACCGTCCCGCCGCTCCTCTGGCGAAACCATCGTGGTCGACAAGTCGTCGGCCACATGCCAATCTAGTTGACGAAATTAACTACATTGTTCACGTTGTCAACTAATTTTCTGCGCGACTTTGGCGAAACTGGCATCGCCGGAAGAAATCGATCAGAAAAGAGACCGATTCACACCCGGAGAGGAAACGACTGTGCGGAACCGCGATCAGCTCAATGAAAAATCAGGGGACTACTTCGACCGGCTCCACGAGCAGTCGGAAAAGGAACCCGATATCCGCGACCTCTTCAGCTTCCAGCTTCAGCGCCTGGCAGGCCTTTCGACCCGCATTGCGGCGCTTTCCATTCGCCCCAAATACGGCATTACGCCACGGGAATGGCGCGTTCTTGCGGTCCTGAAATACCTTGGAGAGGTGCCGCTACAGGAACTGGCGAAGCATAGTGGCCTTCTAAAAAGCCAGATGAGCCGTACCGTTTCGGCAATGATTGAACGGGGGTACATCACCAAGACCGCCAACCCGCAGGACGGACGCAGCATCCTGTTGACGCTAAGCCCAGAAGGCCTGGCGCTTTCGCGAAGGATCCTCGAGGACTCCCTCGAACGAAACGAGGAAATGCTGGGCACCTTGAGCCGTGCCGAGCAGCAAATTCTTGTCGAACTCCTGCGCCGCGTTACCCGTACGAGCAGCAAATATTACCACGAATTGCGCAACACCGCCTCACAGTCGGACCTCAAGAGCCTTGAGGAAGAGTGAGGCATGTCACCGCCAGGGACAATAAACTAGTTGACATTGTGAACGAATAAATACATTTGTGTCGTCAAGCCGAACGGAGGTGAGGCATGGCGAGCGAAATCACAATCTGCGAATGCTTTGCGCGAGACGGTCTGCAGCACGAGACTGTTTTGACGTCTACGGCTGACAAGATCGCCTTGATCAATGCGTTCTCGGATGCCGGCTTTCCCCGTATTGAGGCCACAAGCTACAGCAGCCCGGTACACGTCCCTGTCTTTGCAGACGCGTCGCAGGTTCTGGCCGGCATCACCAGACGACACGGCACACGATACAAGGCCACCTGCGCCAACATTAAAGCTGTTCAGCGCGCGATTACCGATCTCGATGCCGGACATGGCGCCGAAGAAATCAGCCTGCTGGTTTCTGCCACCGAAGCCCACACCCAGCGCAACCTTCGAACTAACCGAGAAGCGCAGTGGGCGAATGTTGCGGAAATGGTTAAATTGGCGAACGGCCGCTTCCGCCTGATCGGAGTGATTTCCATGGCGCTAGGCTGCCCCTTCGAAGGCAATGTAGATCCGTCGAGCGTGCTCGCCGATCTTACCCGCTTTTCGAACCTTGGTGTGAATCATGTCTCCGTCTGCGACACGACAGGTCATGGCACGCCGACCTCGATAAAAAGTCTCTTCAAGCGGATTGCCGGCGAGTTGCCGGATATGACGCCGATCGCTCATTTCCACGACAGTCGCGGAACGGGGCTCGCCAACTGCTACGCCGCCTATGAGGCAGGCTGCCGCTGGTTCGACAGCGCCATCGGCGGCGTCGGCGGTCATCCGGCGCAGATAAAATACGGTGAGGGCTTTACGGGCAATGTCGCCACAGAAGACCTCGTCAACCTGTTCGAAGCCGAAGGTATCGATACCGGTCTCGACTTGGGAAAACTGCAAGAAGCCTCCCGTCACTGCGAGGCCGTCCTCAAACGTGAACTCTTGAGCCGGGTCGCGCGCAGCGGCTTTGGCCATCTGGCAGCATAGGGTAAGGGCATGAACGTTCCATCTTCTACCGTTCTTCTCACCGAGACACGCGGCGCGGTGCGCATCGTTACGATGAACCGCCCTGACAAGCTCAACGCTTTGAATACCGAACTCACCCAAGCGATCCACGACGCGCTTTTGGCGGCGGATGCCGATCCCGCGATCCACGCGATCGTGTTGGCCGGGAATGGTCGCGGTTTTTGCGCTGGCGCCGACCTGTCAGAGTTCGAGACGCTGACTCCGGCAAACCAGGATCTGGTCGAAAAGCGCGCTGATCTGACCTGCCGGACGCAGGCGATGATGCAGAGCCTGTCGAAGCCTATCGTTTCTGCCGTACAGGGCGCAGCTGTCGGAGGCGGTGCGGGGCTTGCCATCGGCTGCGACATGATGGTGGCGGCGACGAACCTGAAATTCGGCTATCCCGAGCTGAAGCATTCCATTGTGCCAGCACTCGTCATGACGGGCCTGCAGCGGTCGCTGGGTCGCAAAGCTGCTTTCGAAATGATCAGCCTCGGCCGGTTGATCGGTGCGGATGAAGCTATGTCGCTCGGACTCTGCAACCGCGTCGTGGCTCCGGAGGAGGTCGTCGCAACGGCCGTGGAGATCGCGGAAGCGTGGGCGGTGGCCAATCCGCTCGCCATGGCGGCCGCTAAGGCGCTCTACTATCAGGTGGCCGACCTCCCCTACCCTCAAGCCATGGCCGCCGGCCGAGAACTCAATGCAAAGATGCGCAGCTTCCGCACGGAGGCCAAATGAAACCGCTCGAAGGCATCCGTATTCTCGATTTCTCGCGCGTCTTGGCAGGCCCGATGGCAACCCAGATCCTCGCCGAATTGGGCGCCACTGTCACCAAGGTGGAGCGACCCGGCAGCGGCGATGAATCACGCGTGTTCGAGCCGCGTCTTCCCGGCGGCGAAAGCGCCTATTTCTTTGCCTTCAATCGCGGCAAGCGTTCCTTGACGCTGAACCTGAAATCCTCGAAAGCGCAGGAGATCGCAGCACGGCTTGCAGCACAGCACGATGTGGTGCTGGAAAACTTCCTGCCCGGCGACATGGATCGCTTCGATCTTGGCTACACCAAACTCTCGGCGCTCAATCCAGGCCTGATCTATGTTTCCAATACCGGCTTCGGCCAGACCGGACCATATCGCGAACGCGCCGGTTACGACACGGTGTTTCAGGCGCTTTCCGGCATCATGCACCTGACCGGCCATCCCGATACGCCGCCGGCAAAGGCTGGCGTGCCGATCGCCGACCTGACCGCCGGCCTGTGGATCGCGATCGCCATTCTAACCGGTCTCGTCGGCAGGGGTCGCAGTGGTAAGGGATGCCATATCGACCTGGCCATGATGGATGTACAGGCAAGTCTGCTTGCACTGGCCGCCGCGCGCCTTTTCGCTTTGGACGAAGATATTGGGCGCGCAGGCACGGAGCATCCGGGCCGCGTTCCATCAGCAGCCTTCCAGTGCCGCGATGGCGGTTGGCTGCATATCAGCGGCAGCGATCAGCATTGGGGACGGCTGTGTGACGTGCTCGGCCTGACAGAACTCGGCGCCGATCCCGCCCTCGCCAAGAATGGCGGGCGAGTGGCCAATCGCAAGAGAGTGATGGACGAGATGCGCACGGCGATTGCCGCGCGTGAGCGCGGGCCACTGGCCGAAGCGCTGCGCGCCGTCGGCATCCCGGCCGGCGAAGTCAACACGACGCGGCAAATCCTTGATGATCCGCATATGCAGGCGCGCGGTGTAGTCGGCACGTTCGACCACCCGGCGGAGGGCACGTTCAAGGCGCTCCGCACGCCTGTGAATTTCGAAGGTTTCGATTCCCCAGAGATAGGCTGTCCGCCGCTCCTTGGCGCCGACACAGAGACCATTTTGAGAGACGAGATGAACCTGACCGACGTCGAGATCGCGACGCTTCGGAAGGAAGGAGCGATCGGATGAGCTTCGATGCAGTATCGGTAACACAGGACGGGGCCATCGCGCGCGTTGTGCTAAACCGCCCGCAGTCCCGCAACGCGGTCAATCTTGAAATGTGCATCGCGCTTCGCGAGGCATTTCAGCGCCTGGACTCAAACCCGGATGTCCGCGTCATTCTGCTTTCAGCCAACGGTCCGGTCTTCTGCGCCGGTGCGGACCTGAAGGAACGCACCGGCAAAGACGAAGCCTGGGTGCTCGCCCGCCGGCAGGCCTCCTTCGCCGCCTATGACGCCATCGGCCGCTGCGGCAAGCCGATTGTCGCGCTGACGCAAGGTCCAGTCGTCGGCTCCGGCGGCGAAATTATTATGAGTTGCGACTTTGTCGTCGCATCGGAAAAGACGAACTTCCGCTTTCCGGAGCCGCAATGGGGTACTGTCGGCGCCACTCAGCGCCTGCAGAGGGTGATTGGACGCATGAACGCCAAGGAACTGCTCTTCACCGGCCGAACGATGTCGGTAGAGGAAGCCTATCAACGCGGCCTCGTTTCGCGGGTCGTGCCGGCGGATGAGCTCGAACAGGTTGGACAGGAAATCGCCGAAAGCATTGCCGCAGCACCACCACTTGCCATGGCGCTGTCCAAGCAGGCCGTTGACCTCGGCCATGAAACCAACCTTAGCAACGGTATCCGCATCGAGATGGCAGCGATCGAACGCTGCCTTGCCGATGGTAACTGGCGCACCGGTATCGCGAAGTTCTCCGAAGTCGTTGGCAGTGGGAGCGGCAAATGAGCGACCTCGATCTCCAAGCCACGTGCCCCTTGACGATCTCTGCCGCTCTGCGCCGTTCGGCCACTCTTGCGCCGGATGTGGAAGCGATCGTGGCAAGCGATGGAAGGCTGACATATCAGGAACTGGAAACGAGGGTTGCCGACGCCCGCGATGCGCTTGCAGCGGCCGGCGTGCGTAAGGGGGATCATGTCGGGCTGTGCCTCGGCAATTCCACCGAATGGGTCGTTCTCTTCCTGGCGATCGGTTCAATGGGGGCCGTGACCGTCCCCATCAATACCCGTTTCGTTGCCGCTGAGATGGCGTATGCGCTGAAGCAGTCGCGCGTGACCACGCTCGTTATCTGCGATCGTTTCCTCAAGATCGACTTCATCGCCATGCTGCGCGAGGTGTGTCCAAGCCTCGATAGCGCTCTTCCGCATGACGCCTTGCCAGACCTGAAGCGAATTCTAGTGATTGGGGATAATGTTCCTTCTGCCGCGGAAAACTGGCGGGCACTGTGTGCAAGCACCCTTGTGCGCACGAAACCGGACGACGATGCCGACGACATCCTCCTCATTCAATACACATCCGGCACAACCTCATTCCCAAAGGGTGTGCTGCTTCGGCATCGCAACATGTTGCCGAATGCCTTCTTCTCCGGCCTTCGGATGGGATTGCGGTCTGGCGACCGTTTCCACAGCGCCCGCCCCTTTTTCCATGTCGCGGGCACCACTCTGTCGATCCTCTCATGTCTACAGCACGCGGTTACGCTGGTAAGCATGGACCGTTTCGAACCCGGGGAGGCGCTCCGCCTGATGGAAGCGGAACGTTGCACGCATTTCTCGGGCAACGACACGATGGCGCTGATGCTGCTGACGCATCCGGACCTTCCGTCGCGCCACCTCAACCTGCGCGGGGCATGGCTCGCAGCCTCGCCCACTATCGTTCGCCGTGTCATCGACGAGCTCGGCGCACGCGAATGCGTCGTTGGTTACGGGCTGTCGGAAGCTTCTCCGAATGTGGCGCAATCTTGCTGGTGGGAGCCAGAGGAGGTTCGCGTCAGCGCCGCCATGCGGGTTCAGACCGGCGTCGATGTCCGCATCCGCAACGAAGGCGGGCGCGATGCTGGACCGGACGAACCTGGCGAAATCCAGGTGCGCGGTTGGAACGTCATGAAAGGCTATTTCAACAAGCCGGATGAAACCGCAGCCACGCTGTCCGCCGATGGCTGGTTATCGACCGGCGACCTTGGCGCACTGGATAGCGCCGGGCGGCTACGGTTTCTCGGCCGGGCGAAGGATATCGTTCGAGTGGGTGGCGAGAACGTATCGCCCGCCGATGTTGAAAACGTGTTGCACCAGAACAGGCTAATCCGCCAGGCGGCCGTAGTCGGCGTGCCGGACGAACGGCTCGTCGAAGTCACCGCGGCCTTCATCATTCTCAATGACGGCTGCGCGACCACGCCGGCGGAGATCATCGAATGGTCGAAGCGGGAAATGGCGGGCTTCAAGGTGCCGCGCCACGTCTGGATCGTGGAGGATTTCGAGTCGATCGGCATGACCGCCAGTTCGAAAATCCAGAAGAAGCAGCTTGCCGCCCATGCGCGCAAACTCGCAGGCATCGAGGGCTGACATGCGCATCGAAACCAAAGTAACCAAGCTGCTCGGCATCGACTTGCCCATCATTCAGGCGGGTATGTCGTGGGCGTCGTCCAACTCAGCGTTGCCACTCGCAGTGTCGAATGCCGGTGGCCTTGGCGTTCTTGCAGCCGGGCCGATGTTTCCGCATCATCTCGAAGAGGCGATCGACGAGATAAAGGCGGGAACCGACCGCCCCTTCGCCGTCAACCTGCCTCTTTATCGCCAAGGTGCCGACGCGATCATCGATATGCTCTTGGCAAAGAGGATCCCGGTACTGATCGCGTCCCAGGGCGGCCCGAAGAAGTACATCGACCGGTTCAAGGCCGCCGGGACCATCTGCTTGCACGTTGTCTCGGGCGAAGTTCATGCCCGCAAGGCAGCTGACGCAGGCGTCGATGGGTTGATTGCGGTTGGCGGCGAGGCCGGTGGTCATCCGCCTCCGGAACTGGTTTCTACGCTCGTTCTCGGTCGGGCGATCGCCAAGGCCGTGCCCGAGATGCCCCTGATCCTTTCTGGCGGCTTTGCCGATGGCTCCGGGCTCGCTGCGGCCCTCTCGCTCGGGGCGGGTGCTGCGCAATTTGGCTCGCGCTTCATGATGTCGCGTGAGGCGCGTCTGCATCCGGCCTATCAGGACATGCTAGTGAAAGCCGGAGTTGCCGACACGATGGTCGTCGGCCGCGGTTTCGGCGTCATCCGCGTTATTCGCAATCAGTTTGCCGAAGGCATGGCCAGGGCCGAAGCCGAAGGGCTTTCTGACGATCAGCGCAAGGCGCTCTTTGTCGCCACTTCTCTGAAAGCCGCGGCCTTCGACGGAGACGTGAGCGGCGGCAAAGTGGAGGCCGGCCAGAGCACAGGGCTTGTCTCCGAAGTCTTGCCGGCGGCCGAAATCGTCACCCGTATCGCGAAGGAATATGTGCAGGTCGTAAGCAGCCTGCCGAACGCCGTCTATGACGGAAATTCGAAGGAAATAAGCAATGTTGGATAAACCGCTTCTGATCGACGGAACCTGGCGCGCGCCTTCTGGTGGTCGCACAACCGAGGTCAAGAACCCGGCAACCGGACAGGTCATTGCGCTCCTGCCGGTCTGCGAGCGAGCCGATCTCGATGCAGCGCTGGCCGCCGCAGCCAAGGGTTTTGAAATCTGGCGAAAAACGACAGCTCTGGAACGCTGCCGCGTCATGCTGCGCGCAGCCTCTTTGGTTCGCGAACGCGCAGAGACAATCGCCCAGCATATGGTGCGTGAACAAGGCAAGCCGCTAGCGGAAGCGCGCGGCGAGGCCAATGCAGCGCCGGAGCATATCGAATGGCATGCAGAAGAAGCTCGCCGCTCCTACGGACGGGTGATCCCCTCACGCATTCCGGGCGCCAGGCAAATCGTGGTCAAGGAGCCGGTCGGCCCCGTTGCTGCCTTCTCTCCTTGGAATTTCCCGATCAATCAGCTGGTTCGCAAGATTTCCGCGGCACTGGCCGCCGGTTGCTCGGTGATCGCGAAGCCACCGGAAGAAACGCCATCCGCCTGCATCGAGCTCGCCAAGGCGTTCCAGGATGCTGGCGTGCCGGAAGGTGTCGTAAACATCGTCTTCGGCATTCCGTCCGAAGTCTCCAACTATCTTATCGCATCGCCGATCATTCAAAAGATCTCCTTTACTGGCTCGGTTCCGGTCGGCAAGGCGCTGGCTGCAGCCGCCGCCTCGCACATGAAGCGTTCGACGATGGAGCTTGGCGGACACGCCCCCTACGTCGTTGCCGCTGACGCAGATATTGCAGTCGCCGCAAAGCTCGGCGTCATGCTGAAGTATCGTAACGCCGGTCAGGTCTGCGCATCACCAACCCGCTTTTATATCGAGGATTCCGTCTACGACAGCTTCAAGGAGAGCTTCGTCGCCGGAGCCAAGGCGCTCAAGGTCGGTGACGGATCGGCAGACGACACCCAGATGGGTCCGCTGGCAAATCCGCGGCGCCTCGATGCGATGGAGATGTTTGTCGAGGATGCGGTCGCGGCCGGCGCCAAGCTTGAATGCGGCGGACGACGCATCGGCAATGCCGGCTTCTTCTTCGAGCCGACGGTGTTGTCCGATGTGCCGGAAGAAGCGCGCATCATGAACGAGGAGCCGTTTGGCCCGGTGGCTGCGCTGGTACGTGTCAGTTCTGTTGATGAGGCGATCAAACGAAGCAATCGCCTGCCCTTCGGCCTGGCCGCCTTCGCATTTACCCGCTCGCTGGCGACGGCCGACCGCTTCGCGTCCGAGCTTGCGGCCGGCATGGTGTCGATCAATCATTTCGGCATCGCCGCGGCGGAGACGCCGTTCGGGGGCATCAAGGATAGCGGATATGGCAGCGAGGGCGGGGCGGAAAGCCTCGACGCCTATCAAACCGTGAAATTCGTCAGCCACATCGGCGCCTGACGCCTCGTCAGTGTGCCGGACATCGTTCGGCGCACTCTATCTGTGGGCTCGTAGAGGATCAGACAGCGGATGAAGACTTTCGATTACATTGTGGTAGGTGGTGGTTCATCCGGCTGCGTGGTGACGAACCGGCTCGTCATGGCCGGCAAGAGCGTGCTTCTGCTGGAGGCAGGTCCGCGGGACAATACGCCTTTCATCCACATCCCCGCCACCTTCGTACGGGTGATCGGTTCCAAGCGTACATGGATGTACGAAACGGAACCCGAGCCTGGCGCCAATGGCCGTGTTCTCGTCGTGCCGCAGGGCCGAACGCTCGGCGGTGGCTCCTCCGTCAATGCGATGATCTATATTCGCGGCCAGGCGCAGGACTACGATACCTGGCGCGATCTCGGCTGCGAGGGCTGGGGCTACGACGAAGTTTTGCCAGTCTTCAAGCGCTGCGAGGACAACGAGACACTCGCCGGCGATTATCACGGTACGGGCGGTCCCTTGAAGGTCTCCGAACCGCGCCATCGCCACCCGATCAGTTCTGCATTCGTCCGCGCCGCGCAGGAAGTGGGCCTGCCCTTTTCGCATGACTTCAATGGGGCCTCCCAGGAAGGTATTGGCTTCTACCAGACAACTACGTTTCATGCCCGGCGCGGATCGACGGCCGCAACCTATCTGAAGGCTGTGCGGGGATCACCGCTGCTGACGCTCAGTACCGAAAGTGCCGTTCGCAGCATTTTGATGGAGAACGGCGCGGCCGCTGGGATTGCTTACCGGACAGCTGACGGGATCGACCACAAGGCGACAGCAAAGGAAGAGGTCATCCTTTGCGCCGGGGCCCTCGCCACCCCTAAGCTTCTGATGCTTTCCGGCATCGGCCCAGCCGCCCATCTTTCCGCCCATGGCATTCCGGTGCTACGCGATCTGCCTGGCGTCGGGGAGAATTTTCAGGATCACATCACCGCCTCGGTTTACGGCATTACCGACCGCGCAATCTCGCTGAAAGGGCAGGACAAGGGATTACGCGCCGCTGTCAATGGCCTGCAATACCTGTTCAACCGCACGGGGCTGCTCTCGTCAAACGTCGTTGAGACGGGTGGCTTCGTCGATACGTCCGGCTGCGGCCGGCCCGACGTCCAGTTTCACGTCACACCGGCACTCGTTGGCGATGCGTCGCGCGGCCAGATGGACGGCCACGGCGTGTCCATAAACCCATGCATTCTACGGCCGGAAGCGCGAGGCAAGGTTTCGATCAGAAGCGCAAAGGCAGAAGATCCAATTGTTTTCGTCGGGAACAACCTTACCACGCAAGCCGATATCGACACGTTGGTGCGCGGCATCAAGCTCGGCCGAAAGATCCTCGCCGCCCCGGCGATGAAAGCGCTCGGCTTCCGCGAGTTGGCACCCGGCGACGCAGCGCAAACCGATGCGGCGATCGAGCATCATGCGCGCTCCATCGCGAAGACCGTCTATCACCCCTCGGGCACGGCCAAGATGGGCCGGGACGAGATGGCTGTGGTCGATAGTCGGCTCCGGGTGATCGGCGTACCGCGCCTGCGGATAGCAGACGCCTCAATCATGCCGACGCTAGTCAGTGGTAATACCAATGCGCCATCGATCATGATCGCAGAGCGCTGCGCCGACTTTGTCCTCGAAAAGTCCTAGCTCGAAGCTCGCAGATCGAAATAAGCCACCGCATCGCAGCGGAAAAAGCTTCCGTTCCCTCGGTCGCACGGCGCGCTAAGCGGTTCTCATCAGTAAGATGCTCCACAGCGCTCGCGCAGGGCCCGCTTGGTCGGCGGCGGACATCCCCAGCGATTTCCCGACGATACATGGCTTTTATCAACCAAAGAGCCACAATGAGCCACACCCCGGCCGGTTATCCCCCCGAGTTCGCGCGGCTTGAAAGAACTCTCTGCCCTTGCTCGCGCGCGGAGGCCATTCGAAATCTGGCAGAAATGAGCCACCCGTTGTCCAAATCATCCTCGTGCCGGCTCTGTTGCTATCGAACGAATGTCTAATCCCGCTACCATGTCGAACGCTGCAAACCCGGCGGCTCCGGAGGAGCTCTAGCCGCATGCCCGCCAAAGTCCACATCCGCTCAACCCACTCGCTGATAGTCACTGCGATTGTATCGGCTGTCTCTTAACACCCCTATCTGTTATCCGGATCCGCGAGAATGCTGAACGATGCAACACCTTCGTCCTCCAAACTCAAAACTCTAAGCAAACGCGTGTCGTTTACATTCCCGATCTTATACACTGAAATGAGACCTTCCTTCTCGACGGTGCGTTCAATAAGGACTGGAAAATTCTCGCCCCATTGTACCGGCAACGAAGACTGCAGATCACGAACTTGTTCCGCAGAGAATGTTTCGGTTTGGGTCCCCTTGCCGGTGATGTCGCCATTCATCAGGCTACAGAACTGCGCCCAGGACGATGCCGTCAGTTTTTCTCGATCGTCGGCTATGGGCGGACGTTCAGGGACTTCAAGAGAAGGAGATATTATACCGGCGACGGCTCGGACGATTGAAACCGGGCTGCAATGCATCGCATCGAGATTGCACAACGCGACAATGGTCAACGTGTCATCCAAATAGCGTGAGAATGACGTAGAGAACCCCTGCCATGCGCCATTGTGGCCAATCACGCGCCGTCCGTTGATGTACTGTATCCTCCATCCAAATCCGTAGCCCTCCTTCTCGGACTTCCCGCCATAGGGATAGGGGGTCCACATCTTTTCCAGCGAGGCCGCTTTTAAGAGGTTTTCACCACAAAGTGCCCGGTCCCATTGTTCGAGATCGCGAACGGTAAAATAGAGCGTGCCGTCAGCTGTCGAGTTGAAGGTGGGCGACACCCATTGTTGATTTTTGAGAACGCCCCCGACCATCTCGTAGCCCGATACTCTATTCGGGACGATATCCTGATCCGAAATGACGCTCGATGACATCATCCCCAACGGACGGAATATGTTCTGCGCGAGGAATTCGCCGTAGGGTTGGCCTGTCACTCTATGAATCAAGATGCCGAGCAAGACGAAGTTGGTGTTCTTATAGGCCCAGTCATCGCCCGGATCAAAATCGTGCGGCAGCTTTCCGATTGCTGCCACCAACTCGTCTTCCGAATAATCGCGTCTGATATCGAATGGACCGTCGGGGAGTTGAAGCTGTGGATCGTCATAGGCGGCCAATCCCGACGTATGCGAAAGAAGATTGGCTATTCTGATTTCTTTCCAGCTATCCGGTCCTTCTGGGAAATAGTCTCTGATGCTGTCGTCCAATTTGACCTTGCCCCGCTCAACCAGCATCATCAGCGCGGTCGCTGTGAATGATTTGCCGACCGACCCAGACTGCAGCACGCTGTCCGCCGTCATTGGGACATTGAGTTCGAGGTTGGCCTTGCCATACCCTTTCGCCAGTACAATCGAGCCATTCTTGTAGATTCCAAGTGCCATTCCCGGAATCCGTTGGCGCCTCATTTCGGCGAAAACGTACGTGTCGATTGCGTCTGAAACGCTCGCTTCCAGACGACTGGCGTTAGTCCAATTTGAAGGGGGCAATTCTAAACCTCTTTGACATGTTCGGAATTCGAGATCGATGTTGGAAGGCAAAGTCCGGAAGGCTAAGAGAAACGGTCCATCGCGTAGGGACGCGGATCAGTGAAAGATACCTGCCCGGTCATCATTTCAGCCAACAGCCGTCCAGTAACCGGGCCCAATGTCAGACCGTGATGGTTATGGCCAAATGCAAACCACAGGCCCTTATGTCTTGGCGCTTGTCCAATGATTGGGCGCATGTCGGGAAGGCAAGGTCTTGACCCCATCCATGGCTCCGATTCAATCCTGCCGTCGAGCGGAAAGGTTCGTCTGGCGAGCGGTTCGACAAAATCCAGTTGAGAAAAATTCGGGCGACTGTCTCGGGGCGCGAACTCGATTCCGGTGGCCAACCTAACGCCCTGGCGCATGGGAGACAGAACATACCCTCCATCCGCATCGAATACCGGGTGGTTAAGCATCGCCCCGTTTTTTGCCGAATAATGGACGTGGTAGCCTCGCTTGACGACAAAGGGAAGCCGATAGCCAAATCGTCGCGCCACGTCGTTAGACCAGGGACCGAGCGCAACGACAACGTCTTGCGCGAACAGACTCTGGCTCTCCAGATTCAGGCGCCATCGGATCCTGTCATTCACGAGATTCGATGCGTCTGCCTTGTAGAACTTGCCGCCCCGCTGGAAGAACGTCTTCGCGTAGCTTTTTACCAGACCCCCGGGATCACGCACCGTCGCTGGATCGAGCCAATGGACCCCTCCGACGAACTCGCTTGAAAGGTGGGGCTCGCGTTCGTTCAGCAAACCTGCGTCGAGCACATCATATCGGACCCCAAAGGGGGCAAGGTCTCGGAGCGCTGTCTTGGCCTTTGCAAGTGAGCTTGGCCTTCGGAAGGTTTCAATCCAACCTGAGCGATGTAACTCTGAAGTCACCCCCGCCTCGGATGCCAGCGCCTCATGTTCCATCACCGAACGGCTAATCAGCGGCCACATGTCGGACGCGGCCTTCCTCAATCGTTTTGGAGCGGACTCGCGCCAGAAACGCCAGAGCCATGGTGCAATTTGGGGAAAGTATGACCAGTCGAAACGCACCTCTGCCGAACGGTTCAAGCCGTAACGCAGCAAAGTCCCAAGCTCACGGGGGGCCCCGTACGGCATCACACTCGAGCATTCGATCAACCCCGCGTTCCCATAACTCGTCTCCTCCCCCGGCTCCTTCCGGTCGACCAGGACGACTGACTTGCCACGCTTTTGAAGATGCAGCGCGATGCAGACTCCCACGATTCCGGCGCCGAGTACGATAACGTCTGAATGCTGTGCGGCAGATTTAACAATCACGCCATGCTCCGTAGTAAACAATGGTTGCTGGCGTTACTAGGAACGCTCAGTTCGTATTTCTGGCCCGTCCAACTACATGGTCCGTCCCCGCATGGGGGAGAGTTCGCGCCCTGACTGCTGCGACCGTTCTCAGAACGCATCAAGCGGGTAGATTGGGCGGGGTACATTCCGGTAGGGGATCTTCGAGTAATCCATGGTGCATAATGCCCCGCTGTCGCAGACGATAATCCGGCCTGCAATCTGCTCAAAATCGGCGCGAAAATGCTGCATGGACTTGACGACGATCACCCGATACGCTGTCGGCTCGATGCCAAAAGCTCGGAATTGTTGTTGATCGCGCAACTGGGAGCGCTCAGTCACCACGAGTACGGCGATCCCGTCGATCTTGATGACGACGGTCGGTCCGAAGGTTAACTCCAGGCCGCCAAGCTGCGCACCGGTTCCTATCAGTTTGCCGTCGCTGAGGTGCAAGAGCTTTGCATTCACCTTAAGCGGCGCGCCGCCGAAACGGGAATCTGATTTTCCACCAAGCGATATTGACGCGCTATCGCCAATGTTCATCTGCGACAGAACCCGCACTGCTTCAGGATCCACCATCGGCCCGAAGCATACATTAGAGACCTTCGCGCGGAGCAAAGCGTCCAGGAGAGCCGTCGCATCACCGTAGGCGCCAGCTCCCGGGTTGTCGGCATACTCAGCAATGATGAGCGGCTGGTCGCCCTCATAGTCCAAGGCCAGTTGCGCGGCTTCCGCCGGCGTATAAAACGTGTTGAGGATATTTGCGCGGTTATTCCATATTTCTTCGGCAATGCGCTCAGCAAAGGCTTTGTGCGGCGCTGGGTCGCCTTCGTATGTCACCACAACGGTAGGTCCCACTTCAGCTATATCAGCGTTCGGAAAAGCGCCATTAATGCTGGCCGCCAAAGCTCCGGGTGTCATTTCATGTTGTTTTGCTTCGGCAATCCATTTGATCATTGGTCCCATGTCGGTACGTCCCGCGTTAGCTTCCTCAAGCATTGGGCACCGCACGAGAAGGGTTTTCGGCCTGACTACGCCTGCCATTGCCTGCTGCAACAGATCCGCTGCGTGACGAGCTGTCTCGCGCATATCGACGTGAGGATACGTTTTGAAGGACAAGAGGATATCGGCGTGTTCGCACATCTTGGCGGTCACATTCGCATGTGGATCCAGAGTGACGGAGATCGGGATTCGGCGAGGGAGTACCTGCCTCAACCGCTCCAGCAACTCGCCCTCGCCATCCTGCGAGTACTCGGTGACCATCGCGCCATGAAGGCCGAGCAGGATGCCATCGAGCCCACTCCCGAGCTCTTTTGCCTTGTCGATAATCTTGCCGGCGATATGATCGAAGGCAACTCGTGTAACAGGACCCGCAGGCTCCGCATCCGTGCTGATGGTATGCACGACATCCCAACCATACTCGCGACTTCGATCAAGGAAACCGGCAAGTTCGGTGTTCGCGTCGCCACGCGCTTCAATTGCCGCGGCACCTTCATAAAGGCCATGGGCGACGAATGCGTCGAGATCGGTCTTCCTCACGTTAAAGGTGTTTGTTTCATGAGCGAACTCGGCAGTCAGGACACAATAGCTCATCGTGTTCTCCTCCTATGAAAGGTGTGGTGTTTGTTGCTACGATGCCGCTCCGCTACGCTTCCATGATCTGCCTGTTGGGTTCGCGTGCGTGGTGACAAGCAACTTGATGATCTTCATCGAATAGCTGCAATACAGGATCGTTCCGGCTGCACATTTCCGTCGCGTGGGTACAACGCGCTGCGAAAGAACAGCCAAGGGGCAAGTTGTAGCCGCTCGGCGCTTCGCCGGTTAAACTTGAAATTTCACGCCGACTGCTTGGATCTGGTTCAAACATGCTACTCATGAGCATGCGGGCATACGGATGGGTAGGCGGAACGTCCTTTGGCAGAACTTCCACGATCCGGCCGGCATACATGACGATTGTTCGGTCACAGAAGTAACGCACCAGATTCAGGTCATGCGATATGAAAATATAGGTCAGGTTGAGTTCGTTGCGCAGCCCGTCGAGCAGGTTGATCACCTGCGCCTGCACAGAAACATCGAGAGAGGCAGTGGGCTCATCGAGCACAATCAACGAAGGATTAAGGGCGAGCGCCCGAGCAATTCCCACCCGCTGTTTTTGGCCACCAGAGAGCTGGTGAGGGTACCGGCGCGCCAAGGATGCGTCCAACCCGACCATGTTCAGGAGCTCCGCAACACGCTTGTCCGCTTTACCTGGTGACAACCCCTGAACCTTGTATGGCTCGAGCAAAGCATTCTGAACAGTGAAACGCGGATCGATGGACGAATACGGATCCTGGAAGACCATTTGCATCTTCTGGCGTAAGCGCCGCATCTCACGCTTTGAGAAAAAGGCCAGATCCCTTCCCTCGAAAGTAATCTCGCCGGCGCTTGGCTCCAACAGCCTTAGAATTAGCCGTGCCAGCGTAGATTTACCGCAGCCGGATTCGCCGACGACGCCGATAATCTCGCCTCGATCAACGCTGAAAGTTACGTCGCGTACGGCAGAGAAGACTTCCTGCTTTCGAAAGAAGCGCTTGGTTACGAAGCGGCGGCTTAGATTTTTAACGGAGATTATTTCACTCATGTCGCCCCGCCAGATGACAAGCCACGCCGGCATAACGGCCGGATTGGCGAAACTCCGGTACACATTCGCGACAGGTCGTGTGCGCTTTGCTGCAGCGCGGATGAAAGCTGCATCCCGACGGCAATGCCGCGGTACTTGGCACCATTCCCGGAATACCGACCAGCGTTCCCGATCGCATGCCGCTTCTCGGAATGCAGCCGATGAGGGCTTGCGTGTAGGGGTGCTGGGGCGCCGCAAAAATCGAGCCCACGGATGAGCGCTCAACGATCCGCCCGCAGTACATAACTGCAACATGATCACAGGTTTGAGCAACGACGCCCATGTCATGGGTGATCAAGATCATCGCGAGCCCGCGAATCTTTACCAACTCGACGAGGTTTCGGATGATCTGGGCTTGAACTGTTGCATCAAGGGCTGTTGTGGGTTCGTCAGCGATCAACAGATCTGGCTCACCCGCCAGAGCCATGGCGATAACTATCCGCTGCTTCATACCACCGGACAGCTGATGTGGATACAGGGCGTGAACACGTTGCGGATCAGGGATACGTACGTCCTTCATAAGATCGATAGCTTTTCTGTACGCGGCTTTGCCGTCCATTCCGATGTGCATCTTTGCGGCTTGCTCGATCTGCTTGCCCACGCGGATCATCGGGTCCAATGAAGTCATCGGGTTTTGCGTAATGAGACCAATGCGCCTGCCACGCAGGCGGCGCATATCTTCTTCCGGCAAGTTGGTAAGATCCTCACCGTCGAACAGGATGCGTCCTCCGGCGACATGGCCATTTATGTAACCCAGCAATCCCATCAAGGCTGTGGCGGTAAGCGATTTCCCAGAACCGGACTCGCCGACGAGGCCGAGGATCTCTCCCCGGTCGACACTGATGGTGACGTCCTGTACCGGAGCAAAGGAGCCGAATGCTATTCGCAACTTCTCCACGCAGAGTAGCATTCTACGCCTCCCTGGCCTTGCTGCGGAAATCCAGTGACGCGATCAACGCATCGCCCACAATGTTAAGTGCGATAACGGTCAGCGCCACGGCACAGCCCGGTATTATGATGACCCATGGAGCAACAAACAGCTGTGCCGTGCCCGAGCTCATCATTGCCCCCCAACTCGGTGTCGGCGGCTGCGCTCCCAGACCGAAAAAGCCCAACGTGGCTTCGAGAATGATGGCATCACCGGTTGCCAGCATCGCAGCGACCAAAACAGGCGCTAAAGCATTGGGTAGAAGATGACGGAACAAAATATGGAAGTTGCTTGCCCCAAGAACCACGGCCGCATCTATGTAGGCTTCCTTCTTGAGCTGCATGACCTGGGTCCGCGTCAGTCGCGAGAATTGCGCCAAGTAGGCGATTGCGACCGCGATAATCACACCGTGCAGTCCAGCGCCGACGACGGCTACGAGCATGAGTGCGATAAGGATCTCAGGAAAGGACCACGTCAGATCGATCACGGTCATCAACGCGCGATCAACAAGTCCACCAAAATATCCGCAAACTGCCCCCAGCACCAATCCGGCCAAGACCGAAAAGCCGACTGCCGTTACGCTAACGAACAATGAGGTCTGAGCGCCGACAATTATTCGGGACAAAACATCGCGGCCGAATTCGTCAGTGCCGAAGATATGAGCGAGCGACGGCTCCTCATTCATGACCTCGATATTCTGCGCGTCGTAGGCATAGGGCGCGATCAGCGGCGCGAACACCGCAGAGACCACCAGCAGAACGATAAAGAGTCCTGCCACGACTGCCGGCACCGAGATCGGCAACCGCAAACGCCGGCTACGAGAAACAATCGCTGTCATTTGGAAGCCTCACGCTGTCGCGGATCCATTGCAGCTTGCGCGATATCTCCAATTATCGTTCCGAGGATAACCGCCATCGACAGCATCAGGAGACATCCCTGAACAAGAGGGTAGTCCCGCTGGCTCAGCGCCCGGATTAGCAATGATCCCAAGCCAGGACGAGCAAACACGACCTCGACAGTGATGGCGCCCCCCAGAATCCATCCTATGCGTAACCCGAGAATGGAAATGACGGGGACGAGAGCATGACGCAGGATGTGCCGCAGCCTGATGCGGCTTTCGGAAACACCCTTCGCGCGCAGCAGCGTAACGAAGTCCTGCCGGCCGATCTCGATCATTGAGACTTTCGTGACGCGAGCGACAAGGGCCACACCCCCGAGGCCAGTCGCAATGACAGGGAGTATCAGCGAAGACCAACCCCGCGCACCCGACACGGGCACCCAACCCAACCAGACCGCGAATACAAGGATAAGCAGCAAAGCAAGCCAGAAACTGGGTATGGTCGACCCCAGCAGAATGCCGGACGTGATACTGCTATCAATGCGCGTTCCGTAGTACTTCGCCGCCAGTACTCCAGCGGCGATCCCGGCAAGAGAGGAAAACAGGAATGCCGCACCGCCCAGAATGAGACTGGCGGGAAGATTCTGGGTAATCAAGGCGGCGACGGGTCGCCCCTGAATGATCGATGTACCGAAATCCAGCGTCAGGACCTTACCCATCCAGATGATATATTGCTCGAAAACACCTCTATCCAACCCGTACTTCGTGGCCATCTGCTCGCGCAATGCCGGCGAAGACCCGGCACGCATGAGACTGTCGATCGGATCTCCTGGCACGAGGTGGATCAGGAGAAAAACCGTAAGCGAAACAACAAAGAAGGTCGGGATGACGGCAACAAGGCGTCGTAAGATAAACGATGACATTGCCTGTTTACCGCCACCTTGTGTCGAGCAGAGTAGCGCTCCCGATGGTCGTCTCGCGAATCTGGTCCGGTATGACTAACCTGCTGTGATTGACTGCGACCGTCTTATCAAACTCGTGCAGAGGTACGAATACGAAATTTTCGAGAAGATACTCATGATATTTCTTATACTTCACCACCCGCTCGCGCCAATTGCGGGCGCCGCTCATGGCGTCCTGGCGCAGTTCTTCGGAACCCGGACTATTCCAACGCGAACTGTTCGGATGCGGGATATTCTTTGCGCTGAAACACCAATCAAGAATATCAGCGTTGTCCCAATCGTAGTGGCTGATCACCAGTTGATGATCACCTTTTCGCAGCGCGTCCCGAAGGCTGGCGCTATCAAAAAGGGCCACTTCGGCTATCACCCCGACGGGCTTTAGCTGCGCCTGAACGATTTCCGCCATACGTTTGTAGGCAGTTTCGGAAGCCGACCACAGGCGCACTTTCAGTTGCTGTCCGTTTTTCGTTCGAACGCCGTCAGACCCGAGTATCCAACCGGCCTGGTCGAGAAGTTGCTTGGCTTTCTCGCTATCCTTGCGGATCAGAAGTTCAGGTTGAACGTCCGATTCTTCCAGCGATGAAACAAGAAATTGATGGGCGGTGGCGCCCGATCCGTTGAACACGGCCTTTAGAATAGGCTCCTGGTCTATGGAGTGGGCAATAGCCTGCCGGACCAGGTGGTCAGAGAATGGCGCGCTGCTTGTGTTGAATTGAAGGTAGGAAACGCCGGTCGCGGGCATGTTGCGGAGTTCGATGTCCGCGTTCATCGCAAGACGCGGGACGAACTCCGTGGGCACACTCATCAATATGTCTGCGCTACCGGTATCGATTTCCAAAAAGGTTGCCGACGAGTCTTGTATTTCACGAAGAACCAGCCGCTTGATCTCCGGCGCGCCCTTGTTTTCGGACAGCTCACTGCCCCATGCATACTCCTCGTTAGCGACAAGGACTGTCTGCTGTCCGACGGCAAAGCTTTCCAACTTGTACGGACCTGTCCCGATGGCTTCGGTTACTCCGAAATTCCCTGCTGCAG
Source organism: Ensifer sp. NM-2 (assembly GCF_003024455.1). Taxonomy (NCBI): domain Bacteria; kingdom Pseudomonadati; phylum Pseudomonadota; class Alphaproteobacteria; order Hyphomicrobiales; family Rhizobiaceae; genus Ensifer; species Ensifer sp. NM-2. The sequence continues at coordinate 56,021 of NZ_PVZR01000030.1, forward strand.
CCTCGTACGCCTTGGGTGACGGAATCCCCATGAAGTATGAAGCGAGATTATAGAGCAGATTGGGATCCGGCCGTTTCATCTCGAAACGAACATTGTGCTCGTCCATCACGACAACGCGATCGATCGCACCGCTCACATGCTGGTTCACGCTGTCTTCGAATTTCGAGATCCACCAGGCGACAGTAGACGCATTGAAGGGCTCCCCGTCGTGGAAACGAACGTTCTTCTTCAGCACGAATGTCCAGTTCAACCCGTCCTCGCTTTCGTCCCAAGACTCTGCGAGATGCGGGTGAAACGTACGATCATTAGACATCGCGATGAGCCGATCATAAATCAATCCGGCAGTGACGCTTAGCAACGTCGCTCGGATTGGATCTAGATGTGGCGCGCCGTTCTCGTCACTTGATATTACGATTGTGATTTCCGGCTGAGTTGAATTTGCTGTCGCAATATTAGCAAACAAACACGTTGAGGTGAGCGCAAGAATTGACGAAGATATTAACAGTTCGCGACGGTTCATAAGTCCTCCTCACCTCTTAAATACCAAAAGATGCACTAAACTCGATTTTATTTCTGATGTTCTTCTACAAGCGATAAGATGATATTTTTCTTTCGTCAAGGAGCCTGTGACATAAATCTATCATTCTGGATGAGAAAGACGCGCTGCTGAAGATTGTTCCACGCGCGCAGAGGCTGTCGGCGAGATGACCTTCGTCACAGCCGGTTTGTCAGAGATTGTCGCGGCGACAAAGGCGGACGTATTTATCCGGCCGTCCTTCGTGCACCCGTTTCGCTATTTGCCAAACCTTCCTTCCGTCGTTTGTAAGCCGCGCCCCGGAGTCCACACTGGATCAGGTTTGGTCCACAGCGTTGGAAGCTGGATGAGCTTCACTAGTTCTGATGCCTGAAGATCCAGGAAGCGCTCGCCCTTCTCCGCTGTCGCGCTGCGAGGATCTCCCCATGTTCCTGAGACCGGAGCATACTCAGCGAAGGAGTAGAACCGCGTGCCGCCAAGCGATGGGTTCAGTGGGTGGGTTTGCTCCACGAACGCTTGTTCGAAACGATCTGAGCGGACCGTTGCAGGAGTAATCGCCAACATGACGGATGCTTCTCCCTCGCAGGCATGCTGAGAGCGCTTATCGACTTCAAAAACCTTCGCTGCTTCCTCTCGCGCCAAATCCCAAGGCAGACAAGAAACAATTGGCATTTCGAATTCGACAGCTAGCTCTCGCACCGAAATAGCGAGCGGCTCGACGTTGCCTCCGTGCCCATTTACGATCATGAGGCGGGCGAAGCCCAGCGCTTTCAGCGAACGCACGATACACCGCAGGACCTTGCTCATTGTCTCATAGTCGATCGAGATCGTCCCGCCGAAGGGTAGGTGGTGTTCGCTCATTCCAAGCCATAGGCCCGGCAGTACCGCAACAGGAGTTTCAGCGGCCACCAGCGGCGCGGCCCGAATGGCCGCTTCCGATGCGCTCGCCGTATCAGTGACGACCGGGAGGTGCGGTCCGTGCTGTTCAAGAGAACCTATGGGAAGGATTGCCAGCGCGGCCTTCTGCATCGCGATCGCCCGCACATCGGGGGCGGTCATGCGCGCCCATTCGACTTCAATCATTCCTGTCCCTCCGAAATTCATCAGGTTTGCATGTCGCAAGCGATGGATGCACCCGGCGCAGAGCCAGCTCGAATGAGCGATGCGCTGGATACAGCGAGAAAGCACGCGTGTTGCACGCCATTCCTATTAGCAGCCGCGGCTGAGGCCCTGGATATCTCCGCGAGTCGGGGGAAGTGCCAGCTCTACCCCGTGTACGTCAGTTACGAGTGTGCTGCAGTCGCCCAGCATGCAACCTTTCGGGGGCCCATCGCCACAAGAGGCGGGCTGCTTTGCGTGCATTTCTCGATTTTGGAGCTGCACCGAGCCGCAAACGCGCAGCCGACTTGCTTGCTCGCCAAATTCGGCGGCCGCCCTTCGATCGGGACCAAACCGTCCGCAAGTCGTTCATCAAGCGGAGGAACCGATTTTATGAGCGCCGAGGTGTAGGGATGATACGGTCTCGAAAAGATGTCCGATGTTGAACCTTCTTCGACTATACGCCCGGCGTACATGACTACCACCCGGGAGCAAAACTCCGACACCAGGGCGATATTGTGAGAAATGAAGACAATCGACGAACCGGTATCGGTGTTCATCTTTTCGAGGAGCTCGATCACCTGTGCTTGAACGGTGACATCGAGAGCCGTGGTCGGCTCGTCGGCTATGATCAATTTGGGCGTATTCGCCGTTCCCATCGCGATGACTACGCGCTGGCGCATGCCCCCGGAAAACTGGTGCGGATACTGGCTGGCGCGGACGGCTGGCTCAGGAATCCTGACGGAGCGCATCATGTCGACCGCCGCGCTGGCCGAGATCTTTCTCGAGACGCCCTTATGAGCCTCGATTGTCTCGCCGACTTGACGCCCTGCGGTCATCATCGGGTTCAGGCTCGCCGCAGGGTCCTGAAAAACCATTCCAATCTCGTTGCCGCGCAGTCGGCGCATCTCCATTTCCGACAGCGCGAGCAGATCGGTTCCAAGAAACTGAATGCTACCACCGACGGGAGCCGCGCCCGGAGCGAGCAGTCTCATGATGGCGAGAGCCAGGGTTGACTTCCCGCATCCCGACTCTCCTACAACACCAATCCGGTCACCCGCATTGACGTGGAAGGAAACACCGCGCACGACATGAAGCACACCGTGCTTGCTTTCAATGTCTATCGACAGATTCTCAACTGACAATATCGCATCATGGTCGGCAGAATGTCTGATCTGATTAAGCATTCTGGGCTCCGCGCTGTGCGTCGACATGTTCTTGAAAGTGACAGGCCGCCTGGTGGTCACCTGTGCCCGACAACATCGGGTCGACGGCTGAGCATACGTCCGGTGAACCGAGCTTTTGCCTGAGCCAGCATCGCGATTGGAACCGACAGCCGGGTGGCAAATGCATCGGAGAAGGAGGATCGCCCGGCAGCGGGATCGGTTTGCGCTTGGCTGAAGATGTCGGCATTCTCGGCACCGCTGACAGCAAGGCTGCTGTGTAGGGATGACGCGGAGCTGCAAATATCTTATCCGCATCCGCTAGCTCGACAATTCGACCAAGGTACATGACCGCAACCCGGTCCGCCATCTGCCGAACGACCGCCAAGTCGTGGGATATGAACACATAGGTCAGGTTTAGCTTGCGCTGCAGCGACACGAGCAAATTGACGATCTGAGCCTGAACGGACACGTCGAGCGCACTGACGGGCTCGTCGCAGATTATCAATTCGGGGTTTGCCGCGAGTGACCGGGCGATCCCAATTCGCTGCCGCTGCCCGCCACTGAATTCCCGCGGAAACCGCGAATACCCAGACGCTCCAATCGAAACGAGATCAAGCAGTTCATTCACCCGCAACTGCCGTTGTTTTTTATCGACCCCGGCTAGAAGGAGTGGCTCCCCAATGATTTCGCCAGCGCGTTGCCTTGGGTCAAGGCTGCTGTAGGGGTCCTGGAACACCATTTGAAGGCTCTTCCTGGCCTCACGCAGGCTGCGACCCTTCATATTGCTGATCGGCGAACCATTAAGCGCAACGCTTCCGCCACTCGGAGCCTCGAGCATGCACAGTGCGCGCCCAAGGGTGGATTTACCACAACCGCTCTCCCCCACGACCCCGAGCGTCTCGCCACGATAGATCTCGAGATTGATTCCATCCACCGCCCGCACACCGGTGCCAAAAATGACATGCAAGTCTCGGGCTTCGAGGATCGTGTCACCTACGCGAGTACCGATGTTGTTTGTCGTCTCGCCCATATCATTCAGGAGTTCACTCATGAGGTCTCTCCGCCACGTCTGAACGAAGGATCGAAATGCTCGCGCAATGCATCCCCGAGCACGTTGATGGACAACAAGGTCAGCCCCACCGCTATTGCTGGGGTTACAAGCAGATGCGGATACGACTGCATCGATCTCACGCCAGACGCGATCATTGCTCCCCAGCTCGGTGTGGGTGGATCGACGCCAACGCCCAGGAAACTCAACCCAGCTTCAAGCAGTATCGCACTTGGCACGACGAACGTTGCCGAGACGATGATCACCGGCAGACAGTTCGGCAAAATGTGACGCCGCATCACGAACAAGTCCGAAGCGCCGGCCAGCCGAGCGGCGGCGACATATTCAGCCGATCTAAGTATGATGACTTCTGCACGCACAATTCGCGCGCAAATCAGCCAAGAGGTAAAACTCAAAGTGAGGAAGACACCGAACAGCCCCCCCGACATTTTATAAAGCGCCGTTATCGGTGAAAAGAAGTCAGTGGAAGACTGGCTCAACTGCCCCTTCACAATTCCGGCGATTAGAATTGCAAACAACGTATCGGGGAATGCGTACATGCTGTCCACGAAGCGCATGCAAACACTGTCGATCCAGCCTCGTCTGTATCCCGCGATGGCGCCTACAGCGATGCCGATCAGAACCGCCGCCACGGTGGATGTCACGGCAACTACCAGTGAGACACGGGCTCCGATCGCAAGACGAGCCAGCATGTCACGGCCCAACTCGTCGGTCCCAAGTAAGTGGTTCCAACTGGGGGGTGAATTTCTGTGAAGCAGATCCTGACGATACGCATCGTAAGGCAGGAATGAAGCGGATGCCGCGACAACGACGATCAGCACAAGGAACGCTACGGCAACGGCTGGACCGGGCTTGCTGCGAAGAGATGCGGGTAGCAGTGAAACACCACGCCGCTGGGCCGATGGGACCATCGTCATCGTACGTCCTCGCGGGTTCGGGGGTCGATTATGAAATGAGCTATGTCGACAAGCAAATTGCAGAGAACCACAATCACTGCGTACACCAGTGTTGTCGCAATGATCACAGGATAGTCTCTTGCCGACACCGCCAGCACGAAGTACCGCCCGAACCCGGGCACGCCAGCGATGGATTCCACGAAAAATGAACCAACGAGTACTGAGGAGGCGTATGACCCGGCAACTGTTACAACAGGAACCACGGCATTTCTCAGTATATGAACCGCGATGATGCGACCTCGTTTTACGCCCTTGGCCCGAGCTGACCGGACAAAATCCTTGTGCATGACCTCCAGCACGCAGTTTCGACAATACCGGGCAACCGCCGCCATTGGAGCGAGTGCGAGTGAGACCACGGGGACGATTGCCGAGGTGGAAAAGAGCCCCTTCCAGCCAAACGTTGGAACAAGTCCAAGTCCTACTCCCAATGTTACGATCAACACCGCAGTGATGATGTAGGTTGGTAGAGACACGCAGAAGGTACAGAAGAACAATATCGCAGTCTCCAGGGCTCTCGAACGTGTCAGGGCCGCCACGACGCCAAGCAAAAGCCCCATCACGATGGCGAGGACGATTGCCATTGAGCCGAGAGCAAGCGATGTCGGAAGAAACTTCTTCACGATATCGGTGACGGATTGCGTGGGATCACGAAACGATGGACCGAGATCGCCTTGGACGGCCCCCCAGAGATAGCCGACGTACTGAACGTGCAATGGCGCATCCAGATTGTATTTTGCATCCAGGGCCGCCTTCGCGGCCGGCTCCATCGGTCTATTCGCGCTCGCGCTGTCCCATGGCGATCCAGGCGTGAGATGGGCTATTGCGAATGTTACCGTGTAAACAACCAAGAGAGTTGGGATACTGGCAAGCACTCGCCTCAATATAAAGGAGATCATGTCTGCCTCAGCCTACCGAACAATTTCCGTATCGCGGATGGGATAGAGTCTAAGAGTGGTATCGGGCAGAAGGTTCTTGACGTAGGGCTTTACAAGCCAGAGCGAGGTTTCCCGATAGAGGGCGCTCATCGGTTGTTGCTCTTCAAAGATTTTGTTTGCTTGCCGGTAGGTCGCAATCCTCTGGGTTTCGTCCGTAGCCACCTTCGCTTGTTTGATGAGTGATGCGAAGTCCTCGTTCTTAAAATGGCTGTTGCGATAGTCATCGGTAATCAGATCACCATACCAATTTTCGGGATCGACGTAGTCGGATACCCAGAGAGCAGTTATGATGTCGTAGGGCGCATTCTTGCGGGCGTTGACCCAAGCGGCGAAAGCCTTCAGCTCCATGACGTTGATCGTGGCGTTGATGCCGAGATTCTCAGACCACATCTGCTGCAGCAGTTGTGCTACGATCGGCTGCGAAGCGCTATCACGTACTGTGAGGGTGAATGGAGGGAAACCGGCGCCGTTCGGGTAGCCAGCCTTGGCTAGAAGCTCGCGGGCAGTCTCCACATTTCCCTTAATGGCGTCATCCTCGTTTGCACCAGGAATACCTGGCGGAACGATCGTATTTGCCACTGCCGCGGTTCCATCGCTAATGACTGACGACAGCGCATTCCGATCAATGGCCAGGCTCAACGCGTGCCGCACGTCCTTGTTGTCCCAAGGAGCATGCGAATTGTCGTACTGGACCCACCAGGTTCCGGAATCAAGATTCGCAATCAATTCTTTTGCGAGAGTGGCGTCCTGCCGAACCCGCTGAATGTCCTGTATCGGAATGCATGTGGCGAAGTCGATCTCATCAGCTTCATAGGCTCGAAGTTGCGCTTCGCAGATATCGCCCGACGCGACCGTCATTCTGATCGTGTCAATTGTCGGCTTCTTCCCGGCATAGAATGGATTGACGTTCATTTCGATCGATTGATCGTTTACCCGGGCCACAAGTTTGTATGGGCCATTGGAAACGATATGTTCGGGAAGCGTCCATCGCTCGCCCCATTGAGCCACCACGGCCTGCGGAACGGGAGTAATGTAAGGGAGCGCAAGCTTCGCCAGGAATGAGGGCGCCACTCGTTCAGTTTCGATAACCAGCGTGAAATCATCCACGGCTTTGATATGGACCGCCGAGGCGTCTTTGGTCTCGCCGGCGTTGTACGCTTTGGCGCCCTTGATCTCCGTCAAAAATTGCGCGTTTCCGCTCGCGATGCTCGGATCCAGGATGCGCTTGAGAGAGTACTCCCAATCCTTGGCGGTAACGGGCTCGCCATTCGACCACTTATTCTCCGGTTTCAGCTTTACGGTCCACGTCAAACCATCGCTGGATCGCTCGATCGAATTGGCTTGCAAATAAACAAGCGTGCCGTCGTTCTGAATCTTTGCGAGCGGCTCGAAGAGCTGGGTCTGAATGGCAATCCCGCCGTCATCCACCCGATTGGGATCCATGAAACGAGGCTCCTCGACGATCATCCGGAACGTCTCGCCCTCGCCGGCAAAAGCCGGCGTCAAATACGTCGAAGCCGCCGACGACAAGGCAGCAAGCATCGAGGCCACAAAGACCTTTTTAATCATTTTAGTTCCCCAATTTTTTGTCCGTTACTCGAACTTTCCGCAATAGGCTATTTGTAAGTTCTATAAAGTCAATATGTATTTTGTAATTTAAATTTCAGTTTGACACCCTTCCAATTCGGGGCATATGAAATGTAAGAACGGCCTTCGGATGAAAGTTTCCTTTCACCAAAACGGCACGATTACGGAACTATCAAGGCTTCAAATGTCCGCGAAGACGGTAGAACAACGCTTAAATGAGTATCTTCTTACGGGGTCGAAGGCGGAACGCCGAATAGCGACTTTCATGCTGGCAAGCATCGCTGAACTGCCGTTTGACACCGCCGCCTCAATCTCGAAGCGGATAGGTGTGAGCGAACCGACGGTGGGACGCTTTTGCCGTACTTTGGGCTTTCAGAACTTCAAAGCTCTGAAGGAAGACCTGCAGCACGACATCGGAGGGGGCCCGTGGCTCCTTGGTGACCGCCTGAAGGAGTTTCATGATCGAAACAAGTCTGGTGAAGATGAGCAAGGACGCGGGCTGGAGTTAGAAATCGCGAGCCTTGTGCGGATCTATGAACTGGCGAGAACAGAGCCTTGGGCGCGCGCGGTGAAAAAACTTGCCCGCTACCGACAGGTCTTTGTCGCAGGCTTCCAGACGGAGCGGGGTCTTGCACACTACTTTGCCCATCAGCTCCAATATCTGCGCCCTAACGTGCATCTTGTAGATATCGCCGGCGGCAACTTCTCTGAGGCATTGTTAAATGGGGAAAAATCGACTGCGCTCGTGATCTTTGAGGCGCGAAGATACTCGCGGCTATCGGAATCATTGGCCAAGAACGCGAAGTCGCGCGGTATCCCGCTAATGCTGATAACCGATGCCTATTGCGATTGGGGTCATGATCTTGCCGATGAAATGTTCGTCGTGCGAACGGAGTTCGATATGTTCTGGGATTCGACGGCTCATATGGCGAACCTGAGCAACCTCCTAATTAACTCGGTATTCAAGGAGCTTGGCCCACAAGTGGAGGAACGGCTCAACGCTGTCACCCGCCTGCACGGCGATTTCATAGGATATGTCGGTGAGGCTACCCGGCAGGATGCAAAATCATGATCGGGAGGTTCGGAATTTGAGCACCATTCGCCCTCCAACTTGGCACTGCCAGCTAATACCTGAACACTTCAGCGAACGCTGAACTAATCGGTCACCACGTGAGGTAAACGCCGCCCTGAGCTACTCCGGGCGTCCCTTTTGCTCGCGCTTATTTTCGTATGCAAGGAACCCACAATGAAGATTTTCATTAGCTCGGATATCGAAGGCACCGCAGGAATTACGGCTTGGGACGAAGCCAAGAAGGGACAGCCTGAGTACGAAGAGTTTCGCGAATACATGACGAATGAACTGGTCGCCGCCTGCGAAGGAGCGCAAGCGGCCGGCGCAAAGGAAATCGTTGTGAAAGACGCACATTCTTCGGCGCGCAACTTGATACTATCAAAACTGCCGGCGTACGTGAGCGTTATCAGGGGCTGGAGCGGGCATCCCGATGAGATGATGTTCGGCATCGATGCGAGTTTTTCGGCCGCACTCTATATCGGCTACCATAATAAGGCGGGCGCCGACACGAATCCTCTGGCTCACACGTTGAGCGGTGCGGTTTCGAGGCTGCTGATTAACGGCGAAGTGGCTTCTGAGTTCACCCTCAATGCCCTTTGTGCTTCGCGCTACGGTGTACCGTCAGCATTTCTTTCCGGCGATGCTGGAATGTGTGCCGAAGCTGAAGTTGAGGTACCGGGTATCGCCACACTAGCCACCAGTGAAGGCTTTGGTCCCGCGACAAAATCGTTGGTCCCGGCGGCAGCTGTAATCGCGATCCGTGAGGGTGTGGAGAAGGCGCTATCGGGAAACTTCAAGCACGCCGTGCCAAAGCTTCCCGAGCCATTCGAGCTTGTTGTCGAATATACCAATCCGACGGACGCCTATAGGAACAGCTGGTATCCCGGGATGGAGCATATCGCGCCACGGACGTTGCGCTTCAAGGCGCAAAACTATTTCGAGATCCAACGCGCGGTACGGTTCGTCGTCTGAGTGTGCCCGTCTTGAGATGTTTTTTCGACCGAATGATAACCGAACCCCCGAGCGAGGGCGGAATAGTTGAGCCGAATTGTATACCTGAACGCGCAATTTTTGTGGGAGACCGAAGCGAAAATCTCGATCTTCGGCCGCAGGTTTGTCTTCGCCGATGCCGTCTAAGAAGTAACATCGGTTGTCGACCGCAAGCTGCTTGATTCAACGGGGCCAGCCCAGGCGGGTTTGCCAGGTCCGGTGGCCACCCGGTTGCGCGAACTCTATATCGATGAGGCGCGTCGAGCGCCAATTTAATCCACCGGGCGGCTGGCGCTATGCCGACGACCATCATGCCCCAACTGCTTCGTTCTAACGACGTTTGTGCGACGGCGGATTAGCGCGACCTTGGTGCGAGGAATCACGGTGTGGTCAGAGACCGAGCTGGCTGTTGACCAACACATAGTATCACAACCCTTTATGGTGCTGTTGAGCAGGAGGCGAATATGGGTGAACCACTAATACTTGACGCCAGTCAGACCGCTGCAAGGCTTCTCTTCCCGGAGTTGGTTGCCGCTCTTCAGCGTGGCTTCGCGAAGGGATGCCAGACACCCGCGCGCCACCATCACACATTAACCAGCGAAAACGAGCCCGACGGCACTTTGCTTCTGATGCCCGCCTGGTCCAACGCCGACGACGAAGATCACTTTCTTGGCGTGAAGCTGGTGACCATCATGCCGGGTAACATGAAGCGTAGGCTGCCTGCTGTCGTATCGACATACATGCTCTACGACGCCGTTACAGGCGAGCAATTGGCCCTCATGGACGGAAACACGCTGACGAGCCGGCGCACTGTGGCAACATCGGCGCTTGCGGCCAAATATCTCTCGCGAGAGGACGCCTCATCGCTTGTCATTCTAGGCGCTGGGCGCGTGGGAAGCCTAATCGCGGACGCCTATGTAGCTGTACGACCGGTTCGGCGCATCGTCATCTGGGACATCCATCACGAACAAGCCGATCGTCTCGCCTCCTCCCTGCGAGACCGTGGTCTTCCCGCTGAATCGACGGCGGACATTAAAACCGCAATCGAAGCCGCTGACATCGTCAGCGCCGCAACGCTTGCAACTGCGCCCGTCATTCGAGGCGAGTGGCTCAAACCTGGCACTCACGTCGATCTCATCGGGGCCTTTACCCCGGATATGCGAGAGGCAGATGATGAAGTGATGCGTCGCTCGTCTATCTACATAGATACCACGGTCGCGGTTGAGGAAGCAGGAGAACTTATCAAGCCCCTTGCCGCCGGCGTGATTGGACATAACGCTATCCTGGGGACACTGACAGATCTTTGTCGCAACAACGAGTTCGCACGCACGAACCCGGACCAGATCACCTGTTTCAAGAGTGTGGGCTCCGGGCTTGCCGATCTTGCTGCAGCCCAGCTGGTTTACCAGCTTGCCTAGGCGGCTTCGCTATAAGGCATGCACTTAGTCGCGCGGGCCTGCCCCGATGGAGGGGCATGCCCAAGCAAGCATACGGACATCCGTTAAAACCCGGCAAGCTGTCGACTCGAAGAGGACGCGGGCGTTGGACTGAATGGAGAAAACAGTCCCGGCTTTCTCGGTCGAAAGGCATATAGGAACCAAGCTACGCGTTTTATCCGAAGGTGAGGCTAAGTGAAGCCTTCACGTAATGTTATCACAAGGCAAGAAATCCAATCTGTTCCGAGTTCCAAATTAAAGGTCCGGGTTCGATGCATGAGTGAGAGAAACCAGCGCCCAAAGACGGGTGCGTCACACCCATAGTGGACACGCCGTAAGATTTTTTGCAGCACTGCTTCCCAAAGGAGAGGACCTACTTAAACAGCGAGAAACTGACGGAGGTCAAGACCGTCAGCAATGAGACCGTCGCCGGACGAACCATGGGTCAATCTATCGATTCAAAAATCGTACCCGAGGCTGTTTTAAGAGATGAACGGCTTTACCAGGATCTGGCGCTAGCACAAATCCTACAGTCATCTGGTGGTGCAGGACAGCAGCGGAAGATGCTCAGATCGGACCGGGTGAAAAACGATCGTCAATCGCTCGGTGCGTTTCGAATGCTACCACGAGAACTCGCATGCCGAGGTCGAGGGCGACGCGCAACTGGATGGTGATCGACGACTGGCTCGACCACATTTGTGATGATGTCGTTCTCGCCCGTCCCTTGAAGGTCGAGGCGATTGCCCTTGCGACGCACCCATGGCCCCACGGTTGCGGCGCGCTGCCACTTTCCCTGCCATATCGCTTACAACTCAGATCACTTGCTCCACAAGTCCACCGGCAGTTGCAAATCTTTTCACCCCGGAAAACGATAGCGAATCAGTTGTATTTGCGACGGGGACATATAATGCGATTCTTCCTTGGCTTTCTCGCGTTCGGTGCGCTCATTGCCGCCTCCATCCTCGTCTTGCCCAGCTTCGTTTCGAGCGAATGGATGCGCGCCGAACTCAGCCGAAAGCTCTCGACTGCAACAGGCAGCTCAATTGCCTTGAACGGCCCCGTCAGGCTGTCCGTATTCCCACATATGGCGGTGGTTGCCGAAACTGTCGTGCTCTCGAGCGAAGAAGCGGGCGTCACAGCCGAAATCGGAGAGGTTGCGGGCTCAGTGACACTCTCCTCCCTCTGGTCGGATCGCTTGCACATCAAGGAGATCAGGCTGGTTCAGCCGATCCTCAAATTGCACGAGAAGACAGGCAAAGCATCGCCCACAGAAGGCGGCAAGCTGGGCCGAGCCAAACCAGGCGATCCGCTTGCCGCGCTTGTCACTTTCCTGGAGCGAAGTGCAATCGACTCGGTCTCGGTTGTCAGTGGCACTTTGAGACAGCAAAGCACTGCCGGTGCGAAGCAGGTCATAACCGATATCGACCTTTCACTCGCAGTACCCGACATCGACGATCAACTTTCCCTTTCGGCGAGCGCCCGTATCGAGGAACGGCGCTACCAGATGACGCTCGCGATCTCCTCCGTGCGCCCGTTGCTTGAACGACAGCCAGCTGACCTGAGCCTTTCCTTCGAGGCGGATCCCGCCCCCGCCCCCGGGCTCTCCGCATTCGAGGCCTCCGGACAAGTCGCCCTCAACACCAATGGCAGCTACCAGATCCGCGGCGGCAAATTGCTCGTTGGAGACGAGGCTCTTGGCCTCGACGCACTCTTCATACCCGGCAATCGCCCGCGGTTTCTCGCTGACATCGACGCTGACCGGTTGGACCTGAGCGCATTTCTTGAGGCTACTACCTCGGCTTCGTCGCAACCCAACGCGAAATCGGAGAAGTCGGGCGCTTCGACGGGTTTGCAGCTTCTGACCGGGTTCGATGCCGATATCGGCGTGAACATCAGGGATCTTGTCCTTGGTGACATCTCGGCATCAGACGTTGCCTTGGCGGCAACGCTTAAGGACGGGCTGGTTACGGCAAGGATAGAACATCTCGGCATCGATGCCGGCAGCGTTGCGGCAAATATCTCTGTCGATATTCGCGAGGTTGAGCCGACCTTCAAGGGCCGCATATCCAGCAGCGGGCTCGATGTCGCCAAAGTGGCAAATCTGACCGGGCAATCCGTTCCTTTGACCGGGTCTGTCACGATCGATACCCGGTTCGCGTTTCGCGGCCTCTCGGGGGATGCCCTGAGAAAAACAATCAACATGACCGGCAGCCTAGGCCTGCACAGCGCCACCTTCATCGCGCCGGGCGTCGCCGATCCCTCGTTGAGCGAAGTCAAGATTAAGAAGCTGGCGCTCAGGATCGATGACTTTGCAAAACCGGGGCGTCTGTCGGGCAGCCTGGCCTGGCGCGGGAAACCTGCCGAAGTCGACTTGCAGCTACCGTTAGGCAGTCTCTTGGCCGGGGACCTCAACTCGGGGGGTATACCCCTGAAGCTTGACATGCGTATGCCGGGAGCGGCTCTTTCGCTTGATGGCAAAGCGGCCATTCCGAACGGCTATGCCGGCAAGCTGATTTTTTCGACAGCGGACGTTCGCGGGTTCCTTGGCTGGCTTGGACAGAGCGGCCCGGACAACATCGACCTATTTGCGTTCAACGGTGATGTCAGCGCGAGCCCGGCGAGCGTTCAGTTCGAAAGTGCCACTTTGTCGGTCAATGGTGTCGAGGGGACCGGGAGTGGATCTGTCCAATTCACGACACCATTGAAGATATCCAGTGCCCTCAAGTTCGCACAGCTAGATTTTGCGCGTCTCGCCGGCGCGCGCTCGAGTGCACCTCAATCGAAGGCGCAGGGAGCTGACCCTGCGCCCGATGCTCCGTTGGATTTCTCCTCGCTTCGATTGATCGATGCATCCATTAATGTCAACGCCGATAAACTTGGATACGGCAACGTATTTGCAGGGCCGGTGGCAACCACTCTTACCGTTGCCGATGGAGTCGCAAGTCTCAGCCTTCCTGAAAGCCCGTTCTATGGCGGCCATATTACCGCAAGCCTGAGGGCCGACGGCTCCGGGTCAGAACCGTCGATTGCTTTAAACGCCTCAATCACGGGCGCTTCGGCGGCGCCGCTTCTGACCGACATGGCAGGCTTCAAACATCTTGAAGGCGCGCTGCAGGCCAAGCTCGACTTAACGGGAGCTGGCAGCACGACTGGCGCACTCAAACAATCGCTTCAAGGCAGCGCGGATGTCCGGTTTTCCGATGGCGCCATCCGCGGCATCGATATCGCCGACGCCTATAACAACCTCGTTGGCCTGATGTCGTCGGGCTTCAAGCAGAATGAAAGCCAAGCGACAGGGTTCACTGAACTCAGTGCCTCGTTTGCCGTTGATAGCGGCGTTGCGCGAACCGAGGACATCAAGCTAATCGGCCCGCTCGTGCGCATGAACGGGACCGGGGAGGCAAATCTTGCGGACGGACAGATGAAGTTTCGGCTCGATCCGCGGGTGGTCGCATCGCTGGATGGACAGGGCGCCGAGATCTCAACTGACGGAATCGGAGTTCCGGTCCTGATCGAGGGGCCCTTTGCCCGTCCTCGCATATATCCCGATCTGTCGGGACTTTTGAAGAACCCCACCGCTGCCTTGGCGACACTGAAGAAGTTCGGATTGCCGACCGACACGCTGCGGATCGATGACCTGCTCTCCGACAAAGCGACTGGAGGATCCTTGCGCGACATCGTCGGCGGCGCCATCGACAAGACCCTCAAAGGCAAGCAAAACCAACCTTCCATCGAGGAGATCATTGACGGCAATGTGGCGCAGAGCGGCGAGGCGCCGCCGGATGTCCAAGCTGACGAAGACCCCGCTACTCTCGAACCCGCGGCCAGGCAACCGGTCCCTGGAGCGGAGCAGCCCGATCAGGACGCGGGGACGTTTGGAAATCTGTTCAACCGGCTTCTCCAATAGAGACAGGGGATTGTTGCAGTTCCCGGGCGTGGAGACGTAACCATCCTCCGCAGCCCCGTGCCTGGTCAAGCCGTTCCCGTGCGCCTGGTAATCTTAAAGCGCCCTTCGGCGCATGTCAGCACTGGGATGTGATCGACTTGTGGATGTCGATAGGGATCGGTGCAGCACGACGTTTCCGTGCCTGCAAACATCGTAACTTCGGATTATGCCTTCGCGGAGGTCGCACTCAATTCTTGCGCGAAAGATTGATGTTGAACGGATTGCGTGCTCGTCCGCGATCGCCCGTCATTGCTCTAGTAGGAGACATGAGTCAGTCCCTGCCGCTGCTTGTGCTGGCGGACGGCGAAACATCGAAGCATCAAACTGATGTTTTTCAAGGAAGAGCGTTCATTTCCGAAAAAAACAAAATCTTTGCCGCCCTGTCCGAAAGGCACGGCTTCCCAGATCCACATCCATAAGCTGGACTCCAGGGTTGATGTCCAAGGGTGAACCGCGATGTTCCCCTGCCGCGTCGAGCTCGATCGGGATACTTGCGGCCGATGCGGACCAGGAACGCCGGCGGCCGATTTCCGCAACCTGATGCGCGGAGCCAGGGACTTCGACGATCTCGTCTCCTAACGCGCCATTCGCGATATCATCGTCGGTCGTCGCAGCGCGGCACAACAGTGGCGCAAGCAAATGCGTCCAAAAAATCACCCCCATACCAAATCTTGAACTGATTGCGGCCAAAAGCTTGCAGCGTCCAGATGTTGCCTTTTTGGCAACCGTCACGGCGAATATCTATGCTTCTTCGCCGGAAGAAACTCTGAAACATTGGTGTTGCAAGCAACTCCTTAGAGGCAAGCAAGATGGCGTATGTCATTACAGAGCCCTGCATCGACGTGAAGGACGGCGACTGTACCGCGGCCTGCCCCGTGGACTGCATCTACGAAGGTGGCCGTACCTTCTACATTCACCCCGAAGAATGCATAAATTGTGGGCTCTGTCTGTCGATCTGTCCTGTCGACGCCATTGTCTGGGATCACGAGATCCCGGAGAGCCAGCGCCACTTCATCGCAGTCAACAAGGAGTTCTTCGACTCCGACGTGACCGGATTGGGATCGCCGGGCGGGTGGAGCAAGGAGTGCTCGACGGCGCTGGACCACCCGTTCGTTGCCGGCTTCGAGAGGGTAGCAACGTCACCATGACAACACTTCAGCAACAGGAACGAGACATGTCTGTGACAGAATTCCGTGGCGTCGTTGCCGCCGTGCCGACGCCGTTCGACGATGAAGGCCGGATCGATACCGAAGCCTTTGTCGAACATGCCAGCTGGTGCCTGAACAATGGCTGTGATGGCCTGAATGTGCTCGGCACGACAGGCGAAGCGAATTCGCTGTCTTTCGAACAGCGCAGCGCTGTCATGGTCGCTGTAGCCGAGGCGCTGGATACCAAAAGGCTGATGGTCGGAACCGGAACGCCTGATCTCGAGACGACGATCGCCCTGACGAGCCTTGCCGGCCGTCTCGGCTATGCGGCAGTGCTGGTCTTGCCGCCTTACTACTACAAGCCCGCCCCCGACGACGGGCTCTTCGCCTGGTTTGCCCGGCTCATTCGCGGCACCGCCAAAAACCCGATTCCGATGTATCTGTACAACTTTCCGCAGATGACCGGCATCACCTACAGTCCGGCCTTCGCCGCAAGGCTCGCCGAAGCATTTCCGGATCGCATCAAGGGGGCCAAGGACAGTTCGGGCGATCTCGACTATGCGCGCCAGTTGTCGAGGATCCCGAACTTCGCCGTCTTCCCGAGCAATGAGGCCACACTCGCCGATGCGGGCGCCGACAACTACGCCGGCACGATTTCTGCGACGATCAATATCGCCCCGGCCCTGTCGGCCAAGCTCTGGAAGAGCCAGGACGATACCCCCTTGCAGGATCGCGTGCTTCGGTTACGGCAGTTGATTGCCGCCAACCCGCTTATCCCGGCCGTCAAATACCTGGTCGCCAAGAGGTCAGGAAATCCAGTCTGGTACAATGCCGCCCCGCCGCAGCCTACCCTTAGCGACGCGCATCGGGAGACGCTTGACCTGATCGCCGCGCGTGCTTACCAGCCGGAATAATAGGCGCGCGTCGCCGCGGCGAGCTTGATCACCCGCGCGCGCTCGCCGGCCAACCGAGGTAGATCAGCGCGCGCCTGCTTCAGGAGTTCGGCCCGAACGCCTTCGTAGTCGACACGGGTCAGTCTTCCATCGCGCATGATCTCCCGTCCGCCGACGTAAAGGCCCTTTGCATGGGCCGCCGTCATCCGGACGAGCAGAATCTCAGCCTCATCCAGATCGCCCGTCAGGCTGTCGGCAATTAATGCGGCGTAATCCACGAGCACGAGGTCTTCGTTCACCGGCGCATTCAGGACTTTGGCGCCGACATGGATCGCTGCATCGAAGACCCGCCCGGCCGTGAAGGTCCGCGTCATGTCGCGGCCGCCATGCAACAGATGGGCCAGGCGCAGTTCCCGCCACAGATCCTGATCATCATCGAACCCTGTCCCATCCAGGCCGAAAGCGAAAGCGGGTCCATTCGCCGGCATGGCGGCGACGGGTGCCACGCCTGAACGCAGGCGTAAATTGGCCGACGGGTTGGAAACGAGCTGCACCCCACGCGCGGCCAGCAGCTCGAGTTCGTCCGGGCGCAACTGAACGCCATGGGCAACCGCGAGGCGCGGCGAGAGGAAACCGATATCGTCCAGATATCGCACGACACCCTGAGGGAAGCGCCGGTCCAGCCAGCACCGCTGCCGCGGACTTTCGAGGAGATGCATGTGAATGCGCCGGCCCGTTGCTGCAGATGCCTCGGCGATGCCTTCGAGCAGCGCATTGGAGCACCACTGCGGCCCGATCGGGCCGTACTGAACATCGATCAACGGGCTGGTGTTGCCGGCAGCGACAGCGTCGACTGCCGAAATCTGGACCATGGGCGGTGCGTATTTCGGGATCGAGGCGCTGATTTCCTTCCAGTCTGCCGGATCGAGGAACGGGCGCAATCGCTCCGGCCCGCCATCATAGGCCCACGGGTCGAAATCAAGCAGTGGGCAGGAGAGCGCGAGCCTGATGCCTAGCTCATCCGCGGCTCGCATCACAGCGCCAGCCTCGTCCACCAGCCGGTCGATGTTCAGAGAGTTGTGGCAATGCATCGTCGCACCGACGCCCGTTTGCGCCAGCCGAGAAAATGCTACGAGCGCTTCCAGGTAGGGGTCAGTCCGCGGCCTGAGCCGGAGGCCCGGGATCCACGTCTCCAGGGCATCGTCGATGTTGCCGAAATCGAGCGTGCGAATGCCATAGCCGTGGTCATGCGCGTTGACGGGCGGTGGCATGAGGAGAGCATTGGCCGGGATCGTTGCCGGGGAAATGCCGTCAGGCAAGTGACGCAGGAGGTCCGGCTCGCGTCGTGCGACTTCATGACCAGGGCGCAAGAGAAGTCGTCCCGGGATTGGTCCTGCGCTCACGTGCGGATAGCCTCCATGATCTGGTCGCTGAACCTCAACAGTTCCGCGCCGACGAACTCGATGACGGCCTCGGCCGCGTGTGTGCGCTGCCGGCGCCGCTGCACGAGAATTCCAACGTGCAGGTTCTGAAGGCGCGAGCCGGAAAGCGGTATGGCGACGACATCGCCCGAATTGATCTCCGCCAGGAAACCGATCGGCGTGAAGAAGGCCACGCCCTGACCGGAGATGATGAACGGCTTGAGCATCATCTGGCTGTTCGAGAGCACAAAGGGCCGTCCGGTCCGCTCAAAGACGGAGAGCTCGATTTCGATGAGCGAACGGATCGGTTGCGTGTCGAGTTGCAGGAGAAGGTCGTACTGGGCGCACTCGGCGAGCGAAACCTGCCGCTGCTTGGCCAGCGGATGCCCACGCCCGACGAAAGCCATCAGCGGCATCGGCACACGAAAGAGCATCTCGGTGTCGTCGGGCCGGGCCAGATCGAAGGTCAGGCCCATGTCGACGTCGCCTTCGGCGACCAGGCTGCTGATGTTGCCGTGACCGGCTGTGTGGATATGGAAGCTGACCCCGGGATGAACGCTGTGGAACGCGTTGACCATATCCGGCAGGAACTGGATGGCCAGACTGTCGAGACAGGACATCTGCACGCGGCCGGTCTTTTTTCCCTGCAAGGCGCCGAGGTCACTGCGCAGAAGGTCGAAATTCTCCAGCGTAGCGCGGGCGTGGCGCAGCACGTTCTCCCCGGCGACAGTCAGCCTCAGCCCATTCGAGAGCCGCTCGAACAGCGCAATCCCAAGCTCGTCCTCCAGCTTCTTGATTTGCCGACTGACCGCCGAGGAAGCCACATGAAGCTCCTCGGAAGCCTTGCGAATGGATCCGGACCGCGCGACCGAGACGAAGTATTTCAGGATGCTGGCGTGCATTCAATTGGAACCTTCCCTCCCCTGGGGCCCGCCTTATAGCACGCTCACCGTCCCCTCCAAACGGGCGCGCGCTTCTCCTGGAAGGCAGTGACACCTTCCAGGGCGTCCTCACTCTTGAGCGCCTTTACGAGCGCGGGCGTCCGCAAGCCCTGGGCCTCGGCCGGCGAAAGATGACCGGTCCGATTGACGGTCTGTTTGATCGCCCGAAGCGAAAGCGGCGCACAGGCGACGATTTCATCGGTCCAGCGCGCAACAGCCGCATCGAGCTCCTGCGGTTCGGCCACCTCGTTGACGACGCCGAAACCTTGCATCTCGGCGGCAGAGAACCGCCGGCCGGTCAAAAGCACACCCATCGCGAGATTGTGCGGGATCCGGCGCTGCAGCAGGACCATGCCGCCATCGAGCGGCAGGCGTCCGACGCGGGCCTCCGGCAGACCGAACGCCGCGGTCGTCGAGGCGACGACGATATCGCAGCCAAGGACCATTTCGAACCCGCCACCGAGCGCATAGCCGTTGACCTTGGCGATAACGGGAACATCCAGCGAGCGGCGAAAAGCCAGCCCTCCAAAACCGTTCGGTCGGCTTTCGGTCCAGTATTCGAGGCCCGTCGTTTCGGCCCCCTTCAGGTCGGCCCCGGCGCAGAATGCCCGTTCGCCGGCACCCGTCAGCACGACACAGCTTATGTCGTCGCGAGATTCGATCTCTTGCCAGATCGCCTCCAGTTCGCGTTCGGTCGCCGCGTCCACCGCATTCATTCGCTCCGGACGGCAGAGCGTGACGGTGGCAACGCGGCCCTCTACGACAAACTCGACGCTCATGCCGCATCTCCCTGACGCACAGCAATCGCCGAGAGGATCTCGTCGTTATGCTCACCGAGCTTCGGCGGGGCGATGCGCACCGTCACAGTCGCCGCCGACATGTCGATCGGCGAACCGATCAGCCGGACCGGACCGGCTTTGGTTTCGCCGGCATCCAGGATCATGCCATTGATCGTCGTCTGCTCGTCGTTAAGGGCTTCGGGAAGCGAGCGCACCGGCGCGCAGAGGATGTCCACCTGCTCCAGGCGGGCAAGCCAATGCGCGCTGCTGTTCCTCGCAAACGTCTCGCGAAACACCTGCTGCAATTGCGGGCGGCGCTTCATCTGCTCATCGAAGTCCGCAAATTGCGGCTGCAGGGACAGGTCCTCGATCTCCAGAGCGGTGCAGATATCCCGCAACGGATTTGGCTTGAACGCACCAACCATGACGATGGCGCCGTCCGTGGTTTCGAAAACGCCGGTCAGCGGGAAAGCGCCCCAGTTCAGGTCCTTCTCCCGCATCATATGCGTGGTGCCTTCCTGCATCTGCATGGCGAGCATGGAGCTGTAGAGGCTGACCGAGACCTGCTGGCCCTCACCGGTCTTGTCACGGTGCAGCAGCGCCAGCAGGATGCCTTGCACGAGGTGCATGCCGGCGGAATAATCGGCAAGCGGTGTCGCATAGATCGACAGCGGGTGGCTCGCATCCGACTTGCGCCGCATGACGCCCGAAAGCGCCTGCGCGAGAATATCCTGCCCGCCCTTGTGCCGATAGGGTCCCTCCAGGCCGAAGCCGGTGCCGACGGCATAGATGAGCCGCGGATTGGTCTTCTTGAGCTCCTCATAGCCAAAGCCCATGCGTTCCATGACATCCGGCCGAAAATTGTTGACGACCACGTCGGCCGTTTCGATCAGTGCGCGCACGGCGGCACGCGCCTCGTCCTGCTTGAGGTCGAGGGCCAGGCTCTTCTTATTGCGGTTGAGCGACGAGAAGACCGGATTGTTGAGGCCGTCCGGATCCGACCCCAGCGACCAGCGAGAGAGATCGCCGATCTTGGCCTTTTCGACCTTGATGACCTCTGCGCCATAGTCGGCCAGCATTTGCGTGCAGCAAGGACCAAGCATGACCTGGGTGAAATCGACGACGCGGATACCGTCGAGGGGAAGCGATGTCATTCTGCGGCCTCCAAATAGGTTGCATTTTCGGATGGAACGTCGCCTGGATCGGCGCCCTGGGCTCGGAGCTGCTTCTGGATCGCCCTGACATCGGCGTCTCGCACCTTCACGCCCGCGTTGAGAGCGACGGTTGCAGCAACACCTGCCGCCTCGCCCATCGCCATGCACGGCGGGATCTCGCGGCTCGACTTCTGCGCCTGGATCGTCGCGGAATAGTGCCTGCCTGCGACGATCAGCTGGTCGACTTCCTTGGGCAGCATCGCCCGGTAAGGCGTGTAGTAGTCACGACCGCGGCAGACCGTGTCAGAGAAGTGGCGGCGGGTCATCACATCGTCCTTGGTGACGACATACTCACCCTGAAGCAGGCGCGACTGGCGCACGCCCGTCTGCGGCGCAAAATCGATGACATAGGCATTTTCGAAGCCCGGCAGGTTCGCCCGGGCGAAATCGAGCAGGCGGGCGATGCGGCTGCGGCCCTCAAGTTCGGCATAGGTCAAGTCTTCGACGCGCAGACCGGAAAGCTTCGGCATATGTGGGCAGTTCAGCCAGATGACGCCGGGCAGCGGCGTCTTCAGCCACCAGAACGACCAGCAACCGCCGATCAGGCGCTTGGCTTCGTGATCGAGCAGCTTGAACCGTTCCGGTTCCTCGAACTCGAAACGCTCGGCTGCCTCGGTGTCGATACCGCCCCAGCGGGAAACCGTCGTCAGGATGAAGTTGCCGTCGGTATGCTGGGCGCCGGCGTCGGCGGCAACATCGAGGTCGCCCGACGCATCGATGACCACATCGCCCATGATGGCCTCGCGCCCTGCCTTGGTTTGGCAGACTACGCCCTTGATCGTGTTGTTCTCGACGATCGCCGACGAAAACCAGCTGTGTGTCCTGAGCTTCACGCCGGATTCGCGCAGGATGTCGTAGGCGACGCGCTTGAAGGCGTCCGGATCGAATGCGGCCGCGTAGCAGATCGGATGCGGCGCAGACGGCGTGTGGAAATCGAACAACCCCCAGCGCGCCCACCGACGCCACGCTTCCGGCGTATCGCGGAGATCGAGCTGGCGGTCGCCATCCGTCGGCGTGACGCAGAGGCCCAGCGTCTTCATCCGTTCGATCATCTCCATGCAGATGCCGCGCACGGTGATTTCGACGTTGTTGACCATGTCGTCGAGCACCAAGACCATACCGCCCGAGGCAAGGCCGCCCACATAGGGATAGCGCTCGAGCAGAGTGACGCTGGCTCCGGTGCGCGCCGCCGACACGGCCGCGGAGATGCCTGCCGGGCCGCCGCCGACGACGACCACGTCCGAGCGATCGACGATCTTGGCGTCACGCAAAGGCTCCCTGATTGTTTCCATTGTCGTTCCTCCATAGGGAAAGTGTCCGGCGAGATGTGAAAGAGTTCACAGCCAGTGACTTCGTTGGGTGGCCGGACCTGGATAGGTCCGGCTGCAGGTGTCTTGGGGTTAGTGGTCCGTCGTCGGCTTCCAGCGGACGATCTTCGATTCCGCGAACGAAACGGCGAAGAAGAGAACCACGGCGAGCGAGGCGGCGATCACGACGGTCGCATAGAGCAGCGGCGATCGGAAATTATAGGTCGCCTCGATGATCAGGGCGCCAAGGCCGTAGCTGGATCCGATCCATTCCGCGACGATAGCGCCCATGACGCTGCTGGTTGCCGCGATCTTCAGTGCGGCGAAAAGGAAAGGCAGCGAGCTGGGAAGGCGGACCTTCCAGAAAATCTCGGAGTTGCTGGCGGACAGGACGCGCATGAGATCGATCATTGCGGGGCTCGCCGACTTCAGTCCTTGGACCATGTTGACGAGCGTCGGGAAGAAGCAGATCAGGCCGGCGATGATGATCTTCGGCGCGATGCCGTTGCCCACGAGCAGCACCAGGATCGGCGCAAGCGCGATGATCGGGATCGACTTGATGATCACGGCGATCGGATAGAACGCCCGCTCGGCAAGCGGGCTGTAGACGAACCAGACCGCCAAGAGGACGGCAATGACGTTGCCGAACACGAAACCGAGAAACGCTTCCATGAGCGTCGGCCAGAAGTTCGTCCACAGGATGCCGCCATTTTCGCCGAAGGCCTTGATCACGTCGACCGGACCGGGCGCCATGAACGTTGGCACCGAGAAGCCCCAGACGACGAGTTGCCAAAGGAGGATGCAGCCGAGGATCGCGAGTGTTGCCGGCAGGTGTCTCAGGGCAGCGGCGGCGGCGGCATCTAGCATCCTGAACCTGTTGCCGTCCGTCAAAGCGCGGCCTTCCGCTTGCGAAGGAAGGGCATTTGCCATCAACATTCTCCCAAAAGTGTGCGCAGGTGGGCGGTAACCTGGATGAACTCGACCGTGTCACGCATCGCGAGGGATCGCGGATGTGGCAGGTCGACCTTCATGAACTCCTTGACGCGGCCGGGATGGGCCGCGAGCATCAGCACGTATTGACCGAGAAAGACCGCCTCCGGGATCGAATGCGTGACGAACAGAATGGTGGTCCCTGTTTCCTGCCAGAGGCGCAGCAATTCCTCGTTCAGCTTGTCGCGCGTGATCTCGTCGAGCGCGCCGAAGGGCTCATCCATCAACAGGATACGCGGGCGGGTGACGAGTGCGCGGGCAATTGCCACGCGTTGGCGCTGGCCACCGGACAATTCGTGCGGCAGCGCCTTTTCGCGCCCCTTCAATCCGACGAGAGCCAGCAAGGCCTCCGGGTCGGCGTAGGTCACTCCCGCCTCTCGTTTTCCCACCTGCAGCGGGAGGCGCACGTTGTCGATGACATTGCGCCACGGCAGCAACGTCGCCTCCTGGAAGACGAAGGCGAAATCGCGGCCCTCACGCGCCTTGCGCGGCGTCTTGTCGTGTACGGACACCGAGCCATCGCTGATGTGCACCAGGTCTGCGACCGTCCGCAGCAACGTCGACTTGCCGCAGCCCGAAGGGCCGAGCATGGTCACGAGCGAGCCGGCCGGTATCTCGACCGAAACGTCGGACAGGGCCGTGAAGCTGGAATCATCCGCACCGAAGCGAATGTGAAGGTTCTTCACCGATACCGCCGAGGCACCGGTGTTGCCGATCGGTGCCTGCTTGGGTCTGTTGAGCGTTTCCAACATCGCCTTATCCTACGCTCTTGCGGATGTCGGCCGTGGCATCGAGGATTGCCATCGTGTAGACGTCCTCCGCCTTCGGCACGGCCCCTTGGAACTGGCCGAGGTCCGCATAGGTCTTGATCTGCTCCTCCCAGTTCGTGCGGTCCATGCCACCCCAACCCACCGCGGCGGTGGCGTCGTTGAACACGAACTTCATCAACGGCCCGATAGTCTCAAGCTCGCTTGCCTTGTCAAGGTTCGGATAGGATTCGAGCAGGATATCGACGGCCTCTTCCTTGTTGTCGCGCGCATAACCCCACCCGCGCGCCGAGCCTGCGACGAATGCCGAAAGATGGTCGGCGTGATTTTCCAGCTGATCGTCGGTCGTGTAGTAGACATTGGCATAGAGCCGGATGCCGCCGTCCCAGAGGGTCAGGTCGACGCGGTCGTCCCCCAGAACTTTCAGGGCGTTGACGTTGGTAAGCCAGCCGCAGACCGCATCGGCCTGACCGGTCACCAGCTGGTTCATGTCCGACCCCATGTTGACGATCTTGACCTGATCTTCCGAGATCCCGTTCTTGGCGAGAAGCGCGCGCAGAAGGATGACCGACGTGGGGATGGCAGCGATCGTCTTGCCGATCATGTCCTCGGGCTTGGCAATGGGATTTGCCTTTCGAGAGAAATACGCGAAGGGATGCTTCTGGTAGCCGGCCGCGAATGCCTTGATCGGCGCGCCAGCCGAGCGGGCCAGCATGACCGACGGACTGGAGGAGACCTGCCCGATCGTCGACTGACCAACGGCGACGCCGGCGACACCATCGACATTCGGTCCGCCGGGTACGATTTCGAGCTCGATTCCCTTTTCGGAATAGTAGCCCTTCTTGCGAGCGACGAGCTCTCCGAGAAGTCCGTTGGAGGGTAGCCAACCGAGCTGCATGCGGATTGTGGCAGTATCTGCCGCGTGGCCTGCCGAGACATTGATCAGACTGTGCGCGGCGGCAATCGCGCCCACAGCGGCCGCATTCGAAAGGAACCCTCGGCGGTTCATCATGAAATGAGACATATCGTTCCCCTTGCTTGTTATGGGAGCGATGATGATCGAATTTGCCATCTCATAAAGCATAATTTTTAGCGCTAAGCATTGCCAATACGGCAACACCCAACTTTTCCCAGGTTTGCCGTTTCGGCAATGGCGGGGTCGAAAGATTGCTCTTTGTTGGAGCCCGCCGCCATTGGATAAGCAAACGCATCTCCAAGGCTCATCAGAGGATAGACATGACATACAGAAACCTGATCGATGGTGAATGGATCCACGGCAGCGATGCGGTCCGCAATATCAATCCGTCCGACACCAACGACGTGATCGGGGAATATGCCCGCGCCTCGGCCGAGGATGCGAAGGCGGCGATTGCTGCGGCCAAGGCGGCCTTTCCGGCCTGGTCGCGCTTCGGCATCCTC
>NZ_PVZR01000031.1:0-80603 GCF_003024455.1 Ensifer sp. NM-2
CGAGCGCGCGCCGAACGGCAGCGTGATCAGGTAGCCAAGCGCCGTCACCGCCATTGTCTCCCAGGTGTAGGTCATCAGCGTCGCGACATAAAAGACGACGACGAGAATGACCGGCAGGACGAGATCGCGGCGAACGCGGCTGTTTTCCGACTTGCCCGACCAGACCGGCAGACGGCTGACCAGCAGGAAGGCAATCAGCACGGTGTAGCCCGATGCGATCAGCGCGAAGGTGCGCTCAGGTGCCAAGCCCAGCAGGCCGAGATAGACCGGCAGCAGCACCAGCATGGCACCCGCCGGCGCAGGCACGCCGACGAAATACTCCGACTGCCACGCTGCCTTGGACTGGCGCTCGGCCATGACGTTGAAGCGGGCCAATCGCAGGCCGCAGGCGATCGCGTAGATCAACGCCGCAATCCAGCCGATCGAGCGGGCCTGATCCAGGATGAAGACGTAGAGAACGAGCGCCGGCGCCACGCCGAAGTTGATGATATCGGCGAGGGAGTCCATCTGGCCGCCGAAGTTCGACGTCGCCTTCAGCAGGCGCGCGACGCGACCGTCGATACCGTCGAGAAAGGCCGCAAGCAACACCATGGCAACGGCGAGCTCGATGCGGTTTTCGAAGGCGAGCCGAATGCCGGAGAGACCTGCGCAGATCGCCAGCACGGTGATCATGTTCGGGATCATCAGGCGCAGCGGTATCTCGCGCAGTCGAGGGCCGCGACCGGTATCGCTTGAACCGTTCGCCTCGCCCGCGACTTTCGGCGGTTCGGCTGGGTTTTCCTGTTGAGGACCTTCCATAGGGGCTCCTTATGCGCGACGGCTGATGACCGGGCCCTTGGCCGAGCCGAATTCGGCAAGCACGGTTTCACCGGCAATCGCGGTCTGGCCGAGGCTGACGCGGGGCTCGACACCATCAGGCAGGAAAACGTCGAGGCGCGAGCCGAACCGGATGAGGCCGAAACGCTCACCGGCGTCGAGCGAGCCGTTTTCATACTTCCAGCAGATGATGCGGCGGGCAACCAGACCGGCGATCTGTACGACGCCGATTTCACCATGCTTCGTCTGGATGACGAGGCCGTTGCGTTCGTTCTCGTGGCTGGCCTTGTCGAGTTCGGCGTTGACGAACTTGCCGGCGCGGTAGGCGATGCGGCTGATGGTGCCGGTCATCGGCGCACGGTTCACGTGGCAGTTGAAGACGTTCATGAAGACCGAGATGCGCAGCATCGGTTCGGAACCAAGACCCAGCTCTTCCGGCGGCGTCACCATGGCAATCGACGAAACGCGGCCATCGGCCGGGCTGATCACCAGATCGTCGTCGATCGGCGTCATGCGCTCGGGGTCACGGAAGAAATAGGCGCACCAGGCGGTGAGCAGGAAGCCGATCCACATCAGCGGCTCCCACAGCAAGCCCAGCACCAGCGACGCGACGAAGAAGATCGCGATGAAGCGATAGCCTTCCTTGTGCACCGGGACCAGCGTGTTGCGCACCGTATTGACCAAGCTCATGAACTCTACTCCAAATTTGCTGTGGAACGTGACCTAGCGCGAAATGCCGCCCGCGGCAACGCTGCCCGCCCGACAGCGACAAAACGCGTCGCGATCAGCGACAAGACATGGCCGTCATAGGGCCGGCTCGCCACGCGTGACGATACCGAGGTCGTCGCTCTCGCGCACACGCTTCAATTGTTCTTCCGCCTGGGTCGCCTCGCGCTGGCGGCTCCACATGGAAGCATAAAGTCCGTCGCGATCGATCAGTTCCCCGTGCGTGCCGCGCTCGGCGATGACGCCATCCTTGAGCACGATGATCTCATCGGCATTGATGACCGTCGAAAGCCGGTGGGCGATAACCAGTGTCGTGCGGTTGCGGGAAACCACGTCGAGCGCCGACTGGATTTCCTGTTCCGTGCGCGTGTCGAGCGCGGAAGTTGCCTCATCGAGGATGAGGATCGGCGGTGCCTTCAGGATCGTACGGGCGATGGCGACACGCTGCTTCTCGCCGCCCGAAAGCTTGAGGCCGCGCTCGCCGACCATTGCCTGAAACCCTTCGGGAAGCGACTGGATGAAGGTCGCGATCTGTGCCGCCTCAGCCGCAGCGACAACCTCCTCCTCGGTTGCCGAAACGCGTCCGTAGCGGATGTTGTAGGCGATGGTATCGTTGAACAGCACGGTGTCCTGCGGCACCATGCCGATCACGGCGCGCAGGCTCTTCTGTGTCACACCGCGCACGTCCTGCCCGTCGATAGTGATCGTGCCCTGTTGCACGTCGTAGAAGCGATAAAGAAGCCGCGACAGCGTCGACTTGCCGGCCCCCGACGGGCCGACGACGGCAACGGTCTTGCCGGCAGGCACCTCGAAGCTGATGCCTTTCAGGATCGGTCGCGCTGCATCATAGGCAAAGTGCACGTCCTTGAAGGCGATGGCGCCGTTTGCAATGGCGAGCTGCCGCGCATCCGGGCGGTCGACCACTTCGGCTTCGACGTCGAGCAGATCGAACATGTGTTCGATGTCGGTCAGCCCCTGGCGGATTTCGCGATAGACGAAGCCGATGAAATTGAGCGGAATGGCCAGCTGGATCAGCATGGCGTTGATGAAGACGAAGTCCCCGAGCGTCTGCTCGCCGCGCTGCACCGCGAGCGCGGACATGACCATCATGACTGCCGTGCCAGCGCCAAAGATCATCGCCTGGCCGAAGTTGAGCCAGCCGAGCGAGGTCCAGACCTGGGTCGCCGCCTTCTCATAGCGCTCCATGGATCTGTCGAAGCGCTTGGCTTCCATTTCTTCGTTGCCGAAATACTTGACGGTCTCGAAGTTCAAGAGCGAGTCGATCGCCTTGGTGTTGGCGTCGGTGTCGCTGTCGTTCATGGAGCGGCGGATGGCGATGCGCCAGTCGCTCGCCTTGACCGTAAACCAGATATAGAGCCAGACGGTGATGGCCGTGACCAGCAGGTAGCTGAAACCGTAGCCCCACCAGAAGATCACGGCGGTCAGCAAAAATTCGATCAGCGTCGGTACACTGTTCAGAATGGTGAAGCGAACGATGGTCTCGATGCCCTTGGTGCCGCGCTCGATCACGCGCGACAGGCCGCCGGTGCGTCGCTCGAGATGAAAGCGCAGCGACAACTGGTGCATATGCACGAAGGTCTTGTAGGCGAGTTGCCGGACCGCATGCTGCCCGACGCTGGCAAACAGCGCGTCGCGCAACTGGTTGAGCCCCGCCTGCAGCAAACGCGCGAGGTTATAGGCAAGCACCAGCATGACTGCGCCGCCCAGGAACTGCGGCAGGAAGCCCAGTGCATCCGGCTTGTTGTTCAGCGCATCCGTCGCCCACTTGAAGAAATAAGGAACGAGGATGAGGACGACCTTGGCAATCACCAGGATGATCGTCGCCCAGACGACTCGAAGCTTCAGATCAGCCCGATCTGAAGGCCACATGTAGGGCCACAGGTTGACGATGGTTCGAAACGGGTTGCTCGTATCGGCGGAAATCGTCTTCGTCTGGTTCTGAGGTGCCACGTCTTGATCCGCCTTCACTCTTTCGCACGCCCGGGCGGACGGTCATGCCAATCCACCGGCGTCGCGCAGTTGCGGCTCCGCGCCTCGAACCTTTGGGCAAGGACATCGGGGCACATCATCGCCATCCAATGAAAAGCGGCGTCTCGTTGAAGACGCCGCCTTCTTTGACAAATAGGTCTCCGTCGACACTGCCGCAATGCGATGATGTCGATGAACAGCCTATTGCTCGTGTTTCATGTGCTTCTTGTGAATTTCGCGCGATTCTTCATCGGAAAGTGCCTGATCGGGAACGCCGAAGACCTGGCCAGGGCGGATGCGATCGGGGTTTTCGATCTGTGCCTGGTTGGCGAGGTAGATCGTGGTGTAGCGAACACCCGCGCCATAGACACGCCGTGAGATCTGCCAGAGCGTATCACCGCGACGGATGATCACGGAACTCTTGCTTTCCTTCAGCGGCGCCTGCTCCACCGTTGCCGGCTGAGCCTGGGTTTCAGTCGAGGCCATGGAAGGCTGCGCAGCGGCGACGTCATTGGTGATCGAGCTGCCGGCACCCTTGACCTTCGACGCGCCGGAAGCCTCGGCGATCTCGCCCGATGCGATGGTGTTGGCAACCGCCGGCGTGACACTGCCGCGTTCAGCAAGGATTGCACCGACCGAGGCTTCGACCTTGGTTAGGGCCGCAGCGACACTTGAGGCATCCTGCGGGGCCTCCTTCAGCACGGCCAGCGCATCGGCAGCAGCCTTTGCTGTCCGGGCGACCTCGCCTGCGAGCGCCTGATCGGAATTGTCGGCGAGCCTGAAATCGGCCAGCGACTTCAGTGCGAATTCGCTTGCTGAGCGTGCTGCCGCGAGTTGCTCGCCCGTCGGCACCTTGCCATTGGAGAAAAGCCCCTTCAGCAGCGCGAGCGCCTTGCCGGCTTCGGCACGCAGCCCGTCGAGGCCGGCTGTCGCGGCGGCCGAAACCGGGCCGGCAACAGCTGCGACCTGGCTACCGGCCGGGCGGTCGAACGGCACCGATGCGCGCATGACGACCTTGCTTGCGTCCTCGCTCAACATGTCTGCACGGATGATGTGGCTGCCGACCGCAAGGTCGATCTGACCGTCTACGACAAAGTGGCCCTTGTCATCCGCCTTCATTTCGCCGAGCAGCTTGTCGTCCGCGTAGATGCGAACGACGGCACCGGGCTTTGCGCTACCGGCGACGAACATCTTGGCGCCCTCGATCTCGACGGCGGTGACCTGCAGCCCTGCAGCGCCGTTTGGCTTTGCCGCCGTTGCGTCGCTCGTCGTCTGCGGCGTTGCAGACGCCACATCGGCGGATGTCGCCGCGGCCGGCTGCGAAGCAGGCGCGTCAGCCGTCTGCGCAACGCCCGCCAGCGCGTCAGGCGTGGTGAGCAGCCGGCTGGCAGTGCCGGGCTTAGAGACCATGGCAAGCAATTGGCCGGTCGGGTCCTTTGGAACGGAAACCGTTGCGACTTCTTGCGAATTCTTGGCAACGCCGTCTTCGCCGACCGCGCGCAGGGTCAGCTGGTAGTCCCCGGCCGGAAGCGGCTTGTCGAAGACGGCGGCGAAATCGCCGGTCACGCCGACATCAGCCGTTCCGACGATCGTCGCGCCGTTGAGGATTTCCAGCTTGGAACCGGGTGCGGCGTGGCCGGCAACAACGGTCGAACCATCGGGCTCGACGCGCAGCACGTCAAAACCGGGAATAGATGCATCCTCGACCGGTGATTTCGCGTCAGCGGCGCTTGCCGCCTGTTGCGGCTCCGCCATTTTGCTGGCGTCATCGGACTTCGCCGAGTCCGAAGTGGGCTGAGGCCCGCCGGTCGACGATGCCGCGTCACCGGTTTGGGCCGGAGCGTTTGCCGTGCCATCGGCCGAGGCTTCCTTGCCGTCACGCAAATTCGGTTGAACTACAAAAACCATCAACGCTGTTGCTGCCGCAAGGACAGTAAGGGCCACCCAGCCGGCCTTGTTCTTGATCATGCCACTCTCCACAGGAGCGGAGCGACGCTCCGCGCATGCCCTCTCATCGGCCTAAGGCGCGGGGCTTGCGCGGTCATTATAGCGCAACTGCGAGCTACCCGCCCAATTTCTTCAATCGATCCCTGAAATTGCTAGCGTTTCCTAGTGTAGCAGACAAGCAGCCGCCCCTGCTGCAGGCGCCGCGAACCAAGCTTTCCCCTCATTTTTCTTGACCCTTGCTGCGCTGCAATGCTTTTTGACCGGATGAGCACTGAAACCAGCACGATTCGATCCATCTGCGTCTACTGTGGTTCGCAGCCCGGGCGCGACCCGATTTACATGGAAGCCGGCCGCGCGCTCGGCCGCTCGATCGCCGACCATGGCCTGCGTCTGGTCTATGGCGGCGGCACGCGCGGCATCATGGGAGCGGTCGCCAGCGGCGTGCTTTCCAATGGCGGCGAGGTCACCGGCATCATCCCGGAATTCCTGATGGACAAGGAAGCGACGCGCCATTCGCTCGGCCAGCTCAACGAGCTGATCGTCACCGCCGACATGCATGAGCGCAAGCACACCATGTTCGAGCGGGCGGACGCCTTTGTCGCCCTGCCGGGCGGCATCGGCACGCTGGAAGAGATCGTCGAGATCATGACCTGGGCGCAGCTCGGTCGTCACCGCAAGCCGATGGTCTTCGGCAACATGAACGATTTCTGGAAGCCGATGCTGGACCTGCTGCAGCACATGCGCGCTGAAGGCTTCGTTCACACGGCCCACCTCGTCCAGCCGCTTGTCGTCGACAAGGCCGAGGACATCGTGCCGGCGATCCTTGCGGCCGCTAGCGGCGCAAACGGCCGCGAAGGCGAAGCCGAGATCATCTCCCGCCTTTAGGCCTGTGTTACACCCCCAAAATCAGAAAAGGCGCGCCTGACGGACGCGCCTTTTTCCATTCTTGCCTACTGCATGTTTTCTTAAATCACATTCGATTTAAGGATAAAAACATGCAGCAATTCAAAGTGCTACAGCGGCCTTTGCGCGTCTAACACGACGCGCGGCGCTGTAGTGTCTTATTCGGCCGGGCTGACCTGTTCGGCGCGACGGGCGCGGCTCTGTGCCAGCATGGCGCCGGAATAAATAACCAATGCGGCCCAGATCAGTGCGAAGGCGATCAGCTTTGCGGTGCCGAAAGGCTCGTGGAAGACGAAGACGGCAATCAGGAAGATCATCGTCGGCGCGATATACTGCATGATGCCGATGGTCGACAGCCGCAGCAGCTTGGCGCCATTGGCATAGATCATCAGCGGGATCGCGGTGACAATGCCGCAGGACATCAGCCACAGCACGTCAGTCATGCCCGTGTCGCCGAAGTGCCCTTGGCCGGTCGCCTCGAGCCAGATGATGTAGCCGATCGCTGGAACGCTGAGCAGCAGCACTTCGAGGAAGAAGCCCTGGTTCGGCCCGATCGGCAGCGTCTTGCGGAAAAAGGCGTAGAAGCCCCAGGAGAGGCAGAGCCCGATCGACACCCAGGGCAGACCGCCGGCATCGAAGGCGAGTACGCCAACGGCGGCAGCGGCCAGCGCGATCGCCACCATCTGCGCCGGGCTTGGCTTTTCCTTCAGCAACAGAGCGCCGAGGAAAATCGAGAAAAGCGGATTGATGTAATAGCCGAGCGCCGTCTCGATCGCGCGACCAGCACCGATCGCCCAGACATAGATACCCCAGTTGATGGTGATGAGCACGGCAGTGAGAGCCGCCATGCGCAACATGCGCGGTGAACGAAGGGCGACCTTGACGTCTTCCGTGCGCCCAAGCCACACCAGCACGAGGCCCGCGAGCGGAACCGACCAGACGATGCGGTGCGCAACCACTTCCGGCGCCGGGATATGGGCGATCGCCTTCATGAAGAAAGGCAGGAATCCCCAGAGCAGATAGGCCGTGAGCGCAAAGGCGAAGCCCTTGGCGGAATCGGTGTTTTCTGCGGGTACTTTCGCGTTCGGCTCGGCCATGACATTTTTCCTGATGTAGTCGCCGGAGGCTGTCTTGGCGATGACGCCCGCTCCGGTCGCAATCGAAGGTGCAGCCTTACCGGCCGACGAACCCTTCCATGGGGCGTCGTACTCCAATGACCATCAATGCACCAATTCATTTCCGTGAACGGATGGTGAATTTTGCTCATACTTTAGGCAAGAGCAACGACGCCCAGCGGGGTGCCTATGCTCTCCCTCACCTGAAGCAGGCGCTTACTCGGCGGCGATCAGTCCGACATGGTCGCGATTCTTCAACAGCTTGAAAATGATACTGTCCATCAACGCCTGGAACGAGGCATCTATGATGTTGTCGGAGACGCCGACCGTCCACCAGCGCGCGCCCGTGCCATCGGTCGATTCGATCAGAACGCGCGTGATCGCCTCGGTCCCGCCGTTGAGGATACGGACCTTGTAGTCCGCAAGCTCCAGGTCTTCGATCTCCGACTGGTATTTGCCGAGGTCCTTGCGCAGGGCCAGATCGAGCGCATTGACCGGCCCGTGGCCTTCGGCCACCGACATCATGGTTTCGCCATCGACGACGACCCTGACGACCGCTTCCGACACGGTTTTCAGATGACCGTTGGCGTCGAACCGACGTTCGACCATCACCCGGAAGCTTTCGACGTGGAAGAAATCCGGCACCGTCCCGAGGATGCGGCTGGCCAGCAGCGCGAAACTCGCATCGGCGCCCTCATAGGCATAACCGGTCGCCTCGCGCTCCTTGACGATCGCGATCAGCTTGTCGAGCTTGGGATCGTCTTTGCCAACCACGATCCCCCGCCGCTTCAGCGCGTTGATGAAGTTCGCCTTGCCGCCCTGGTCGGACACCATGACCTTGCGCAGATTGCCGACACTTTCAGGGGCGATGTGCTCGTAGGTGCGTGGATCCTTCAGAAGCGCCGAGGCGTGAATGCCGGCCTTGGTGGCAAAGGCCGAGGCACCGACATAGGGCGCCTGCATGTCCGGCGAGCGGTTCAATAGTTCGTCGAAAGCATGCGAGAGCTTCGTCAGTTCCTGCAGGCGGTCGGAATCGATCGCCGTTTCGAACCTGCTGGAATAGATCTCTTTCAGCGCGAGGGTGGGGATAAGCGTCACCAGATTGGCGTTGCCGCACCGCTCGCCGATGCCGTTCAGCGTTCCCTGTATCTGGCGGACGCCGGCCTCGACGGCTGCAAGCGAATTGGCTATCGCCTGCCCCGTGTCGTTATGGGCGTGGATGCCGAGACTGGCGCCGGGCACACCGGCGGCGATAACAGCCGAAACGATCTCGCGCACCTCGTGCGGCTGGGTGCCGCCATTGGTATCACAAAGCACGATCCAGCGTGCGCCCGCTTCGAAGGCAGTCTGCGCACAGGCAAGCGCATAGGCGCGGTTCGCCTTGTAGCCGTCGAAGAAATGCTCGCAGTCGACCATGGCCTCGCGGCCGGCGCCGACAACGGCTGCGACGGAAGCCCGGATGTTGTCGAGGTTTTCCTCGTTGGAACAGCCGAGCGCCACCGCCACGTGGTAATCCCAGCTCTTGGCCACGAGACAGATCGCGTCGGTGTTTGCTTCGAGCAGGGCGGCAAGGCCCGGGTCGTTCGAGGCGGAAACGCCAGCGCGCTTGGTCATGCCGAAGGCGACGAAGGAGGCCTTCTTCGTGCGCTTGCGCTTGAAGAACTCCGTATCGGTCGGGTTTGCCCCGGGATAGCCGCCTTCGACATAGTCCATGCCGAAATCGTCGAGCAGGGTGGTAATCGCGATCTTGTCCTCGACGGAAAAGTCGATGCCGGGCGTCTGCTGCCCGTCCCGTAGCGTCGTGTCGAAGAGGTAGATGCGTTCCCTGGTCATGGCTCGTTTCCAATAATGCTCAGTCGTTATTCGGTCTTGCCGGCGAATTTGTCAGTGGCGCGGATCAACCGGTCGAGGATACCGGGTTCGGAATAGGCGTGCCCTGCCCCCTCGATCAGGTGGAACTCAGCCTCGGGCCAGGCCTTGTGCAACTGCCAGGCATATTTTGCCGGGCATGGCATGTCGTAGCGGCCCTGGACGATCACGCCGGGGATGCCATGCAGACGATGGGCATCCCGCAGCAATTGGCCGTCGTCCATCCAGCCGGCATTGACGAAGAAGTGGTTCTCGATGCGCGCGAAGGCATCGGCAAACTCGTCCTCCTCAAAACGGCCGCTGGTCGACAGTTCCGGAAGCAGCGTGATCGTCTCACCTTCCCATATGCTCCAGCTCCGGGCAGCTGCCAAACGCGTCGCCCTGTCGTCGCTGGTCAGGCGCCGGTGATAGGCACGCATCATCTCGTGCCGCTCATTCTCCGGGATCGGCGCGATGAACCGCTCCCATTTGTCCGGAAACATCTCCGAGACGCCGAACTGATAGTACCAGTCGAGCTCGGCCTTGGTCAGGGTATAGATGCCGCGCAGCACCAGTTCCGTCACCCGACCCGGGTGCTTTTCCGCATAGGCGAGTGCCAGGGTCGATCCCCAGGAGCCGCCGAACACCAGCCATTTCTCGACCCCTGCCATCTCGCGCAGACGTTCGATATCGGCGACGAGGTGCCAGGTGGTGTTGGCTTCGATCTCCGCATGCGGCTTCGACATGCCGCAACCGCGCTGGTCGAACAGCGTCACGTCGTAAAGCTTGGGATCGAACAGCCGGCGATGGTTGGGCGAGATCGTGCCGCCCGGCCCGCCATGCAGGAACACCGCCGGTTTTGCGCCTGGCGTTCCTACCCGTTCCCAATAGACCGAATGACCGTCGCCGACGTCGACGTGACCCGACGCATGGGGTTCGATTTCCGGGTAGAGCGTACGCAATTGAGCAGTCATCTTCAGTCTCTCATCGGTGGCCAGTGCACCGTATCGTAATCGGGATGCTGGCGGTTCGTTTCGAGCACGAGCAGGTGCCGGGTGGCGGAAAGCTCGGTGCCGTCGTCGGTCTGCCTTTCGGGAAGCTTCGCAAGCCGCGAGAACCAAACCATGCGCGATTCTACCCCAGACTGATAAACCGGTGGCAGATCGTCTGGATCATCGAGCGAGCCGAGCACGATGTTGAGGAAATCCTCGTCCGGCATGTCATAGAAGAGCGGCGTTCCGCAATCGTGGCAGAAGGCGCGGCGCACCAGATGCGAGGAGCGAAACCATGAGGGTTGCCCGCGGGTGATGTCGAAATTGTCGCGCGCGATGTTGGCGAGCGGCATGAAATAATTGCCGGCGGCCTTCTGGCACATGCGACAGTGACAGATATGCGCATCCGCCAGCACGCCTTCGGCGCGGTAGCGGATCGCTCCGCACTGGCAGCCGCCGGTAAAGATGCGCGAAATCGTCATCGGAACACTCCCGGTTGGTGCCACTGCTCGGTGTCGTGATCGGGATGCTGGAAGGAAATGACACTCTCCTGCCTGCTATAGAAATCCGGATCCGTCAGCACCGGCTGGTCGAAGATGGTCTCGACCCAGGGGAGCCGCGAGGCATAATTAACCTGTATCTGCGGGGCCAGATCGCTGCGATCATCGAACGTGCCGATGGCGATTTCCATGCCGCCGGGATGGCGGTAGATCATCGGCGTGCCGCATTTCGGGCAGAAACCACGATCGATATTGACCGAGGATTGGAAGTAGCTCGGCTCGTCGCGCGTCCACTCGACGCCATCCTTCGGCGCTGTCACCAGCGCCGAGAAGAAGGCGCCGAACTGCTTCTGGCACATGCGGCAATGGCAGATCGACGGACGGCCGAGTTGTCCCCGAATGCGGAAACGGACCGCGCCGCACTGGCATCCGCCTGTTCGCACTGTATCGGTCATTTCTCGTCCTCCGGGGGCCAGGTTTCGGTGTCATGATCAGGATGCTGGTAGGAAACGAGATCGGCAAGGAATGCCACGGCGTCGGCATCGGCCAACGTCTCCTCCCCCGGCAATTCAGGCACTTGATCGACATAGGGCAGCTTAGCCTCGATGCCCCACTGGATTGTCGGCACGATCCCCTGAGGTTCGTCGAAGGCAGCAATCGCCAGCGCCATGCCATCGGGCGCCTCATAGGTTAGAGGCGTGCCGCAATCACCGCAAAATCCACGCCAGCCAAAATTGGACGACTGGAAGCGTTTGCGCTCGCCACGCGTCCAGTTGACGGTAGCGCCACGCACCGACACCAACGGCAGATAGAAGTTTCCGCTCGCCTTCTGGCACATGCGGCAATGGCAGACGGAAGCGTCGCCGAGAACGCCCTCGACGCGGAAACGCACGGCACCACATTGGCAGCCGCCGGTATGATACGGCCTGTTGTCGAGACTCATCGCAACGTCTCCTCAAGTCGACACATGACAGACCGCCTCGATGTTGTTGCCGTCGGGATCGAAGACGAAGGCGGCATAATAATCCGGGTGGTAGTGCGGGCGCAGTCCCGGCTTGCCATTGTCGCGGCCGCCGGCAGAAAGAGCTGCGTCGTAGAAGGCATCGACTTCGCTGCGGCTGCGTGCGGTAAAAGCATAGTGCCTGCCCGGACCTGCGGCCGCCTCATGCAACCAAAAGACCGGACGTTCGCGACCGTAACCGCCGACCTTGACGCCGCCGGTGTGCTCGGCCGGCACCATCATCAGGAGGGAGGCGCCAAGCGGCGCAAACGCCCCGTCGTAGAACGACTTCGCCTTGTCGAAATCCGCAACCGAGATACCAGTATGATCGATCATTGCACGAACTCCTCCTTCATGCGCCTCTCCTCATGCCGTCAAGCTGCGACCGCCGTCCCCTGCCCGGACACCGTCGGCATCCAAGGGCAATAGGGGATGGCAGGCCGTCTTCATCGCTTCACTTCCCAGGTCGTCAGGCGCTCGCCAGTCGCCGGGTCCTTGCCGTCTTTCAACTGGATGCCCTGGGCGAGCAGATCGTCACGGATTCTGTCGGCCGCAGCGAAATCCTTGGCCTTCAGCAATTCGAGACGTGCCCTGACGCGGCCATCGACTTCGTGCACGACGGCCTCGTCGAGTTCGACCGCCTGCGGCACGATGCCGAGCAGCGACGCGCTGGCGGCAAAGCTGCCCCTCAGGCTTGGATCGCTGGCGGTCTTCTGCGCCAGCGCATGCAGCGCCTGAACCGCCGCCACCGTGTTCAGGTCGTCGGACAGCGCCGTAACGATGGCCGGATCGACCTCGCCCTTGGCGTCGCCCGGCACCGGCCATTTCGACAGCAGATGCTCGGCCTCCTCCAGGCGCTTGATCGAGAAATCGATCGGCTCGCGGTAGTGGGTCATCAGCATGGCAAGGCGCAGCACGTCGCCCGGCCACTTCCGGCCGCCGAATTTTTCGGTGTGCAGCAATTCGTAGATGGTGACGAAGTTGCCTTCGGACTTCGACATCTTGCGGCCTTCGACCTGCAGGAA
Source organism: Ensifer sp. NM-2 (assembly GCF_003024455.1). Taxonomy (NCBI): domain Bacteria; kingdom Pseudomonadati; phylum Pseudomonadota; class Alphaproteobacteria; order Hyphomicrobiales; family Rhizobiaceae; genus Ensifer; species Ensifer sp. NM-2. Next base: position 12,862 of record NZ_PVZR01000031.1, read on the forward strand.
GCCGTTGTGCATCCAGACATTCGCCATCACATCCGTGCCGTGAGCGCAACGCGACTGGGCAATCTCGTTCTCGTGGTGCGGGAAGATGAGATCGAGCCCGCCGCCGTGGATATCGAAGACCTCGCCCAGATAACGCCCGCTCATGGCCGAGCACTCGATGTGCCAGCCCGGACGCCCCCTGCCCCATGGGCTTTCCCAGCCCGGTTCGTTGTCGGCCGAGAGTTTCCAGAGCACGAAATCGCCCGGGTGTTTCTTGTGCACCTCGACGGCGACGCGGGCACCGGCCTGCTGCTCGTCGAGATTGCGCTTGGAAAGCTGCCCGTAATCCGGCATCGATCTGGTATCGAACAGCACCTCGCCACCGGCCTTGTAGGCATGGCCCTTGGCAATCAGCTTGTCGATGATGTCGATCATCTGCGGAATATTGTCGGTGGCGCGCGGCTCGACATCAGGATCAAGGCAGCCGAGCGACTTGGCGTCTTCGAGGAACTGCGTCTCGGTCTTCTCGGTCACATGCCGGATCGCCTCGTTCAGCGGCAGGCCGGGATAGTCGCGCAGGGCCCGCGCGTTGATCTTGTCGTCGACGTCGGTGATGTTGCGAACATAGGTCACCCTCTGCGGCCCATAGACATGGCGCAGCAGCCGGAACAGGATATCGAAAACGATGACCGGACGCGCATTGCCGATATGGGCATAGTCGTAGACGGTCGGGCCGCAGACATACATGCGGACATTGTCAGGATCGATCGGCCGGAAATCGACCTTCTCCCGCGTCAGCGTGTTGTACAGCTTAAGTGTCGGCACTCCGCCCATTCCAAATCTCCAATACGCATGCGACCGTCAGAAATACGGCGCCCGGGAGGCCCGCACGTTTGTCATCTTGGATTTCGGGAGACGAAAACGGCCAGGCCAGCGAAGCGCTAGCGAATAATCTTCCGGCAGATAATGCAGGTAACCGTTTTCATGGCCACACTTATCGCGCGTCGCATGGCGCCGGTCAAGTGGTGAGCCGCATGCGAAGCACAGCCAACTATCCAAGCTGAGGCATGGTCATGGATTTGTCACGATTTGGCTTATCTGGGATCGCCACGCGGGAAAGAGATTCGCGGTGCAGCTTGGCCCTGCGCCACGGTTCCTGTCTCCGGAGAAAATGAGGAGGAGCGTCGTTGTCGCCTACAGCGCCGCGCGTCTTATCGGACGCGCCAAGGTCGCTGTAGCCCTTTGAATTGCTGCATGTTCTTATCCTTGAATCGGATACGATTTAAGGAAACATGCAGTAGGCAAGCGAGAACGAGGCGTTTCCGGTCCAGGAAAAGCATCAAGGAGTGCATGCACGTGAAGACCGCCAAGACCACCGACATCGCCAAGACACCCGCCGATCTGGTTCAACAGTACCGTCCGCTTGGTCTCAAGGCCGTGCTGGCCGCTGCCCTGCAGGTGAAGGCAAAGCCCACCGCCAAGCTGAAGAAGCAGACGGCCTAAGTACCCATGAGATTCAGAATAGGGACATCTGCCCGTCGTCGGGCTTGTCCCCGTTCTTGTCGTCCTTCACGGGCGCTTTCGGCACCAGTTGCGGGATGACCGCCTCCTGGATATCGGCCCCCGCATTCGCCACCTTGTTGACCTTGTCGGATACAGGGATCGCTTCGAAATAATCCTCCGACGCCGGCACCATCAGATCGAGGACGTCGCGCGGCTCCTGCGTCTTGCAATCCAGCCAGCGGGCGAAATCTTCCGGCTGGATCACCACCGGCATGCGGTCATGTATGGGGGCAATCGCGGGATTGGCGCTGGTGGTGAGCACTGCAGCAGTGTCGACTTCGGAGCCATCGGCGGAAGACCAGGTCTCCATCAGGCCGGCAAAGGCGACGATGCCCCCTTTTCGAGGACGGATCCAATAGGCCTGCGACGCCTCGCCGCTGCCCTTTGCGGGGCGATGCCATTCATAGAAGCCGGATGCCGGGACGAGAACGCGCCGATGGCGCATCGCGGCGCGAAACGATGCCTTTTCGATCGCCGTCTCGGCACGGGCATTGATCAGCAGCGGAAAGTCCCTGGGGTCCTTGACCCAGCCGGGCGTGAAGCCCCAGCGAACGAGAAGGGCCTTGCGCTCCGGCAGATTGCTGCCCGGCCCGGCGCGATCCGCGGCGACCACGACGATGATCGGCTGCGTCGGCGCAATATTGAAGCGCACCGGAAAGTCGTCGCTTTCCAGCAGGCCGAACAGCTCCATCAATTCTTCCGGGGTCGCCGTCAGCGCAAAACGTCCGCACATGACATGGATGTGGCACTTCACGTAGGATGGGTCAACGATACCGATCGAAATTGATTCCATCATGCCGAAACAGCCCGAACTCGCCTCCTCCGTCATTCTCGAACGCGATGGCCGCTACTTGCTTGTGCGGCGCGCCAATCCGCCGTCGGCCGACATGTACGCTTTTCCCGGCGGCCGGGCCGAGCCGGGAGAGACGCCGGAGCAGACGGCCCTGCGCGAATTGCAGGAAGAGACCGGCATTTGTGCCGACAACCCCGTGCTGTTTGAAACCTACGATCTGCCGGGCAAAGAATCCGAGGGTCGGCATTTCTTCCTCTCCGTCTTCAAGGCGCAGGCGGACGCGAAGGCTGTCGCTGTTGCCAGCGACGACGCAGCCGGCCTCGGATGGTTCACGCCGGACAAGATCTTTGCGCTTCCCATTCCCGACAGTGTTCGCGAATGCGTGGAAAAACTGGCCGCCCAGGCTGCAGCCAACGCAAAGACGGGCGGATGCCTTGAAACAGCCGTCGATTCGGACTTGAAGGGATGATGACATTCGGCCCGACCATCATCCGCCTGACTGTGACAACACTGCTGCTTGCCACGGCGACGGCCGCTGCGTCGCAGAAGACGGCTGCACCTCCGCAGGACAAGACGCAGACGCAAGCGCCCGCACCTGCTGTCGTCGAGGAGAAGCCGACACCCTATGACCAACGGCTGATTCGCCTCGCCGAGGTGCTTGGATCGGTCCATTATCTGCGCAATCTCTGCGTAAAAGAGCCCGAGGATGTCTGGCGGCGCTCGATGCAGCAGCTGATCGACAAGGAAACGGCCAACGAGGAAAAAAGGCGCGAGCGGATGACCGCCGCCTTCAACCGGGGGTATCGCACCTTTGCCTCTGTCTACACGACCTGCACGCAGCCGGCGATCGTCGCGGAACAGCGATATCGTGCCGAAGGAGCAACACTTGCGTCAGAAATCGTCGCTCGCTTTGGAAATTAGCAATAAATTAACCTCTTTTCTCACGACCCCGTGTCGTTTCGGGAAAAGGCTGCTAAGTTCGTTAAGAGAGTGGTAAGAAGTGACAACCGGGTCACAGTCGTTCAGTTGGGGTTCAGCCGGACGACGTTAAAGTGAGCCACTTGCAGCAATGGAAGTCGCATGGAACGAATGATGGAACCAAGCCTGACCGACATCGATGACATGATCGTCCACGAGAAAATGCAGGCAGCGCTGGAACACCAGAACGAGGCCTGGGCGGACGGCATGGCTGATGGCATCGAGCCAGAAATCATCGCCGATGCGGCCATCGCTCTAGCCATGCGGGAAACCGTTCGGCTTCATGGTGAAGAAGGTGCGGAAGCGATGCTCAATTCGCTTCGCGAGCGCATGCTCGCCGGTGAATTTTCGCCCCAACGCTCGCTTCAGTAATATCAGGACTGCCCTTATGAGCCGGAACCATGCCAACCGGACCTCTCCGGTTCGCCTTGTTACGCTGCTTCTGGCCGGTGTCGCTCTCTGCGTTCCGGTTATGATGTCGCCCGCATTCGCGCTCAGCGAATTGCAGGAAGCGCCCAACGCAGTCGCAAGCGACCAGAATACTCCTCCTCCGCCAGCCGAACCTGTGGACGACGAACCGGATCAGGAAGAAAAGCTCCCGCTCGAAATCCCGATGCCGGACCCGCTGATCAAAAAGACGGTTACCATAACGAAGGAAGATCAGGCCGCCGAAGAGCCGAAGACGGTCGAACCCGTAGAAGTGCTCAGCGACGTCTCCAAGATACCGGCGCCTGTGGCGCGCATGCGCGAGTTGATCGTCGAGGCGGCTGCCTCCGGCGATATCGAGCGGCTGCGGCCCCTGCTCGGCAAAGGCCCGACCCAGACCCAGGTCACTGGCGTCAGCGCCGATGAAGATCCGATCGCGATCCTGAAAAGCCTGTCGGGCGACCAGGATGGCGTCGAGATCCTGGCAATCCTGCTCGACGTTCTTTCGACCAGCTTCGTCCAGGTCGACAAAGGTACGCCACAGGAAGCCTATGTCTGGCCCTATTTCGCCGAAAAGCCGCTGGCCTCGCTGACCGCCCCTGAGAAAGTCGACCTCTTCCGGCTGGTGACGGCAGGCGATTTCGCGGACATGGAAGAATTCGGCAGTTACAACTTCTATCGTGTCGGCATCATGCCCGACGGGAAGTGGAAATTTTTCATCGCCGGCGACTAGAGCACTTCATCTTTAAACAGAAGCATTCTGCCGGAAGGAATTTCGGCCAGGACCAAGGCGGCTGGCAAAGAGCGCAGCAGAAGCTGCGGTCGAGACGGCCGCCGCCGGTAATGGCCGAAATTCATCCGGCCCTTAGGGTTGGCTGAAAACGGCCGCCCACTGTGTCGGATGGCTTGCCCGATGGATCCGCATCGCTCAGCGCCATCCTTCGTGTGGAACGGCCGTTTTGAGCCAACAGAATTGCTTCCGTTTAAAGATGAAGTGCTCTAAGCGCCGGCGATACGCTTGCCGTTCATCCCTGAACATCCTACCTGTTCGGCAATGTGAACAGGAATCGAGCCATGCCCAGAGTTCGCCTCGACGACCGCGCGATCGTCTCCGTTTCCGGCAAGGATGCGGAAGATCTTCTCCAGGGGTTGATCACCACCGATCTCGATGCCCTCGCCCCTGACGAGGCGAGGCCAGGCGCGCTGCTGACGCCGCAGGGCAAGATCCTGTTCGATTTCATGATTTCCCGCGACGGCGACGGCTTCAGGCTGGAAACGACTGCGGATCAGGCCGAAGCGCTTCTGAAGCGGCTGACCATGTACAAGCTGCGCTCGGCGGTGACCCTGTCGCTCGACACCTCCACACCCACTGTCATTGCCTTCGACGAGCCGCTGGCCGAGGGATTTCGCGACCACCGCTTCGAGAAGGCCGGCGCCACCGTTTTCCGCTTCTATGGTGAGAGCGAAGCGGACTCAGCCTCTAATGCCGACCTCGACCAACTCCGGATCGTCTCCGGCATTGCCGTTTCCGGCCCCGATTATGCGCTGCAGGACGCCTTCCCGCATGATGTGCTAATGGACAAGAATGGTGCGCTCTCCTTCCGCAAGGGCTGCTATGTCGGTCAGGAAGTGGTTTCGCGCATGCAGCACCGCGGCACGCAGCGCCGTCGCGTCGTAATCGTCGCCGGTGCATCGGCGCTCCCGCCGACCGGCACAGCGATAACGGCAGACGGCAAGTCGATCGGCACGCTCGGCACAGTGCGTGGCACTTCGGCCCTCGCGATCGTGCGCATCGATAAGGCCGGCGAAGCGATGGCCAACGGCGTCGACCTGCTCGCGGGCGACGTGACTGTGACGTTGACCCTGCCGGAATGGACCGGGCTTGCCTTCCCAACCACCGCCGACGAGGCAAGCGCGTGACCTCGGCACGCGCCTGGCAGCGCATGCTCTCCGGCCGGCGGCTCGACCTGCTCGACCCGTCACCGCTCGATGTCGAGATCACCGACATCGCCCACGGTCTTGCCCGCGTTGCCCGGTGGAACGGCCAGACGGCCGGGGACCACGCCTTCTCCGTCGCCCAGCACAGCCTCATCGTCGAGGACATCTTTCGCCGGAGCTACAAGTGCAACGCCGACGACTGCCTGATGGCGCTGCTGCATGACGCCCCGGAGTATGTGATCGGCGATATGATCTCCCCCTTCAAGGCCGTGGTCGGCGGCGGCTACAAGCTGGTCGAAAAGAGGCTGGAAAGCGCCATTCACCTGCGCTTCGGTCTGCCTGCCCATTGCGCCAAGGATCTGAAGGACCGGATCAAGAAGGCAGATCATATTGCCGCCTATTTCGAGGCGACTGCGCTTGCCGGCTTTTCGACCGAGGAGGCGCGAAAGTTCTTCGGGCAGCCGCGCGGCATCACCCGCGACAGCCTGCTGATCGCCCCCCTGCCGGCCATAGAGGCCCAGCGTCTGTTTACCGAGCGTTTTGCCACGCTCGAGGCGGAACGCGCCGCTGCGAAGGTGGATGCCTGAGATGCCCCAGATCGTCGTATCGCCGCTTGCCCGCATCGCCGAGATGGCTGTGCGCCACGGCTGCACCGAGATGCTGAGCCTGGTCGCCAAGGGCCAGGACTTCCACCGTCCGGCCGTCATTGCCAAGGCGCGGCACCTGACGCTGGGAATGAACGATATCAGCTTCGCCGGTACCGGTGGGCTCATCGCTCCGCAGGAAGAGCACGTCCAGCAGATCGTCGCCTTCGCCAAGGGCTGGGACCGTTCGCGGCCGATGCTCGTTCATTGCTGGATGGGCGTTTCGAGGTCGCCGGCCGCTGCCCTTATCGCCGCCCTTGCGGTGGAGCCTGAGCAGGACGACCGAGAACTGGTCGAGCGGCTGCGGTTCGCCTCTCCCTATGCGACGCCGAATACGCGGCTTGTCGAAATCGGCGACACTGTCTTGTCGCGCGGCGGGCGGCTGGTCGCTGCCGTACGCTCGATCGGCCGCGGTGCGGACACGGACGGCAATGTTCCCTTCGTGCTGCCGCTTGTAGCCGAGGGAGCCAATGTTGGCGACTGAGATGCGGGCCGTCACCGTCGAAATCGGTCTCAACGCGGCCATCGTTGCCGTCGTCAGCCGCAGCCCGCGCATCCTGGCCGTCAACGAGGCGGATGGCGACGCGAGGGACAGCCTGCCCTTCGGCCCCTTCGACCCTGCTCTTCACCGCACCTTCGAGACCAGTCTGCGCGACCGCGTGGAAAAACGCACGGCGCTCAAGCTCGGCTATATCGAGCAGCTCTACACCTTCGGCGACCGCGGACGGCAGCGCCTGCCGGGCGAAGAAGGCAAGCACATGGTCTCGGTCGGCTATCTCGCCCTGACGCGAACCGATACCGAGAACACCGAGCGGTTGGCCGAGGCCGGCGCGCACTGGCGCGACTGGTACGGCTACCTGCCGTGGGAGGATTGGCGGCAGGGCCGCCCTGCCATCCTCGACCAGCTGATTTTGCCCGCGCTCTCGCGGTGGGAGCTTGCCACATCAGACGACGAGCGCATGGCGCCAAGCGCGCAGCGGCGCGCACGCATCCGGCTTGCCTTCGGCCTCGACGATTTCCCCTGGGACGAGGAACGGGTGCTGGAGCGTTACGAGTTGCTCTACGAGGCCGGTCTCGTGCGCGAAGCGGTGATTGACGGCCGCAGCCGGGAGCAGGACAACGCTGCCGCCGGGCAGGCCATGCGCCACGACCACCGCCGCATCGTCGCAACGGCGATCGCCCGCCTGCGCGGCAAGATCAAATATCGGCCGGTCATTTTCGAACTGATGCCGCCCGAATTCACCCTCACCGATCTGCAGGCAACGGTAGAGGCCATTTCCGGCCGCCACCTGCACAAGCAGAATTTTCGGCGTCTGGTCGAAGGTGCGGAGCTGGTCGAGCCGACCGGCATGACGCTGGCGTCGACCGGCGGCAGGCCTGCGGCGCTGTTCCGCTTCCGCCGGCAAATCCTCGACGAACGGCCCGCACCCGGCCTCAAGGTGGGCGGCCGCTCATCCTCCGCATGAAACGCGCAGGCAGAAACGACTGGGGATTTATGCTGGCGATGACATCGTTGCGGCGGGTTTAATGTGCGGACTGCATCTAACACTTCGGCCAATGCGCGCTACATTCGTTCAATTGGATATGGTGCCGGCTCTGTGGCCGGCTAGAGCGCTTCCGGTTGAAACGGAGTCAAAGAAGCACTCTACCTCTTTGTTTTAACGCATTTCCGAACGGAAAATCGCTCCGCACTTTTTCTGGAAATGCTTTAGGGAAGAACACATGCTGCTTGCGCTTGCGCTGCTCACCAGCCTCCTGACGGACCAGCCTCTCCTGCCGAACCCGCAGGGGAACAAGGCGATCCCCGACTATTTCAAGAACAACCAGATGGGCCGCGGCCAGGTGACGATCTGCAACCTCAACGGCCAGGACATGCGAGGGCAGTTCAAGATCTGTCGCTATGACTGCGGCACGGAGATCACCATCGACAAACGCGTCGTCTGCCCCTTCATCATGCAGCGCTAGCGTCGGCCTCAACTGCGCCGACGGCCACTAAACAACTCCTTAAACCGGAATCGATTCAGGGCCCTATGCGGCGCGCTTCAAGCATTATCGCGGCGCTTACGCGTCGGAGCGCCTCAGTGCTTGATCGCTACGTCCAGACCGATGTCGAGCGTCGGAGCGGCCATGGTGATCTTGGAGGTCGAGATATAGTCGACGCCGGTCTCGGCGATGGCACGTACCGTGTCGATCCTGACGTTGCCGGAAGCTTCCAGGCGCGTGCGCCGCGGGTCTGCGGCATAGGCCTCGTCGCCAAGCTGCCAATGGGCGGCGTTGATGGCGACGGCTTCGCGCAGGCGCACCGGTCCCATATTGTCGAGCAGGATGACGTCCGGTGCCGCAGTCAGCGCCTCGCGCATCTGGTCGAGGCCATCGACCTCGATCTCGATCTTGACCAGATGACCGCAATAGGCGCGCGCCGCATGGACGGCGCCGGCAACGCCGCCGGAGACGGCGATGTGATTGTCCTTGATCAGCACGGCGTCGTCGAGGCCATAGCGATGATTGGAGCCACCGCCGAGACGCACGGCGTATTTCTCCAGCGCGCGCAGGCCAGGGATCGTCTTGCGGGTGCAGCAGACCTTTGCGCGCGTGTGGGCAATCTCGTCGGCAAATTTCGCGGTGTAGGTGGCAATGCCCGAGAGATGCATGAGGAAGTTCAGGGCAACGCGCTCGGCCGACAGAAGCCCGCGGGCGCGACCAGAGATGCGGGCAATCGCCGTTCCCGGTGTCACACGATCTCCGTCCGAAACCAGAGCCTCGAAGACGATGGACGGATCGACGAAGCGGAACGCTGTCCGCGCCAGCTCAAGCCCGGCAATCACCCCGGGATCGCGGGCGTTCATGCCAGCCGTTGCCGACAGTTCCGGCCCGATCGTCGACAGGGTGGTGATGTCGCCGGCGCGACCGAGATCTTCGAGCAAGGCGGCACGCACCTGATCCTCGACCATGAGGGCGGGCAGTTCGGGGCGAAGGGCTGCAGTCATCTGGTCGTTGGTCCTGTCTCTATTCTCAAGTGACTATTGCGCGCCATGCTCAGGCCGTTTCGGCTTCCGCGACGTCGGCCGCCAGACGGTTCGCTTCCGCAAGCGTCAGGTAGGTTCTGCGCCGCCATTCCGGCTGTTCCGTCGGGCAATCGGCGCGGTAGTGGCCACCACGGCTCTCGGTGCGGCGAAGGGCGCCGACGGCGATCAGCTTGGCGGTGGTGATGATGTTGGTGAAGCGCATGCGGGTGTTGTCGCGCTCGAGCGCCGAAATTTCGCGGATCGCCCGCAACAGGCTTTCGCGCGTGCGCACCACGCCGACGCAGTCGCTCATCAGGCTGCGCAGGATCGTGAGCTGCGGGCTGTCTTCGACCGTGACCGGGTCGTCGTTTTCGCCGGCATTGTCGCCCCATTGGGTAAGCTGCGGCGTCGGCAGGGTGCCCTTGATGTTTTCGGCGATGCGGGCGGCAAAAACCACCGCTTCCAGCAGCGAATTGGAGGCCAGCCGATTGGCGCCGTGCACGCCGGTCGACGTCACTTCGCCGGCTGCCCAAAGACCGTCGATCGAGGTGCGGCCCTCAGCATCCGTCAGCACGCCGCCCATGTGGTAGTGCACCGCCGGTACGACCGGGATCGGCTGCGTCACCGGATCGATGCCGGCACCGATGCACGAGGCATAGACTGTCGGGAACATGTCCGGGAAATGCTTGCCGACCGCCTTGGTGCAATCGAGAAAGGCGCCGCGACCGGCCTGGACCTCGGCGAACACGCCGCGCGAGACGATGTCGCGTGGGGCAAGCTCGCCGTCCGGGTGAATGTCAAGCATGAAGCGATGCCCGGCCGAGTTGATAAGCTGGGCGCCGTCGCCACGCAACGCCTCGGTCGCAAGCGGCGCCGGGTCTTTGCCAATGTTGATCGCCGTCGGGTGAAACTGGACGAATTCCGGATCGGCGATGATCGCCCCTGCCCGCGCCGCCATGCCGAGACCCTGGCCGCAAGCTTCCCAAGGGTTGGTTGTCACCGCATAGAGGTGGCCGATGCCACCGGAACACAGAACCACGGCCCGCGCCGGAAACGAAACGCGCTTCTTCGCCTGGCCGGCATCCGGCCGGGCGATGACGCCGGAGATGAAGCGGCCTTCGCGCACCAGCTCTTCGACCACATAGCCTTCGATGATGCGGATCGACGGGGTGTTGCGCACAGCCGTGATCAGCGCTTCCATGATCGCCTTGCCGGCCATGTCGCCCTTGACGCGCACGATGCGGCGTTCGGAGTGGGCAGCTTCGCGCGACAGGATCAACTTGCCTTCGAGATCGCGGTCGAAGGGTACGCCATATTCCAGCAGATCGTGAATGCGCGCGGGACCTTCGGCCACCATCATGCGCGTCATCTTCTCGTCGACGATGCCGGCCCCCGCCGTCAACGTGTCGGCGACGTGTTTCTCGAAAGTGTCGCCCGGGCTCATCGCCGCAGCGATCCCCCCTTGCGCCCAGGCCGACGAGGCGCCGTGGCCGATCGGTGCGGCGGCGAGAATGGTTACCGGCCGGGGGCTGAGCTTCAGCGCGCAGAAGAGGCCGGCAAGGCCGCCGCCGACGATGACGATATCGTCAATCCCGTTGAAGGATTGCGGACGGAAATGATCTCTCAGCATGGTGCGGCTCTCCTCCAGCGCATGCTTGTATGCCGGGCCTTTCGCCCGGCAGGTGTTATTGCTTGAGGTTGACCATGCGTTCGACTGCAAGGCGCGCCCGATCGGCGATCGCCGGATCGACCAGAACCTCTTCCGTCATGGTGAGCAGGCTGTCGAGAATCTTCGGCAGCGTGATGCGCTTCATGTGCGGACAGAGATTGCAGGGCTTGATGAACTCGACGCCTTCGATCTCGGCCTGGATGTTCGATGCCATCGAGCATTCGGTGACGAGCAGGACCTTCGACGGCCGGTGGTCTTTGACGTAGTTGATCATGCCCGATGTCGAGCCGGCGAAATCGCAAACGGCAATCACATCCGGATGGCATTCGGGATGGCCGATGATCTCGATGCCCGGATTGGCTTCCTTGTAGGCCAGCAGTTCGGCGGCGGTGAAGCGCTCATGCACCTCGCAGTGGCCCTTCCAGGTCAGGATCTTCTTGTTGGTCTGGCGTGCGACGTTCATGGCCAGATATTCGTCCGGGATGCACAGCACCGTGTCCGATGCGAAGCTCTCAACGACCGCAAGCACGTTCGACGAGGTGCAGCAGATATCCGTCTCGGCCTTCACGTCGGCGGAGGTGTTGACGTAGGTGACGACGGGAACGCCGGGGTAACGCTGCTTCAGCAACCGTACATCCGCGCCGGTAATCGATTCCGACAGCGAGCAGCCGGCCTTTCCATCAGGGATCAGCACGGTCTTTTCCGGGCTCAACAGTTTGGAGGTCTCCGCCATGAAGTGAACGCCGCATTGGATGATGATCTCGGCATCGACCTTGCTGGCGTCGCGCGCCAACTGCAGCGAGTCCCCGACGATATCGGCGACGCAATGGAAGATATCGGGCGTCTGGTAGTTATGCGCGAGGATGACGGCGTTGCGCTCTTTCTTCAGCCGGTTGATGGCGTGAACGTAAGGCGCATAGACCGGCCACTCGATCGCCGGAATGAAATCCTTCACCTTCTCGTAAAGATGCTCCGTCTCGCGCGCGACTGCGGGTGTGAAAGCAAGCTCGGGTCTTTCGATGACGCCGAAGCGCTGGGCGGCGCTTACAAGAACCGGGTTCGCCACGGCCTGCGTGCGGGTGTCAAGGCGCGTCATCGAGATCTCCTCTCCGCCCCTCTCCTGGGCGGCTCTTCAATTATGCTCAAAATGAGCATAATTGAACCAAAACAAAAGCGGCAAAGCCGCATGGATTGATTTAGAAAGTTTTGTGACAGAATTCAAGAACGGAACGTCGCATTTTGCGACGCCCCGTTCACGGATTTCTTCAGGCCATGGCAGGCCGGGGAACGGCTTTCTCCTCGATCGGCCAATGAACGACGGCCGCAAACAGGCCGAGCGCCACGCCTAGCCACCATACCGGATCATAGGAGCCGAAGCGGTCATAGAGGTATCCGCCCATCCACACGCCCAGGAACGAACCCACCTGGTGCGAGAGAAAGACGATGCCGCCGAGCAGGCCGAGATGGCGTGTCCCGAACATGATGGCAACGAGCGCGTTTGTCGGCGGCACGGTCGAAAGCCAGAGCAAGCCCATGACGATTGCAAAGACAATGACCGAGGTCGGCGATTGCGGCAGCAGCAGGAAGGCGGTGACCGCGACCGACCGGGCAATGTAGATCAGCGCCAGGAAATAGGGCTTGGAATAATGTTGGCCGATGAAGCCGGCCGACAGCGAGCCGATGATGTTGAAGAACCCGATCAGCGCCAGCGCGATTACCGCATAGCGGGCGTCGATGCCGATGTCGCCGATATAAGCAGGGAAATGCGCGGTGATGAAGGCCACCTGGTAGCCGCAGACGAAGAAACCGGAGACCAGTAGCAGGTAGCTCTTGTGGCCGAGCGCTTCCTTCAGCGCCTGACCGATCGACTGCTTGTACTGCGCTTCCGTCTGCCGGCCGGAGGAAGCGTTTCCACGCAACGGAATGGCGAACAACGGCACCAGCAACATCAACACCCCGAGATAGACAAGGCTGTCCGACCAGCCATAGGCGGAGATCAGCCCCTGGCTCAGAGGCGCGAACAGAAACATGCCGGCGGACCCTGCCGCCGTGCAGATGCCGAAGGCCATGGAGCGCTGGTGCGGCGTGACGTTGCGGGCGAATGCGGAGAGCAGAATGCCGAACGAACCGGAGCCGACAGCCATGCCGATCAAGACGCCGCCACCGATGTGCAACCAGATCGCCGCATTGGCGTGGGCCATGATGAACAGGCCGGAGGCGTAGAGAAGCCCCGACATGGTCAGCACGCGCCAGGTGCCGAACTTGTCGGCGATCGCGCCGAAGAAGGGCTGGCTCAGCCCCCAGCAGAGGTTCTGCAACGCCATTGCCAGACCGAAGGTCGTGCGGTCCCAACCGGTCTCGGCAAGCATCGGCAGCTGGAAGAAGCCCATCGCCGAGCGAGGACCGAAGGTGAGCATCGCAACGAGCGAGCCGGCGACAATAATCAGCCAAGGCATTTCCTGGCGAACGCTCGACGGCGCGGATGCTCCCGAAATGGCGGACATGGGTTTTCTCCTGATGACGAAGCGCGACCCTACGCGGACGCTAAAATAGATAAAAGCCAATTAAATTGACGACGCGATCACCGGAATTGATGAGGCCGGAAGCCACTCATCGGACATGCTGAAACCGCTGGCGAAACAGTCGTGGCGTCATACCCTTCTGGACCCTGAACTGCCGGTTGAAATTGGCGATCGAGCGATAGCCGACCGCCTCGGCCACATGAGCGATGGATTTTCCGGAGCCGGATAGAAGCGCGCAGGCCTCGCCGATCCTCAGCCGCATCAGATACTCCGAGATCGGCATGTCGAGATGGCGCAGGAACAGGCGGTGCAGGCCCGAGAGACTGAGGGCGGCAATATCCGCAAGCTCGTCCATCGAAGGGCTTTCGGCATAGGTGAGGTGGATGTGATCGAGCACGCGGTCGAGGCGACCACGATCGACGGCCCTGCCCGAGGGCGCGACGACCCGGTTAGACAATGGCGTTACATGCTCGTCCCGCGCAAGGATCGTCAGCAGCGCAAGGACATCCGGCAACCGCTCTTCAGGCTCGAGCGTACGCAGGCGCTCGAACAGCGGCCGAACGCGACGGGCTGCTCCTTGCGAGAATTGCAGGCCGGGCGCGGAGCGATCGAACATTGCCCGCACGCCACCGAGCTCGACAAAGCCGTCCTGCATCCGCTCCACCCATTCCGGGTGGAACCAGAGTACCAGCGCCACATGGGGCGCCCCCTCATCGACCTTGGACGCGGAATGCCATGTGTGCGGCAGGTTCGACCCGACCAGCACGAGATCGCCATCATCATAGGTGCCGATGTGGTCGCCGACGAAACGCTGGCCGCGCGAGTTCAGCGTAAGGGTCAGCTCGAATTCCGGATGGTGATGCCACTGAAACGGGATGCAATCGTCAAGCCGTCGGTCGAGAAGGATGGAGGATGCTTCCGTGGGCCTTGGGATCTTCTGCAGAACGGCCTTCATATTGCGCTCATCTGGATCATGACGCCAGATTAGTACCAATCTTTGCCGTACGAAGGCAACATGCCAGCCACGGAACGCCTAATCTGCCTGCATCGACAGAAAGACGCAGATGCACAGGAGGCCTTGCGCATGCTCAGAGACAGCCACCCCACAGCCGCCGCCGAAACCCAACTGAAGGACATCAAGAAGCGCCTCCCGTTGCGCGTGCTCTCGGAGGAGGACTGGCAGCACTGGATCACCAAGGGTTACGTGATCGTCCGGCAGGCCGTGCCGGCAGCCAATGTCGAGCGGCTCGTCGAACTGCTCTGGCGCTTCGACGAGAAGGATCCAGCCGACCCTTCGACCTGGTACGCGCCGCAGCGCCGCGAACACAAGATGAAGGAACTCAACAACACCGGCATGCTGGAGATCTACAATCACCAATATCTCTGGGACAATCGCCAGGAACCGCGCATCTATGGTGCCTTCGTCGATATCTGGGACCGGGAGGATCTTTGGGTGACGATCGACCGCGCCAACCTCAACCCGCCGAAAAGGGTCAAGGGAAATCCCAACGGTTTCATTCATTGGGACGTCGACACCTCGATCCGTCCGCTGCCGATCGGCGTCCAGGGCGTGCTCAGCCTGCAGAAGCAGGATGGCGATGTCGGCGGCTTTCAGTGTGTTCCTGAGCTGTTTGAAAACTTCGCCACCTGGGAAAAGACCCAACCGGCGGACAGAGACCCCATGCACCCCGACATGTCAGGCCTTTCGACCGTCAATATCGAGATGGAGGCAGGTGACCTGATGATTTTCAACAGCCTGCTTGCCCACGGCGTCCGGCCCAACCATTCCGATGGCAGGGTTCGCATGGCACAGTACATCTCCATGCATCCAGCCAAGTGGAACAACAGAGCCGAACGCGAAGAACGCGTGCGGCTCTGGCGGGAGCTCGACCATCCGAAGCGCGACGCCTTTCCGGGCGATCCGCGCGAATGGGAAAAGCACAACGCCACGCCCGCCAACCTCTCGGACCTCGGGGCAAAGCTGCTCGGCGTAACGCCCTGGTTCTGAGGCGGAGATCGTAGGTGGCTTCCGCCGGTTCAGGAAGCGCGCACCTTCATCGGCCAGCGCTCCCGGCGCCGGTCGACAATCCGCGCCTCGTCGCCGAGCTTCAAGGTTCCTTCGCCGCGCGGCACGACGTTCCAACCGAACAGCACGCCCGCCACGCGGCGGTCGGCCGACATGCGCTTTTCGGCGAGGCCCTGGATCGGATTGCCGCCGATGCGTTCGCCGGTGATCTGGTCCTGGGTGGTCATGATGCAGCGGGCGCAGGGTTTGACGAAATCGAAGCGGATGCCGCCGATCTCCAGGCTCTCCCAGAAATCCTCGTCCCAGGCCTCATCGCAATCGAGCAGGATGTTGGTGCGGAACCGGTCCATGCCGACGGGCTCCTGCCCCTTCTCCGCAAGTGTACGGTTCAGATCGGCAAGCGAGCCTGTGGTGGTGATCAGCACCGGAAAGCCATCAGCAAAACCGACGGGTGCTGCCGTGCCGGCCCACTCGGCACCGACGAAACGCTCCGCCGAAGCATCCATATGGGCAAGCTTGACGGGCCGGCCGAACCAGCCCGACAGCGTCTCGTTTGTTGCATCGTCGGCCACTGCCGCATCGACGTCGCTTGCCCAGACGCGCACGTCGAGCCGCTGGTCAGGATCGAAGCGCACGATGAGTGCCTTGTCGCCCATCTTCAGCTGCACGCCGCCATCAATGTGGTTTGCCTCGACCTGTGCCAGCGTCTGCAGCTCGCGCTGGGTGATGAAACGCCCATCCGGCTCCACCAGCATGAAACGGCGGTCGCCCTCGAAACCATCGAGATTGACGGTGACCGTCTCAAGCGGGATCGCCCGGCCGCTCTTCAGCGGATGAATGTTCAGTCCGGTCACCTTCATCGAAAACGCTCCACGTTGAGAAACAGATTCAGGCCGTTCGCGATCTGATTCACAGGACGGCGGTAATGGATTGAAAGGCTTAGATTTCATCCAGCATCATGGCAAGCACATCGCGCAGCCGTTGCTGGCGTTCGAGCGCCAGCCTGCGACCGGTAGCCGTCTGAAATCCATCGGCCAGCTTGAACAGCTTGGTCTCGAAATGGTCAATGGCAAAGGCCTTGTCGTCGAGCTCTCGATCCTCTGCCAGCGGATCGAGCGGATCGTAAAGGCCGCTGCCCATGCGCCCGGCGATGTAGAAGCAGCGGGCAGCGCCGACCATGCCGATCGCATCCAGTCGGTCTGCATCCTGCAGGATCTTCGCCTCGATCGTCTCGGGCGTGATGCTGGCCGAAAAGCTGTGGGTGAGAATTGCATGGGCGACGGACGATATGGCTTCAGCCGACCAGCCGAGATCGCGCAGGATGTCGGCGGCTTTTTCAGCCGCAAGCCTTGAGGCCTGCGTGCGATGCGGCGAGTTCTTTTCGACAGAAACGCAATCGTGCAGCAACACGGCTGCGGAGAGCACGCGTTCGTCACCACCCTCTTCGGCATGGATGCGGGCGGCGTTCTTCCAGACCCGGATCAGGTGGGATGCATCATGCGAACCGTCATCTGCCGCAAAAGCATGCGGCAGGAGAACGGCGGCGAGATCAGCATGCGGCGCGAATGCCGCCGCCAATGCAAAATTACGAGTCATGGCATCAACCTATTGCGGCTGTGTCGGCGCAGCAGACGACTGCCGCGTCACGCCGACGCCCGAAAGGATCTTCTGGTAGAACAGCCCGATGCCGATCAAAACGCCGCCGAGCCCGATGAAGGAGAGCGCGCGCAGGAAGCCCTCGAGATTGGACATGTCGATCAGGAAGACCTTCAGAACGGCAATGAAGACCAGCACGGCCGAGGCGATGCGAATGCTCTTGGCATTGAAGCGCGAGCCGAACACCAAAAGCAGCACGCCGAGCACCAGCCAGACGACCGAATAGGTGTAGGTCTCACCCTGCAGGAAGCCTTTCCAGTCCACGATGTTCTCCCCCTGCCAGAGGCGCCGGACGGAAAGCGTTGCCCATGCAAAAGCGAGGATCGCGCCACTGACGGCGAGCGCCATGACGTAGGGCAATGGTCGTTTGCCGCGCGCATACCAGGCAAGGCCCGCATAACCGATGCCCGGCAGGAGATAGCCGATCAAAAGCAGATCGAAGAACGGGATGGCCCCCAAGAGTTCGCCGCTGAAATACGGATTGAGCCCGAAGAGATGCGCTGAGAGAACCGAGAGCATCGAGAACACGCCAAGCCCCATGCCGCCGTAGCGGAAGACAGGGCTTGGTGACTTCATGTCCAGCGTCATGAACACACCCGAGGCACCGATCGCCAGCAACGTGTAGATCGACTGCTCGCCAAGCGTCGGTACGGCGCTGTCGAGCACGCCACCGTTCATGGCATGGCGAACGAGGATCGCCAGCGTCAACAGCACGAAGAGGCTCGCCAGGGCCTGCAGCAGGTTGCGCACACGCACATCCGGCCAGGATCGGACGAGATAGGCAGAGGCGACAAGCAAGAGCGCGGGAATGCCGTAGCCCGGCAACAGCGCATTGAACACCGGCGTGGTGCCGAGGTTTTCAGCGCCGACGATCGTCGGCTCCCAGGCGATACGGCCAAGAACGACGATCGCCGCTGCGCCGGTCATCCAGGGCAGGATTGGCCAGGTCCGAACACGGGTCGCGCCGGCATAGGCAGTCCCAAGCAGCGCAATCGCCAGGGTGGTGACGAGGCCATCGGTCCAGGCATGCAAGGCGATCACGAAGAGCGCAAAGGAGCCGGTAACCAGAAGGCTCGAGGCGATATCCACGCCCTCTGCTTCGCCGTCACGGCGATAGAGCCAATCGGCAAGCGCCAGCAGACCACCACCGACAACGAGCGCGAAAAGGCCGTGCGGCAGATCGAAGGTGTAGTTGCCGGTCATCAGGAATGACATCGTGGTCAGAGCAACCGGAACGACGGCGGCAATGCCGGCCCACAGGATAGCGAACTGCGGGTGTTCGCGCAGGCGGCGGGTGAGCACGAATGCGCCGAACAGCACGAACAGCGTTGCCAGCAGCAAGGCCGTCAGCGTCGCGGTTCGGCTGGGCAGAACGATCTCCGGCGCAACACCGGCAAGCGAAGAGTCGAGATAGGCAAGGACGCCGCTCAGCGCCGTCAGGCTGCCGATGCCGACGATCGCGCCGAGGGCAGACAGCAGGGCCGGATAGACGGCATTCGTCCGCCATGCGCCGAGTGCGGCCAGGGCCGCGACCACGACGAAGAACTCCTTGACGGGATATTCCACGGCGCTGACGGCCGGGCTGATGAAGATCAGAGCGAGCACGGTCGCGGCAATGGCCGCGGAAACGCTGATGGCGGCATAGGCCGGCGTGAAGAGCTTCTCCCACGGGCCGGCAACCGCAATCGGGCGGTTCGTCGGCTCAGGCAACGGCTCACTGGGCGCATCGGTGTCCATCGCACCCGGCCAGACCAGCCCGACACCCAGGATCATCACCAGCAGCGCAAAGGCGACCGGCAGCGCGTCGAAGGGCGATACCGCGGTGACATAGGCAAGCCCCCAGAGCCCGATGCCGACATTGGCGAGCGTCGGCACGACCATCCAGCGCCGCAACCGCGACGCCAATAAGGTCGCGAGCCACACGACCGACAGGAAGCCGAAGAGAACCCAGGGGCGCGGCTCATCGCTCGATACCAGCAACGGTGTGATCAGCGAGGCAAGCAAGCCGAGGCCGGCCAGCGCCTGCCCATGCAGCAACGACAGGCCGACGGTTGCGAGCGAAATCATCGCCAGCAGCACGAAGGCCGTCGCCGTGCCGATGAAGCCATAGATGTCATAAGCCGCATAGGCGACCCCGAACAACGTGACGGCACCGGCGGCAGTGAGGATGCCGGGGATCATCGCATTCTGGAATTCGTTGGCGATAACGGGCACGGCGCGACGGCGAATGACCTCGCCAGCCGCAGCCAGCAGCAAACCGAAGAGTGCGGCCAGCGTCAGCCGGACGGCAGGGCTCAGAAGACCGGCGTCGATCGAATACTTGACCATGAAGACGCCACCGAGCGCCAGTGCGATGCCGCCGACCCAGACGGCCCAGCGGGCACCGAGACGGCTTTCCAGGCTTTCCACCTGCCGGGATGGCGCTGCATCGACGGAGGTCGCCTCGACGCTCGCGGCCACGGCTTCGTCGGATGCGGTTTCGGGCTCGGTCGGTTCGGCATTGCCGAAGATCCTTGCGCCTTCGCGAGCGCTCGCCGAGAGCCCATCGACGCCTTCATCATCGTCGGTCACCGCATCGGCGGAGCGTTCAGAAAGCGCTGCCGCCTGCTCCGACGCGATATCGCCTTCCGGCGCTGCGAGCCCGGCCGCAGCCGTCAATCGCGCGATCTCCTTCTTGAGCGCGGCGACTTCGCTGTCCAACCGTTCTGCTGTCTTCCTGCCGCCGAAAAAGGCGGAGAGCGCCAGAACAAAAGCGACTAAGGCAATAACTTCAATCATGTTTTCCCCTGGCGGCAATATTCGCAGGCCGATCGCGACCATACAGAGTTTTGCACGACCGCCAAAGGCATAGACGGTTGAGAGCCCCAATCTCTTCGCGGAAATGTATAAGTTTCATTCACGTGATGCGCCGGCGTCGCGACAGCCGAGCAGCTATGAGGCACAGCCAACGGCATCCCACTCACGTATGCGACTTCCGCCGGCGCCCATGTGAGCGCCGACGATCGTTGCAGCGTCGGGGAAAGGGCGGCTGCTATCGGCGCAGATTGTCGATCGGGAAGATCGCGCAGGTTTCCGTCCCGTGCGCCAGAAGCTTGCCACCAGCATCACGCAGCCAGGCCTCCGACGTGGCGATGGTGCGGCCACGGTGGACGATCTTGCCTTCGCAGAAGACTTCGCCCATGCCGGGCAGCAAGGGCCGCACCAGGTTTACCTTGAATTCGACAGTGGTGTAGGCCTCGCCGGGCTTCATCATCGTGAACACTGCGCATCCCAGCGCCGAATCCATCACCGTCGCCGTCCAGCCGCCATGCACGGTTCCAAGCGGGTTCAGATGCTCCTCGGTCGGCAGCCCCTTGAAGACCACCCGCCCCTCCTCGACCTCGGTCAGGCCAAACTTGAGCGTTGCCGACATCGGCGGCGCCGGCAGGTCGCCCTTCAAAAGATCCTGCATGACCTTGAGGCCGCCGTCGCGCGCAACGCGATCCAGCGGAAGCACGCCGATGCCGGATACAGGCATGCCGGGGAAAAGTTCTTGAAACATGCAAACTCCCTTGAGGTGTGACAGCCTCTTTCACACGCCCGATCGGACGCGCGGCGCTGTCGATCACGCGGCTGAAGAAGAAGGCCTCAATGCCTTGAGCGCCGCATTGACGAAACCATCGCGCGCGGACGAAACCTTGAGGCCGCGTGGCTCATAGACATGGCGGTTGAGAAAGAAGGCCGTCAGGCGGAAGGCGGCGGCAAGGCTGTCATAGTCGGCCGCACTTCGCGCTTCGACGGCGAGAAACTCCGGCAGCGCGAGCATGCGGTCGGCATAGGGCATGCCGGCTGCGCGGCAGACGGCCCGGCCCGACTTCGGCGACACGAAGGCCAGGTCTTCGCGCGTTCCGGTCGCCACGCATTCGGTCAGATCAAGCCCGAAACCAAGATCGTTCAAAACGGCAAGTTCGAAGCGCACGAACAGTTCACCGGCATCGGCCGGATCCTCGAGGTGATCGACGATGACGGCCAGCGCCTCATAGAGATGCGGATGCGGATCGCGCTCCGGCAGCAGGCGTAAAAGCGCGCCCAGCGCCTGGATGCCATAGACTGACGTGGCCGCCTCCATCAGCCGCGCCGCCCGGAGTTCGAGCGGCTCGATGCGGAACTCGCCCATATGCTCATCGAGCCGCGCGCGCCAGGTCAATTCGACGGTATTTCCCGGCTGAAGGACGGGCTGCATGGTGCGCGAACGGCCGGACCGCACCATGCCAAGATGCCGGCCCCGCGACGCAGTCATGACTTCGGCGATGGCCGAGCTTTCGCCGTGCCGCCTGATCCCGAGAATGATGGCCTGATCGCTCCATTGCATGAAAAAGGCATACACCCGCGATGGAAAGCGGATCAAGCGATGATGCCAGTCTGGCATCGCGATCTAGCGCTTTCACGCAGACCTCCGCACTGTCGCCTTTCGGTGACACTCACCAATTGCCTCAATTCCGTCGCGCTCTTGCCTCCCCGAGGCCATGTTTGGCATTAGAACGGCCGTACACGGCGGCAACGTCCGCTCCCTCCCGAAATGCAATCAGCAGGAATATTGACCCGATTATGTGTGTGTCCCGGAACAGCGCCGGCCGCTTGGCGCAGCTCTTCGCCCTCCTTCTTGCCACGTCCACGCTCGCAGGCTGCGTGACCAGCGGCGGACCGGCGAAGCCGAAGGGACCCGATCCCTACTATGTCGCGATGTATGGACCGAAGCCGGACGAAAAGTTTCCGCTCGACGCCATCGATATCAGGAAGGTCGATACGCGCTATCTGCGCCAGCAGGTTGCCTATGCGACCCATGAGCCGCCCGGCACCATCGTGATCGACACGCAGAATCGCTTCCTCTACCTGGTCCAGGACGGCGGCATGGCGATGCGCTACGGTATCGGGGTCGGCAAGGCCGGCCTGGAATTCGAAGGCGAAGCCCGTATCGGCCGCAAGGCCGAATGGCCGCGCTGGACGCCCACCTCCAGCATGGTCGCGCGCGAACCCGAACGCTACGGCCCGCTTGCCGGCGGCATGGAACCGGGCGTGCGCAACCCGCTTGGGCCGCGCGCGCTCTACCTTTTCCAGGGCGACCGCGACACGCTGTTCCGCATCCACGGAACCACCGAGGCCTGGTCGATCGGCAAGGCGGTATCGAGCGGCTGCATCCGGCTCTTCAACCCTGATATCATCGATCTCTACAGCCGCGTGCCGAAGGATTCGCGCGTCGTCGTGCTGCAGGCGGAAGCGCCGATGAATGAGACGCTCGCGCCAATGTCGACGCCGGCAAACGCCGGCGAGCCGTTCGCCTACTAATCCCGCTGCCGGGCGCCTACCAGGCGTCCGGCGTGCGCAGCATGTGCACAATGTTGGCCGGGTTCATGATCCAGCCGCCGCGAAAGCCTTCGCCGAGATCCTCGACCGCATCGCAGCGCACCACGCCTTTTTCGGCAAGCCCGCCGAGTGCGGCCTCATGGTCGTCGGTGAAGAGTTCGAGCCACACCTCCGCCTGGCTGTAATTCGGCGCCTCGTCGATCCAAAGCCTGTTAGGACCGAGGATAAAACCCTTGGCCGGCGCCTTCTCGTCGAAAGGCTCGAGACCGACCGTGTCGCGGTAGAAGGCGACGACCGCCTCATATTGGTGCGACGGCACCTTCATAGCGATGTTGATACCACCCGTAATCGTCATCGTGTGATCTCCCTTAAAGCGGCGGCTCGGTTGCGGGCTGCCCGGACAATTCGCTGACGTAGTAGCCCTGGCGCAGGTTGATGCCGTATTCGAGCCAGGCCTTCATGCAGGCCAGCATTTGCGACCAACCCTCGCAGTTCATGTAGGAACTCTTCTGTCCGCGCGCGTTTTCGCGCCAGCCGGTTTCGGCGATCGTCACCATGGTGGCGCCGTCCTCGAGTGGCTGGAAGCGCATCTCGACCTTGGTGCGATAAGGCTCCTCCTCCTTCTCCACCAACGCATCCCAGCGAAGGACGATGCGCTCGTGGGGTTCCACGGCCTCGACCTCTATCGGCACGTTGCCCCACCAGGTAACCGTTGTTCCGGCGACCAAGGGCCCACTGACCCCGCCAAGGGTGACGAAGTACTTGCTGATCTGATCAGGATTGACCACGGCATCGAATACCTCGGCGACAGGCCGGTCGATGCGTCCATTCACACGAAATTCGAAAGACATGACCTCTTCTCCCATTGTGCTGACACAGCATATGTTATAAAAATATAACATGTCAACCGATTCGAAAGATGACCTTGTTTTCAAGGCACTCGCCAACGGCCTGCGCCGACAGATCCTCGACGCCCTGAAGGATGAGCCGCAGACGACCGGCATGCTCTGCGAGCAGTTTGACAGCCTTGATCGCTGCACCGTCATGCAGCATTTAAGAGTTCTCGAAGACGCCGATCTGGTGATCGTTCAGCGTGAGGGCCGCGAGCGCTGGAACCACCTCAACGCCATGCCGATCCAGGCCATCCACAATCGTTGGATCAGCCAGTATGCCGGCCAGGCGATGTCGATCCTTTCCGCCCTTCAGCAAGGGCTCGACCGCCCCTCGGAATGACGGTTTCGGCTTTCCATTGCCCTGCTTTCTTCGTATGAACGCGCGACAACGCAATCTGGGGATATCGTCTTGCGCTACCTCATCACCGGCACGGCCGGCTTCATCGGTTTTCATCTTGCAAAGCGACTGATCGACGAAGGGCATTTCGTCGTCGGCTTCGACGGAATGACGCCCTACTACGACGTCACGCTCAAGGAACAGCGCCACGCGATCCTCGCCCGCTCGAACGGCTTCAAGGCGGTCGTCGGCATGCTGGAAGACCGGGATGCGCTGAACCACGCCGCAGAGCTTGCCGAGCCGGAGGTCATCATCCATCTGGCTGCCCAGGCCGGCGTCCGCTACAGCCTGGAAAACCCCAAGGCCTATGTCGATTCCAACCTCATCGGCTCCTGGAACATGTTGGAGTTGGCGCGCGAAATCGGCCCCAAGCACCTGATGCTGGCCTCGACCTCATCGATCTACGGCGCCAACGAAAAGATCCCTTTCGCCGAGACAGACCGGGCCGACGAGCCGATGACGATCTACGCGGCGACGAAGAAATCGATGGAACTGATGGCGCACAGCTATGCCCATCTCTACAAGGTGCCGACGACGGCCTTCCGTTTCTTCACGGTCTATGGCCCCTGGGGTCGGCCCGACATGGCGCTGTTCAAGTTCATCGACGCCATCCACAACGACCGGCCGATCGACATTTACGGCGAAGGCCGCATGAGCCGCGACTTCACCTATATCGACGATCTCGTCGAAGGCATCCTCAGGCTTTCGCATGTCCTCCCCTCGGAGGAAAACCGGGTGCCATCCGAAAAGGCGCAGGACACGCTGTCGCGGCAGGCGCCATTCCGCGTCGTCAATATCGGCGGCGGCCAGCCGGTCGAACTGATGACCTTCATCGAGACGATCGAAAAGGCAGTCGGTCGCCCGGCGCTTCGCAACATGCTGCCGATGCAGCAGGGCGATGTGCCACGCACCTATGCGTCTCCGGATCTGCTTGAGGCGCTCACCGATTTCAAGCCGTCGATTTCGGTGGAAGACGGTGTCGCGCGCTTTGCAGCCTGGTATGACGAATATTACGGTCGCTCCGAGAAGGCTGGCTCGCCGGCCCGGCAGGCCTGAGGCAACCATCGGCGACGACTGCCGTCGCCACACTTTGCATAAGCGAAGCTCTCGCAACAAAAGGAAGAGCAGATGAAAGTCACGATGATCGGCGCCGGCTATGTCGGCCTTGTTTCGGGTGTGTGTTTTGCCGATTTCGGCCATGACGTGGTTTGCCTCGACAAGGACGAAAGCAAGATCGATGCCCTGATGCAGGGGCGCATTCCGATCTTTGAACCCGGCCTCGACCATCTCGTCGCGAGCAATGTCCAGTCCGGCCGCCTGTCGTTCACCACGGATCTCGTTTCGGCGGTCGCGGACAGCGACGTGATCTTCATCGCCGTCGGCACGCCGTCGCGTCGCGGCGACGGCCATGCCGATCTCTCCTATGTCTACGCCGCAGCGCGCGAGATCGCCGTCAACCTCAAGGGTTTCACCGTCATCGTGACGAAGTCGACGGTTCCGGTCGGCACCGGCGACGAGGTCGAGCGCATCATCCGCGAAACCAACCCGGACGCCGATTTCGCCGTGGTTTCCAATCCGGAATTCCTGCGCGAAGGTGCCGCCATCGAGGACTTCAAGCGCCCCGACCGCATCGTCATCGGCCTTGCCGACGATGATGCGCGCGCCCGCGACGTCATGACCGAGGTCTACCGTCCGCTCTACCTCAACCAGGCGCCGCTGGTCTTCACCTCGCGCCGCACCTCCGAACTAATCAAATACGCCGGCAACGCTTTCCTGGCGATGAAGATCACCTTCATCAACGAGATGGCCGATCTCTGCGAGAAGGTCGACGCCAACGTGCAGGACGTTGCCCGCGGCATCGGCCTCGACGGCCGTATCGGTGGAAAATTCCTGCATGCCGGCCCGGGTTACGGCGGCTCCTGCTTCCCGAAGGACACGCTGGCGCTGGTCAAGACCGCCCAGGACTTCGACAGCCCCGTGCGCCTGGTCGAGACCACCGTCGCCATCAATGACAACCGCAAGCGCGCCATGGGCCGCAAGGTTATCGCGGCTGCCGGCGGCGATGTACGCGGACGCAAGGTCGCCGTCCTCGGCCTCACCTTCAAGCCGAACACCGACGACATGCGCGACAGCCCGGCCATCACCGTGGTTCAGACGCTGCAGGACGCCGGCGCCCATGTCGTCGGCTATGATCCGGAAGGCATGGAAAACGCCAAGAAACTGATGGACGGTCTCGATTTCGCCAAGGATCCGTACGAGGCAGCCGCAGAGGCCGACGTGCTGGTGATCGTGACCGAATGGAACGAGTTCCGCGCGCTCGACTTCCGCCGGTTGAAAGCCGTGATGAAGGCGCCGGTACTGGTCGACCTCAGAAACATCTATCGCCCCGACGAAGTTGCAAAGCACGGCTTTGCCTATGCCAGCGTCGGCCGGCCGCAGTGAGGGCTGCAAGACACGGAATCTAACGCCGGGCGCCCTGCCCGGCGATCGTCTGCGACAGGCGGCGACAGACTTAAAGTTTCCTGTTATGCCGCATGTCGTTATCGCAAAACCGCTGCACACTTTTGCGCGACATGCTCTATGCCTTCGGTATCGGCTGGGGCGGCAGTGCCTCCCAGCTTTTGCCGGCAAGGATGACACAGCTTCGGCCGGTGACATCCGTGACGATCAGGGTCCAGGTGCCGCTATCGGCGGCATAGATTTCCATCACCGCATGCGGGTTGATCAATCCGATCCCCGCAGGCTTTTCCTGATACTGTCGCATGAGAAATTCGATCACTTCGGATCGCGCGGCACAGTTCGCCATCACCTGCGAACTTGCCGGGTTTGGAAGTGCCGTCACCGCGGCCGCCAATATGACGGCTCGAGCGAGGCCACGGATCATATTGCGTCCCATGACGCACCTCCTTTCGCCGGGAAACCCGGCGGAAAAGGAGTTTCCGCTGACCTCATCCGCCGTTGACCGGCATTGTTATGATCGGCACTTGCTCGCGACACGATACAAGTGCCGCCACGAGATCAGTATGGCGGAGCAATCCGTATATTACAATTGACTAATTTACGGAGAGTAACCCGGGAACCGATACGACTTCTGGGCGACCCGTATTACTTGCGCTTCATCGCTTCCATGAGCGCGGCACCAAAGGCGCCCTGCGACGGCTGCTGCGGCTTCTGCGGACGCGCTGGCGCGCTGCGATTGCCGTTGTTCGATGCCGGCGCCCTCGCCTCGCGGCCCGTATCGGCACCGATGTCCTTGCGCATGGTCAAGCCAATGCGCTTGCGCGGTACATCCACCTCGGTCACCCGCACCTGAACCACGTCGCCGGCCTTGACCACTTCATGGGGGTCCTTCACGAACCGGTCCGCAAGCTGCGAAACATGAACGAGGCCATCCTGATGGACGCCGATGTCGACGAAGGCGCCAAAGGCGGCAACATTTGTCACGGTGCCTTCGAGCTGCATGCCGACCTTCAGATCCTTGATGTCGTCGATGCCCTCGGCGAAGGTCGCGGTCTTGAAGCTCGGGCGCGGGTCGCGGCCCGGTTTTTCCAGTTCGGCCAGAATGTCCTTCACCGTCGGCAGGCCAAAACGCTCATCGACGAAGACACGCGGATCGAGCTGCTTCAACGCCGCGCTGTCGCCCATCAATGCGCGCACATCGCGCCCGCAGGCCGCGACGATCTTCTTGGCGACACCATAGGCTTCCGGGTGGACCGACGACGCATCGAGCGGCTCCTTGCCATCAGGAATGCGCAGGAAGCCGGCGCACTGTTCAAAGGTGCGGGCGCCGAGACGCGCGACGTTCAAGAGTTCCTTGCGGCTGGCGAACGGTCCGGCGGCATCGCGGTGTGCGACGATCGCTTCTGCCGAAGACTTGCCGAGACCGGAGACGCGCGCAAGCAGCGGTGCGGATGCCGTATTCACATCGACACCGACGGCGTTCACCGCGTCTTCCACGACCGCATCCAGCGAGCGGTTGAGCTTCGACTGGTCGACATCGTGCTGATACTGGCCGACGCCGATCGACTTCGGCTCGATCTTGACGAGCTCAGCCAGCGGGTCCTGCAGGCGCCGGGCGATGGAGACGGCGCCACGCAGGGAGACGTCTAGACCGGGGAACTCAAGTGCGGCCGTCTCCGAGGCGGAATAGACCGAAGCACCGGCTTCGGACACGATGACCTTGGTGGGCTTTGGCGCCGGCAGTTGGGCAAGCATGTCGGCGACAAGCTTCTCCGTCTCGCGGCTGCCGGTGCCATTGCCGATCGCGATCAGCTCGACCTTGTGCTTGCGGACCAGCGATGCCAGCTCGGCCTGCGTGCCGCGGACATCGTTCTTCGGCGGGAACGGATAAACGGTCGTTGTCTCCAAAAGCTTGCCGGTACCATCGACAATGGCGACCTTGACGCCGGTGCGAATGCCCGGATCCAGCCCCATCGTCGCGCGCGAGCCGGCCGGAGCGGCCAGCAGCAGGTCCTTCAGGTTGCGGGCGAAAACGTGGATTGCTTCCTCTTCCGCCCGTTCGCGCAGCTCGCGCATCAGGTCGAGAGACAGCGACATCGACAGCTTCACGCGCCAGGTCCAACCGATAACCTCGGAAAGCCATTTGTCGCCCGGCAGCTGTCCGCCGACATTGTAGGCGGCCGCAATCATGCGCTCGACCGGTTTGACGGGAGACGTATCGTCCTGATCGACGACGATATCGACTGACAACACCTCCTCGTTCCAGCCGCGCAGCATGGCAAGCGCCCGGTGACCCGGTGTGGTCGCCCAGCGTTCGGAATGATCGAAATAGTCCGAGAACTTGGCACCCGCCGCCTGCTTGCCGTCGACGACCTTGGCCCGCAGGAACGCCGCGCCCTTCATGTGATTGCGCAGGCGGCCGAGCAGGTCGGCATTCTCCGCCATGCCTTCGGCGATAATGTCGCGCGCGCCGTCAAGCGCCGTCTTCACATCGGGCACATCTGCCGTCAGAAACTTTGCGGCGCGGTCAGCCGGTGCGACCGTCCGGTCGGCGAGAATAGCTTCGGCAAGCGGCCCAAGGCCCCGCTCCTTGGCGATCTCCGCCTTGGTGCGCCGCTTCGGCTTGTAGGGCAGATAGATATCTTCGAGTTCGGCCTTGGTTTCCACCGCGGCGATCTTGGCTTCGAGTTCGTCGGTCAGCTTGCCCTGTCCGCGGATCGATTCGATGATCGAACCCCGCCTTGCCTCCAGTTCGCGCAGATAGGTCAGACGCTCAGCCAGCGTGCGCAGCTGCGTGTCGTCGAGCCCGCCGGTCACTTCCTTGCGGTAACGCGCGATGAACGGCACCGTCGCGCCCTCATCGAGCAGCTCCACCGCGGCGATTACCTGGGAGGTCGACGCCTTGATCTCGCTGGCAATGATGGCGGCGATGGGTTTTGCTGGGCTGGCCATGGTGGGATCCGTCTTTCCTGTTTTCAGTCGGCGACCATAAAGGCGCAGGTCTTCAAGGCCAAGTGAAGGCTTGCGTGGCGAAACCGGAACTCCACAGGAGAGGTGCGCTCGACCTGTGTTTTCTAAGGATGTCGTTGCACCGAAACCGCGGCGCACTTTCGGGCGACATGCGTTAAATATCCACCAGCTCAAGCGGCGGGCGGGTCATTTCGAATTCCATCAGTTCCCGTTCCTTCGCCTCGATGTAACCGCGTGCGAAAGGCACCGTATCGAGCGACGGCGACAGCTGCAGCTGGAAGATGAAGTGCTTGTCATGCAGGAAGGCCGTCTCCGACGCGGCGAGATAGAACTCCCACATCCGGAAGAAGCGCTCGTCGAACAGCTTTACCGCCTCTTCGCGCCGCGCGAGGAAACGCTCCCGCCACGCCCTTAATGTCCAGGCATAGTGCATCGACAGGATCTCGATATCCTTGACGAGAAGCTGGGTCTTTTCAACGGAAGGCAGAACCTCCGAAAGCGCCGGGATGTAACCGCCGGGGAAGATGTATTTCTCGATCCATGGATTGGTCGCCCAGGGTTTGTAGACCTGCCCGATCGAGTGCAACAGCATCACGCCCTCAGGCTTCAACAATTCCCTGATCTTGCGAAAGAATCGGCCGTAATTGCCGATGCCGACATGTTCGAACATACCGACCGACACGATGCGGTCGAACTGCCGCCCCTGCATCGTCCTATAGTCCTGAAGCTCGAAGCGGACACGATCGGACAAGCCTCGCTTGGCCGCCCGCTCGCGCGAGATCTTCAGCTGCTCTTCGCTGAGTGTGATGCCCGTCACCTCGACGCCGGAGGATTCCGCAAGATACATCGCCATCCCGCCCCAGCCGGAGCCGACCTCAAGCACCTTCTGCCCGGGTTCAAGCAGCAGCTTGGCGGCGATATGGCGCTTCTTGGCGAGTTGCGCCTCATCGAGCGAGATGCCCGGCGGCTCGAAATAGGCGCAGGAATATTGCCAGTCCTGATCGAGGAACAGATTGAAGAGCTTGCGATCGAGATCATAGTGATGGGCGACATTGTGCCGGTTGCGATTGACCGGCATGCGGCTCTTCACCTGCTGGCGCAACACATGCTGAAGAGCAACCAGCGTGTTGGGAACAGTCGCGGCGTTCTCCAGACCGTTTTCCTTTACTATCGAGAGCACATCGAAAATGTCGCCGTCCTCGATGACGACGCGGCCATCCATATAAAGCTCGCCGAAACGAAGCCCCGGGTCGATAGCGATCGCTTTTTCAGCTTCCGCATCGACAATGCGGATCGTTGCCGGCTTTCCCGAGCCGTCACCCAGAATGACCTGCTCACCCGCAGAAAAAAACACCGTCAGATTGCCCTTGCGCACCAGACGGCGAAGCAAATTCAACAATGCCGCATTCATATCCAACCCCTGCCAGACACATCCTGTGTCCTGCTGCGTAGGAGCGGCGACGGGGCCGGTTCTATCGGGGCTTCCGGGAAAGCGTTGCGGCGCGCATGAAGAATGATGCGGAACGCAGGGGCATGACGCGACCTAATTCTGGAAGCGGCGAAAACCGGCTCTGGCGTGGCCTCATGGTATCCGGAACAGATGCGGCGCTCCTCGTGCGCGCGCTGCCGGAAATTCGCCATGCCAGCCGCCATCGGGCTCCTATCCATCAGAACTTACACTAACTTAGTAAGCTTCAAACGATTGGCAATGGGCTTTTTATGCCCCCTCAAAGATTTGTTTGCTTAGTAAATCGGCCGAATTGGCCTCAGCTCCGACGACCCCGCGACCCGGTAGGGAATGCCGGTCATGCGGCCGGGTGAAATCGAGCATGGGACCAACAGGCACGATGCGGGTCGGATTGACGTGGGCGATGCCGTAATAGCCTCGCTTGATATGGTCGATGCGCACCGTCTCGGCGATGCCGGGCCACTGGTAGATTTCGCGCAGATGGTTGGAAAGCGCCGGATAATCTTCGATCCGGCGAAGATTGCACTTGAAGACGCCGTGGTAGGCCGCATCGAACCGGATCAATGTCACGAACAGACGGATATCGGCCTCCGTCAGGTACTCGCCGGCGATGTAACGATTGGCCGCCAGGTGGCGCTCGAGCTCGTCGAGCATCCCGAACAGGCTCGTGACGGCCTCGTCATAGGCGCTTTGAGACTTGGCGAACCCGGCGCGGTAGACGCCGTTGTTGACGCGCTCGTAAATCGGGTCGTTCCAGTGATCGATCTCCGCACGCAGCGCTTGAGGGTAAAAATCGAGGCGGTTGCCGGTCAGGTCGTCGAAAGCCGAATTCAGGATGCGGATGATGTCGGCGGATTCGTTGTTGACGATGCGCCCTTCCTTCATGTCCCAAAGGACGGGGACCGACACCTTGCCGGTGTAATGGCCATCACTCGCCGTATAGAGCTCGTGATGATAACGGATCAGACCAACACGCCCGCCAGCGTCCACAGGCTCGTCGTAGACCCAACCATCCTCGCCTAGCAGCGGGTCGGAGACGGTAAGCCCGATGACGTCCTGCAGTCCCTTGAGATTGCGAAAAGCGATCGTGCGCGACGCCCAGGGGCAGAGGTACGAAACGAACAGACGAAAGCGCCCGGCCTCCGCCGGAAGACCTGGCTGCCCCTGCGGGCCGGGGCCGCCATCGGCCGTGATCCAGCTGTGGAAACGGGTCGGCTCGCGGAAAAAGGCGCCACCCTTCATCTCGCTCGCAGCAACGTCACCCTTGACCCATTTTCCATCGACGAGCTGCGGCATGAATTCTCTCCTGAACCTACGGGGAATGCCA
Organism: Ensifer sp. NM-2; assembly: GCF_003024455.1. Lineage (NCBI taxonomy): Bacteria > Pseudomonadati > Pseudomonadota > Alphaproteobacteria > Hyphomicrobiales > Rhizobiaceae > Ensifer > Ensifer sp. NM-2. Next base: position 44,919 of record NZ_PVZR01000031.1, read on the forward strand.
ACTCACTCACACGCGGGCGCGTGCCGGTCAATTCGGCGGCCGGTTGACAGATCGTTCGCATTACACAGCCCACACGCCCAGCGCGTAGCATCACGGTAGCGCCACATTGTCGAGCAATCCCGGTCGCGAGAGGGAGAATCAGGATGAAAAGATTCGTCATTGTCGCCGTGCTTTTTGCTGCCGTCGTCTGGCTCCTCAACACGTCCCTGCTGGCAACGCCCCCCGAGGGCCCGCCTAAGATTCTCGCGCATCGCGGCATCCACCAGACCTATCCGAAAGCGGGCGTGGGGAACGATACCTGCACGGCCGAGATCATCGAAAAGCCACGGCACGATCACCTCGAAAATACCGTCGCCTCAATGCAGGCCGCCTTCGATTCCGGCGCTGCGGTCGTCGAACTCGACATCCACCTGACGCCCGATCGGCAGTTCGCGGTCTTCCACGACTGGACGTTCGACTGCCGCACTGAAGGCAAAGGGGTCACCGAGGAAACGCCAATGACGGTGCTGAAATCGCTCGACATCGGCTACGGCTATACCGCCGACGGCGGCAAGACCTTTCCGTTCCGCGGAAAAGGCACCGGCCACATGCCGACCTTGGAGGAGGTTTTCACCGCCCTGCCCGATCGCCAGTTTCTCGTCAATTTCAAGAGCCGCCGGGCCGAGGAAGGCGCAGCGCTCGCCGCCCTGCTCGAAACACATCCGGAATGGCGGCAAGCCGTCTTTGGGGTCTATGGCGGCGGCGAGCCGACGCGGGAAGCGCTGAAGCTGGTGAAGGGCCTGCGTGGTTACGACAGGAACTCTGTCGTCGGCTGCCTCGCCCGCTACATCGCCTATGGCTGGACCGGCGTCGTTCCGGCCGCCTGCCAGAACACGCTGGTGATCGTTCCGGGAAACTATGCGCCCTGGCTGTGGGGTTGGCCCGACCGTTTTGCACAGCGCATGAAATCAGCCGGCAGCGAGATCATCCTGCTCGGCCCCTATGCCGGCGGAGATTTCACCACGGGCATCGATAGCGCGGAAGATCTTGAACTGGTGCCGGAGAACTTCTCGGGCTACGTCTGGACTAACCGTGCCGAGATGATCGGGCCGATGCTGGCAAAAAGACAGCCGGCGTCCTACAGCGCCGCGCGTCTTATTAGACGCGCAAAGGTCGCTGCAGCACTTTGATTTGCTGCATGTTTTTATCCTTAAATCGAATAGGATTTAAGGAAACATGCAGTAGCGGTTCCTATCCAATCTCGTTTGTCACTGAGGGAGCGTACGGTTGGGGCACCGGCGCCTTGACCTGAGACAAGTCCCGCCTGTCGTTTCGGCAGATGCCCGGCAGCCCGAAGTTCACCCTCCGAGAGGAGCCGGCCGCCAGCAGGGCTGGCGAGCGGCGTTAGCGGTATTGAGAATACTGGCCGATCAGCGTGGGAACTCAAGACCCATTTCGCGGAAGCGCTCGGGATCATCGCCCCAGTTTTCACGCACCTTGACGAACAGGAAGAGGTGCACCGGCTGCTCAAGGATTTCGGAGATTTCCTTCCGCGACGCGGTGGAGATCGCCTTGATCGCATCGCCATTCTTGCCGAGTGCGATCTTCTTCTGGCTTTCGCGCTCGACGTAGATCACCTGTTCGATACGAACGGATCCGTCCTTGCGCTCTTCCCACTTCTCGGTTTCGACATGCGAGGCGTAGGGAAGTTCCTGATGCAGGCGCAGGAACAGTTTTTCGCGAGTGATTTCGGCCGCGAGCTGGCGCATCGGCAGGTCGGAGATCTGGTCTTCCGGATAATACCAGGGACCTTCCGGCAGCGTCTCGGCAAGATAATCCATCAGATCCTTGCAGCCCGAGCCGGTCAGCGCGGAGATCATGAAGGTGCGCTCGAACTTGATCGTCTCGTTGGCCGCCGCTGCAAGCTTCAGCAGATCCTCCGGTCGCACCTGGTCGATCTTGTTCAGAACCAGGATCTTCGGCTGGTGGACTTCCTTCATGCCCTGAAGGATCGTTTCCGCATCGCCCTTCAGGCCACGCTCGCTGTCGATCAGGAGCATGATCACATCGGCGTCCTTGGCGCCACCCCAGGCCGTCGTCACCATTGCCCGGTCGAGCCGGCGCCGTGGCTTGAAGATGCCCGGCGTGTCCATGAACACGATCTGTGCGTTGTCGTGGATGGCAATGCCACGCACGATCGCCCGGGTCGTCTGAACCTTGTGGCTGACGATCGAAACCTTGGCGCCGACGAGGCGGTTGACCAGCGTCGATTTTCCCGCGTTGGTGGCGCCGATCAGCGCCACGAAACCAGAGTGGGTCGGCGCGCTTTCGGCGGCCGTATCTTTTTCCATATCCGTCATGTTTTCCGTCAATTTCCGGCGGAGACTTTCCGCCACACGCCTTCGCGTTCCAACAATTTTGTCGCGGCCACCTGCTCGGCGCCGCGCTTGGATCGATCCGTCCCGGTCTCGGGCGCAACGCCGGCAACCTCCACGGTCACCGTGAAACGCGGGTCGTGGTCGGGGCCGGAGCGGTTGTCCGTCCGATATGTCGGCGCAATGCCAAACTTGGCATGCGCCCATTCCTGCAATTCGGTCTTGGCATCGCGACGGGCGCCGTCGGCACGGGTCGCCCGCTCTTTCCAGTGAAGCAGCACGAATTTACGCGCCGCCTCCAGCCCGCCGTCGAGATAGATGGCGGCGATGAGCGACTCTACCACATCGGCGCGCACATTCATCATCGCCTTTCCGGTGATTTTCTTCACGTCGGAACCGGTGCGGATAAACTGGTGCAGCGCCAGGTCGTCGGCGACCAGGGCGCAGCTCTCGGCGCTGACGAGCTGGTTCAGCCGCACCGAAAGTTCGCCCTCGTTGGCATCACGAAAGGTCTGGAACAGAAGCTCGGAGACGCAAAGCCCCAGCACACGGTCTCCGAGGAATTCGAGCCGCTGGTAGTTCGATCCCCTGGCATTGCGGGCGCTGGAATGGGTCAGCGCCCGATCGAGCCGTTCCTTCTCGCTGAACTGATAGCCAATCACGGCCTCGAGCTTGGCCCGATCCTCCGCGCTTAGCGACCGCGCCTTCATCATTCGACCGCCTTGAACAGGCGGTCGTAGCGCAGGTTCGCCGGCCACTTCCAGATCTCGCGGAACGAGGTGTCATTGCCGAGCGAGAAGAAGATCAGGCTCGCGCGGCCGACAAGGTTCTCGGCCGGCACGAAGCCGACGTCGAAGCGGCTGTCGGCCGAGTTGTCGCGATTGTCGCCCATCATGAAGTAATGACCTTCGGGCACGATGAACTCGCGGGTGTTGTCACCGCGCGAATCCGGGAACTGATCGAGCGTGTCATAGGAAACGCCATTGTCCATGGTTTCGCGGTAGACCGGAACGTCGCCACCGGTGTCGTACTGATCGTCGGCGCGGAAGACACCGTCAGGCGCGCGATCGATCGGCTTGTCGTTGACGTAGAGAATGCTGTTGCGGACCTGGATGCGATCGCCCGGCAGGCCGACCAGACGCTTGATGTAGTCGATGTCCGGGTTTGGCGGAAAGCGGAAGACGACGATGTCGCCGCGCTCCGGCTCGCTGGCGAAGATTCGGCCCGAGAACAGATCCGGCGAGAACGGCAGCGAATACTTGGAGTAGCCGTAGGCGAACTTGTTGACGAAGATGTAGTCGCCGACAAGCAGGGTCGGCATCATCGAGCCCGACGGAATGGTGAAGGGCTGAAAGAAGACGGTGCGAATGACCACGGCCAGGAGCAGCGCCTGGATGATGACCTTCACATTCTCCCAGAGACCGCTCTGCTTCGCTTCTGTCTTTTCTGCCACGCTGCTGTCTTCCTTTGTCATCGGCGCGCTGGATAGGCGCTCCGCTCAATCAACTGTCATTCGCGCTTTCGGTTCCAGCCTCACCGGCGGATGCGCAATTCTGTATCCATGCTGCAAGGGCGCTCTGCCCCCTGCAATCGGGCACGCCCGGATTTCTCAACGGAATGCTCTAAACCGTTCCCTCTGGCGGGGCAACGGGGAGTGCTTCGATAATCACGAAGGCCTGCGCCAGCGGGAAATCGTCGGTAATCGTCAGATGGATTGCCGCCCGATGCCCCTTGGGCACCATCGCCTGGAGCCGTTCGGCAGCACCACCGCTCAAATGCATCGTGGGCTTGCCACCGGGCATATTGATGACGCCCATGTCTTTCCAGAAGACGCCATGCGCTATTCCGGTGCCGAGCGCCTTGGAACAGGCCTCCTTGGCAGCGAAGCGCTTGGCGTAGGAGGCGGCGCGGTTCTTGCGACCTTCGGACTTGGCAATTTCCACCTCGGTGAAGCAACGATTGACGAAACGCTCGCCGAAACGCGAGAGCGAGTTTTCGATGCGCCTGATGTCGATGAGGTCGCTGCCGATACCGATGATCATGATGTGGACCTTGCACCGGACGCGCGCGCGCGCCTGCGGCGGGACTGGAAAAGACGGGCTGCCTGATAGGCAAGAGGATAGAAGATCAGTGCGCCGGCGGCGGCAAGCGGAACCGATCCGATGAGCATAGGCTTGAACACAGGCCCCCAAAGCGCCGACAATTCGAGGTGCTCGACCATATGCGCGACGTCCGCGCCGGTTGCGGGACCTGACGCCTGCGGTCCCATGATGACCGTGCCAAGTTCGTAGGACGCGGTCAGGATCATCGGGATGGTCACCGGGTTGGCAAGCGCCGTGGTGATCGCTGCCGCAAGCAGATTGCCGGAGAACGCGGAGGCAACCGCGACCGCGATGATGATATGCAGCCCAAAGAAGGGCGTGAAGGAGGACGCGGCACCTGCAGCGACCCCGACCGCAATCGAGTGCGGTGACGACGACAGGCGCAGGATGCGCAGCGCCATGTATCTCGGGCCACGCCGAAAGCCCTTGCGCGGCCATAAAAGCGCGCGAAGCCTCTCGGATATCGTGACCGGTTTTCTACGTCTGAATAACATTATGCCGTCATGACCGCATCTTGAAACCGCCAGTCGGCACAAGACGGCGTGTCCGCCTGTTTAAAGGCCGCAAGATAGGCGTCATGCCCCTTGCTTGCAACCCGCTGGCGTGTGGTGCAGCGATCACGATTGAGCCATTCGCCTGGCGCATGGCTCGCCATTCCCGCCATCATGCGGGAACAGGCAGCGGCTTAGTAGCCGTTGCGGAACAGGCCGCGATCGATCTGGCGCTGACGGTATTCGAGATCGATGCGATCGACCGAACCGTTGAGATAGGCGAGCTCGCGCTCTTCCTGAGTGGCGACGCGCAGAGCGCGGGTGATCTTCTTCAACTGATTTAACATGGCAAACCTCTTCGTTTACCTCCCATGCAGAAGATAGTTTAGAGGTCACTGTTCCACCAGAGCCAGGAAGAGACAGCAGCCATGCGCAACAAGCATGCCTTGCCGTTTTTCAAGCCCCGACCTGCCTGTTTTGAAGGCAACTGCGCAAAACGGACGCGCACAGGCCCAAACTTCACCGCCGAATGCGAGTATCGCCAACCCTCACGGACGGCCAGACAGACGGAGGCAAGAAGAAGAAAGTGCCGGTCATGATCCGCCTGCCAAGGCGAGACCCCGACGGAAGGCGGAAGCAACGGCGCCGGTGGTGACGGTTCGGCAGCTATGCGAAAGTCGAGCGGCGCCCCTTCACTCGAAGAGGCGCTTGACCGTGGAGATGCTCGGCAATTCCTTCAACTGCGTGATCAGGTGGTTCAGCTGCCTCAGATCCCAGACCTCGAGATCGAACTGCAACTCACTGAAGTCGGCAGCCACACGCCCCATGGAAAGCGAGCGGATGTTGACGTCGCTCGTCGCGATCGACTGGGCGACCTCCGCCAGCGTGCCCGGCTCGTTCAAGGCGCTGATGGCGATGCGCGCCATGAAGCGGCTGCTGTTGGCCTCGTCCAGATCCCAACGCACGTCGATCCAGCGCTCCGGCTCGTCGTCGAACTTCTGCAGGATCGGCGACTGGATCGGGTAGATGGTGATCCCCTTGTCCTTCTCCATGATGCCGACGATACGGTCGCCCGGAACTGCACCCGCCGCGCTGAAATGCACGCCGGCGTTACCCGAGAGCCCTCGGATCGGCAGCGCTTCCGGACCTTCCGCTTGCGCCGGCTCGCCCGCCTCCTTGGATCGGCCAGGCAACTTGAACACCATGCCGGCGGCACTGCGCATGTTGAACCAGCCATCGTCGGCGTTCGGCTTGACGGTGACGCGCTCGTCCTGATGGTCGGGGAAAACCGCGCGCAGCACGTCGAGCGACGACAGTTCGCCGCGGCCAACCGACGCGATCGCATCCTCGACCTCTTTATGTCCAAGCCGATGCAGCGCGGGCTTCAGCGCTTCGCGTGAAAACGTCTTGCTGGCGCGCTCGAAGGTTCGCTCCAGAATGCGATAGCCGAGGCCGGCATATTGCTTGCGGATGGCAGCGCGCGTCGCGCGCCGGATGGCGGAGCGCGCCTTGCCGGTGACGACGATTTCTTCCCACGCCGGCGGCGGCACCTGGATGCCCGAACGGATGATCTCGACTTCGTCGCCGTTGTTGAGGCGCGTGACCAGCGGCATGATGCGGCCGTTGATCTTGGCGCCGACGCAGGTGTCGCCGATGTTGGTGTGGACCGCATAGGCAAAGTCGATCGGCGTCGCGCCACGCGGCAGCGCAATCAGCTGCCCCTTCGGCGTGAAGCAGAACACCTGGTCCTGGAAAAGCTCGAGCTTGGTATGCTCGAGAAACTCTTCCGGGTTGTCGCCTTCGGCGAGCGACTCGATCGTGCGCCGCAGCCAGGAATAGGCGTTCGAGGTCGGCGACAGGGCGGTTTCCGTCGAGACCCCCTCGCCGTCCTTGTAGAGCGAGTGAGCGGCGATACCGTATTCGGCGATATCGTTCATCCGGCGCGTGCGAATCTGCAGTTCGATGCGCTGGCGCGACGGGCCGACGATGGTCGTATGGATCGACTGGTAATCGTTCTGCTTTGGCGTCGAGATATAATCCTTGAAGCGGCCAGGCACGACGCGCCAGCGGGTGTGCACGATGCCAAGCGCGCGATAGCACGACGGGATATCGTCGACGACGATACGAAAGCCCCAGACGTCGGAAAGCTGCTCGAAGGACAGGGATTTCGACTGCATCTTGCGGAAGACCGAATAGGGCTTCTTCTGCCGCCCCTTGACTTGCGCGCCCTTCAACCCCTCGGTCTGGAGCAGCTCAGTCAATTCGTCCTCGATCTTCTTGATCAGGCCTTCATTGCGCTCGGACAGCTCTTCCAGGCGGCGGGTGACGGTTTCGAAGGCCTCCGGATTGATATGGCGGAACGAGAGGTTTTCGAGCTCCTCGCGCATATCCTGCATGCCCATGCGGCCGGCGAGCGGCGCATAGATGTCCATCGTCTCTTCGGAGATGCGTGCCCGCTTCTCGGGCGTCATATGGTCGAGCGTGCGCATGTTGTGCAGACGATCGGCAAGCTTGACCAAGAGGACGCGCACGTCGTCGGAGATCGCGAGCAGCAACTTGCGCAGGTTTTCCGCCTGCTTGGCTTTCTTGGTGACGAGATCGAGCTTCTTGATCTTGGTCAGGCCCTCGACAAGCGCACCGATGTCCTCGCCGAAGAGATCATCGATCTCCTGCCGGGTCGCGGTCGTATCCTCGATCGTGTCGTGCAAGAGCGCGACTGCGATCGTCGATTCGTCGAGATGCATTTCCGTAAGGATCGCCGCCACTTCCAGCGGGTGGGAAATGTAGGGGTCGCCGCTTGCCCGCTTCTGCTGCCCGTGCTTCTGCATCGCGTAGACGTAAGCCTTGTTCAACAGGGCTTCATTGACGTCGGGCTTGTATTTCTGAACGCGCTCAACGAGCTCGTACTGGCGCATCATTCGCTGGCGGCTCCATGGGAAAAGACAATAAAAAAAGTGCGCCAATCATACGAGTGGCGCACTGCTTTGAAAACACGCGGGAACGCTTGTTCCGTTACGGATCTCAGTAGTCGTCGCTCTTTTCCGGGGGCACGAGGCCCTCGATGCCGGCCAGAAGTTCCTCTTCCGACATGCGGTCGAAAGTGATTGCCTCCGGCTGGTCGTCGTCTTCCGCCGTCTCGGCAAAAGTCGTGTCGGCATCGGCTTGCACCAGCGAAGCCGGATCGGGCTCGGGCTCGTCCACTTCGACGTGCTTCTGCAGCGAGTGGATCAGGTCTTCCTTGAGGTCGCCGGGCGAGAGCGTCTCGTCGGCGATTTCGCGGAGAGCCACGACGGGGTTCTTGTCATTGTCGCGATCGATGGTGATCGCTGCGCCCTGCGAGATCAGGCGGGCGCGGTGGCTGGCGAGCAGCACGAGTTCGAAACGGTTGTCGACCTTGTCAATGCAATCTTCGACGGTGACGCGGGCCATTGCCTGTCCTTTTGGGCTCAAAGCGCGGCGATCATCGCCGCAGCACGGATTAACGACACGAGACCGGAACGGCCGCCGGATGACGGCCTCGTCGGCTCCGATTTCTGGAATTAGCCGCCCGGATACAATCAAAACAGCATAAGTTCAAGTTTTTCCTGCACGGAGCGCTCACATCATCCTTTACTGCGTGATAAAATGCGACGCGGACGGGCTGGACTTTGTATTCACACACCCTAGTTGCATTTTCTAATACAAACCGGAAACGCCTGGTAGAAACTGCAGATTTCCGATGTGGACGAACTGCAGCAACTGCTAAAACTAGCTATATTCGCGTGCCGCCGCTTGGAATAATGCAAGTGGTTAACTACATTATTTGCAATATCAGCAATTATTAATGTAATCGCCGTATTTTCGCGCATCCGCCGACGGGCCGCTTACCCGAATGTGATGCGCACCAAAAAGGAATAACGATGTTTGACCCTCGCGAGAAAATCGCTCTTTTTATCGACGGCGCCAACCTCTACGCCGCGTCGAAGAGCCTCGGTTTCGACATCGACTATCGCAAACTGCTCAAGGCATTTCAAAAGCGTGGCTATCTGCTACGCGCCTACTACTATACGGCTCTCATCGAAGACCAGGAATATTCGTCGATCCGTCCGCTGATCGACTGGCTTGACTATAACGGTTACAAGGTCGTGACCAAGCCTGCGAAGGAATTCACGGACTCGCTCGGTCGCCGCAAGATCAAGGGCAACATGGACATCGAACTTGCGATCGATGCCATGGAACAGTCAGAAACCGTCGATCATCTGGTGATCTTCTCGGGCGATGGCGACTTCACCACGCTCGTCGAAGCGCTGCAGCGGAAGGGTCGCAAGGTTTCGGTGGTATCGACGATGTCGACCCAGCCACCGATGATCGCCGATGACCTGCGCCGACAGGCGGATCACTTCATCGATCTCGTCACGCTGCGGGCCGAAATCGGCCGTGACCCATCGGAACGCGTTCCCCGGCAACATGTCGAGCCGGTAGCCGACCCCGTTGGGATCTGAGCGAACCAGTCACTCGCCAAACAACGAAAAAAATTTTTAGGCAGGGCGTCGGGGCGAGAGTGCGGCTGCGTTCAGCCGCGCTCTTTCAGCAGTCGGCTCTTCTGCCTGTTCCAATCGCGCTCCTTGGCGCTTTCACGCTTGTCGTGCAATTTCTTGCCCTTGCCGAGCGCCAGCTCGAGCTTCGCCCGGCCCTGATCGTTGAAATAGATCTTGAGCGGAATGAGCGACATGCCTTCGCGATTGACGGCCCCCTGCAGCCGGTTGACCTCGCGCTTGGACAGCAACAGCTTGCGACGGCGGCGGGTCTCATGGTTGAATCGGTTTGCCTGCAGGTACTCCGGCAGATAGGAATTGATCAGCCAGATTTCCCCGCCCTCGTCGGTGGCGTAGGATTCGGCGATGTTTGCCTTGCCTTCACGCAGCGACTTCACCTCGGTGCCGGTCAGAACCAGGCCGGCCTCGTAGGTGTCGACGATCTCGTAGTTGAAGCGGGCCTTTCGGTTTTCCGCGACAATCTTCTTGACCGTGCGCTGGCTTCCCTTGGGTGCCATCAGTTCATCAATCCTGCATGTCTGAGCGCCGAGTCGATTGCGGCTTCCGTTGCCGGCTCCAGTGTCGAAAGCAGCGGCGAACGAACCGCGCGGCTCATACGGCCGAGACGGTTCAGCGCGTACTTGGCGCCGCACAGGCCAGGCTCCATGAAGATCGCCTTGTGCAGCGGCATCAACTTGTCCTGATATTCCAGTGCCTTGGCATAATCGCCAGCAAGGGTGGCCTGCTGGAATTCGGCGCAAAGCCGCGGCGCGACATTTGCCGTGACCGAAATGCAGCCGACCCCACCATGGGCGTTGAAGCCGAGCGCCGTTGCGTCTTCGCCGGAAAGCTGAACGAAATCCTTGCCGCAGGCCATGCGCTGCTCGGATACGCGTTCGATCTTGCCGGTGGCATCCTTCACGCCGATGATCGTCGAATGGGCCTTGGCAAGCGCGGCCATGGTTTCGACGCTCATGTCGACGACGGAGCGACCGGGGATATTGTAGATGACGATCGGCAGCTTCACGCTCTCGGCAATCGCCGAATAGTGGGCAAACAGGCCCTTCTGCGTGGGCTTGTTGTAATAGGGTGTAACGACGAGCACCGCGTCCGCACCCGCCTTTTCGGCGTGCTGCGCAAGCTCGATGGCTTCGGTCGTGTTATTGGAGCCGGCGCCTGCGATTACCGGCACGCGGCCGGCGGCTGCCTTGATGCAGAGCTCGACGACCTGCTTGTGCTCGGCATGCGAAAGGGTCGGGGATTCACCTGTCGTGCCGACGGGCACGAGACCGGAGCTTCCCTCTTTTATCTGCCATTCCACATGCGCGACGAAACCTTCCGCATCCACCGCGCCGGCGGCGGTGAACGGTGTTACGAGAGCGGGAATGGAACCCTTGAACATGCACAACTCCTGACGGCTCAAAGGACGAGCATACACTCACGCTTTGGCCGTAATCGACGGTTAAAAAACTGCCGCACCATAATCATGTGAGGGGGCTGCGGCAAGCGCCGTGACACGGCATTTCATGCCGGTTTTCACGTAAAAGCTTGACGTTCAAGCCGCATAATCCTTGAGGCTCGCCACCCGGTGCTAAGGTGGCGGCGGTGCGATTGCTGTGATCTATAAACCCCGGTAACCTTTCGTTAGGCAATCCGGCGGCAAATGAATGTGAGACACGGGGAAACACGGGGCTCTTGATGCGCGGATCAATTCTTCTGCCTGTCGCCGCCATGATCGGCACAGCGCTTCTGGCCTCGTCGGCCCTCTCCTCCGAAGCCTCGAACACAGTGCCGGTACCGGGCAGCAAACCCGCAATCTCCGACAAGGTCGGGCGCGTTTCGGGTAAGGACATCACCGGCGCGATCCCGGCGACGGTATCGCCCATTCAGGGCGGCTTGAAGGTCGGTCTGGATGCGCTTTCCGACAAGGATCCGACCAAGGCGATCACCGTTCGAAACGGCATGCACGAGGGCACGCTCGATCGTCATATTCTGACTTGGGCAATCGCCGTATCGGGGCAACGTGGCGTCCCCTCCTACGAGATCGCCGACGCCCAGCGCGAACTGCAGGGGTGGCCGGGCCTCAAATCGCTTCGCGCCCATTCCGAGCGCGCACTTTACCGCGAGAACCCGGCAGCCCCCGATATTCTTGCCGCCTTTGGGCAGACGCAGCCCGAAACCACGGAAGGGACGATCATCCTTGCCCGCGCGCTGGTGGCACAGGGGCAGAGTGCGACCGCAGCAACGCGGCTGCGCGCGCTCTGGTTCAAGCAGGGGCTCGACAAGGATGTGGAAACGCAGATCCTGTCGGAATTTTCCGGCCTGCTGACGGTTGCCGACCACAGACGGCGGATGACGATGCTGCTTTATCGCAACCGCGTCGAGCAGGCCGAACGCTTCAGCGATCTCGGCAAGGCGCAGTCGCTCTATCGCGCCTGGGCCGCCGTCAGCCGCGGCAGCACCAATGCCCCTGCGCTGATATCGGCGATCGACGCCTCATGGCATAAGGACCCGGCCTATCTGTTCATCCGTATCGAAAGCCTGCGTAAGCAGGACAAATATGCGGAGGCCGCCAAGCTGCTGGCCACGATGCCTAGGGATCAGGACGCGTTGGTCAATCCCGGTGAATGGTGGACCGAACAACGGATCGTCAGCCGCGGCTTGCTGGACAAGGGGGATTTTCGCGGCGCCTACCGAGTTGCCGCAAACCACAAGGCAACCGAGGCGACCGATATCGTCGATGCAGAGTTTCACGCCGGCTGGTTCGCGCTGCGCGGCATGGAAGATCCGGCCGCAGCATCGCAGCATTTCCGACGGATCCTTGATGTTTCCAACCGGCCGCTTTCGGCGTCCCGCGCTTGGTATTGGCTCGGCCGATCGGCGGAAGCGGGCGGACCGGGCAATGCCAAGGACTATTTCGCCAATGCCGCCCGCTTTCCAGGCACCTTCTACGGTCAACTCGCCGCTGCGCGGCTCGGCCACAAGGCACTCAACGTTACCTATCCCGCCCCTTCAGCGGAAGACCGTGCCCGTTTCGAAAACCGCGAGGCGGTTCGCGCCATCGCACGGCTGGAAGCGGCAGGTCACGGCTGGCGTGCCGACAGCATCTATCGGGCACTTGCGGAAGAACTGACGAGCCCCGGCGAACTGGCGATCCTTTCGGCACGCGCCGAAAAGACCCGCAATCATCAGCTTTCACTCCAGATCGGCAAGACCGCCTTTGGCCGTGGCATCGATGTCGCTGCACTCGCTTTTCCCGTCGGCGTCATCCCGTCGACCGCCAACATCGATGGCTCGGGCAAGGCGCTCGCCTACGCGATCGCGCGCCAGGAAAGCGCCTTCAATCCTGCGGCGGTCTCCACGGCCAACGCGCGCGGCTTGCTGCAACTGCTGCCCGGCACCGCCAAAGGGGTAGCCAGCCGCTACGGCCTTGCTTACTCCAAGGAGCGCCTGACGAGCGATGCCGGATACAACGCCACCCTCGGCGCGCATTATCTCGGCGAGCAGATCAACAGCTTCGGTGGTTCCTATATTCTCACCTTCATTGCCTACAATGCCGGCCCGCGTCGCGTACCGGACTGGCTCAGCCGCTATGGCGACCCGCGCGGCAAACCGATCGACGAGGTCGTCGACTGGATTGAGCGCATCCCGTTCCAGGAAACGCGCAACTACGTCCAGCGCGTGATGGAAAACTATCAGGTCTACAAGGTCAGGCTCGGTCAAGGCGCTGACATAGTCGCCGACCTTAGAATGGGACGACAGTTACCTTAGCGCAATTCCAGCAAGAGTGCGCAGCGGTGGTGCGTCAGACATCGCATAAAAACAAAGAGATAGCGCGCTTCTATGAACCCGTGCCAACGGGAAACGCTACTGCATGTTTCGTTAGATCGTATGCGATTCAAGGATAAAACATGCAGCAATTCACAGTGCTACAGCGACCTTTGCGCGTCTGATAAGACCCGCGGCGCTGTAGGTTCAGATTGGTTGTTCGTCGTTATCGTTGACAAATGGAGATGATCAAATAATCGTGATAGCAGAAGGCGGCACAAAGTACGATGTCACGCATTTCCCTTCTTGAAGGTTCCATCCTCCCCGAAGAAAATGGTGAAGGCAATGAAGACGTTAACAGTTATCGCCCTGTCGGTGGTGACAGTAATGAGTGGCGTTCCGCCAGCACAAGCATTTCCGATCGCCCCGAAGATTGCGTCTCAAGCCACCGATGTCCAACCGGCGCAATTCCCGTACGAGCGCGGTGAAGCGCGGAAGAGTGCTAGCGGATGTGGTTTCCCCTATTGCGGCCGTGGCTATCGGTACAACCGGCACGGTTACTACGGCGACAGACATGGCCATTATCGCGATGGTTACCGCGGATACTATCGGGACCACGATAATGATGCCGGCGCGTTCATCGGCGGACTTGCGGCCGGTGCGATCATAGGCGGCTTGTTGAGCCAGCCAAGATACTACAACCGTCCGGGAGTTGCCGGCGGCAGCTCACATACCAGCTGGTGCTACGCCCGATATCGGTCCTATCGAGCCTGGGACAACACGTATCAGCCTTATGGTGGTCCGCGGCGGCAGTGCAATTCGCCCTACTGAAAAGACTGGATGGGGCGGCGGCCCCTCGCACCCTCCCAATGTTTCCGCTGCTCCGGTATCGGCGCGAAAACGTGGTTTTAAAGCCTGTGACCGGCGATCTCGCGGTCCAAAAGGTAGCGCGAGCGGCGAGTCCTTTCATTCCCTGAACGCCGGACCGCCTGCTTGCCGTTTCCGTTTCAATGGCTACGATCCGCCCGGGTGCAGATGGAGGGCGAGGCTGAAATGAACGAGTATGGGGCGGATGCGTTTCGGGAACATCGCTTCCCCGGGGTTGGCGGATTGCAGCTCTACGCGCGGGCCTACGGACCTGGGCCTCAGCCACGAGCGGCAACTCCGGTTATCTGCCTGCCAGGGCTCACGCGCAACAGCCGAGACTTTCACCAACTTGCCACCTTTCTTGCATCGTCGTCGGGAGGCGGGCACCCCGTTATCTCATTGGACTACCGTGGCCGCGGGAATTCGGAACGCGACGGCGATAAGAGTCGCTATACGGTTGCAGTCGAAACGTCCGACGTCATCACCGCGTGCGCATATTTCGCTATTGAAAAGGCAATTTTTATCGGCACCTCACGTGGTGGGCTGATCCTGCACCATTTGATCGGCCTGGCCCCCGGCTTGATAGCAGGGGCCGTGCTCAATGACATCGGGCCTGTCATCGAAATCGGGGGATTGCTCGGGATTCGGGACTATCTCAACACAGGGACCGGACCGGTAAGTTGGACCGCAGCGCCCAACTACCTGAAAGCCATACACGGAGACGATTTCCCGATCCTTCACGAGGTCGAATGGCTGCAGATGGCAAGGGCGATCTATCGCGACGAAGGCGGCATTCCTGTCGTCGACTTCGATCCAGCAATTGCGGCACAACTGCAGGCGCTGACGTCGGACATGTTGCTGCCGGATCTTTGGCCCCAGTTCCACGCCTTTACCGGGCTTCCGATGATGGTCGTTCGCGGCGAACATTCCAAGCTGCTGTCAAGCACCACGGTCGATGAGATGAAGAGCAGGCATCCCAACTTGACGACCGTGACAGCCGCCGGACAAGGCCATGCACCGCTGCTGCATCTCGACGGCCCCAGGCATGCCATAGCCGCCTTTGTTCACCACTGCATGTTTCCTTAAATCCTATTCGATTTAAGGATAAAAACATGCAGCAATTCAAAGTGCTACGGCGACCTTTGCGCGTCTAATAGGACGCGCGGCGCTGTAGCAGCGAACGCGCGCCTGCGCTCCCGCCTGAGATCGCATTTCCTTTATGGAAAGCGCCAAACGAAAAAGCCCGGCTCGAAAGCCGGGCTTCTCTAAACTGACCGAGGTCAGATCAGATTAGAAGTCGCGCTGCAGGCGGACGAAGCCGAATACCTGGTCGTCGCCGTTGTCTTCATCTTCGTACTGAACCGATACGCGGGTAGCGAGGCCTTCGGTGATCTTGTAGTCAACCGTTACGCCAGCGCGCCATGCATCGTCGCCGCCGAAGCTGTTGACGGAATCCTGCAGGCTACCGAAGTACTGAGCGCCAGGAGTGATCGCCAGCTTGTCGGTTGCGTTGAAGCGGTACGAAGCAGCAACGCTCCACTCAGACTGAGCCCAGTAGGTGTTCGGGTTCGAAGCCCAGATACCAGCAAGCTGGAAGACGCCCGGGCCGAGGTCTGCAGAGAGCAAGCCGCGGATCGCGCCTTCTTCCCACTCGGTGTCGTAGCCGCCGAGCAAGTCGAAGGAAACGCCGCCGAGCGAAGCCGAAACGATACCGGAGATGCCAACGCCGTTTGCCTTGGTGGACCAGCCTTCGAGCTCGTCGATCGAGATACCGGCCTGGAAGGTGCCGCCGTCATAGAGGTAGGCAATCGAGTTGAACTCGGTGACGTTGCCGAGCGTGTCGGTTTCGCCGTTGATGCCCTTATCCCACCAGTTGTAGAAGAAACCGGCCTTCAGGCCACCGAGCTGGATGTAGGCTTCATCAACGTCGATGAAGTCGCTATCGCCAGAGTCGGTGTCGTTGTCGGCATTGAATTCAGCAGCGAAGAAGCCGGTGAGCGTGCCGTACTCGGTGTCGCTCTTGGCATCCCATGCGACGTAAGCGCGCGAGAAGACATCCCAGTCCGACGTGGACTGATCGTTGAAGCCGTCACCGTCGAAGTCATGGTTCGCCTGGTTGTAACGGCTCTGCGATGCCTCAGAACCGAACGAGCCCTGAACGCGGATGAAGCCGCTGAGCTTCAGGCAGGTTTCGGTGCCCGGGATGTAGAAGTAGCCAGTGCCGAAAGCGTCGCAAACGCGAACGTATTCCATGGGCTCCGGCTCGGCGGCGACGATTGCGTCGGCTGCCTGTGCGCCGGATACTGCTGCGAGAGCTGCAGCGGAGCCGAGAAGAAGGCTCTTGATGTTCATTTCTGACCTCCAGTCAAAAGTTTCAAACGGGTCTGGGTATTTTGCTGAAGGACAGCGTTCCCTGCCCCATCCCCAACGTTCAAGAAGTCGGACGATCAACCGCCCTTGCTTCCGGATTTGAAAATACAAGACGCGGTCATCGGCGCAACGTCCAACTGATGAGATCGCGTGCTTTGCCTCGCCCTTCGCCGAACCCTGTTGCTGAAACGACACAAAATCGCCGCATGCGGCCCGAGAAAATTAACAAAGGATTAAGAAAAGCCTTTATTCCCTTGAGCTTAGCGTAAGGACAAGTGGCATCTCCTGTTTCAGAAAGAGGCAGAAAGCGGCCCAAATTGGGGGGAAACGCCGGTCCGGCTGCCAAATTCCTTGGAAGGAGCGACGTGCTGCATCGCCACATTTCTCAGAATCGACATTGCGGGTTGCCCCTCCGACAGCGGGAATCACCAGAATCAATTTGCGAGATTCGCAGTTGATCGTGCGCAGCGCCTGATTCTGAGCGGAGAAAAGCCGAGGAGATTCATGAACATTGGCGCGAATGGCGCTGCGAGTGTTTTCCCGCTCGCGACTAGACCGATGTCACATGGGTAAAGACGAGACCCATCAGCCGATGACCGAGATGCGACGAGTGGGAAAATTCAACCTTGGAAGGTGATGGCGGAGAAGAAGGGATTCGAACCCTCGATACCCTTCCGGGTATACTCCCTTAGCAGGGGAGCGCCTTCGACCACTCGGCCACCTCTCCGTTAGCGCCTGACTAGTGTCAGACCGCAGGCAATGCAAGATTTTTTTGTCGGTTTCCGGGAAATGATCGCATTTTCATGTGGGCACCGGGGGAACCAAGCCCCTCACGCGGCCGAAGACTCACGGGAAGCAGCGGTTCGACTGTGGTCGAGAGCGGCAGCAATGCGAGACGAACAGGACCGAGCCTACTGCATGTTTCCTTAGATCGTATTCGATTTAAGGATAAAAACATGCAGCAATCCAAAGTGCGACAGCGACCTTTGCGCGTCTAATAAGACGCGTGGCGCTGTAGCTTTCACCAGCACGTTTCTATGACTTTCGCGAAAGCCTATCGATCGCATCGAGCGTTGCCGCGCCAAAGTCCCCGTCGACAGGACCACTGTAAAAACCGCGATCCTTCAATAGCGCCTGCATTTCCTTGCGGAAGGCCGGCGTGAAATTGCTCGGCTGGGACTTCAACTCCTGAAGCTTGGCCGGATCGCCGCCCTCGATGCTGGCTGCCGCCCAGCGCACCGCCTCCTTCGCATCCGCCTTGGTGCCCAGGCCATAGTCATAAAGGCGGCTCAGATTTCCCATGGCGTAGGCGCTGCCGGCATTCGCCGCCATCTCGTACCAGGTGCGGGCCTGAGCATAGTCCTGGGTGACGCCGGTGCCGATATCGTAGAACCAGCCGAGCAATGCCATGGAATAGGAATCCCCGACATTGGCCGCCTTTTCATACCAGGTCTTGGCTTCGACATAGTTCTGCTCGGTGCCGAGCCCGTTCTGGTAGGCCCAACCGAGCGACGACATCGCGTTGACGTCGCCACCTTCGGCGGCCTTCTTGTACCACGACAGCGACTGCGTCAGGTCCTTGGGCAGGCCGAGGCCCTCTCTGTAGAACCAGGCCACCGTCGCCATCGCGTTGGCGTAACCCTGGTTGGCGGCCAGTTGGTACCATCTGGCCGCTTCATCATAATCCTGGGCGATGCCGCCATAGCCCTCGCGATAGAGCCAGCCGAGCGATGCCTGGCCATAGGCATTGCCGGCCTTGGCTGCTTGCTCGAACATCCGGCGGCCCTGGTCGACATCGACGGCGCCATCGGTGCCGTAAACGGAGAACCATGCCAGATTGGTCAACGCGTACATATTGCCGCCGTCGGCGGCCTTTTGATAATTGTGGCGTGCCTCGACATAGTCGCGTCCGGCATCCTGTGCCCGGCCCAACATATTGACGAGCATCATGTCATCCGGGTTTTCGTTGACCGCCTGGGCGCAGGCCGTCAGTGCGCGGGCGGAATCAAGCTTCAAGAAATTCACACCAACGAAGCCGGGCATCGACTGAGGTTCACCTGCCAGCAGATAGCAGTCGCGCGAAGCCTGCGTGTCCTTGCCGGTCTGCGAGATGTTGAGGCCCTTTTGTGGTTCGAGGGCGGCGATCTGCTGCTCGGCCTCTGCCTTATGCTTGCTGTCGGGATAGCGCTCGAGGAACCGCGTCAGCGCGGCGGCATCGGTCGATTGCTTGAGGGCATCCCAGGCGATCTCGTCAGGGGTCACGCTCGACATCTGCTCCGCCTCGGCCAGGAGCTTCAGCTTCTTCTCCGCCAACATCTTGTAGACGGGATCGGACCCATGCTTGGCGAGAAAGGCATCGATCAGGTCTTTGTCGGCGAGATCGCGGATGTTCTGCCAGTCGGCAGCGGCAGCCGACTGGCTGTTCGGCGAGAGCTGCTCGCCGTTATTCGTGATGTTGATGTTCACTTCTTTTATATTCAGGAAGATCTGCGCACCGCCAAGCGACCCATAGACAAAGGGCTCCTGACCGCGGTTTGTGACCGAAACCACCTCATCGCGGACCTTGCCCAAGGCGATTCGCACATCGACACCCGGCTCGGTGAGATATTTGGCAAGTGCGGTGGCAAACGGGCTGTTCTTGCCCTCGCCATCAAGCGCCACTGTTCCGGCCTTGGAAGCGAAAGCGACAAGCAGGTCGGCCGATTCCGGCTCGACACGCGCCAGGCCCCGCGAAACTGCGCGCGTCGAGATCGAGCGCGTCATGCTTTGCTCGAACGGATTGTTGCGACAGGCGTCGAGTATCACCAGCTTGAGCTTCGTTGCGCCCTCGAGCGAGCGCTGAACCCGATCAAGGCCAATCGCCTCGTCCTCGATATCCTTGTCCGTCTTCAATTGCACATCGGTCGGCAGCAGGAAGTTCTGGCCGTTCATTTCCATGCCGTGGCCGGAATAGTAGACGATCGCCACGTCGGCGCCCGTCGCCAGATCTTCAAAATCGCGCAGCGCCTTGACCATGTCCTGGCGCCCGAGGTCATGAACGGTGGTGACGGAATCGAAGCCGGCCTCCTCGAACGAAGCCTTCATCAGTTCGACGTCATTGGCGGGATTGTTGAGTTGCGAGGTCGCTTCGTACTTTTCGTTGCCGATCAACAGGGCAACGCGCTTTGCGGCCAAGACCTCGGCCGGCGCAAACGCCGACACCGCCACCAAAAGAATGACGAACGACCGCCAGCGCGACGAATGCCCCGAAAACATGCTCTTCCCTCCGGCGTCACCCCTTATCCACCAACTCCTCGGGAGCAGGATTGAGGAGGCGCACAACCCCAATGACGGCACTTCGGGACGATGCCAACGCCCCACAATCATGCCCAAATGAAACTATTACGTATGAGCCAGGGGCTTTCAATGTCTCCGATCGCCATATTTTTTGAGGTGGCTCGTCGTCTGCGCCGCCGCAAGGTCGAAGCAAGCAGGCGATCTTAACCCGGACGCCGCATCGCTTGCTCCGGGTGATTCCGGCCGAGCCTGATGCGTTTCCTGCGCCAATGAAAGGCTATGCGTTCTCGGAGTTTGCCATGTCGATGAAAATGCACGTCGCGGAAGCGAAGCCAGGACAGCTGGCAACGACGTATCAACACTACTTTATTGAGCGTCCCTGCCGGATTCTCATCATTGGCCAGCACCTCAAGGCAAAGACCAAATATCAATGCCTGCTGCGTCACATTTCGATCGCCGGCGCCATGCTCGATTTCAATGCCGCACTGATCGTGCCGAAACACTTCTTCCTCGAGATCGACGGATTCAAGGAAGAGATCGGCTGTTCCCAGGTCCACCGCAGCGGCGCGGAACTCGGCGTGCGCTTCAACATGCTGCTGGCGCCCGATTTCATCAGCCGGTTGATCCGCATGCAATTTTCAAGCGGTGGCTTTTGATTGTGGCCGGCTCCGGTACACGGAAAATGACCGATGTTAGATTTTTATCGAACTCCTTCAGGGGATTGCAAACTTCTCAACCGAAACTGCACTCGACTTACCTCGGCATTCACGCGAGGATTAAGCGTGGGCGAATGAGTTGCCCACGATCGAAGGCCGAGTTTGGCAATGATCGCATTTCGCGATCCGGCGTTGGCGGAGAATGACAGATGCAGCAGACGATGTATTCCTGCGTGCCCTCGCCGTTCTACGAGCGTCGCTACGAACGCTTTTCCATCGGCCATGCCGCCACCCTGACGACGGTGCAGCCGGGCCTTGGCAGCGTGTCTGTCAGGACCTGTCGGATGATCGACATTTCCCGCGGTGGCGCCAGCTTTGCCGTGCAGACCACCATCGGCCTGCCGCAGCATTATTATCTCCATATCATCGGCACAGCACTCCGCATCGGCTGCGCCGAGGTCTATCGCAACGGCGATCGCGTCGGCGTGCAATTCATCAAGCCGATCGAACAGAGCCTGCTGCGCGAGATCATCCGCCAGGAATTCTTTACCGGCCAGAACGCAAAAACGCCCAAGCGCCGCTGATGCCTCTGCGGCCGGCGCAACGGGCGTCAAAACGCAACAATTCGCGACGGCTTTCTCATCAAGGCGATTCCGCATTGCCGAAGCATGGGTTAAGTTCCGCGAACTTTGTTCGAACGGGGCCTTATATAAAGCATGTCCGCATTCTCTCGCTTCACGCCGCTCATCCAATCCCTGCCCTCCACCATTCCCTTCGTCGGGCCTGAGGCCATTGAGCGCCAGCGCGGGCGCGCCATCGCGGCCCGTATTGGCGCCAACGAAAGCGGGTTCGGACCTGCTGAAAGCGTCGTGCAGGCGATGCGAGAGGCGGCAACGGGAACGTGGAAATATGCGGACCCGGAAAACCATGATCTGAAGCAGGCGCTGGCTGCCCGGCTTGGTGTCCCTGCCGCCAACATTGCGATCGGCGAAGGCATCGATGGCCTGCTCGGGCAGATCGTGCGGCTCGTCATCGAACCCGGCATGCCGGTCGTCACATCGCTCGGTGCCTATCCGACCTTCAACTATCACGTCGTCGGTCACGGGGGCCGGCTGGTGACGGTGCCGTATGTCGGCGATCGCGAGGACCTCGATGGCTTGCTTGCAGCCGTCGAAAAGGAAAACGCCCCGCTCGTCTATTTCGCCAATCCTGACAATCCGATGGGAAGCTGGTGGGACGCCGAGCGCATCGTCGAGTTCGCCAGGGCCTTGCCCGAAACAACGCTCTTCATTCTTGACGAAGCCTATTGCGAAACCGCTCCTGCTGGGGCCCTACCCGCCATCAACAGCTTGATCGACATGCCAAATGTCGTGAGGACTCGGACCTTCTCCAAGGCCTATGGCCTTGCCGGGTCACGGGTTGGTTACGTCATCACCACGCCCGGGACTGCCCAGGCATTCGACAAGATCCGCAATCATTTCGGGATGAACCGGATCGGCGTGGCGGCGGCGGTGGCGGCGCTTGCGGATCAGGATTATCTGAACTCGGTAACGGCAAGGATCGCGCATTCGCGCGAACGCATCGCAGAGATCGCCAGGCGCAACGGATTGTCGCCGCTCGTTTCTGCGACCAATTTCGTTGCGATCGATTGTGGACGGGACGCGGTCTATGCGCGTGCGATCGTCGATACACTGATGAGCGACCACGGCATCTTCATCCGCATGCCCGGCGTAGCCCCGCTCAATCGCTGCATTCGCGTCAGCACCGGGCCGGAAGCGGAGATGGATCTGCTTGAAGCTGCCCTGCCGCAGGTTCTGGCCAAACTGGCAGGCGGCCAATAGGCCTTCATCTCCGGCGCCTGCGCGCTGGCGGGCGCCGCTGGACGGGAGCTTGCTCCCGCCTTGTCGTTCAGTGAACGGTCATCCATTCGCGGGCGGCACGAAGCGCGGCTGCGAGGTCGGATTTGCTCATGGTCATCGAGAGGTCAGCGCGCAGATCAACGGCGCGGTCGCAGCCCTTGATCGCGGCAATGTTCAGCCATTTGTGGGCGGCCACCAGATCGACCGGCCGACCGCGGCCGGTCGCATAGGCCAGACCCATTTCGCAGAACACGTCCGCCTGGTTTTCACCACCCATCGCGGTATTCGAAGCAACCTGCATATCAAAGCGTGCCATTGTCTTGTCCCTGTTTTGCCTGGTTGGTTTTCCGAAGCGGCCCGCCCTTTGGAGGCGGACCATGCTCCAGATCAGCATTCGTTTTTGGTCCCTGTTCGACCGCGCCTCTTTGTGGGCCTTTCCGAACCGCGCCATCTTTTGCAGCGTCGTCTTCGGTCATTTGGCGGGGTGAATTTCTCCGCTCGTCTTATGGGTCTTACTATGCAGCACGGCCTTCAATACGCGCTTAAAATGCATGATTAATTTGCGACAAACAAAGTCCAAACACTTGGTAAACTTGAGTTTTTGTTAAACATCGAAAGGCCGGAAATCCGGCGCATTCGAATAAAAATTTACGAAATATTCAACTGCCGATTTCAACCAAACGGTAACCACGAAACAAGCACCCGGCCTGCCAACGCCGTCCTTCCTCGATTTTTCTCCGCCTGAACCCGGCAAAGAAAAAGCATAAACGGCCTTGTTCAAGCCAGTTTACCTTTACGTACGCGTAAGCTATCGTGCGCGCGGCGGTGAGGAGACTGCCTTTCAAACGAGGATATCTGCAGAGATGCCGGCGAAGCGGACCGCGCCGGCAACTTCTATCTGGAGGAATGAATGTACCGTACCCTGTTCATGACCGCGGCTCTCGCTCTTGGCGTCGTCGGAACGGCCGTTGCCGCCGAACCGATCGTCGGCAACTGGAAGACCGCAACCGGCGCTACGGCCGAGATTGCCCCTTGCGGCGGCGCTTTCTGCGTCACGCTGAAGACTGGCAAACACGCCGGCAAGCGGATCGGCAACCTGTCCGGCACGGATGGCAGCTATTCCGGAGAGATCACCGATCCCGAAACCGACAAGACCTATAGCGGCTCGGGTGCAGTCAGCGGCAACTCGCTGAAGATGAAGGGCTGCGTGCTCAAGATTCTCTGCAAATCGCAGACCTGGTCGCGCCTCTAGCTAGAGCATGTCGCGCAAAAGTGTGCCGCGCGTTTGCGATAACGGCATGCGTAAAACAAGAACTTAAATCGCGAGATCGCGACGCGCTTTAAGATCGATACAAAAGGGTGGCCATCGGGGTCGCTCCCAGAGCGTTGACAAACCCGCCGATATTTTCGGTGGGTTTTGTTTTTGAAATGTCAGGCGCATCCAGCCGCCTGCCAAAGACCGCCCATCTGCCGCATCGTTGGCTTGGGCGCGCGCCCTGCCCCGCGAGAACGGCGGCTATTTCAATCGCAAGATGAACGCCAGATGAACGACCGTATCAGCAAGAGTTCAGTTTGGTTGTGCGAAAACACGCTCAATCGATTTGAACCGCCTCCAGACCAACGGACAGAACCATGGACATTCTTGCTCGGCGCCTCACTATTATCAGCCTTCTTATGGTTGTTTTTGCGATGACCCTCGCGGCCGCAGTCAGCGCAGATACCGAACGTCGCCGCAGCAACACTTATCTCGGCTCGCTGACGGATTGCACAGCGCATACAGCGCAATACTGCCAAGCCAAGCTCTAAGGGAGAAACCGACATGCTGGCCGCCCTTTCCACATCCGCCTTTCTCTCGCTGCGTGTTCTTGCACTTGCCAGCCTGCTGATGGCGCCGGTTGGGGCGCTCGCCTATAGCAAGGCCAATGGCCTCGGCATCGGCAAGCAGGGCGCCGGCCTCGTTCTCTTCGTGACGCTGCAGCGTCAATCCATGAGCTGACCGAAGGCGCCACCGGCGCCTTTTAATTTGCCTGTCTCTCTTGCATCGCCGAGCGCCTTCCTGTCCTTTCACGGCTGAAAGGATCTGCTATCGATGCCAGCCTATGCCGTCTATTCCCTTGCCGCCCTTGCCGAGATCGCAGGATGTTTCGCCTTCTGGGCCTGGCTGAAACTCGACAAGCCGATCTGGTGGCTGATCCCGGGCATGGCGTCGCTGGCACTGTTTGCCTGGCTGCTGACACTGATCGACAGCTCGGCAGCCGGCCGAGCCTATGCGGCCTACGGCGGGGTCTATATCGCCGCGTCACTCATCTGGCTGTGGCTTGCCGAAGGCGTGCGGCCCGATCGCTGGGATCTGACCGGAATGGTCGTCGCGCTCATAGGCAGCGCCCTCATCCTTGCTGGACCACGCTAAGACCGCTTCTGCATAATGCCTTAAAGGCATTTATGCAGAGAGTTTAAAGCGTTACAGCGTCCTTTGCGCGTCATATCTGACGCGCAACGCTGTAAAGTTGTTCTGCCAGACGCGGTTGTGCATGCCAGCATCTTGTCGTTTGCTTGTCAGAGGCCTCAGCCTATAATGCGACATGAACAAGCGAATCTCTTCACACTCCGTCCTTTCCGTCTCCACACCCGATCCGTTCGAGCCGCAGTTCTTCGATGATCCGGCGGCGGCAGTCGATTGCCTGGAGGCGCTCTACGATCGCAATACCCGGTTCCTCACAGAGGCTTTCGAGGGGCTGGGCAAGAACGGCGTGACCCTGACGCGCTACCGCGCCTGCTACCCGCAGGTCAGCATCGAGACCAGCAGCTTCGGCCATGTCGATTCCCGCCTGTCCTACGGTTATGTCAGCGCACCGGGCGTCTACACCACGACGATCACGCGACCAAAACTGTTTCGGCACTATCTGAAGGAACAGTTGGGGCACCTGATGCGTAATCACGGCCTCGGCATTACCGTGTCCGAATCCTCCACCCCGGTCCCGCTGCATTTCGCCTTCGGCGAAGGCGCCCACGTCGAAGCGTCGGCGGGCGAAGCCATCGATATTCCGCTACGCGACCTGTTCGACGCACCTGATCTGACGACGACCGACGACGAGATCGCCAACGGCTCCTACGAACCTGGCCCGGGCGAACCCTCCCCGCTTGCACCGTTCACCGCGCAGCGCATCGACTATTCGCTTGCCCGCCTCAGCCACTACACGGCCACGAGTGCGACGCATTTCCAGAACTTCGTACTGTTCACCAACTATCAGTTCTACATCGACGAGTTCTGCGCCTGGGCGCGCCAGCAGATGGCGGAGGGCGGCAACGGCTACACGGCCTTCGTCGAGCCCGGCAACATCATCACGCCTGCCGGTTCCGACAAGCCGGAAACGGACTATACGCTCGCCCGCCTGCCGCAGATGCCCGCCTACCACCTGAAGAAGAAGGGCCACGGCGGCATCACCATGGTCAATATCGGCGTTGGCCCATCGAACGCCAAGACGATCACCGACCATATCGCCGTGCTGCGCCCGCATGTCTGGCTGATGCTCGGGCACTGCGCCGGGCTCAGGAACAGCCAGCGCCTCGGCGACTATGTTCTTGCCCATGCCTATATGCGCGAAGACCATGTGCTGGACGACGACCTGCCGGTCTGGATCCCCCTGCCGGCACTTGCCGAAGTGCAGGTGGCGTTGCAGGACGCCGTGGCGGAGGTCACCGGCTACCGCGACTATGATCTCAAGCAGATCATGCGCACCGGCACCGTTGCCACCATCGACAACCGCAACTGGGAACTGCGCGACCAGCGCGGACCGGTCAAGCGCCTGTCGCAGGCGCGCGCGATCGCACTCGACATGGAATCGGCGACGATCGCGGCCAACGGCTTCCGCTTCCGCGTGCCCTACGGCACGCTGCTTTGCGTTTCAGACAAGCCGCTTCACGGCGAGTTGAAGCTTCCGGGCATGGCAACAGCCTTCTACCGGACACAGGTCAGCCAGCATCTGAAGATCGGGATCCTCGCTTTGCAGAAACTTGCGGCGATGCCGCCTGAGAAGCTGCACTCCCGCAAGCTCAGAAGCTTCTACGAGACGTCGTTCCAGTAACCGTGACGGCGCCTACGGCTTTCTCTGCAGAAGCATCGACAGCATCGTGCCCGCGACAGCGGACACGATGATCAGCAGATGCGCGTTGACGCCGGCGCCGGCCAATTGCTCCAGCGCTGCGCGGTCCGCCCCTGCTCCGAAAGAAACGGCGCCGGCGGCGATCGCTGCGGGATAAGTGCCGACGCCCGCCGGCGCGTGCATCGGCAAGACGGAGGAGAGTTCGCCGCCAAGAGCCCCGCCAAAACAGGCAGCAAGCGGCGCGACACCCATGATCGCCAGAACCCAGGCGAGAACCACCACCTTGACCGCCCAATTCAGAATGGTCATCGCCCAGGCCCTGAGGAATGCCTTTGTCGTGCCGGGCAGACCTGTATCCAGCTCTTCGACGATCGATTCCAGTCTTGCCGGCAGCAACCGCCGCGCCAGGGCGACAACGCGATCCTTCAACAGAAAGAACGGAAGTGGCGCGACCAGCGCCGCGATCCAGAGCGCCCAGGCGACGCCTGATCCGCGGCCAAAAACCAGGCCGACTGCGGCGACCGTCAACAGGGCATGCAGGTCGAGCAGCCGCATGACCAGAAGTGCCGCGGTCCCCCGCGCCAGCGGGATGGAGAATTCCGACCGCATCAACAGTGGAAAGCTCGTCTCTCCGGCGCGAAAAGGCAACATGATGTTCAGGAGATTGTGGACTTGGGTGACGCGAAACAGCGCCAGAAACCGGCCTGACGTTTCCGCCGGGAAATAATCATAGATGCGATAGCAGCGAATGAAATAGGTGGCGACAAGAAGTATCAGGGCCGCGAGCCCGGAACCGACGCCGATTTTCGTCCATTGATCGAGCAGCGTTCGCCAGCCCCAGATCCACTGGACAAAAACCGCATAGGCGACAATCGCCGCGGCCGATATCAGCGTCACACGGTTGCGCGCCAGCCACGATCGCCGCTCGAACTCGCAGCCAGAATTCATCAGACGCCGATTTCCCGTGTTGAAACACAACTTTGCACGTTGGTTATCACCGATAACTGTGCAAGAAAATGATTATGTAAGCGCACCCCTATTCTTCCGGCTCGTGCAAGGCGCGCCGAATGCACGAGCGATCCCATGCTGCCCATCGAGCTATCCGTCGTCATCCCAGTCTTCAACGAAGAGGACAGCATTGAGCCGCTCATCACGCGCGTCAGTGACGCCATGGTGAATTTTTCAGCCCCTTGGGAGCTGATCCTGGTCGATGACGGCAGCACCGATCGCACGCTCACCAATGCAAGGAAGGCGCTCTGTCGCCCCGATCTTCAGCTGAAAATCATCGAACTGCAGAAGAACTTCGGGCAGACCGCCGCCATGCAATCCGGCATCGACGCGGCGTCCGGCCGGTTGATCGCCACACTCGACGGTGATCTGCAGAACGACCCGGTCGATATTCCCGCTATGGTCAAAGCAATCGAGGAGCGGCAACTCGACCTGCTCGTCGGCTGGCGCAAGAATCGTCAAGATGGGCTGTTGCTCAGAAAAATCCCGTCCTGGTGCGCCAACCGGCTAATCGGCAAGATCACCGGCGTCCGGCTGCACGACTATGGTTGCAGCCTGAAGGTTTACCGCGCCTCGATCATCAAGCAGGTCAAGCTGATGGGCGAGATGCATCGCTTCATCCCCGCCTGGGTCGCAGGGGTCGTACCCAGCAGCCGCATCGGCGAAATGCCGGTGACCCACCACGCGCGCCAGCATGGCCACTCGAAATACGGTATCTCGCGCACCTTCCGCGTGATCCTCGATCTGCTTTCGGTTCTGTTCTTCATGCGCTACAAGGCGCGCCCGGGCCACTTCTTCGGCTCGATCGGGCTTGCAGCCGGGGCGGCGAGCGTCCTCATCCTGCTCTATCTTGCCTTCGACAAGTTCCTTCTCGGCAACGACATCGGCACCCGCCCGATGCTGATCGTTGGCGTGATGCTGTTTCTGTCGTCGGTGCAACTCGTGACAACAGGCATTCTCGCCGAGATGATGGCGCGTGCCTATTTCCGCGACGACGAAACCACCAGCTATATCGTGCGTGAGGTCTTTGTACGGGATCAAACGAATGTTTGAGTTCGTCGAGCGGCGACCCAACCTCGTCACCGCCCTACTCGCCGGCTATTTCCTGCTCTGCATCAGCCTGCGTCTCGCCGTTTCGAATTCGCTCGAAATCGACGAGGCGGAGCAGGCATTCGTGTCGCAGTTCCTGCGGCTCGGTTACGGCGCGCAACCGCCCTTCTACAACTGGCTGCAATACGGGCTTGCATCCGTTTTCGGACCGTCTCTCGCGACGATGACGGTGCTCAAGAACCTGCTTCTGTTTCTTTGCTGTCTCTTCTATGGCTTCGCCGCGCGCGAAGTCCTTGCAGAAAAGCGCCTGGCGCTGATTGCCATGCTCGGCGTGCTGACACTGCCGCCGATTTTCCTACTTGCGCAGCGTGACCTTTCCCATACGGTCGCGGCACTGTTCGCCGTATCACTGTTTCTCTACGGCTTCCTGCGGACATTGGTCCGGCCGAGTCTCGCGGCCTATCTGCTGACCGGCCTTGCTGTCGGCATCGGCTTCATCTCCAAGTACAATTTTGCGCTTGTACCCGCCGCTGCCGTCCTTGCCATTCTGCCGGAACCCAAGCTACGCGAGCGCCTTTTCGACTGGCGTATCCTGGTCTCGCTGTTGGTTGCGGCACTGATCGCTTTGCCGCATGGCTGGTGGATCCTCGAAAACCTCGGCTCCGCCTCAAACAACACCTTTCTTGAGATGCGCGAGGCCCATTCCGAAGGCCGCCTCGCACAGGCGTTCGGCGGCGTGGTTTCGCTCATTGCCGCCACGATCCGCGGCGGTATCGTGCCGCTGATCGTGTTCGGACTCATATTCCGCAAGAGCATTCCTGCGATTTGGTCGGCGCAAAGCCAATGGACTCGCGTTGTCGGCCGTATGCTTGCAATCTGCCTCGTGGCAGTCCTATTGATTGTTCTGGGGGTCGGAGCCACGCATATCCGGGAAAAGTGGCTCGTGCTCTTCCTGATTCTCCTGCCGCTCTATCTCTGCCTCAAGGTCGAAGCGGCTGGCGTCGATGCCGCGTTTAAACTTCGACCGTTCCTGTGGCTCGTGGCCTTCATCGTGCTCACTACGCTGATGGTGGTTTCCGCCCGCGCAATCGTGCGGCCGCTCTTCGGCAAATATTCGCGATTGAGCATTCCCTACGCCACGCTGGCCGAAGCGGTCGTTAAGCTCGGGGGTCGCGAACCGGCCCTGATCCTTGCGAAAGACAGGTTGATCGGTGGCAACCTTCGCACGCACCTTCACGATGCTCCCGTGCTCACCCCCGGCTATCTTGACGCAGGGACGGCCAGCGCATCGTTGCCGCTGCTCGTCGTCTGGAGCGATGACGGCAAGGCGGAGCCAATCCTGCCCGAGGCGCTGGCAAACGCCATGAAAACGCGTGGATTTTCGACGACGTCGGCAACGCCACAGGTTCTGTCCCTGCCCTACCTGCACGGCAAGGCTGAAGACCGGTACACTTTCGGCTACCTCTGGGTCAGGGACTGACCCGGGGTCACGAACTAGACCGGTCGGCGCCGACGAGCAGTTTGAGTTCGCCGGGATGGATCCTCAACGCGACGTCGCGGCCCATTGGCAGAAGTTCGCCATCGATAACGCAGTTGATCTTCCGGTCGACCTTGGGGAAATGCAGGTCCAAAGCATGGCCGCTCATCTCGGTAATAACCGGATTGTCGCGGAACTTGCCGCGCAGCACGTCGAGCGCAAGCTTGGCAACGCCGGGCGGGCTCAACGGCGGTGCCGTGTAGAAGCCGAGATGGCCGGCGGTCACGTCATCAGCATACATCAGCGTATCGCGCCCGAACGGGTTGTTCGACACGGACACAGCCGAAACGTGCCGGCTTTCATGGTGACCATCCACGTCGAACTCGATCTCGAAATCCGGCGGATTGAGAATGACCCCGACCGCAGCGCGTGTGCTCGCCGTGATCTTGCCCAGGCGCGATCGAAAACTGAACGATTCGCGGTAGCGCACCATGCGAGCATGCAGACCCATCGAGAACTGGTGGACGAAGGCTCGGCCATCGGCGCTGCCGATATCGCCGTCGATGATCGTGCCCTGCGCCAGAACTTCCGGCACCTTCCAGATATCGAGCGGCAATTTCAGCGTGCGCGCAAAAAGGTTCATCGTCCCCGCAGGAACGACCCCAAGCGGCATGCCGGTTTTCCAGGCAACGCCCGCGGCTGCCGAAATCGTACCGTCGCCGCCACCCGCCACGATTGCGTCGAGATCGTCGCGCCGGCAGGTCTTTTCCAGGGTCTCCTGCATCTCGGCGCCCGAGACGGTCGCGATCTCGATCTGGTGACCCGCATCGCGAAAGACCGCCTCAACCCTGTTGCCATAGGCCGCCATGTCCGTCGTTCGGAAGGTCCCACCATCCCGATTGAAGATAGCTTTGATTTTCATGAAAGGCTTACAGGCTCCATTGCCGTGGCACACGGGCGTCCACTGCGATGAGATAATCGCAATCGGCGCCGTTTCCAGAGCCTTACCAAAACTTAACCTTGAACCCGCGTCGGCGGGCGCTCGAATTCACCGTCGCTGCCCACCTTTGTCTGCAGGGCGGCAACGTCGCCGACCTGCTTCGGCGTCACTCCGGCAGCTTGAGCGGACCACCTGTCTTGATCGAGCGGATGGCGAAGTTGGAACGGATGTCAGTCACGCCGGGCATGGCCAGCAATGTCTCCGTCAGCAGCGTCTCATAGGCGGAGAGATCTTCGACGACGACCTCAGCAAGAAAATCGGCATTTCCGGAGATCAGGAAGCAGGAGACAACTTCGGGAATGGCAAGCAGCGCCTCTTGCTGACGCTGGGCATTCTCGCGGCTGTGCTGGCCGACCTTGATTTCCACGAAAACGGTCAGGCCGAGCCCGACTTCCTTGCGATCGATGTCGGCCCGATAACCGCGCAGGATCCCCGATTTCTCCAGATTGCGGATGCGCCGCAGGCATGGCGACGGCGACAGATTGACACGTTCGGCAATCTCCACGTTCGTTGCCCGCGCGTCCTCCTGTAAGATCTTGAGAATCGCGAGATCGAATTTATCTAGACTTGGCATAGTTGATAATCCAGTGAGGCCGTATTGGCATATGATTGCGCACCATAGGCCATTTGAAGCATAAATCGCAAGGACATGCCCCGCCCCCAGGCAGTAATCTTCTTCCCAGGCCCAAGCGATTGTGGGCATTTAAATCGGGAAGGAAAATCAGATGGTTGCGCTCACACTCGATCGCGGCAACGCCACGCCTGTCGCCGCCGGCTATGCCGGCGCCTTCGTCACCGTCCTGATCTGGGCGGGGTGGATTCTTGCGACACGGCATACCGCCGGCACCGCACTCGGCACAATCGATCTCGGCCTCATCCGCTACGGCGTTCCTGCGCTGGTTCTTGCACCGGTTTGGCTCAAGATCGGGCTCCTGCCGCGCAAGCTTCCGCTGCTCCTGCTTCTCCTGATGGTGGCTGGTTCCGGCGCGCTGTTCTTTCAGGTCGCGGCCTTCGCCATCCATGCGACGCCCGCCTCTTCGGTCGGCGTGCTGCTCGGGGGCTCGATGCCGCTGGCGACGGCGCTGATCGGCATCACCCTCTTCGGAGAGCGTCCAGACCGGATGCGCATCGTCGGCTTTGCCGCCATCGTTGCGGGCGTTGCCCTTCTGCTCGCCCGCAGCCTTGCCGGCACCACTGGCACCGGCTGGACCGGCTACGCCCTCCTTCCGGCGGCAGCCACGCTCTGGGCGATCTATACCCACGCCTTCCGGCGCTCCGGCCTCAGCCCGCTCGAAGGCAGTGCACTGATCGCCGTCTGGTCTTTTCTTATCCACCTGCTGCTTGCCGGCATCTTCGGCAGCACGCTTGCAAGCGTTCCGCTGAAGGAGATCGCGCTGCAAATCACCAGCCAGGGCCTGCTCTCGGGCCTCGTCGCGATGGTCGCCTATGGCGTGGCCGTTCGCAGCCTCGGCGGAACTCAGGCCGCCGCCTTCACCGCGCTGACCCCGGTACTGGCAATGTTCGGCGGCGCAATTCTTCTCGGTGAACAGATCGGCCCGTTCGAAATTGTCGCCGCCATTGTCACGGCGGTCGGCGTGGCGCTCTCGACCGGCATCCTTTCACCGCGCAAGGCGTGAAGGATCAGAACGGAAAATGGCCCGGAAGCGAAAGCTTCCGGGCCACTCTGTTGCTTGGTACCGTCATTTTCAGCCGTGAACGATCTCGCGATGCTTCTGCAGCCGGTGGCCATAGGCCTGGCTGACGCGGTCGAAGATGATGGCGATGCCGACGATGGCCAGGCCGTTGAAGATGCCGAGCGTGAAGTACTGGTTGGCGATCGCCTTCAGCACCGGCTGCCCGAGCCCTTGAACCCCGATCATCGAGGCGATGACCACCATGGCCAGCGCCATCATGATCGTCTGGTTAATGCCGGCCATGATCGTCGGTAGCGCCAAGGGCATCTGCACATTCTTCAGTTTCTGCCAGCCCGAGGAGCCGAAGGCGTCTGCCGCCTCCAGCACATCCTTGTCGACGAGGCGGATGCCGAGGTTGGTGAGCCTGATCATCGGCGGGATGGCGTAGATCACCACCGCAATCAGCCCCGGAACCTTGCCGATCCCGAGCAGCATGACCACCGGAATCAGATAGACGAAGCTCGGCATGGTCTGCATCACGTCGAGAATCGGATTGACGACATTCTGGACTCGGTCCGAGCGCGACATGACGATGCCGAGCGGTATGCCGATGGCGATCGACAGCACGGTACAGACGAAGATCATCGAGATCGTCTTCATCGTATCGTCCCACATGTCGAAATAGCCGATGAGCAACAGCGTGCCGATACAGCCGGCGACGATCTTCCAGTTCCGGCTCGCAAACCAGGCGAGAACCGCGATCAGCAGGATGATGATCGGCCAGGGCGTGCGCGTCATGAAGCGCTCCGACTGGATCAGAAAGAATTGCAACGGCTCGAAGAACGCTTCGATACCGTCGCCATAAGCGCGCGTGAAGGTGCGAAAACCCTCGTCGATCGCCTTTTTCAACGCCCGCAGGCGGTCGTCATCCATATGCGGAAACTGGGTCAGCCATTCCATCAAATTGCCCTTCACTGCTCCCCGACGGCGGCCCCGTTTGTTTGTTTTTGTCCGCCGACAATCACCTAGAGCGTTTCCGGATCAAGCGGAGATTCGGAAACGCTCTATCTCCTTGTTTTCACAAATTTCCTTGCGGAAAATCGCTTCGCACTTTTCCAGGAAATGCTTTAGCAGGCGGCGCACTGAACGGTGCGCCGCCCAATTGCGTCAGTCGATGGCCATCAAAGCGCCGACTTCACCTTCTCCGCGACATCAGACGAGACCCAGGTGGTCCAGATGTCAGGGTTTTCCTGGAGGAAGTGCTTTGCACCTTCCTCGCCGCTGGCCTGGTTGTCGGTCATCCAGGCCATCAGCTTGTTGACGGTGTCGTTGGTCCAGGCACGCTTGTTCAGGTAGTCCAAAGCCGGGCCGGCGCGATCGGCGAACGTCTTGGTCAGGAGCGTCTGGACCTTGTCCTTCGGCCAGTCGTTCTTCTTCGGGTCCGGGCAATCGGCAACCGTGTTGCACCGCTTCCACTCCGCTGCATCCGCCTCGACGCCGTGGCCGAGCTTCACCATCTCGTATTTGCCGAGAAGTGCCGTCGGCGCCCAGTAGTAGCCGACCCATCCCTGCTTGCGTTCATAGGCCTTGGCAATCGAGCCATCGAGGCCGGCGGCCGAGCCGGTATCAACAAGCGTGAAGCCGGCTGCCTCGCCGCCATAAGCCTTGTAGAGCTGGGTCGTAACAACCGTGCCGCCCCAACCCTGCGGGCCGTTGAAGACGGCGCCCTTGCTGGCATCTTCCGGATCCGGGAACAGTTCCTTGTGCTTCAGCACATCGTCGATCGTCTTGATGTCGGGATTGGCGTCGACGATATATTTCGGCACCCACCAACCCTGGACGGCGCCGTCGGAAAGCGCGACGGCGGCGCCGACCAGCTTGCCTTCTTCAAGGCCGCGATTGACGACGTCGGGCAGAAGGTCCACCCAGCCTTCCGGCGCAATATCGGGCTGGCCCTTTTCGATCATCGAGGTGATCGTCGGCACGGTATCGCCGACGACGAGCTCGGCGTTGCAGCCATAGCCTTCCGTCAGAATGATCTTGTCGACATTCGCCAGAACCTCGGCGCTTTGCCAGTTCATGTTGGCGATCGTCACGTCGCCGCATTCGGCCGCCGAGGCCGTGCCGGCAAGGCCAAGAAGGCCGGCGGCCAGGCAAGTCGTTGCTAGAAGCTTGTTCATTTCTGTTCCCTCTGTTCTGGCGGTACGTCCCGTCGGACGACCGATCTCACCGCAGTGATCGGTCGCGTGTCAACAGGCTTGGGCCCTACTCAAGAACAACAGGGACCGAACGGCCTGCAGGTCCGTCGGCGCGCTTGGCGCGACAACGGCACCCTCAAGGCTATAGGGTCTTTCCGGCAAGGACTTTCCCATTTGCGTCAACGATTGCCTTTCCCAATGCTCCCGCATTTGTCGGGGCGCCGGAGATGTGGGCTCACCGCTGAGCAGGATGACGTTGCGCCGAGAAAAGCGCGCCGCACACGGGTCCGGTCGTGTGCTTGAAATGAAAGAGGCGCCGAGCCAGAGCTCGACGCCTCCAAATGTTTCCTTTTGCGCGGTCGCGCGAAAACCCGCCCTCACATGTTGGGATAGACCGGTCCCTCGCCGCCCTGCGGCGGCACCCAGTTGATGTTCTGGTTCGGGTCCTTGATGTCGCAGGTCTTGCAGTGCACGCAGTTCTGCGCGTTGATGACGAAGACCGGCTGGCCGTCCTTTTCCACCCATTCATAGACCCCGGCGGGACAGTAGCGCGTCGACGGACCGGCAAAGACGTCGAGCTCCGACGTGCGCTGCAGCTCCGGATTCTTCACCTGCAGGTGGATCGGCTGGTCTTCCTCGTGGTTGGTGTTCGACAGGAACACCGAGGACAGCCGATCGAAGGTCAAAACACCGTCGGGCTTGGGATAGTCGATCTTTTTGTGCTGGGCGGCCGGTTCGAGGCTCTGCGCGTCGGTCTTGCCGTGTTTCAGCGTGCCGAAGAACGAGAAGCCGAACAGCTGGTTGGTCCACATGTCGAGACCGCCGAGCGCTACGCCGACCGCCGTGCCGAACTTCGACCACAGCGGCTTGACGTTCCTGACCCGCTTCAGGTCCTGGCCGATGGCGCTGTCGCGCCAACCACGCTCGATTTCGATCGGCTCGTCATTGGCGCGACCGC
>NZ_PVZR01000032.1:0-78706 GCF_003024455.1 Ensifer sp. NM-2
AGAACCTGCGCCGGGCGCTGATCTTTTCGCAAGGCGACTGGACGGCGCTTGTGTCCAGCCCGATCAGCATCACCCTGCTCGGTATGTCCGCTCTGGCGCTCATCCTTATATCGACACCCAGCGTGCGCCGTATGCGTTCCAATACGTTTGCCGAGGCCGAAGACTAGAAAACTCAGCAGAGACATGTTCGCATTCGGCGCCTGGAGGCGACCCTAGTCACGGTCGGTGTTCCGGACGCAACGAGCTGTCTCAGACGCGCGCTCAGCCTCTTGAGTGTCGCCATCTGCTTTTCACTAAGCCGCGTACGCGTCCCGTAACGTTCGGTCCTCTGGCGCATATCCATGAGAAACTGGCGCTGACATGCGGTCGGCCGCCCCTCCCGCAGGATGTCATCGATGCGACTGCGAAAATACGTAACCTCGATCTCGCTCAGCAAGTTCGCCCCCACACGAAGATCATAGCTCAACCCGGGCCAAAGGCGAGTACCTTCGTCGCTGGCAATCGAGAGTGCGTCTTGCAAAGCCGATGCTCTCGCCTGAAACGCCTGTTTGGTCCGTATTTGCACCGCTTTCGTCAACCATTTGATATGTACTCATTAGCCTATCAACCATCCAGGTTCTGTAACTTTTAATTTAGTATCGACTCCACTTCAGGACCATGTATAAGTTGCATGGCAATGGAGGGACCATCATGAAGTTGATTAAGCTTGGCGCGGCAGCGCTCATCCTTTTGGGCAGTGCAACCTACGTTTCCGCTCACAGTGGGGGCACAGACGAAAACGGCTGCCACACCAATCACAAGACGGGTAGCTACCACTGTCATTGACACCTGCCCCAGGGGCTCCCTCAGGGCGGCACTTAATGAAGTAGTGGACGAAGGTTGCATGAGCGAAGCAGCGCATGAAAGACATCTGGGATATATTCCAGATCATGAAACGAAGGTCGACCTGCTCCGCAATGAGGCGATCGCAAGGACAGTCATAAACCTCATCACCCTCAGTGATGATCGCCCAATCACAATCGGTGTTCACGGCTACTGGGGCGCTGGCAAATCGTCAGTCCTGGAAATGATCGCCGCCCGCTTCCCCGATCAGGGGAAGGACACGCTTGTTATCCGTTACAACGGATGGCAGTTCCAGGGGTTCGAGGATGCCAAGATTGCCCTGATCGAAGGCATCGTGCACGACCTGATCGAGAACCGTTCGCTTGCTACGAAAGCGGCTGATCAGGTTCGGAACATCCTGCAGCGGATCGACTGGCTGAAGATTGCCAAGCGCACTGGCGGTCTAGCGTTCAATCTTGCGACGGGGCTGCCGTCCCCGGACCAGCTCTCCGACATCGTAGGCTTCATCGGATCCAAGCTAGGGTCACCTGCCGAAGTGCTTACCAAGGAGAACGCAGAAGCCGTCGTCGAAAGGGCTAAGGGTTACTGGAAGGAAAAGGGGGAATCACCTTCCGTCCCCTCTGAGATCCGCGCCTTTCGTGCGGCATTCAAGGATCTGATGACGGCAGCCGGCATAAAGAAGCTCGTCGTTCTCGTAGACGATCTCGACCGCTGCCTCCCCGAGACTGCCATCGAAACGTTGGAAGCCATCCGCCTCTTCGTCATGCTGCCGAACACTGCGTTCGTCATCGGCGCGGACGAGAACATGATCAAATATGCGGTCACGAAGCACTTCCCCAATCTTCCGGAAGGCGAAGTCGCCGCCGAGTACCCGCGGGCCTATCTCGAAAAGCTGATCCAGGTTCCTTTCAGAATTCCGTCGATGGGTCACGCGGAGACGCGCACTTACCTGACGTTGCTCGTCGTCGGTTCGATCATCGGGGAGACGTCGAAAGGATTCGAGAAACTGCTGAAGACGGCGACAGACTACATGTCGAAACCTTGGGAGCAGAAATCGATCTCGGAAGCCGAAGTGCGAGAAGCGCTTGGAAATGGTTACAACGACCAGGTCAAGAGTGCGGTCATCACCGTGCACCAGATCGCTCCGGTCCTCGCTACGGGCACGAACGGCAACCCCAGGCACGTGAAGCGTTTCGTGAACGCGCTGAATCTTCGGCTGCAGGTATCGGAAGCCCGAGGATTCGGCGACGCGATCGATCAGGCCTTCCTCGCCAAGATCATGCTCGCGGAATACTTCCTGCCGGAAACGATGTTCAATCTGATCGCGCGCGAAGTGGCTTCGTCGCCGGACGGACGGAGCCCAAGCCTTGGAGAACTCGAGCGGGCGGTCATCGGTGCCAAGGAGGAAGAGGCGGCAGATGAGGACGATGCAAAGGCCGGCCCGTCGCCAACCGCGACGGGTGACGTCCTACAATGGACTGCCGACACGAAGATCCGGCGTTGGGCCGAGACACTCCCCGCTCTGGCCGATGTTCCTCTCAAGCCCTACCTTTTCGTCATCAACGACGTGAAGAACCACACCGCGTCCGCCGCCCTGCTGGATCCTCACCTCATGGAGATCGTCGTCAAGCTGAACGAGGGTTCGTTCTCGGCGAAGTCGATCAGCAAGGAACTGAAAGCTCTTAGCCCGACAGAAAGCGGCAAGGTTTTCGATGAGGCACGCCTGAGACTGCTTTCCGCTCCGGATTTGATGACCAAGACACCGCTGTTCGAGGGGATCGTGACGTTCGTCGAGACCCTTCAGCATTTCGAGGGTCGATATCTCGACCTTCTGGAAGAACTGCAACCTTCCAAAATCTCCGGATGGATCTCGAGCGGACACGACGGCGCCGTAAAGTCGGCTGCCGGGCAAGCGCGGCTGGTCGCAGTACTGGAGAAATGGAGCAAGTCGCCCAACGCGGCCCTCAAGATCTTCGCAAGCCAGGCCCACAAGCTCAAGGCGGCCAAATAATGGGTACATCGACTCCCTTCGGCGGCGGCAAAGGCAGCAACCCGCTGCTTCCCTCATGGCTGGGCGGTGGAGGCGGCGGAACAGCAGCAGGTGGTCCCGGCAGCCAGTCGCCTGCATCCCCTGGTCACGGTGGCGGCCCCTCCGGCACGCCGCCTGCGCAGCCGGCGGCACCATCGCCGAACAAGAACAGATACCGGGGCGGTCGCCGCCTTCTCAACGCGGCCGCAAAGGCATCCTCAAGCGACGACAGATCGCGTGGCTTCGCCAAGGCCGCACGATCCTATGTAAAGACGGCATCCGGGGGCTCCCGTGGTGCGACCGCCCGAGCTGCATCTGACCGGCGTGCCGCCTCCAAACTCGCCTTTTTCCTGCTCGGTGCTGGTGCTGAAGGATCGGACATCCGGCAGGAACTGCGGCGGCTGAACCTCGAAAGTCTCGCCAACCGGACCACCGAGGAGATCTTCTACGCACTCGTCGACTATATCTGCGAGCCCGGCGGCGATCTGGACGAAGCGTATGCCCGAGCCGCGTACATCGATGCCATCTGCGAGATCCCCGATGGAATGAAGGGGCGGCTGGAACGCCCCGACGCAGAGACGATCAACTTCATCCTGGAGCGCTTCATCGCGAACACCGTGACGAAGCGCATTGAGAACGCTATCGGTAACGACATGATCACCCTGCCGGAAACTGGCCTGTCGGCCCGGGAACTGCAGCGACTGTTCCAAGACTGGGTATCGGGACGAGTGAAGGATGCCATGGCCGAAATCGGCGGCGTTCTCCGCCAGGATCAGGTCCGATCCCAGATCGACATGATCTACGAGGAGGCACACGCGTCCTTTGGCAACTATGATGAGAAGGATGACGAAGAGTGACCCGTTACGTCCTTTCGCCGAAGCTCGGCACCCTTGACAGCTTCTCCCCTGCACCGCGTGGCGATGAGCTGGTGCTGGATTTCGACATTCTCCGTCCGGACCTCAAGCTCGGGCTTTCCATCGATGACGCGATCAGGCAGATGAAAAGCGTCGACGCCGTCCCGTCTACGGTGGGTCTCGAAATCCTTCTCCTGTCGGCGCTGGTGTATCTGGCCGACACGCGGATTAATCGGATTCAGACGAGCCAGGACGGGTGGACGAGAGAGATCGGGTTGTATCTCCCCGTTCATGACGTCGCCATGTGGGATGGCACGAAGGACACCTTGGAAGCCATGCTGAGGTTCCTGACAGGTGACCTGTGGTCCGTCGATTTCCGGCAATGGCCCGAGAAGGTGGCCACAGGACTTCCGGACCAAGCGAACCTTCTTCAGCCAAGCTTCAAGGGCATTTCACTCTTCTCCGGCGGCCTCGACAGCCTCATCGGAGCAATCGACCACCTCAAGGCCGGACGCGAGAATGTCCTGTTCGTCAGCCACCGCGCCGATGGATCAATCAGCAAGCCTCAGGGAGATCTGTTCGAGCACGTCAGGCAGCGCTTTGACAATCAAGGTGTGAAGCGTCTCGCATTCGGCAACCCTCGGATCGATGACGGGTTCCAAGAAATCAAGAGCGAGAACTCCACACGCGGCCGATCGTTTCTGTTCATCGGCCTTGCCGCATTCGCGGGATCAGCCCTGCGCGCACCGTTCCCGATCTACGTGCCAGAAAACGGCCTGATCTCACTCAACGTCCCCCTCGATCCGACCCGCCTTGGCAGCAACAGCACCAGGACGACGCACCCCTACTATTTCCGGCGCTGGAACGACCTCCTGCGGAAGCTCAGGATCCCTGGCACGGTCCAGAACCCTTACTGGAACAAGACGAAGGGCGAGATGATCGTCGAGTGCAAGGATGCGACCTTCCTCAAAGAGGTCGCAAGCATTTCCCTGTCCTGCGCCCATCCCGCACATGACCGATATCATGGCGGCGGAAAACCCCACTGCGGCCATTGCCTCCCTTGCATCATCCGCCGCGCGGCGTTTAAACGAGCCGAGGCGGTGCTGGGACCGGACCCGACGCCCTACAGGACGGATGACCTG
The DNA here is from genome assembly GCF_003024455.1 of Ensifer sp. NM-2. NCBI lineage: Bacteria > Pseudomonadati > Pseudomonadota > Alphaproteobacteria > Hyphomicrobiales > Rhizobiaceae > Ensifer > Ensifer sp. NM-2. The sequence goes on from NZ_PVZR01000032.1 coordinate 4,869, forward strand.
CCCGCGATGGAATTCGACAGCAGCAAGAAGACCGGAGAACAGTTCCGCGGCTTCGAGTTCGCGACTGGGATGCTGGCCGAGAACCCGGCGCGGGCCAAGGCGTACATCTACAAGACGGGACCATTATTCGAGGACACGGACAAGATCGACGACTACGCCGACCTCTATCTTAGGGGGATGACGGAAGCTGCAGTATTTTTGAAAGCCGCGGGCGTGACGACATATTCATCTAAGGCCGGAAATGGCTAAGCTGGTCGATTTCCATTGCCACCTCGATCTCTACCCTGACTTCGAGGCCCTTGTGAGGGAATGCGAGTCGAAGGAGATCTACACCCTTGCCGTGACGACGACACCTCGCGCCTGGTCGCGAAACCATGAGCTCGCCTCGAAGACGAAGCATGTAAGGGCTGCCCTAGGCCTCCATCCTCAGCTCGTCCAAAGCCATGCGGCAGACATTGCAATGTGGGAGAGGCTTCTCCCCCAAAGTAGCTATGTCGGTGAAGTGGGACTGGATGCGGGACCGCAATATTACAGGTCACTCCCCGAGCAGACGCGAGTCTTCGAGCGCATCTTGAAGGCATGTTCGAAGCAGGGCGGGAAGGTTCTTTCGATCCACAGCATTCGGACGGCCTCGACCGTCCTGGACATGGCGGAAGAACATCTGGATCTGCGGAACAACACGATGGTTATGCACTGGTTCACGGGCACGCCCGCCGAAGCCCGACGGGCCGCCGAGATGGGGTGCTACTTCTCTATCAATGCCCGGATGCTTAGGAGTTCCAAGGCGAGCGCTCTGCTGAAGGCCATTCCGGTGGAGCGGATGCTGACCGAGACGGATGGCCCCTTCACTGAAGGGAGGGTTGGTCCCGCCAGACCCGGGGACGCAATGGTATGCGTTGAAGTGCTTGCTGGAACATACGACATCACGGTCGCGGATATGCAAAAAAGGATCGTCGGAAATCTGCTCGCGATGTTGAAGAAGACATCCCATTAGACCGCAAGCCCAGACGCCGGAGAATGATAGAGCAGCAATTTCCACGCAGCCAAGCGACGTATCCATAATATTTGCGAAACAAGCCATCCGCCGGATGGTATCACGCAGCACGCACAAGTAAGATAAAATTTAGACGCGAATCGCCGGAGACGATATTGTTTTATGCCAACCCATGGTAGATCGGTATACCTTCATTTCTTTGACCGGGAGCTAGGTGAATCAGTTCAATGCACGGTAACTGAAAACAACGTACAGATTTCTCTTAAGTTGTTGAGCATTCTCACCGGCTCAGCTCTCAACTGCAGCGCGTCCATTTTTTTCGAAAGCCCAGCGATCAACAGCTCACCCTCTCTAGCCGAGTTTACCCAGCTGTTAGTCCATACAGGGCATCTTGATATTTTAAGCAGCCACCCGACACTAGCTGAGTTTTTTGAATCAAGAGCTACGTTGTACACCGACGACCGCGATCGTTACCCCATGTACTTCGGCAAGACTAATAACATCCCCGAAACGTTAGCTATAATACCGAAATCGACAAGCGCTACTTTATCCCTTGCTACGGGCCTTTCAGGATGGGGAGCTGATTTGCAGTCGTCATCCGACGCTGAACGCGACGCGAAGCGAGTTGTGAGCGAAAGTCTGATCAAGCGAGCAGACAGGGCCGTAACTGCGGCTTTGTTTTCAACCGCGACCGAGGCCTCCAAAAGGCCCGAATTCGCGATCGGAATTATAAGGCGTCAGATTTCCGTCCAATATACCAAACATTTTATGGGATCGCTAAACTCCGATATCGCTACGGGTATCGACGGCCTAAGATATTTTGACGACTGTTCGCTGAATTTTCCATGTCTCGATATTCCCATCTTAATTGATGTCGCAAAAACGATTGGCCTCGGGGAACTGATAAAGACCGACTGGCTATCCTCAAAAGCGTTCTGGCAAAATTATTTTTCCTCTAGCTCTCGATTTGATGAGAGGAGTGACCTTCACGAGAAAATGCATCTGCTCGGCGCGAGCCTAGCTGGCATGTATAGAAGTGATATCTCGAATAAAAGGGAAACGTTCCGGCTTTTCGTTCAGCAGACCTTGAGGGCCATCAGCAATCAAGTCACTCGTACAGAGATAAACGCTGGTGCGGAGACGCTGAGTTTAGCCTCTTCACGACTGGAGAAGGTCCTCGGCATTCTTTCACACAACCTAGAATTTCGTAATGCGATGGAGGCTGCCCGAGTGCAGGCGCAAGGAAAGACCATGTTTGATTACGTTATCGTTGTCGCAACGGATATCGAGCGCAACGCAGTCTTTGATGCCGTTAGAAATTTAGGCGGCGAACCCGAGCCAAAGTTTGGCGGTAGCCGAGCCTATTTTGATTGTGGTTATATACATGGAAGCCGCGTTGCCGTCGTAAAGGTGGCGATGGGGTCTGTTTCCGTCGGCGGGTCCGTCTCTACCACGATGCAGATCACATCTCACCTCAAACCCAAGCATGTCATCATGGTTGGGATTGCATTCGGGATGGATGAGTCCAAATACCCTATTGGCACCGTGTTGGTCGGCCGGCAGGTGCTTGGATATGAGCTGCAGCGCGTTGGAAGCGACGAACATGGAGAGGCCGCGGTTGTTTCTCGCGGGTCGCGGACTGACGCCAGTCCGATGCTAGTGAGCCTCATCGAAGCAGCAGCAGCAGTATGGAATGATGCAGAGGTTAAAATCGGGCTACTCTTAAGCGGCGATAAACTGGTCGATAACCTCGACTTTCGGGAAAAGCTTCAGAAACTCGCTGGTGGTGACGCCATTGGGGGCGAGATGGAAGGCATTGGCCTCGTAGTGGCTCTCGCTGAAAAGCCAACCCATTGGGTGATAGTCAAAGGAGTCTGCGATTGGGCCGACGGTAACAAATCTGAGGACAAGCATTCACGCCAAGCGCTCGCAGCCAAGAATGCCGTATCGTTGGTCTTTCGGGCTATGAAGATCGTTCCAGACAGTGAGGGAATCTAATTGTCTGAGAAAGCTGTTGACTACATAGTCCTCGGCGCGGGCTTGGCTGGCATTAACGCTGCGCAAGTACTTGCTGAGGCCGGGAAGAGTGTAACTGTCATCGATGAGAGCTTACCACAAGCAAACGGGGCTCTTGGCGGTTTCACTCGTTTCTCTGGTGCAAAATTTTCCCTGCTTCCCGCAGGACAGGGTCTTATTCCAGTAGCCGGAGGTCTGGACAAACTAGACCAACAAATAGGTCTTGCCTTATCTTTCTGCGAACTGAGCGCCAGAGGAGTAACCCGCTCAGCTGATCTGCATGGTGACGAGCGGCTTTCAAGCGAAGCGACGATAAGAACGTATGAGTCGATCGTCTTGAGCCCGCGCGAAATTGAACATCTTATCGAGACGATCTCAAAGAAAATCCGGAAGCTTGCTCGCGTTTTAGATGCGAAGATTGTTGATCTCAAACATACTCGTACGGGGTGGGTTGTCTCGGATCGTCTTGGTTCAGTTGCCACGGGCCGGGTGCTAATTGCAGCTGGCGGGAGAGCTGCAGGGTCCCTGCTGAAAGTTGCAGGCGTTTCACCACAAGAAGGCAAAGGCCTCGACGTTGGCGTCCGTTTGGAATTTTTAGACCGCCGAGCTGTGCAAAAGTTGCGAGCACGTGGGCCCGATGCGAAGGTTCTTCTGGGGGATACTCGAACGTTTTGTCTGAATCACCCTGGAACGATATTTCGGTACCCGTTCCAGGAGATCTCTATACCTGGTGGCATCGTAGCTGACGAAGGCGAGCCTCACGCTAACTTCGGAATTCTCACACGCGTCAAAGGAAAGGCGGCCGCGCTCAACCGAGCGCTCAACTCATTGAAGGCTGTGCCGCAGGCGGAATATGAGCAGGCCCCCATTGTAATGGGAATTCCAAGCTTCTTTGAGCTTCCGATAATCCGTTCAGCGTACGGAGATCCGGTTGCCCAGAGGCTTACGGTATTTGCGGAGACCTTGGGCGCACTCGGCCTAGTCGACTGGAGTAAAGAACATAGGATCCATTTTCCCTTGCTGGACTGGCACTGGGACGTTTTCGCAATCGGTGACACGCACCGGACTGATCACCCGGATTTATTTGTTGCAGGGGATGCGGCCGGACATGCTCGGGGTCTTTTGCAGGCAGCCGTTTCGGGTAGGCTGGCCGCCTTGGAGGCGTTAGATTATGCAAGCGTTTAGATCATTCGACCCTCTCTACGGCCGCAGCGAGTTCTCTGAGTTCGAGACCGCCTTAATTCGAACGCCGGAGGTTCAAAGACTCCGCAACGTCAGAATGTGCAATATCAATTCTTTACTAATTACGGGCGCATCGGAGATTTCGCGCTTTGAGCATACTCTTGGGGTGGTGCGGTTAGCCAAGGAATGGGCGAAAGCTTCCGATTCCCCGGCTGACACTGCCGCTATGATCTCTGCGGCAGCCATGCTGCACGACATGAAAACTGGGCCATTTGGCCATTCCCTTGAGTATATCTTCGCCGACGATCCCGAGCTCGAGGACCTGAACCATCAGCGGGTGGGACAACGCCTTGAAGACGCTTTCTTCCAGCGCACAAAAGCAAACGTATCTTATTTTGGATCATCATTTCAGGCTCCCGCGCTAATCGGTAAAAACTGGAGCCAGGTTGCTGACGCGATAGCTGGAGATGGACCATTGGGGCCATTGATCAGCAGCCAAATGGATTTAGACAATATAGATAATGTGGTTAGGCTTTCCTACCATGTGGGTATCGCATCGAGAGACGATAGCTACGTTGCACTTGCTCTTGCGAAAGATCTCCGCGTCACTTCAGGCAAATTGTCGATACAGAGCTCAAGCATTCCTCATGTTAGACGGTGGCAGTCTCTGAGACATCAACTGTATCGCTACCTTCTCCACGACTGGGCCGAGTTCTCCGCCAAAGCAATGCTGACAAAGGCAGTAGAGCTGGCAACAAGCGCCGACATAATTGGTGTTGATAGCTGGATACTAACGGATGATCTGCTGATACAGCAGCTCATTTCGGGTTCAGTCGGGGTCAATCAAAACATAGGTACTCTTGTAAAACGCATAATGCTCGCCGACTTGTACTATCCTGTCAGTTTGAGACGCAGCTCCATCACTAGCGGATATGATGAACTATCAACTCCTTCCGTCAAAAGAACGTTGGAGGCGAAGATGTCGCAAGCTCTCAAGTGCCAGACGATCGTTCACGTTATACTTGATCGGTCGAAAACCGACAGGGGCGTAAATTTGCACATTCGAGATAGAAATGAAGATGCTGAAATAGGCGAATCCTCTAACGAGCTTCTGATCGGTCTGTTCTCTTCTCGCGAGCAGTCTGAGAAAGTGAATTCAAAGGCAGCAGAAGAATTCCAGCGTGCTATATCGGAAATTGTCACCGAGTCACAACCGTTAGCAGATCCACTTGAAGACCCTTTTCGGAATTCAACAAGCCAGTTCCAATTGATATGAGCGATCAAGCAGTTTTTAGGCAATTATCCTTCGTTGACTGGGACTTCATTGAGCGTGGTCCATTGGATATTTCAGCACTGCACTGGTATCCGGGAAGTTTTGCGCCTGGCCTACCGGGCGTGCTGGTCGACTTGCTGTCGTCGGAAGGAGATACGATATTCGATCCGTTCTGCGGGATTGGGTCGACGGCTGCAGCAGCGATTTTGCGTGGTCGACACTCGGTTTCATGCGACATCAATCCTGTGGGGGTGATGTCGGGCTTGACCACGACGGGCCTTATTTCTTTGCTGATGAAGGATCATTTTCTTTTCGAGGCTGTGCTTGACGACTTGCGCTCAATTGTTGAGGAGATTCGAACGCCAAACGCCTTTTTGATTGAAGCGCTGCAGTCGGGGTCTACTGTTGACGAGCACATCGATGAGGTAGGCGGTCGATCCGTTTCCAACGTGTTGAACCTGCTGTTCAAGCAGCCAGCAACCGGGAGTCTTAGCAACTGGTATCATCCAAGAACGTTAGACGAGCTGAAAAGACTTCTCGACTTTCTCGAATCCTCCCGTACGGCCCGCTTTACGAAGATAGTCGGCTTCACAATGCTTTCCGCGATAGCACGTGGCACTTGTTCCGAGACACGGAGCTGGGGCCATGTGGCAGACAATGTCCGCCCTCGTGAGTTTGTATACAAAGACGCGGGTGGCGCGGCGCTGGCGTGGATAAAGCGGACGCGGCGGCAATTGGATGGAATTAGACGCACGATCCCCATCACATCGCGACATGGGAGTTTCGATTTTTCGGTGATTGACTGGAACAACGATCGCTTTTCGATGCCGTGTCAGGCACCTGCGCTACTCTTGACCTCACCTCCCTACGGCGGCGCTATCGACTACGGCCTCGCACAACGACTTACGATGTATTTCCTCGGCAAATCGGATGATGAGATAGCAAATCTCGTCAATTCCGAAATTGGGGCGAGAAGAAAGCGGTTTAAACCGGGCCACATCAACACGTGGGCCGAGCAGCTTATACGCGTGGCGACAGTTCAGCTGAGCCTGACAAGCGGACGCAGCGTCGCTGCCTATGTCATGCCTCATAAAGATCATGGACGTGACGCGGGAGAGGTCATGCTTAAGTCTGCCCTTGAGGAAGACGGCTGGGAGCTTTGGTTTTCCGCCGACCGATCTGTTCGCCAATCAAGAACGAGACAATCCTGGACCTCAATCAAAAAGGAAACAATATTGGTTTTTAGGAGGAAGAGTTAGCTATGCTGTATATACTCACAGGTGTCCGCGGTGCGGGCAAGACAACCCAAGTCGATCGGATCAAAAGCACGAATATTGGACAGGTCCTGCAGCCCTCGACAACCCGACCGCCTCGATTTGAAGGCGAATCCGAGTACGATTTTGTAGAAACTTGGTATTCTGAAAAGTATGCTTGGTCTATTGATGTTGGCGAATACAAATACGGAATGCGAAAATCAGAGATACAAAGGGCCGCCACTGCTCCCGCTTTCACGGTATTCGAACCCATTGCGATCGACACCTTCTATGACTTCCGAGATAGATCTGGCGTTTCAGCATGCACCATAGGTCTGGATACAGTGGCTGATCTCGCCGAGCAGGTCAGCCGAGTCAAAAATGCAGGATCACGCATCATGACCATCGATCAATTCAATCTAGCTCAGAAAAAAGTTCGTGAAGCGGACGTCGTCTTGGTAGGAGATGAGGAGGAGGTCTTTGCAAAAATCAGCGCTATTTTGAGTGCGCAATCGAGCCCACCTTCGACTTAAAGGACGCCCCAAGCTCGAAACCTCCCCCTCCCCGTCATCTCCCTGAGGCCGAGTTCCAAAACGATCCGCCGCGCCGCCTGCGGCGTCATGTCGAGCGTCTTCGCCACCATTTTCGCCGACACCAGTGGCTTCGCCATCATCAGCTCGACAAGTTCCGGCAGTTTTGACGACGCTCGTCGCCCGTCCAGTTTTCGGTCCATCATCGTTTTCGCCAGCGTTAGCCGGTCATGCTCTTTCATGCCGATCTCGGCGGCCGCCAAAAGTCCGTGAGCGATGGCGAGCAGCCGCGTTTCGCGATCGGGATGCCGGCGCCGATCGACCGGGATGGTTTTCAGGCCGAGATTGATCGCCGCGAGATGGGCGCTGGTGGTGATGCCGGCCTCTCGTAGGATGGAAGCGCAAAACAACCGGCCGAGCCATGGCGCATGCTGCAGGACGGAGAGTTCGTTCCAGGCATCGAGGGCGACGATCGCCTGCAGCGCCGCCGGCAGATTCTCAGCCTGCCGCAGCACACCGCGCCATTCGTCGATCCTGGCATCCTCGTCCCAGTCGAGGTCGTAGATCATCGGATGTTTTTCTGCCGCGCCGGCGCGACCGGGCCGCGTTGCGTTCTCGATCGCCGCTTCCGAGCGGGCGAGCAGCGCATCGATAGCGGCATAATCGACGCCCGGGAAATTTTCGACGTCGTCGTCCCCCTCCGCTTCCGGATCGATCGCGACCGAGCGCCGGATGGCATTAGCGGTCGCCGCCTCGTCCGTGTCGGCCGATGTGATCTCGGAGGTTTTTCGCAATGTGCGAATGCCGTCGGACGACAGCGCCCAGCCGGGGAACTGGCCAGCAATGCGCCGGCGGGTGCGTAGCACGTCGCGGGCGATTGTCAGCTCGTGGGTGGGCGTGCGAATATCGCGGGTGTCGTCGTGGAGGACGAGGTCTTCGAGGTGGACCAGTTCGCCATCGATCCATAGCGATGCGCACGCATCGGCGAACTGGGACCGTTCGATCCATCCCGCGCCCACCGGTGAACGGGCGACGCGCTCGTCCAGGCGGGTGAGCGCTATGCCGGCGTCGAAAGCCGGCCGCATCAGGGCTGTCATGCCGAGTTTCGAAAGTTCGTAAGCCATTGAAACCATGGTAAATGATTTCTTATAAGAACTCTATATTAAAGTTACGGTTCGCCACATAGTATGGCAGATAGTTGGCGTTATAACCATCGATAAGTATTCCGTATCAATAGGAGCGATTTGGAGTCGCAACCGGAATATGTCGGTCTTCCCGGAAGCCCGGAAACGCCCGGTTTTCCGGGCTTCCAGGCCGTTTTCGCCTGGAATAGCCCGACTCCCCGAAACAGCATTCGGCGGGCGCCGGCATGTACATGGCTCCTCCTCTTCTCCGGAATTGAGTTTCCCACGCCTCCCAGCAGGCTCCTTCTTTCGCAGCCATCTCCAAAGCCGCTATTTTTCCGGCATTTCCGCCACAGAAGCCCGCTGGCGCGCGTTTGCCTATGCAGACGCTCAGTCACTCGTCTCCCGCGGAGACTTGAGTCTGGCGAGCCGCTATTACATGCTTAAAACACGCTTGCAACTGATCAATTTCTCGCGCATTCCTTATCTGTACAAATCTCCTCGAAACGGACCTCTAAAAGCGCAATGGCGAAGCGACAAACAGTTAACGATCACCAGCTTCCAAAGCGTCTGATCGGTTATGCTCGCGTCTCGACAGAAGACCAGGTCCACGACGCACAGATGGACGAGCTGCGTGCTGCCGGCTGCGATCGGATCCATCAAGAACACGGCTCCGGGGCATCGCGCGCCCGGCCTGTTTTAACGCGGCTGCTCGGCGAGTTGACCGCGGGAGACGTCCTCGTGGTCGTCCGCCTCGATCGGCTGGCCCGTTCGGTGAGCCATCTCCTGGCAGTGATCGAGGATCTCGAGCAACGCGGTGTCCATTTCCGGTCGATCCGGGATCCGATCGATACCTCGACACCGCAAGGCATGTTTTCCCTTCAGGTCCTCGGTGCGGTCGCGCAGCTCGAGCGTGCGCTGATCGCCGAACGCACCAAAGCCGGCATCAAAGCGGCGAAGGCGCGCGGCAAGTTTCCTGGAAACCCCGGCCTGCGAGAACGACGACCTGAGGCAATCAAAGCAGTCTCAATAGCACGCGAGAAACTCTATCTCGACGAGCTCATTGCGTCCGCGCAGACGTGGCTGCCGATGGTGCGGCAACTCCGGCCTCAGCACAGTTGGGATAATGTGGTGCGGGTGCTCAATCGCCGCGGTCACGATTGGACCGTCGAGCGCCTCCGTCGCGCCGTTCATCGCATGGTCCGCGAAAAGTTCGCGGAAAAAGAACTCCTGGCCAGATCCCCTCGCCGCGCGCCCGAGGACCATCTGATGAAGCTGGTGGCGGCGATCGCCATTGCCGATCCCGATCTATCACTTCGCGACATTGCCGCTCAACTGGATCAGATGGGCGAGCGGCCCGCACGAGGCGGGAAGAAATGGCAGCCCTCGTCCGTCCGCCATCTGCTGGACGAAGCCCATCGGTTTGGTCTTATCCGCCGCTGAGGGCCCGGTTCGTCAGGCGACCGCGCGGCTGTTTCTTCCTGTCGCTAGTGGATGGACTGCTCTTCCAGGCCTGGCTTTTGAGGATTTGCAGCGCAAGGCGCCTGTTCTCCCTCCCCTCCCGAAAGTTCCTGAAGGCCTCATGCACCAAGGTCGGGACGGTTCCGATCTTCACCACACTCGACTAAGCCAGTAAGATGGCTTTGATGGAAACGGCGCTAGGCACGAGCAGCGTGGATAGCACTGACAGGCAGTCGGCGTTGTCATCCGTCCATGTCGGCCGACGAATACATTTCGTCGATGTCGCGGTGATCCTCGATGATATTGACACCTCGAAACGTTCCTCAACGTAGCGGACGAAGATGACCTATCCATTGTACGCCGCACCCGCATATCGGCACGCAATTCCGGCCTCGATCGGCCAAGGGTGTCGGGGGAGGGAAGTCAGTGTTCGACATCTTTGCCGAAGTTCCCCGACAAAGCAACGTCCCACGACCAAGCTGCCGTGCGCAATTGGTGACATCAAGCGTCCAACGCTGCAGTCCGAGGAGCCAGGAAGAACGGAACTATAAAACAGGTAGGAAACCACTCCCTCTCAGAGCGCCGGAGAACCTTAAAAATGCAGAAAATTTCAGACGAAACGACCCCGTCGAACTTCAGTTCAATTGGCAGCATTCTTGTCCATCGTCATCTCCGCATTGATGATCAAGCCCAGGAACCGTCATCGGCGCTTCGACCGCGGCGAGCTCGTCGGCCGCTTACCAACTCGACCCGGCGCTGGCGCCGCATCAAACGCAGATAGTCCTCGTAGGCGACCAAAACCGAGCGCGGGCGACCGTTTGGTGACAATCAATGGCTCGTGTAAGGCCGCATCCTGATAGGCTCGAAAGTTCTTGGAGACCGCGTCCCCGGTTACGGCGGATGTCATCATCGGTAGCTAGAGCGAAATCCGCCAACGCAATCCTTTGACGAGAGAAGAACTCGACGCGCTCGACGCCATCCTACCTGTCGACCGGCGCGATCAGATTGCTACGCTTCTCACAGACGAGGACGTCGCCATCCTCAAGCATCTCGCCCGCGAAGGCATGGCCGACAATACGCTTCGCGCGCCTGCATCCGACCTCAGTCATCTTCAGGCTTGGCGCTAGCTCGCGACGGGCAGTCCCCTCCCCTGGCCGGCCCTGGAAAGTCTGCTGCTGAAGTTCGTGGCCCATCCCTTTGGGATCTGGTCAAGCGTGCCGCGGACGCTGACCATGGCGTACCTTCGGAGGTGGAGCCTGGCTTGCGGGCAAGCAGCCTCCATCGAGCGAAAGGACCACATGCTCCGGGTGACATGGTGCGGCGGTGTCTGATGACTTGGTTGATCCTGACCCGCTAGTGCGGGCTTATCGGTTCATCAGACTCACGCCTTGCAGTGCGCGCCAGCGCCCGACCGCGACAGCGCAAAAGCAAGTAGGCCGTCCCGGCAGACGTTGTCGCAAAATTGCTGCAGGCCCCGCCGGCAAACTTCGGTCGGCCTGCGCGACCGGCCACTCTGTTGATCGCATTTGCGTGCGACGGCGATCTCATAGACGAGGATCCCGTTCCGATCCGAACGACACAAACCCCCTGCCCTGACTGTCGATCCGTCTCGGTCGTACCAAGACAACGACGAGCGATGGCGATGAACACGTTATCCTGATTGGCCGGCCGGACGTTGCGCTCAAGCGCAGGCTACAGGTCTCCGGCAAACCGAGGGGCCAACGTTTCGGCGCATTGACCAATGGGAAAATGTCGAAAGGCCGAGGCCATGCAGCAGTCGCTGCACAGCTCCGTGACGCAGGCCGCCCGCTCTCACAACGACGCGGAAGGCAAAGCAAGAACGGGCTTTCGAATGGTTTAAGAATTCAGCCCGCGACAGCGAAGCCCCCTTCTCGCGCTCACGCGCGCTGGCATTGGCGACTTCTCTTTCGAAAGCATCCTCCCTTCGAAGACGGCAACGAGCACTCGCGGGGCAACCAGGTCACTCGCCGTCACGATCGAGCACGGCAGGAAGGAGCATTACAGCCCGCTTGAGAAACATCCGTCCACGCTCGATATCACCGAGTGGTTCGGCCTACTTCGCCGAGACAATCTTGGGGGCTCAACAAACGGCTCACAGGCGCGTCGCCTTCCTCCTTAGCAAGGCTATATTTTACGATCGCTTGCGTGGACAGTTCAAACATCGGCAGGAAAAGGCGATTGCTCGAATGTTCCGCGAGGGACCTGCGGGATTTCGCGGCGATGGTCTCTCGTCCGCCCGCGCCCGTCAGCTGCTTCGATAGTCTCGTTCTCTCTTAAGAACAGGCCACGGAACACCGATGAATAGGGCAGGCGGCAACAAGCACCATTTCGCTCAATGAAGCATTGTCGTCATGCGCGTCGAGGACGAGCTGGAGTTGGACTCTCTGTAGGACTCACGAAAGCGCTGCCCTCTTCCAGACACTATCTTCTTCCCGATGGGTCTGGGTTGAGTTCGTTTGGGGGTCACAGCTGTGACCCCTCTACGGATTTGGCTCACATTCCCGATCCGGGGGTCACATCTGTGACCCCCTTTCCAAAGGACCAGATTGCGCAGATCCGCATAGCCGCTCAGCCGAGCCGCTTTACAAAAGTTTAGCACCGAGCGCTCCATAGGGGTCGGGTACGGCGAAAGTGCTACGTCGCGGAGGTACACGATCGGCCACCTTGCTTCTGTGACATCTACTGCAAAGATTGAGCATCTTGGTCGCATGAAATTGCATGCGATGTTCAAGGCGGGGTTGACGCCACGGCGCAGCTGCACCCGCCTGCGCAACAAACCCAAAAAGACATAGCTTTACTGCAAGCGAAACCGTATCGAGCGCATCTTCGCCAAGCTCGCACCAAAGTAAGCACTGGTAGCAATGCGACTACTACTGAAATACGGTTCAGGCAGCCCGGCGGGTTTCGGCGGGAAATTGGCGAACGCTCCCTCCTTGCGAAGAAAGGCCAGAATACGACGGAATCAAAGGCTTTGTTGCCAATCCAGCTAAGCCCTTTCCGGGGAAAGCCATGACGGACCTTCGCAGATGCGCAGGATCTTAGCCACCGATATTGCTCTCGATAGCCTTGACACCGAAACAATCGTGTAGGCGGAGCTGAGGCTGGGCACCCAGGCCGACCCGCAGAGGCTTTTTCTGGCAGTTCCGGTCTTACGGTGCGATCATTTCCAATGCATCAGGAAAATGCGCGATAGAGTGGTTTGAGCGCAGATCAATCCCTCTGTACGAGACTGGACCTTCTGAAAGCCTATTGGTGTAAAGGCATCCTAGACCTACATCGCTTTAGTGAGCAGGCGTCTACAAGAGGGTCACCCAACGGCCGCTGAAACCAATCGTAACTGCCCTCCGTTTCAACAGGGCATGCCCCATACGCAAAAATTGGCTCAAGCACATGATCGAGCGCTGGCGCACTGATCTAGTGGTGTCAGACAAATCGTCAAATCCGAGGAGCACGCGCGCGAACATTCGGCACGGAGGAGACGGGCAGGGGTCGTGTACTACTCCAATATCGGCGAACGACTTGGGGTAATCAGCCACCGATTATCACCGGACCACACCCTTCTCCAAGGACGGAGACAGTCACTGCCCGTCAATGCCAAACGCGTCTGCGGCATCGTGGGGCGCCAAGCCATGCTCCTAGGGAAACCCATGGCTGCGAGCAACAGCCGCATACACGACCGCAAGGACTTAGTCATGGTCATGCGTTCTGTTTGCACCAATGCTCACGCAGGCTGGTCTTCACCAGTTGGTACGGCGCCGATGACCCAGCATCGCCTTCATCGGTAAGTCAAGCAAAACCTCATCTCCTATACGGCATCAGCACGTGGTCGGCTGCGGAAGGACTACCACTGCCAAGAAACCCTCACATGGGAACCTCTGTGTCAAGTTAGTTAAAACATGTCGTCATCCTCAAAGTATCGGTTCCAGGTTCCAAGCCCGTCTGTGCGACACGGCTCGTTTCGCCGAGCCTCATCCACCTCACATACGGTCGCCGTTTATTTCGGCTGCACCAACATCCCGCTTCCGGCGGGCAGGGCTCAGGTCGACAAAACCATTCTATGAGACGGCATTTCGCCAAAGTTTCTCTCGGTCGTCGGCCTGGAACCACCAGGGTTCATGAGGCCTTGGTGGTATCTTAAAGGGGAGAGTGAAAGCGTTATGCGGTCTTCATCACGGCGCCGTCGATGATGACCCCAGAGCTGACGTACTTCCAAAGTGCGACCAACAGCTTGCGCGCCAGCGCGACGATGGTCGTCTTCTTCATGCGACCACCATTATGTTCAACACGCCCCCTGAACCATTGCGCCAATGCCGAATCCGGCTGATGCCGCAACCAAAGCCAGGCTAGCTGGATTAAAGTCGTGCGCAGTCTCGGATTGCCTGCTTTCGACACGCCCTGTTCGCGGTTAATCGAGCCGCTTTGCCAAGGCGTCGGTGCCAATCCTGCATAGGCCGCGACCTGGCGGCGGTTGTCGAAAGGCCGGAACAGACCTTCCGACCATAGGATGTTCGCAAACTCCGCACCAACGCCTTTGATCCCAAGTAATATCGCGACCGGCGATGGTTTGGTCTTGTCTGCCCGTTGCTCCGCGATAAGCGCGTCACGCTCATCCTCGACTACCTTGATTTGCTCCATAACCAGTTCCAACCGGTCCAGCTCACGGGCAATCTGAGCTTTCATATGTTGTGCCAACATATGACCGTCACCTGTTTGCAGTTCCTTGAGGCGCTGGCGTCGATCTTTCTGAAGGGGCTCGTAATCGCTGATACCCTGCGAGAAAAGAAGCCCCTTTATCCGATTGACGTGCCCGACACGTTCTACCATCAGCGCTTTTCGCTCCCGGCCGATCCGCCGCCGGTCTTCCTCTTCATGGGAAATGGCCCGCACCATCGCACAGACGCGCGGTTCCTTCCTCTTGAAGGCCAGCAGAACACGCAGCAGCGCCTCACCATCGACACGATCCGTCTTCACGCGCCGCCGGCGGCGAGGCGTAGCGATTGAAGCCGCATCAACGATGTGACTTTCGATACCTTCTTTCTCGAGCGATCGGTGGACCCAAAAACCATCGAGACCAGCTTCCTGGATCGTAATGATCGGATAGATCTGCCCGGTTCTGGCTCGGCTTCTTTCCTGCAGCTTCGAGAACAACTCAAATAGACCGACAATATTGCCAGCTGCTACCGAGTACTTCGACATCTTCTCGCCGTTCCCCGGTGACAGCGACGTGATGAGCCATGTCGAACGCGAAAGTTCCAAAGACAGAAATATTGCGGCAAGATTGGTTTGGACGGCGGTCGTCGGGATATCGGTCTTAAGCATCGCAGTCTCCTCAGATTAGGTGGTTGATCGGAAGACCACTCATTCTGCAAAAAAAAACGGCGGCCGTGATCCAGCCCATGGGATCTATGAAACCGAGGCCACGGTGCCATTCAGGGGCCAGCCAAACACAATTGTTCATGGCGTAAGCTTGCAGCCCAGGGCCGGCACTTGGTACCGGCTACCGGATATCGTGCACTTCGCCACCATGCCACGGGCTGTAGCTGTGTGCAGGAAGACCGTGCAAAGCACAATTCTCAAGGACTTTAGATCGCAACAGGGTAAATAGCACCAATTGCGCTCGCTATCTTGCCGAAGGACGTTGTTGTGGTGGAGGCGGAGGCTGTCGAAAGCTGGTCTATTATCCATTGCAAGTGGCGTCCTAAGCATCAAGCACTCCACGGCGGTCAACGTGTTGCTGGGATCAATGCAGTTCCTTGTCGAACGTAGAGAGGTGAATCCGGTGACGAAGTATCATGACTTACTTTTACAAGCGGGCTAGACGGACGACATCGACAGCTGTCTGTGGTCAGCAGTTGACGATGATAATGAGACGTAGCTTCCGGATAAAAGTTACGCGTTGTCGAAAGAACGGCCAACGAATGTTATTTCGTAGCCATTTTGGCCCTCCGTTCGAGCCCCTTCGCCGCGCGCAGATGACACGCGCGTGTCGAATGGCATCCTCCGGCCGTCATGGCGCCGCGCCATGACGTGACCTACCCGAAAACGCCTTTGAGCCTTGTCCCACTGGCTACCACGATGGTGACATTCAAATGTTCCACAGCGCGTCTGTCCGGCCAACAGCAGGCCGCAACGGAAAAAAAGGGGGCGAGATCATTGCGTCGGCCGCCAACGAGGCTGGCTCGCAGCGCAACGCTGTACCGCTGTTGCGCTCCATCCGCGCCAATGGCGTTTCTGGAAGGGGAGGGGAGAGGCGTCTCCAGTGTTGGAAACGCCTCCAGAACCCTATCCAGTGACAACATGCATTGAGGGCCTGTTGGATAGTGCATTCACCTCATCGTGCGATGCTCAGCCTTGGTCGCAGTAGCACTCGCTCAATGGCCATAGCTCGCATCTGCAAGCCCGAACAAACTGCGCTCCAGATTCAGGCGCCCATCGATTGCACGTTCAACCATTGCCCTGAAGTATCCGCCCGGCTTTGAGATCTGATCTGGATCACGAATATGCTTCTCGAGTACCGTGGCCAGGATCGCACTGGCCGCGTGAACCCCAATTTTGACCTGCCCATCCGTCCATCCGGCCTCGGAAAGCCCGATCATCCGGCGGAGGACCTCTCCAGACCGGGCCAGTGCCGACCAGCTATCAAACCGCACGCCAGTCAACGATTGGGCTTCGCGGCAGGCCGATTGAAGCAATCCTATCGAGACGGAACCCAGTACTTCTGCCTGAACTGCGCCTGGGTTGCGCTCACGTCCTCCGTCAGGATCAACTTGATGAGTTCTCGGTGCTTCGCCAGGCTTTTTTTCAAAAGCCATTTGGGCAGCTTTGCTGCCGCCAGGGTTGAAGTCCTGCTCGATTGAGCGGGGCCGTTGTTTCTTACTTTCAAGAAATGATTCTTGGGTTGTATTAATATTAGGAGTGACATCGATGTCACCCTCGGACGACATTTTTGATAAAATCTCAACGGGTGAAAGCTGTGCGACTAGCTTTGCATGAAGTGCTTTCAACTCCTCGGCACACTCTTCCACAGCAGCTGCTGCGTCCAGGATGCCCTGTCGCTCCGAACGGATTCCGCTCGCTTCAGCCGGAAAGGCTACACAAAGATCCTCTATTGCACGAGAGAGGCGCGCTATGTCACGTTTTGCGGCAAGGCCTCGGTTCAATTTTGTATGGTATTGCTCAACGGCAGTGCGGATCTCAGCAGAGCGGACCCGCGCGGGCGTAAAGTCAATGCCGAAGCCAGAGAGCATTTCACCGTCGTCATTTCGATAAACGAAACGCCGGCCGGTAGAGCTGTCCCGATAAGCCGCAATGCCTGCTTCGACGAGCCGCTTTATGCACCGAATAACTGTTCGTTCGGAACGCATGGTATACTCGGCGAGTTTTGCGTTGGATATGGCGACGACCGGCCGGCCGGTCCCTTTCCAGTCATCGGCCCGCGACAACCCGAGCAGGATATCCATGACATGATAGGTCGTCCCATCAATGCCGAGCACGGGCGCCGCGCGTTTCAAAAGGAGTGCGATCTCCGACTTGCTAATGTCGGGAACGTCGTTAGCCATTGCGAGACGCGCGCTGGCGACGATGCCAGGCGTCACACGTCTGAATGATGCTACATGAGCTGTTTCGGCCATAGCAATCCTGCTGCGTCCCAAGGAATCGCAGTTCCCATTGTCAGATTGTCATGAAGCCACCGGCATACGCGCACAAAAAATCCAGTCTCTGGGGTTACAGAGACTTGATTATGAACACCGACCGTCTTAGAATCAGATTGCTAGAGCTGATGTTGGCGGTTCGATTTCGTTCCGTTGGCTAATGGTTTAAGGGTCTACCGATTGCTGTCGGTGGGCCCTTTTCCGTTCTGAGTTCAAGTCATTTCAGTATCCTCTTTCTGATTGGCTTGAAATTCTTCCACCAAGTACGGGAGCCGTTGCAGCAGCCACTCAGAGAGCCCAGGGAGCCGCGTGTCGGGAATGAATATCCTTGTCGCGGTGTCTGTTCGCCGGGCTGAGATCACGGTTCCACCCGCTACCGGGACTTCGATCATTTCCGGGTGCTGCCTTGCGGATTGATCGAACGCGTCGAAGACCAACCCGAAGCGCTGATCACTGTTGCTCTCCTTCCAGGCAGGAGAGGCCATTAGATCATCCACTGCCCTCTGCTGGGCCGCACTAAGTGTACGTTGAGCGATCAAGGCACTGAGCTTTTCCCATTTAGGCCGGCCAATCGCGGGCGCTGCGCCAATCTGTCGGATAAGACTCTCCGGTATCATCGCAACAGTGTTTGTAAGGGTCGAGATGTAGGTAATACTTTGGCCTTCTTTACGTCCCAAAGCGTTTGATATCGTCTCGCGGGTATAGCCTCGCTCTTTCAACGTCAAAGCGAATAGGCCTTGCTCAATAAAAGACAAGTTCAGCCGCTCGGAGTTTTCGATACCTTGAGAGACAACCAATTCTTCGTCGTTCATCTCCCGGACAATTGCTTTGACGGGGCGGTTGAGAATTTGGCAGGCTCGCAGCCGGCGGTGACCGTAAGCCGCCTGATAATGACCCGGCTTACCGCCGATCGGACGCACAAGGATTGGAAGCTTTTGCCCAGACTCCTTTATTCCTTCGACAAAAGCGTCGAAGACTGGATCGCTATCGATATCAATGCGATCACTAACGAACGAGGGAACGATACTGTCGGGGTTAAGCTCGACAATTGATTCCGAAGACAAGAGTTGTTCGTGCAGCCGCTTGTTTTCTTCTTCAATGGAAACAAAGGCGCGATCCATCGACTTGACGGCGGCGGACCCCACACGTCGTTTATCAACCTCAGAAATGGTCGGGGCCGCCTGCTTGGACAGCGCATCGGCGTCCACGTTCGCGAAGAGTGACTTCATCCTTTGATTTCGTTCGCGTGGATTGACCATTATCTACCCCACACATGCTTAAGATGCTGGAAGATCTCCGCGTTCACGGCATCAACGGATTCGAGCGCGCGTATTAATGTGTCCCGTCCGACACTGCCCCGCGAAAGCTCGTAAAGGCTTTTCTTTTCAAGCCCAGCGCTCGCAATCGCCGTCGTTTCGACGACAGCTGGCGCCAGAACATCGTCTTTAAAAAGTGATCGTAGAAGCGTGACCACATTGACCTGGGGGCCATCGTTCGGATTGTGGCGCGTTATCACATAACGGATGAAGTCGTGGCTGAGCACCCCGCCCCGATCTTCGATGACGTGCATCAGGTCACTCATCATCGCGAGGAACTGGTTCATGCTGGCGACATCAATCATCGCTGGATGAATCGTGATGAGCAGGCTAGTGGCCGCGCAGAGCGCGCCAAGCGTCAGGTAGCCGAGTTGTGGCGGCGCATCAATCAACACAACATCATAGTTTGCTTCCACCTCAGCAATTACCGCTGCAAGGCGCCTGAAGAAAATCTCGTCTCCTCGGCCGTACCCTTCAGCGATTGCTTGCGGAGTTTCGTGCTCATACTCCATCAGTTCCAGGTTAGCCGGAATCAAGTCGATCCCATCGAAGTATGTGTTGCGAATGACTTCCTGTACCGGTCGGCGACGATCGTCATAACGAATTGCGGCGTAAACGGTTTCGTTCTCATCGACGTCGAATTCGGGCTGGTACCCGAACATCGCAGAAAGAGAGGCCTGCGGGTCGAGATCGATTGCGAGAACACGCAGCCCCATAACGGCAAGATAGTGCGCAAGATGAACGGTTGTGGTGGTTTTGGCAGAACCGCCTTTGAAATTTGCGACGGCGATCACCTGCAGTTTGTCGCCCTCGCGGCGGCGCGGAAGGAAATCGAGTGCCTCGCCGGGTCGCTTGCGAGCGAGATGATCTCTAATTTGGTTGACCTGCGAAAGAGTGTAGATACGACGACCGTTGTCTTGGCGGTCAGGTATGACACTCTCGCCATCTAAGGACATTTGCCGAAGGGTCGATTCCGCGATCCCGAGGAGTACAGCCACTTCTCTAGAGGTGAAGGTCTTCAACGTTTTCACGGTTTCGGGCTGATACAACCGTTGGCGTATCGACTGCAATTGAGCCGATAGCATTTGGGACTGCCGACTGATTTTGTCAGCTGAGGATTCGAGTGGGTCGCTGAGCCGCGTATTCGTCTTCATTTTTTCCTCACGACGGTTTTTTCGTGATCGTCGCCAAATTTCCGTCGAGGCACCGTTACGCGATTCCCTCTTCCCGTCAAACGTTAGTTGGTTAACGATGCCTTAACGGCGAGAGCCGGCTAATTATCAAAATCAAAATATACATTAATAATATCAACAGGTTGTTATGAAACCTACCGGCTCGCGACTGCCGGTTTACTAACACCTTTGTTAGCGAAACATCTCGTCTCAACTGATTTTCGTTCCCGAAAAAGAGGGGAAGCAGAGAATCAGCTCTATCACTTCTGCTAGTGGAATATCCTCAGGATCACGTGCACACCCGCCGCATTGGTTCAGCCAAGGGGCAGCCGCAATGCACGACACCTGCAAGAAAACTTGGTGCGACACGATTCCTCGATATCACGGGCATCGCGCAACGCCCGTGCAGCCTGGTCCACCCACTACCTCGCTTCGGCGAACCAATCGTTGGCGGGGTTTTGGCCGCCTCTCGATAACTGCGAACGCTTGCGCCCCAAAGCATCAGTCTTCGCTCGTGCCCTTCAAAGCGCAGGAACGTAATAAATGATGGCTCCACAACTTCAATCGCGCCCACGCCTTGTTAGCAAACTCCAGAACGCTCTGGGCGACCGCTTGTGTGCTGCGCTCGATGACCCAAACGTCGTCGAAATCATGCTCAACCCCGACGGAAAACTCTTCATCGAGACCTTGGGGCAGAGTATCGCCGCTGCCGGTGACATGTCGAGAGCGGCAGCTGAGACCGTTATCGGAAGCGTCGCTCATGCCCTCGGTTCTGAAGTCGACGCCAAAAGCCCGATTGTCTCCGGGGAACTCCCAATCGGAGGCCATCGCTTCGAAGGATTATTGCCGCCCGTTGTCGCCGGTCCGTCTTTTACAATCCGAAGGCGCGCGTCACGGTTAATCCTGCTCGCCGAGTATATTGCGAGCAAAACGATGACGGCGAACCAGGTCGCCTTCCTTCGTAAGGCCGTAGCGTCAAAGTTCAACATAGTCGTGGCAGGTGGCACCGGCTCCGGCAAAACAACCCTTGCCAATGCCATCCTTGCGGAGATCGTCCAACACGCGCCCGAAGCTCGACTCGTCATCCTCGAGGATACGGCAGAACTTCAATGTGCGGCGGACAACGCGGTCTTCCTGCATACAAGCGACACTGTTGAAATGTCCCGGCTGCTGAAGAGCACTATGCGGCTAAGACCGGACCGCATTGTGGTCGGTGAAGTGCGCGACGGCGCTGCACTCACCCTGCTAAAGGCGTGGAACACCGGCCACCCAGGCGGCATTGCCACCA
This sequence comes from Ensifer sp. NM-2, assembly GCF_003024455.1. Classification (NCBI taxonomy): domain Bacteria; kingdom Pseudomonadati; phylum Pseudomonadota; class Alphaproteobacteria; order Hyphomicrobiales; family Rhizobiaceae; genus Ensifer; species Ensifer sp. NM-2. The sequence goes on from NZ_PVZR01000032.1 coordinate 26,151, forward strand.
TCCACTCGAACACGGCGCGTTCGGCCTTACAGCGGCTTGAGCAACTGACGGCCGAAGTCAGCCAACAGCCGATGCAAACCGTCATCGGTGACGCTGTCGATCTCGTCGTTTCGATCGAGCGCATGCCAAAAGGGCGCCGGGTTACTGAAATCCTTCACGTGATCCGGTTCTGGAACGGCCACTACGAGATCAAACCACACACAGAGGATGCTTTGTATGCAGTTTAAGCAGGTTCCAATTACCTTCAGTCTGCTCGCGCTAGCGGTAATCGCTGCCACCACACCGGCCGCAGCCGGCTCTGGGGGAAGCCTCCCATGGGAGGGGCCTCTGGAGCAAATTCAGGAGTCGATTACCGGACCCGTGGCCGGATACATCGCGTTAGCAGCGGTCGCAATTGCGGGTGGCATGCTGATCTTCGGCGGAGAACTCAACGACTTCGCCCGGCGGCTCGTCTATGTCGTACTCGTCGCCGGCATCCTGCTCGGGGCCACCAACATCGTCGGCCTGTTCGGCGCGACCGGTGCATCAATCGGACTTTCGAACGATCTCGTAGCTGCAGTTTCGAGCGGAGCAGGGGAGGGGGCTCATGGCTGAGTCCTTTTCCAGCCTCCAGCGCAACCGCATCCACCGCGCTCTATCGCGGCCGAACCTCCTGATGGGAGCCGACCGGGAACTGGTGCTTCTCACTGGGCTCATCGCCGTCATCCTGATTTTTGTGGTGCTGACCCTCTACTCGGCACTCTTCGGAGTCGCCGTCTGGATCGTCATTGTCGGGTTGCTCAGAATAATGGCGAAGTCCGATCCTTTGATGCGGCAGGTCTATATCAGGCACATCTCCTACAAGCATTACTACAAAGCGACCACGTCTCCGTGGCGGCGTTATTGAGGAGGCGCGCATGGTCGCTCTCAAGCATTTCCGGGCCACCGGCCCATCCTTCGCCGACCTCGTCCCTTATGCCGCCTTGGTCGACAACGGCGTGCTGCTGTTGAAGGATGGCAGCCTAATGACCGGCTGGTATTTTGCCGGGCCGGATACCGAAAGTGCGACCGACCTGGAACGCAATGAACTGTCGCGGCAGATCAACGCGATCCTGTGCCGGCTTGGAAGCGGTTGGATGATCCAGGTCGAAGCCGTCCGTATACCGACATTCGACTACCCTTCAGAAGACCGCTGCCATTTCCCCGATGCGGTCACACGGGCGATAGACGCGGAGCGCCGGGCGCATTTTGAACGCGAGCGGGGACATTTCGAGAGCAAGCACGCACTTATCCTCACTCATCGGCCGCTCGAGTCCAAAAAGATTGGTTTGAGCAAATACATCTATTCCGACGAGGAGAGCCGCAAGAAGACCTATGCGGACACGGTGCTCTTCATCTTCAGGAACGCGATCCGCGAGATCGAGCAGTATTTCGCGAACACCGTTTCGATCCGACGGATGGAAACGCGGGAGGTTCGCGAGCGGGGAGGGGAGCGTGTCGCTCGCTATGACGAACTGCTGCAGTTCGTCCGTTTCTGCATCACGGGCGAGAACCACCCGATCCGGCTTCCCGATGCCCCTATGTATCTCGACTGGGTCGCCACCGCCGAGTTTGAGCATGGCCTGACGCCGAAGATCGAAAACCGTTTCCTCGCCGTGGTGTCAATCGATGGACTGCCAGCTGAGAGCTGGCCGGGGATCCTCAACAGCCTCAAGCTGATGCCGCTCACGTATCGTTGGTCGTCTCGTTTCATCTTCCTCGATGCGGAAGAGGCGCGTCAGAAACTGGAGCGAACCCGCAAGAAATGGCAGCAGAAGGTACGGCCATTCTTCGACCAGATCTTCCAGACGCAAAGCCGCTCGGTCGATCAGGATGCGATGACCATGGTGGCCGAAACTGAGGATGCCATCGCGCAGGCGTCTTCGCAGTTGGTTGCCTACGGCTATTATACGCCGGTCATAGTCCTGTTCGACGGTGATCGTGAGGCACTGCACGAAAAGGCCGAGGCGATCCGCCGGCTGATCCAGGCCGAAGGCTTCGGGGCGCGGATCGAAACGCTCAATGCGACTGATGCCTATCTTGGAAGCCTGCCAGGCAACTGGTACGCCAATATTCGCGAACCGCTGATCAATACCAGCAACCTCGCGGACCTGATCCCACTCAATTCGGTCTGGTCGGGAAGCCCTGTCGCGCCATGCCCATTCTATCCACCCAATTCTCCGCCGCTGCTGCAGGTGGCCAGTGGCTCGACGCCGTTCCGGCTCAACCTTCATGTCGATGACGTCGGTCACACCTTGATATTTGGGCCGACCGGCTCTGGCAAGTCGACGCTGCTCGCGCTGCTCGCGGCGCAGTTCCGGCGCTATGAACGGTCCCAGATCTTCGCTTTCGACAAGGGAAGTTCGCTGCTGCCACTGACGCTGGCCGCGGGCGGTGATCATTACGAGATCGGCGGCGACATTGCGGAGGATGGGAAGGCCCTGGCCTTCTGCCCGCTATCGGACCTTTCATCGGAAGCGGATCGGGCCTGGGCCACGGAATGGATCGAAATGCTGGTAGTGCTACAGGGCGTCGCCATCACGCCTGATCATCGTAACGCCATCTCTCGACAGGTCGGGTTGATGGCGAGCGCACCCGGCCGATCGCTGTCGGATTTCGTGAGCGGCGTGCAGATGCGCGAGATCAAAGACGCGCTGCATCATTATACGGTCGATGGCCCAATGGGTCAGCTTCTCGATGCCGAGAAGGATGGCTTGACGTTCGGTGCCTTCCAGACTTTCGAGATCGAGCAGTTGAACATGGGCGAGCGCAATCTCGTGCCGGTGCTCACCTATCTTTTCCGCCGCATCGAAAAGCGCCTCGACGGCTCGCCGAGCCTGATCGTGCTGGACGAAGCCTGGTTGATGCTCGGCCACCCCGTCTTCCGAGCAAAGATCCGCGAATGGTTGAAGGTGCTTCGCAAAGCCAATTGTGCCGTGGTTCTTGCCACTCAGTCGATCTCAGATGCAGAGCGCTCCGGCATTATCGACGTGTTGAAGGAATCCTGCCCGACGAAGATCTGCCTTCCGAACGGCGCCGCGCGCGAACCCGGGACACGCGAGTTCTACCAGCGCATCGGCTTCAATGAGCGCCAGGTCGAGATCGTTTCGAACGCCATTCCCAAGCGCGAATATTACGTCGTCACTCCAGAGGGCCGGCGGTTGTTCGACATGGCGCTCGGTCCCGTGGCGCTCAGCTTCGTCGGCGCATCTGGCAAGGAAGACTTGAAGCGCATCCGTGCGCTCCATTCCGAACACGGCCGCGACTGGCCGATCCACTGGCTTGAGATGAGAGGAGTTCACGATGCCGCATCGCTACTCAACTTCGCATAGATTGCTCACCGGTCTTGCGGTCATCGCCTTGGCGATCGGAAGTACCTCATCGGCCAGCGCCGGTACCGCAACAGGCGCGGCGACCGAATGGACCCAGGTGCTGAACAATGGCGAGCTGGTCGCCCTGGTCGGAAAATCCGGCGAGCAGATTCAGAACCAGCTCACCCAGATCAATCAGTTGGCACAGCAGATCGAGACGCAGCTGAATATCTACCAGAACCTGCTGCAGAACACGGCCACCCTCCCTTCGCATATGTGGGGGCAGGTCGAAAGCGACCTCAGTCAGCTCCGCAGCATCGTTGATCAGGGACAAAGCATCGCATTTTCGATGGGCAATGCCGACGATGTGCTGCAGCAGCGATTCCAGAGCTATTCGACGCTGCAGACCAATTTGCCAAAAAATGAAACATTCTCCTCGACCTATCAAATCTGGTCGGACACCAACCGCGACACGATTGCCAGCACGCTGAAGGCGGCAAGCCTCACGGCCGATCAGTTCGACAGCGAGGAAAGCACAATGTCCTCCCTGCGGTCGATGTCGGAAACGGCCGACGGCCAGATGAAAGCACTGCAGGTGGGCCACGAGATCGCAGCGCAACAAGTCGCCCAGATGCAGAAGCTTCGCGGTCTCGTCTCCCAGCAGATGACAATGATGGGAACCTGGCTGCAGACAGAGCAGACCGACAAGGACCTGGCGCAAGCACTCCGGGAGAGATTCTTCAACGCCGAGGTCAAAACCATTCCGGAAGGTCAGAAGATGGAGCCTCGCTGGTGAGCCGCGCGACCGTCATCGCCTTGGTCATATCTTTTGCTGCTGTCTCGTCTGCCGCCACGGCGCTGATCATCAATTTCAGAGATACGGGCAAGCCTGCGCTGACGGAGGAACAGCGGGCGCCAAGGGAAAAGTTCTTCGGCACAGATAAGGCGCTGCCGCCAACCAAGGACGGCCAGGAGAAGCGCCCGAGATGGTGAAGAGCAGCCTTGTACGTTCTTTCCTCATCGCAGGATTGGTATGGACCGCGATTGCTGCACCCGCTTTCGCGCAGGAGGGACAGGTCCTCACTGAATTGGAGAACCAGGTTTCGACGGCTGCCAAGGGATGGGAAACCACCATCATGGATGCGGCGAAGTCGCTGTTCTGGATCCTGGCCACCATCGAGGTTGGTATCGCGGCGGTCTGGCTCGCAATCCAGGCCGCCTCTCTCGACAGCTGGTTTGCCGAGCTTGTCCGGCGGATCATGTTCATCGGGTTCTTTGCCTTTACACTCACGCAAGGTCCGACGTTCGCCCGCGCGGTGGTCGACAGTCTTTTCCAGATCGGCGCCGGCGGCGGTTCAGCCTCCCCCGCCGAAATCTTGGACGCCGGCATCCGTGTGGCATCGCAAATGTCGCAGCAAGCGCGGTTCGGTGTCTTCGAGGACAACGCGCTCGCGATCGCCGCGGTGCTGGCGATGGGCGTCGTCGTCATCTGCTTTTCGCTTGTTGCCGCGATTTTCGTGTCGGTCATGGTCGAGATGTATGTCGGCCTGCTCGCCGGCATGATCATGCTCGGGCTGGGCGGCTCGTCGTTCACGAAAGACTTTGCGGTCCGCTACCTCGTCTACGCCTTCGGTGTCGGCATGAAGCTGATGGCATTGGTGATGATCGCCAAGATCGGGTCCCAAGTGCTGCTGGGGCTCGCGAATGCTCCAACGGCGTCTTCGGATCAATTCGTTACGACCCTGGCGGTCGCGGGCATCTCGGTCGTGGTGTTCATCATCGCTATGTATGTGCCGAACATCATCCAAGGCGTTGTCCAGGGAGCTTCGGTTTCCGGAGGCATGGAGGCGATCCGCCATGGGGGCCAGGCGGCATCCTTCGGTGCGGGGGCAGGCTTCCTCGCGGGCGGCGCTGTCAGCGCGGGCCTTGCGGCCGGGCAGGCGGCGCGTGCTGCCGGCTCCTCGGTCCCCGGTGCAGCGTTGCGTGGGATCGGCGCCGGCATTGGATCAGCGGGCAAAGCCGCCGGCTCCGCAGCGAAGGAAAAGGCGATCGGTTCGCCCGGCGCTTACGCGGGTTCGATCCTCGGGCTAGCCAACGCCAAGCTCGATGAGAGCCGCAGTGCCCATCGCGGACCAAAGCAGCCACCCGAACGCAAAGACTAACCGCAATCAGAAAGTGAAGGATCGATGGCAGCGAACGGCGCCCCCGAAAACCCCTATATTGCCGCCCGTCAGGAGTGGAGTGAGCGATACGGATCCTATGTGCAGGCTGCAACCGCGTGGCGGATCGTCGGCATTCTTGGTCTCTCCATGGCGGTCATCGGCTTCGGGTATTCAATGTATCTCAGCACCCAGGTCAAGCTGGTGCCCTATATCGTCCAGGTCGACAAACTGGGTACGGCAGTAACCGCCGGCTTCCCCGAACAGATCGAATATGCGGATGTGCGGGTGGTGCGCTCCACGCTCGGCAATTTCGTGACCAGCTTCCGTTCGATAACGCCCGACACCGTGGTGCAGAAGCAATACATTGATCGGACCTATGCCTTGTTGCGCATGTCCGACCCATCCACCGAAAAAATCAATTCGTGGTTTCGCACCAACTCACCGTTCGAGAAGGCAAAGACCGCAACGGTCGCCATCGAGGTCAACAACATCGTGGCACTCTCGAACCAGACCTATCAGATCGATTGGACCGAATACGAGCGGGACCGCAAGAGCAAGGAAACGGGCACACGCCGGTTTCGCGGGATCGCGACTGTGGCGCTGACCGCGCCGCAGGACGAGGCGGCCATCCGCCTCAATCCCATTGGACTCTATGTCCGAGATTTCGACTGGACAGCACAGCTTTGAGGCAGGGGTTTTCAATGCACAGAACAGGATTGATGGCAGCCGCTGGCTGCATGGCCGGACTCGTCTTTATGGGTGGCGCCCACGCGCAGAGCATGACGAGCAACGAGGTCAAGGGCACCAGGCTGTCGAACAAGTGGCGGGGAACGCCGGGCCTCGTCACCACGGGTCCTGACGGAAAGGTGATCTTCCTGTTCGGTGAAACGCAGCCGTCCGTCGTCTGCTCGCCGTTGCAGGTCTGCGATATCGAGCTCCAGGGCGGGGAAATTGTCCGCGACGTCCTGGTCGGCGACACCGTCCGCTGGAAGGTCGAACCGGCAACGTCAGGTGCCACTGGCGGCCAGGCCATCCACCTGATCGTGAAACCCTCAGAACCCGGTCTCGTTACCTCGATGGTGGTGACGACCTCGATACGCACCTATCATATCCAGCTCAAGTCCCATCCTAATCAATATATGGCCCGCGTGGGCTTCGAGTATCCCGAGGATGTCTCGACCAAGCTCGCCGATATCAATTCTCGGCTTGAGACCGGGGGAATTCCAGGGACGGCACCCGACAAACTAAACTTCTCATATTCCGTCAGCGGCTCCGCGCCGTGGAAGCCGAAGCGGGTCTATTCGGATGGCACGAAAACCTACATCCAGTTCTCGAAATCGATCTCGGGGCAGGATGCGCCAGTGCTCTTCGTCGTCTCCGGCGGCCAGAACCGCATCGTCAATTACCGGATGAAGAACGACATGATGATCATCGACTACGCGGTCGACAAGGCGATCCTCGTGTCCGGCGTTGGCTGGCGCCAGCAGAAAATCACCATCCGGCGGGGAGGCTGAACCATGCACAAGCTTGTCGTCTTCATCATCGCGGCGGCTTTTCTTGCCGGCTGCCAAACGGCCGAGGATGGGTTGACCACCAGTTCCACGCCCGTCGCCGTCACCGGCCCGGCCGCCAGTGCGATTGCCGGTGACATGGCGAGCCGGCTCGCCGAGCAGATCGGCCCCTCCGGCACGACGACGCTCAGAATAGCAAAGGACTTGTCCGACTTCGCGACGGCTCTCGAGGCGGCTCTTAAGGGCTGGGGTTATCCAGTCATCACCGATGGCAAGGTGGGCACGGACGTCAAACCGGTCGAGCTCGCCTATTCGATCGATGGCGTCGATGGTCAGGTGCTTGCAAGGCTCTCGACACCATCTGTCACACTTGGGCGGGCCTATACGACATCGGCGGCCGGCGCCACGCCGGCAAGCCCACTCTCCATCCGGCAGCACAACTGAAGAGGCGAGAATGGTCCAGTCTCTGCAGCTCGGCGCCTCCAATCGGGCCGAAGATCAGAACGGCATGCGCCGCCTCAATCGGCTGCCGATCATCATCGCCATCGCTATTGTCGCGCTGTTCGTAGGTGTGGTCGTGATCGGGCTGTCGTGGCGCGGTCTGCCGTTCAACCGCAGCAACGTTATCGACAGCGCATCGAATACACCTGCAACGAACTTCGGTGACCAGCTCAAACGCGGTGTGACCGACGGAATTATCGGCGAGCCAGTCGAACGCGAAACTTTCCAGCCGACGCCTGTGACCGAGCAGAAGGTCGAGAAACAGGAGCCAGCCGTCGAGCGCCGGCCGACTGAACAGCAAGATCGGCGAGCCAGGCTCGAGTCCGAAGCGGAATGGAAGGCCCGGCTGAAGCGCGAACAGGACGAACAGTATATCCGCGAGGCCCAGCGCCAGCGCATGGCCCGGCTGCAGGCGCGGGCAACGGCGCTCGACTCCCCATTGAAGGTCGATATTTCCGATGCCGACAAAGCCGCCAACGACTCCACAGACACGGGCCGGCAGATGACGACTGCGACGGCAAACAACGCCTCGGACCTCTATGCAGCCGCCATGGAAACCGGCCTCATGGGACAGAACGTCGATCCGAACGCTCAAGCCTCGAAGGAGGATTTCTTCAACCAGGACATCAAGGACCTCGGCTACCTCCCAAACAAGGTCGTTCCCCAGTTTTCGCCTTACGGGTTGAAGCGCGGATCGGTCATTCCCGCAGCCCTTATCACTGGTTTGAACTCCGATCTCCCCGGGCGGATCACGGCGCAGGTTAGCCAGAACGTCTACGACAGCGCCACCGGCTACCGCCTTCTCATTCCGCAGGGCGCAAAGCTTTTCGGCCGCTACGACTCCAAGATCTCTTTCGGGCAGGAGCGGGTGTTGGTTGTCTGGACTGACTTGATCTTCCCCAATGGCTCGACGCTTCAGGTCGGCGGTATGGCGGGGTCGGATGCGGAAGGGTATGGCGGCTTCAAGGATATGGTCGATCGGCATCTCTGGCGGACGTGGAGTTCGGCCGCGCTTGTGGCGCTCATTGGCACGGGCATCGATATGTCGATGCCCCAGAGCTCGACGCTTGCGACGCAGGATACCGCGTCGGACGCCGCACGACAGAACTTCGCCGAGAGCTTCGGCCGCGTCGCCGAGCAAACGATCTCCAAGAACCTCAATGTGCAGCCGACGATCAATATTCGACCGGGCTATCGTTTCAATGTTCTCGTTGACCAGGACATCATTTTCCCCTCGGCCTACACTTCAGGCTGAGCCGTGGGCGCAAAGTTGATTTGCGTGCGTGTATTTGCTGTTACACAATCACATATAGGGAAATTCTTTCAGCTCGAAGTCAACTTTTTAGTTTTGCTGCACTTGAATCATCTGCCCTTCACGCGCACGTAAGCTGCCGATCGCCAGGAAGCCTTTGCTTGGTCGAATGTCGTGACCGGCCGGACGAGAAGGAGCGTCGAAAGTTCTTCGGCGAGGCCGCCGAGTTCGGGATCCACGGGATAACGATTCCCATCAAGACTGGCTTCGGCCGGATGGCGATGCTCACGCTTGCATCGAGCGAAATGGATTTCGCCGAAGCACAGGTCCTCTATCCGGTTCGGGTAGCGCAGGATACGTGTAAAAACCGGTCACAAAGGTCTATCGAACGGCAGAGGGACTGGGGCGAGTGGCTTCGGGATATCCTCCATGTCGATAGAGTATTTCCCGAAGCGCCGGATTTTCGCTCGGGCATAGGGGCTTAGGGAGGCTGCCAGCTCTGGCGTGACGGGCAAACCGTCTTCACACCGCCAGCCCCATGGGACGGGCCATGTTCACCATCATCGGCGCCATGGCTGAATTGGAGTCGTCGCTGATCAGCGAGCGCGTCACCGCCGGCATGAAGGCGGCAGCGGCGCGGGGCAAGCATCTCGGCCGCCCCCCGCTCTCGCGCCGAATGGTTGAGGAGATCAAGGCGCTCGCCGCCTCAACCGATCTCAGCATCCGCAAGATTCATGAGAAAATCGGACAAAAGGCCAGTCGCGGCCGCGTTGGCGAAATCGTCAAGCAGATCAGACAGGAATAGCGCATGAAGGCAAACATTCGGTTTTGAGCGGGCTGATCAAATTCCTCGGCTGTGACGACTGGGCGTTCTATTCTGGAGGAGGAGGTGATGTCCGACCATTTCTGGTCTGTCATGGGTCTTTGATTTTGAACCTGAAGCGATCAACGAAGCGCTCGGCGATCATTGGGCCATGACCCTGTGGGGCTGCGCGTTCGAGGGTCCTCATCCGGGATCATCTTCGACCCCGGCGGCCACCATGATAGTCACTCGAAACAGGGGCACCGGCCGATCATTTCATATGTAAGCAAAAATCCCTCGCCAGCCTGTTACAGGCTCAGGCATCTTCTGCCTCAGCAAACGTCTTTGAAGACGTTAACGCCAACATTTCAAAGGGCGCCGACGATCTGGGCCAGTTAGCACCTGTAATGACACCAAACTTGAAAAAACGTGAGGTTCAAAAGTATGGGCAATGATTCAGCCTGGGATCGAATGCTGGCAAGTGCTCGCCACCGACAAGCCGACCGATTGGAGCATAACAGGACCGCTGATGCTCCTTCCACGAGCGAGCGAGTAGACACGGAACATGAAAAGTCTACGGCTGAAACAGAAGCTGCTTTTCAGATTTTGAACAAAGTGGCGAATTATCTGTACGATGATGATCCAAGAAAGGCGGCAAACAACATCACCAAGCTCAAGCTGCTGAGCCCAGCAACGCGCGACTTCGTGGAAACGATACCCTTAGGGGCGTTTCATACCAAGCTTAACGAGGCCGGTAGTACAGCAAAAGACTTGCACGAAAAAACATATCCGAAAAACGGACTTCCGGAAGTGAGGCCTGGTCCTGACGACGAAGTGGAGGAATTGAACCCACCAGCACCTGCAGGCGATCTTATTTGGGCAGTGGGACCAATTATTAAGTTTCTGTCTGATGATCAGAGGTCCGAGATTGTCAGAGACGTACTCAACATTTCCAATGTGGACGCTAAAGCGGACGCGATGGCAACACTTGCTGGATATATTGGTGACCTGGATCATAAAGATCAAAAATCTCTCATTGACGAAGCAATTGCCTTCTTTGGAGAGGAAGGGCAGCCCAACACCTTTCGGCGCGAAATGGCCGCCGAAGTGATTGCGAAAGCTTTTAACTATCTGGACACTGACCACCACCTTTTGATTGACGACTTACGAAGTAAGCGGGCGGACCTTGGCAAGTTACTTGATTCACACATCGAAAAGTTCGAAGCGATATCGCTCGCCGCAAGAGCAACGCATATTGACGACATGGCGCGTGACGATCAGCTGCATCTCATTGACCGAGCAATTGGGATATTTTGCGAAGAAGGAAACCTGTCCACTTTTCGGCGAAGCAAGGCGGCTGAAGCAATCGCCAAAGCGCACCATTGTCTTGACCCAGAACACCATTCGAAGCTTGACGATATACGGCATGAACGCCCGAACCTTGGCAGATTGCTCGACTCGAGCATTGACAAGTTCAAAGCAAAATTGCTCTCTGCAAAATCGGAGCACATTGATGATCTAAAACCGGAAGACCAGAAGCGTCTCATTGACAAAGCAATTGCTATTCTCAGAAAAAAAGATCAACCTTATACGGCCCCTCACTGATCAAAACTCATTGGCCCATTCTCTGCGACCGATAGACATAATGCGCCAGGGCTGGCTTTCGAGCTTTCGCCAGGCATCGCAGCAATGATCGACGATGTCGTCGTAGGATTTGAAGACGCGGTTTGAGAGCCAGTTGTCGCGCATGAAGTGCCAGAGGTTTTCGACCGGGTTGAGTTCCGGCGACTTCGGCGGCAATGGCAGGATGGTGATGTTTTCGGGCACGACGAGATTGTTGGACATGTGCCAGCCTGCCTGGTCCATGATGAGGATAGCGTGCGCGTCGCGATCGACGTGCCGGGCGATTTCGGCCAGATGCTGGGTCATTGCGTAGGTGTCGCACCATGGCATGACCAGCGCCGCCGCCTTGCCGAGCTTCGGGCAGATTGCGCCGAAGATGTAGGCCGACCTTGTGCGCTGATCGTGCGGTGCTGAAGGCCGTGTTCCGCGCCTGGCCCAACGGCGCGTGATCTTGTTCTTTTGCCCGATACGGGCCTCATCCTCGAACCAAATCTCTATCCGTTTTCCTCGGGCTGCTCCGGCGGCAATCTGTGCCACTGCAGCGGGGAAACTTTTTTAAAATCCTCAATGGCTTGAGGGTCTTGAGCGTGATGTTTGGGCCGGGCAGCCAGCTTGCGATAGCCCATGGCCCGTACTTCGCGGCTCAGCGTTTGCTCGCTTACCGAAACGCGAAACTCTTCCCAAAGCCATTGAGCCAGGTCGCACAGACGCCAGCGAACAACGCCGTCGAGATAGGGTGTCGGCCCACGCTCGATGGTCTGCGCCAGGGCCGCACGCTGCTGATCGTTCAAGCGCGACTGCGGGCCGGGAGCCTTGCCATTGATCAGGCCTTGGGGACCGCGTTCGTTGAACCGCATGACCCAGTCCCGGACAATTTGGAGCGTGACGTTGCCGAGGCGGGCGGCATCGGAACGCGAGCCTCCATCGTAGATCGACGCGAGTGCCAACAGACGTCGTGCCTGGGCTGCGTCCTTCGTCTGCCGCGCCAGTCGCCGCAGACCTTCTCCATCAAAATCGTCACGTAATGAAATCCCTGATCGCATCGCAGACCTCCGGTTTGCACCAGAGATTCAGATTCACCGCGCTTTGGGAAGGCCAAAGAGTCGAGGTCAGCGAGGCGGCGTATTATTCCCTCGAGAAAGATGCATCGGACACAATTGCGAAAGCCTTTAAATACCTACTACCAGATCACGAATTCATACTTAAAGATTTGCGACGCGAGAACGGGGAACTTGGCAATACGCTTGATTTAAGCAGTCACGCGTTTCGCGGCAATCTCCGCGAAAGGCTCAACAGGGCATCTAGCGACAGGTCGCTCCTCGATCGCGAACGAGTGGAGACAATACGGTCAATTGCAGAGGTAATTCCAGAAAAACTTCAACGGGCGCAAGAGAAGTTCATCGACACCATACGGAGACGAGAGCGCTCGTTCGGGCGGTGAAGGCGCATTCAGTACTCGACCGTCATAATAGTCAAGTATAGCAATTGGAAGGTTATGGCGTTTCCTGCACCACGCTTTCCTACTGTTTCGCAGAACTGTGCAGCGTTCAAGGTTTGTTCTGTCGCGGCGTTGTTTAGCGGGAAATAAACGCGATGCCCTCCTTGTGACCGGTTTTTACACGTATCCTGAACCTATCCCCGGTTGGCGCGCGGCGTCCTTCGGTCAGGTGCACTCCCGATTGGAGCTGATGCGGTTGCGGCCTGCGCGTCGCAGCAATATCCGCCTGAAATCCGACGAACTCACCTGCCTTCGGTGGTCGGCCGAAGGCAAATCGATGAACGCTATCGCCATCATCGAAAACACCACCTACGCAAACGTCTGCTTCTTCCTGCGCAACGCCAAGAGCGCGCTCGGAGCCTCGACTCTTCCGCAGGCGACCGCGTTGGCGAAAGAGTTCGGATTGATCTGACGGAAGCTTAGTGGGGTGTCGTCTTTAGGGTCTCGGGAATGTAGCCCAGGACGTCGAGAAGCGTTGATACGACCGTCTGCTGTGCGTGAACGGCGATCATCGCGGAAATGTACGCCCGCCTGTTTTCCGTGACCTCGATTTGATCCGTCTCGGAGTCCAGAGAGGATTCGATCCGAACCGCTTCGTCACGCAGGCGACGATGCTTCTCGATTTCTTCAATGACGAAACACTCGATTTCGTCGAGCTTCAGGCCACCCATCAGGCCGATGAGCGGCCTCAACACCAACTTGCCGCCCGAGACGAGATCGTTGCGTTTCGCGCCCGCTCTATTCACCAGCATTCGCCCCTTGCGGTTCGTCTCTGCATTGATTGTGAAGACATCCGGAAGCCGAAGCCGACATGCTTCGACCGAAATTGCCCGACACGCATCGGACACCCCGCGACTACTAACCAATTTCGTCCGCCTCGAAAAGGGCGGGAGTCATGGTTCCGAAGTGCCAGTACATATTGTAGTTGATAAACTTAAAGTATGTAAACGACGATGTTCTGGCGCATGGATATGCGCAAACTGGTCGGCTCGAACTTCGCGCCTCCGTCGGGAGAAAGGCCTGACGCAGGAGCAGGTCGAGGCGCGGTCGGGCATTAGCCAGCAGTACCTCAGCGGCCTCGAACGCGGTCGGCGGAACCCGTCGATCATTACCCTGTACGAACTCGCTCAAGCGCTAAATGTCAGCCATGCTGATCCGGTCATGCCGACCGATGACGCCAAGTTCGATATGAAATCTGACTGACGAAGCGGCGGGCCTAGGGGTCTTCCGGTCCTTCGAGATCGTCATTCATACCGAAAATACGGTTCGGGTCGTGGATCGACGCTTTCAATTGGCCGCCATGTGTATTTCAATTGGTCATCTATGCCACCCTTGCGCTCGCGATATGGAAAACTGGGCCTGCCGTCTGGTGCTCCTGGCGATCACAGATCGAACTGGGATGAGCGAATGGTCCGGGCATCTGAACGCCCGACGCCGCTCGCTCGCGGCTCACATTGTCCATAGAAGAGATAGCGGGGCCGCTTGGAGCTTTTCTCCAAATGGCGTCACTCGGTCGTGGTCGTGTAAGACGAGTCCTCGCACGAAACGATCGCCCACCGCGTCTTGTAACTGGCGCAACCCGCGAAAATCGTCAGACTTCACCGTTGCCGACGCCTTTACTTCTATCCCAACGATCCGGCCGCGCCGGTCCTCGATGATGACATCGACTTCATCTCGGTCTCTCGTCCGGTAATGCGAGAAGGATAAACGCCGGTCTGACCAGGATGCCAACTTCAGCAGTTCTGACACCACGAAGCTTTCAAGAAGGGCGCCAAAACGACTTTTGTTGTCGCGCAACACATCCGCTTCATCCTCTCGCAAAGTGGCAAGCAAGCCTGTGTCAAGAAAGTGAAGCTTTGGTGTCTTGACGAGCCGGCTCAAGCGGTTGTTGGACCACGGGACAAGTGTCCTAATCAGAAACAGGCGCTCAAGGATAGCAACGTATTTCTGTGCTGTGATGCTCGACAATCCGAGCGCCGCACCGAAACTGCTATGATTGACCAATTGTCCGGCGTGCTCCGCTAGGACATCGAGCAGCCGCGGAAGCCGGTCCAACTGATCGATGTTGGCGATATCACGCACGTCGCGGTCGAGGATCAATTTCACATAATCTTCCAGCCAAGCAGTCCGCCGGCCGGGCGTCGGCCGACGCAAAGCTTCTGGATAGCCGCCCTGTAGCACCGTCAACAGCAGGTCGTCGCCAACCACCGTGTCCTCCCCTGTGGAAGGCTCCTCTCCGGCAAACAGCCGATCCAGGAGACGACCCGGAGTAGATCGGATTTCAGATTGGGCAAATGGCAATAATGGGACAACGGCCATACGACCGGCGAGCGAGTCTGCAATCGCCGGAACGGTGGCCAGATTGGCTGAACCCGTGAGCAAGAACCGCCCGGGCTCGTCATCGCGGTCAACGCTTTCCTTGATCGCCAGTATCAGTTCGGGCGCCCGTTGCACCTCGTCAATCACGGCCCGTTTGATGCCTCGGATAAAGCCGATCGGATCGGTCTTTGCTGCATTCAGCGTACCAATATCGTCGAGGGTGATAAATGGACGAGCGGAGCCAGAGACCTGTCGCGCAAGGGTCGTCTTTCCGGCTTGCCGCGGACCGGCGATGAGTACGACACGTGTGTCCGCCAGCGCAGTTTCGACGATCGGTCGGGCTTTGCGTTCAATGAGCTTTTTCGGTGGCGGCGGGTCTGTCATCGGCTATCATTAACCGAATTCTCGGCCAATTTAAAGTACGCGTTCGGTTAATTTTAATTTCCGCCACGGCTAATTAAAAGCGGCGCCAGCCTCGATCGAATCGCACTCCTGTCAAATTACAGGTTGCCGGCGCGGACTAACATCTCGGAGAATTACACTAATGTCATGCATTTTCAATCGCACTAATTTTCTGCATTGACCCTAACTTTGAATAGACCTCGACACCCCGCATGGACGGACGCTAATGCTGGCCACCGGGCCGAGAGAGTTCGATCCGGATGCCAGCATCCTCCACCTTCGATTGAGACGACGCGGCCGGCTCGACAGATTGATCAACCGTCGTTGCCGCATCGCGCTGGACGGCACTGCTGGGCTGCTCGGCTACCGCGCCGCCCGGATCCTCTGCCTGAAACACGCTCTCCCCCTCAAACGCGCCCGTCTTCCACGCATAAACGGCGTCATCGAATATCTGAGGGAAGCCCTCCTCCCTCTTGAGGTTTTCGTGCCACTTGGTCACAATTCGAAGGATTTTGGCGAACATCGCCGTTCCCTTGCGAAGGTTGGCACAGGGCTCGACAAGGTCGGGTTTCAGCTCGTCCCTCACGCCGACACCAGCCGGAAACTGCGTCAGGCCAACCCGAACGACCGCATGCCCGACATTTTGCCGAATGATCTCGATCGCCGCGTCCGCGGTTTTCGCTTTGGGAACGAGGATCAGTCTCCTCGGACTTCAAGTGTTGAAGGAAGGAACAAGGGGTTTTGCGAAGAGCTTTGCCCAGGCGATGGTGCTGGCCCGTTGGATCGCGACAATGGATGTTCCTTTGGTCCACCATCCGTTTCCGACCGCGACGATAAAATCCGGATCGCGGAGCATCGATTGCAGGACCGGCCAGACGACGAGCTGCTCGTAGCAAATCAGGGGCGCGACCTGGTGATCACCTATGGCCGCAGTCGGATTGGCGAAGAAATGCGCACGGGCGCTGCCGGTCTCGCCGAGCCACGACCGCCATGGCTGCCACATCGAGCCCGGGACCGGCATTCGCTCCCGATAGAGGATCCTGCCGCCGTCGGCGGGGAGGACGACGAGCACATTGTCATATCCCTCAGCATCGACGACGGCGGCGCCGGCGACCACCGAAATTATCGTGCCCTGAAGAGCTTTGATCCAAAGCCGTTCGACTGTCGGCGTCCAAAGACCAAGGGCGCTTTCCGGCAAGACGACATTCGAGATGCCGCCAGATGCAAGGTCCTTCACCGTGGCAATCAGATCACGGTGGCGCTGCATACTGGCGTCCCGACCCAGAGACGACCCCAATTGGAGATCGACGCCCCGCCAGCCCTCAGGTAGTTTCGGATCGGTCCAGAAGGCGGCGGACCAGAGCCAAAGCCCTGCGAAGGCGATTGCAACAGCCGGCCACATGCGGGTTACGAGGCCCATGAGGCCGGCTGTAATTGCCGCCAGTCCCCACCACCCCCATCCGGTAAATAGAACGCCGGCGGCTGTCACGGGATGTGTCCAGCCGGTGATGGCGAAGGGTGGCACCGCCATGAGGACAACCGCCAGCAGATAGCGAAACGGACGAACACCAAGTTCCTTCGTCCAGAGTACCGCATGCACCGTGACGAAGCTCAGGGAGGCACATAGCCAGAGCAATAAGCCCAGCCATAGACCGGACGCGTAGAAGGCCGCCACCCCTTGTGGCAGACCGCGCGACGCCGCCAGGTAATACCCGGCTGAAACAATCGCCGCCACCGATCTGGTTTGCGCTCGCGCCCAAATAATTGGGAATGCCAGTGCGACCGGAAGCAGCAAGACATGACCACACCATCCGATTGTCCCGGCAAGGATCGCAGCAATGATCAGCAGCGTTGGTTTGAGGCGATCAGGGCGCATAGGTCAGAACCTCGCGTGCCAGGCCGAGGATGCCGGAAGCGGGGACGGGACCGAAATATCGGGAGTCATAGGAACCCGCGAACGGCGAGTGCAGGAAGACGCTACCCGCCGGCAGGACACCGCCGGAGAACCCGGCCATCGGCCGCCCCTGTCCGTCCCGGTGCTGAAGAGCGGAGTGGGCAACCGGATGTCCGTCGACGTTGACGCTCACGCCAACGGCGACGCGCTGTCCGGCAACGGCAATGACCGTCTTGATCAGCGGGGCGATGCCGCCCCGGCAAAGGCCGGAGCGCAGGTAACCGCGACTACGCGCCTCCTGCATGGCTGCCGATCGAGGCGGGCAAATGAAGACGAGATCGCCGACAACAGCTGCGCGATCGAGCTTGACGATACGCCAGAGACCGAGTGGTTCGCTCGGGGTGAGGTTGATCCGATAGCCACCGAGCCCGGCGATCACGATTGCACCGAGAAGCACTGTCACCGTCGCCACCGCGGGAAGGAGCCATGTGTACGGCCACCGCGCCGGCCCTATTTTTACGAGAGGCCTGTTCATTTCAGCGACATCCCCTGACCCTTGGCTTGGCGGAGCGTCTCCGCGTGCTTCAGGGCTTCGGTCGTTCGCTCGTGGGCACTGAGTTTGTGCACTGCTCGCATCAGGCTCCAGGCCGACTGGACCTCCGCTTTCTGAACGGGGCTCATGCCCGCCGTGATCGTCTTGAAGGTCTCACCGTTCGTGTCCTTGGCGGCCAGGGGCATGAAGGTCCGCTCGCCGAAACGTTGGGCGACCGCCTTGGCAAATCCCTCCAGTTCCGCCTTCACCATCTTGTCGGCGAGGGCGAATTCGAGCGCCGACGGTAGTTCGTTGCGATCGACGGCGTCGCGCACACGCTCGATCGTCTGACGCGCGTCCGGAGACAGCGCTGGGATGTCGATCGAGACCTTGCGACGGACCGCCACTTCCTCCGCTTGATAGCGTTGTTCGGCCTGGCTGCGCTGGCGCATGTAATCGCCGAGACTTTGAGCAAGAGCAGGAACGTTGCGTTCCGCCCTCTCGCGATCCTGCTTGTGGGCGCTGCTTGCGAGCAGGCCCGTTTTCCCCTTGAGCACGCCATAGCTTTCCGGCTGACCGGTGACCTTCGCAAGCGTCGATTTGGCGACGGTCTCATCCTTCAGCATGGCGTCCACATTGACGGCCTTGAAAGCGGCTTCCGGCTGCGCATAGACGAGATGGAAGCGGGACGACACGTCCTCCCATTGCTTCTTGAGACCCGGATCGGATTCGAGCTTGCCGGCGACCGCCTGCTCGATCGTTTTCGGAAATGTCGCGATCCCGGCAACCATCGGGGTGGCCTCCTTGCGGCTTTGGGAGTGGTTCGGTTTGGTGCTGGCGCCGAAGCCAAGTTTCGTGCCAATGGCAAGGAGCCGGTGAGCCAAATCAGCCAGTTTCTGTTTCTGGCGGATCGTCCATTCGAGCCGGTCGCGGGCGATCGTACGGGCAACGTTGACGATATGCAGGCCCCGGGCTTCAGCGAAGCGCAGCGCCTGCCGGTAGAAGGTGGCCTTCTCGTAATCGAGCGTGGTTTCCTTGGCGTTCTTTCGCGACAGGATCTTGATCAGGCCGCCGGCGAAAGCGAAGGATCGAGAGCCGAAATAGACGCGGAGATCCTCGCGATGGCGGGTCATGGCCACGTAGGTCAGGTGCCGATCGAGGGAGAGCGACGCGAGCACTTTGACCCGGTCGACGGTGGCGCCCTGGCTCTTATGAATCGTGGTGGCATAGCCATGGTCGAGATTGTTGTAGAAGCGCTGTTCGACCGTGACCTGGCGGCGGTGCTCGCCTTCGCCAATCTCTGCCACGATGCGGTTTTGCGCGGCTCCGATGACCTTGCCGAGCATGCCGTTCTTGACACCGAGAGAGCCCTCGTTCTTCAGGAAAACGATCTGGTCGCCGGGAGCGAAGTTGCGGTGTCCGTCCTCCGTCCGGAACGCAAATCCTTCGTCAAGGATACGACGCTCGACGAGCTCGGCCCGCGCCATGTCGTTTAGCATTCGCACGTCGCGCCTGAGATGAGCGAGGATCAGAGTCGTCTTTGCCGGATCGTAGTCGCGGTTCCAATCGGCGATGAGGGTCTCGACAGCCTCGTCCTTCAGTCTCAAACCGATCATTCGACCATGAGCAGTGTAGGCATCGACCGCCTTGCGGACGTTGCCGCGGGCGAGATCGAGCGAAGCGTCGCGCATCCACTGCTCGCGCTGACGATAGATGGTTTCAAGCTCGGCGTAGCCAATGCGATCGGCAATCGCACGGAACGCGGCGCCGGCTTCGATCGGCTGAAGCTGTTCCGGATCGCCGACCAAAATGAGCTTGGCGCCGGCCTTCGTCACCGTCTCGACTAGATGCGCCATCTTCCGCGACGACACCATGCCGGCCTCGTCCAGGACGAAGACAGTCTTTGCATCGAGTTGATTTCGGCCTTCGTTCCAGCGAAGCTCCCAGGACGCGAGCGTGCGCGAGGCGATCCCTGCTTCCTTCTCCAGTCCTTCGGCGGCCTTGCCGGCGAGCGCGCCACCGACGACATGGTATCCGGCGGCTTCCCACGCCTCGCGCGCCGCCTTCATCATCGTCGTCTTGCCGGCGCCGGCGCGACCGATGACAGCCGCGATCCACTCGGGTCCCGCGACATGCTCGATCGCTGTCTTCTGCTCCTCCGACAGGCGGGAGTGGCGCGCGTACGTTGCCTCGAGCACCGCTTTCCGAACGCCATGCGAAGATCGCATCGAGAGCCAGATCGCGCGGTTGGCCATCTCGGCTTCGAGCCGGATCAGCTCGCGCGTCGTGTATTTGGCCGGCACCCGGGTGCCTGTCGCAAACAAGATCTGCTCGCGTTCGAGACGGAGCGCTTCGGGGCTCTGCACGACGCGGACCACCAGGTTTTGGAACAGGGCGGCATCGTCGATATAGCGAAGCAGAACCTTCGCCACGTCACGCTCGTCGAAGACGCTTTTCTCCCGCGTGATCAGGTCGAGAACGATTTCCGGCCGGCGCTGGATGCGGCGCGCGTTTTCTGACCGACGCTCCTCCTGCAGCTCGATCCGTTCGAGTTTTGGCGAACCTGCCGACGACTGCGTCTTCGCCTGTTCCGCCTTACGGTCGATGGCGGTTGCGCCAACACCAATATGGATGGTCGGCTCCACATCGATCCCCTGCTTTTCGAAGGAACGGCCATCGACGCGAATGTCGAGGCCGGCCATTGCCAGATGCTGGTTCTGGCAGGCGAACCACCCGTCGCGAAAGGCGTTGAAGTCGTCGATGTTCCCGGCCCAAAGCTTATAGACAATTTTGCCGGCGTCGTTGCGGATAGGATTGCCATCCGGTCCGAGAACCGCAATCTTCTTGGCGCCAAACCCGTCCTCGGTGAGTGGCCTCAGTGTCGTCATCAGATGCACATGCGGGTTGTCCGGCGCGTCATGATAGACCCAATCGGCCACCATCCCTTTGGCGGTGATGTGCCGTTCGACGAAGTCTCGAACCAGCGCGATATTCTGCTCGGCCGTCAGTTCGATCGGCAACGCAATCGTGACATCCTTGGCGAGCTGGGCATCGGAGCGCTTCTCGAAATCCTCGACCTTATTCCAGAAGGCTTCCGATGCGCCTGAGACCGAGCGATTGGCAGTCATCGACCTCAACCATTCGGGTGCGCCGGGAGGGATCACGAACTCTTCGTGCCGGAGGCCCTGCTTGCGGGTGTAGTCGATAAAGCGCGCTTCGCGCTCATATTCCATCCGGGCGCAGTGGCGATAGGCGACCGACAGCACGGCGCTGCGGCCGGAACCGCGGGCAACGACGTTGACGGAGAAATGGGGGACGGCCACGACGAAATTCTTTCCCGGTTGCGAGCGAATCCACGAGTTCGGTCCAAGAGCCGCGGCCCGGCCAGGTGTCTCAGCAGAACGTCGCGACAGCGACGTATAATTGCGCCCTTGGAAGCCGCTCCTTTGGAACGGCCGGGATCATGCTCAAAGGCGTTGGCTGCGCCAACTCGCATTTCTGTTAGTAGATCGGCACGCCGATCTCATGGAATCTCATGCCGTTCAAACTGTGAAACGGCATGAAAGGACGACCGGGAATGAAGAAGCCTTCCTCCAAAATCCGCGACGAAATCGCCAGACTCCAGGAACAGCTCAAGGCCGCGGAAACACGAGAGGCCGAGCGGATCGGCCGGATTGCGCTGAAGGCAGGTCTCGGAGAAATCGAGATCGAGGAAGCCGAGCTTCAGGCGGCCTTCGAGGATCTGGCAAAACGGTTTCGCGGAGGTCAGGGCGCTTCGAACGGAGGGAAGAAGGGCGATGGGGCCGCCAGCGTCGGCGCATCGACCGCGATGGTCCCGCCTGGCGCGGCTCAGGGCGGCAATGGCGAGGCTTGAGCGGATGGCGAGAACGACGACGTCCGATGCCCGCAAGAAGGACACGCGCGAGAAAATCGAACTCGGCGGCCTGATCGTCAAGGCCGGCTTGCGATACGAGAAGCGCGCGCTCCTGCTCGGGGCACTGATCGAACTGAGTTCCCGGGTGAAGGCGGACGACGGAGAGCGGACGCGATTGATCGCAATCGGCGTGGAGGCTTTCGGCCATGACGGTGAATAAGGTTGCTCTCGCCATCGCCCCAGTCGTGCTGATGCTGCTGGCGGTCATCGGCATGGCCGGAATCGAACAATGGCTCTCGGCCTTCGGCAAGACGGAAGCCGCGAGGATGACTTTGGGCCGGGCGGGCATCGCCGCGCCCTATGTCACCGCCGCGGCGATCGGCGTGATCTTCCTGTTCGCGAGCGCTGGCTCGGCCAGCATCAAGTTCGCGGGTTGGGGTGTCGCTGCCGGAAGCATAGCTGCGATCTTGATCGCGGCGATGCGCGGGATGACACGCCTCGTGGCATTCGCGGGGCAGGTGCCGGCGGGCAAGTCCATCGCCTCATATCTCGACCCTGCGACGATGATCGGCGCAGCGGCAGCGCTGATGGCGGGAGGCTTTGCGCTACGTGTCGCGCTGATCGGCAATGCCGCCTTCGCGCGCCCCGAGCCGAAACGCATCCGGGGACAAAGGGCGCTTCACGGTGAGGCCGACTGGATGAAGATGCAGGACGCGGCGAAGCTCTTTACCGACACCGGCGGCATCGTCATCGGCGAACGCTACCGGGTCGACAGGGACAGCACGGCGGCGCGCTCGTTTCGTGCCGACGACGCCGAGACCTGGGGCGCCGGCGGCAAGTCGCCGCTGCTGTGTTTCGACGGTTCGTTCGGATCCTCGCACGGCATCGTGTTCGCCGGTTCGGGCGGTTTTAAAACGACGTCCGTGACAATCCCGACGGCGCTCAAATGGGGCGGCGGCCTCGTCGTGCTGGACCCTTCGAACGAGGTCGCGCCGATGGTGCGCGAGCATCGCAAAGGCGCCGCGCGCTTCATCCGTATTCTCGATCCGAAGGAGCCGGAAACCGGGTTCAACGCGCTCGACTGGATCGGTCGATTTGGAGGGACGAAGGAGGAGGATATCGCCTCGGTCGCATCGTGGATCATGAGCGACACCGGCAGTATGCGTGGTGTACGCGACGACTTCTTCCGCGCATCGGCGCTTCAGCTGTTGACCGCGCTGATTGCCGACGTCTGCCTGTCCGGTCACACCGACCGAGAGAATCAGACCTTGCGCCAGGTTCGGTCCAATCTGGCCGAGCCCGAACCGAAACTGCGCGAGCGGCTCCAGGAGATTTACGACAATTCGAACTCGGATTTCGTGAAAGAAAATGTGGCGGCGTTCGTCAACATGACGCCGGAAACCTTCTCCGGCGTCTACGCCAATGCGGTCAAGGAGACGCACTGGCTGTCCTACACCAACTATGCCGCACTCGTATCCGGTTCGACCTTCTCGACCGACGCGCTTGCGGACGGCAAGACCGACGTGTTCATCAACATCGACCTGAAGACATTGGAGACCCATTCCGGCCTTGCGCGGGTGATCATCGGCTCGTTCCTCAACGCGATCTACAATCGCGACGGCGAGGTGAACGGCAGGGCGCTTTTCCTCCTCGATGAGGTGGCACGTCTCGGCTACATGCGCATCCTGGAGACCGCCCGTGACGCGGGCCGCAAGTACGGCATCACGCTCACCATGATCTACCAGTCGATAGGCCAGATGCGCGAGACCTATGGCGGTCGCGATGCCGCCAGCAAATGGTTCGAGAGCGCGAGCTGGATCTCGTTCGCCGCGATCAACGATCCCGACACCGCTGACTACATCTCGAAGCGCTGCGGTATCACCACCGTCGAAATCGATCAGGTCAGCCGCAGTTTTCAGTCGAAGGGATCGTCGCGGACGCGGTCGAAGCAGCTTGCTGCCAGACCGCTGATTCAGGCGCATGAGGTCCTGCGGATGCGCGCCGATGAGCAGATCGTCTTCACGGCCGGCAACGCGCCGCTTCGGTGCGGGCGCGCCGTCTGGTTTCGGCGGGACGATATGAAGGCTTGCGTCGGCACGAACAGGTTTTCGCGAACTCAAAAACAGGGCTGAACTTCGCCTGATCGCCGGCCCGCAAGTGAACGAGTGAGGCATGGATGTTGTGTGACTTAGATATAGAACATGATTTCTCCGGCATTTGCAGCATTTCTGTAAATGCTGTAGCTCCGAAGAAAAGGACCCCACCGTAGGCGGGGTCCTTTTGTCCTAGTCCCGGTTCTGGCGCGACCAGATCAGCTGGTAGCCGTCTTCGCCTTCGACCTCCGCGAGCGTCGCATAGATCGGGGCCGGGAAGCTCGGGTCGTCCAGCTTGACCGAAAGGTAATCGCGACCGGTCTGCTCGGAGCTTTTCTGCCAGGCCGCGCCGAACTCGACGTTTTGCGGTGCACCGCAAAACGTCGATTATGCTGAGAGTGTGATTATGCGGAGTTCCGGCCGCTGAAGGCTGGATTTGTCGACGATAGCGGCGGATTCTGCTCCGCATAATTCCGATGGAGTGGAAGGAGGCGCCCCGCTGTGAGCGGAACGCCCATGGGCTGGTCAGCGCGACCAGATGAGCTTGTGCTCGCCCTTGTCGCCCTGAACCAGGGAGGCGTAGACCGGCGCCGTGAAGGACGGATCGTCGAGCTTGAGCGAGAGGTATTCGGCGCCTGTTTCGCGGGCGGTGCGGGTCCAGCCTGCTCCGAACTCGACACCCCCTGCGGTGACGCGGAAGTCTGGGGCGCGGTCGTTGTCGCGGTCGCAGGGCTTGATGGTGGCCTTGACGTTGAGGGTGAGGGTTTTGATGGTGCCTGCGTAGGTGCCGTTTTCGTCGCGGGTGAAGGTGCCGATCTGAGCCATTGTCGTGTCTCCTGAGGTTGTCCGAAGCCACCCGATGTGGCCTCGATGGCGGTCGAGAGGCGACGGATCGGACGGAATGCATCTGAAGGACCGCAGCGTGAGCGTAGGACGGCGGCAGCCGAGCTTGTTGGCTCGCGAGGAATGACCGCTTGCGGTCAGGGGAAGAAGGTCGGCCGAGCCGTTGCAGGCCAGGGCCGGTCCGGTGCCAGACCAGCCCAAAAGACAGGCCCTATGGGGGGCTTTGCGCCGTCAGCAGAGAACGACGCGAATGATCCGTGTCTCCTCATCAGCATGATCAGCGCCGCTGCCGGTGCCATCACCCCTTCCGTCGTCTCGGTCGGCCAACATCTTCCGATGCGCCACGCTAGCCGCGCCCGACAAAGCACACCGGCTATGCGAGCGCGATATCAGATGAACCGGAACAGACCGTAGCGGTGCAGAACTCCGCTCAGGGGTGCACCCGTTCGGAACGCGCGGGTACGTCCTAGTCGGAGAGCAATGATGCGATCAAAGCATCCGGTGCCTTGAACCGGCCACGCCTCAGTTCAGGGGGGATTGCCGCCTCGACCGCTTCCAACTTCTCGGATGGGTCCATGCGAAGGTAGACCTCCGTCGTGCGGATATCGGCGTGCCCGAGCCACAGGGCGACCTTACGGATGTCGCGGGTTGCCTGCAGCATCACGACTGCGCAGCCGTGCCGAAGCTGATGAGGTGAGACGCGACGGCCGCGAAGCGATGCGCACCTCTCGGCCGCCTTGCCGACATGCTTGTCGAGCACATACTCGAAGCCGGCGCGGGTCATCGGATCGCCCTGAGCATTGACGAAGAGCTCCGGTACGCGGACTGCTCCCCGGACGCTCAGCCAGGCACGGAGATCCCGCGCAGTTTCCTTCCAAAGCGGCAGGCAGCGTTCCTTGCGGCCCTTTCCCATAACTGTCAGGCTCGCGTCCTGCCGAAGCGACAGGTTCTCTGTTTGAACGCCCACCAGTTCGGAGACCCGCAAGCCTCCGGCGAAGCAGAGATGCATCATCGCCCGATCACGGATCCCATACCTCGTCGCCAGGTCGGGCGCGTTGAGAATTGCGCGGACCTCGTCCATCGTCAGATGACGGATGAGCTTCTGGTCATGGCGCTTGGTCGGGATCGCATGGACCCGGCCGATCTGCTTCAGTGCGGGGGGCACCTTGTGCTCGAGGTAGCGCATGAACGCCTTGATGGCGGCGAGCCGCACATTGCGTGTGGACGCGCTATTGCCGCGATCCTGTTCAATGTGCGCAAGGAAAGCCACGATCATCGGTGCGTCGAGGTCTTCGATGGCAAGCAGCGACGGGCGAGTGCCTAGCCGGCTTGCTGCGAAGTTGAACAGCAGCTTTAAGCTGAACGCGTATGTCTCGCAGCTTTGCGGGCTATAGCCTCGCTGCTGAGGCATATAATCTCGCAGGAAGCCAGTGATGAGAGGGGCGAGCTCCGTCATGCGGTGTTCTCCCCGACCAAAGTCTCTGCAGCCGCGGCAATGTCGGTCATAAAGTCGGTTGACCGCGACCCGGCTCAATCCAATCTGGCTGGTCGATATGCTTGAGGTCCGACGGGCTCATGTCGAACTGCCAACAATCGTTTGAGTGCCGCGCTTCGAACCGGATTGCGGCAGGAGCCCGCGCCATACGCGGATGGTCGAGCCCCCCGGCTGCGCAGCCAGCGGTTTACAGTCGTCGGCCGAAGCACACCTTGAGCAGCCTGCACATGGCCTTCCGGCGTGTCGATGCCGAACGCTTCCAGAAGTTCAATGGCGCGGTTCGTCGACAGTCGCCGCCCCTTGCCGTTCTCCGTTCTGATCTTGAGTGCGGCGATGATCTCGCAATACCGCGTCATCGTTTCGGCCGCGACAGCACGAGGCTGTCCTCGATCTGAGCGTCGCACGGATTTTGGACGCCACGGATTTTGGACGCCGGAGCTGCTGTAGTTGACGATAGACCGTGGCGGAACTAACGCCGAACAGCTCTGCGACCTGATCGATCGCGACACGGCGCTGCGTGTCGCGGGCCGACAGATTGGCAAGCCGGGTGCGAAGTCCCAGCAATGTCTCCGCCGGGATGCGTCCTATACGGCCCATCCGAGAATTCCTCGATGTAGGCGTAAAGCGTGGCGCGCGAGATTCCCATCAAGTCGCAGATTTCCTTCGCGGTGTGCTGGCGCGACTTGTAGAGATCAACGGCATGGGCGCGCTTACGGGGATCGAGTCTCTTGCGCCGCCAGAAAGCCGGGACATGCTTGAAGCGTTTCTTGGTCGGGTCGACGGCGGTGCCATCCCGAGTGAGGGACTCGACCGCTTCGACCGCCAGCTCTCTACAGCTTGTCCCCGTAATTGCCGGTGTGTGAATAGTTTCACGGGCGGGCAGGGGTGTTTGAGGGGCGGGGCTAGGGGCGCCCCTCAACCTTTTGCGGCCCCAGAGGCAAAAACAGGCGCACACGAAAAAGCCCCGCCTTAAAGGCGGGGCGAGGGTCGCATCCAGATGGCTCGCTGGATGCGAGGCGCATCGCGATCAGCGCTTGCCGAACAGAGTGGCCATCTTTTCTCCAATCAGCCAAAGAGCCTTGTTGAGCTTGATGTCCTGGTCGATGCCGTTGATAGCACGAGACTTCATGCGGCGCGACCGCCCGAATTCGTCGCGGCTCACGGCCCGCAGGCCGCCTTTGATGCTGTTTTCTTGTACGACGTTCCAAACGGTCCAAAGATCGTCGGCGCGGTCCTCCTGGCGTCGGGGCACGAGTAATTGTTCCGCCTTGATCGGGGTCTTCACCGAGCCATCGGCCCCACCAAAACGCAGAACACGTGCTGCCTCGGCCAAAACCTCTTTTTCCTCCCGAGCCATCTTGAAGGTCGACCAATCTTGCGGTGCGACAAGTGCGCGATCAGCTTCGCCAAGCACGCGATAGGTGCCCTCTACCACCTTGCCGGCAACATCACCTGAATGCCGAACCTTGATGGCGTCAATCGTTCCGGTTTGAGCGACCAGGGAATTCAGGCAGCAGACGCGGAAAAGCCCTGCCAACAGTTCGTAAGCGCTCGTCCCATCATTCGCATTTTTCAGCAGGATTTCGCAGACGGTATCGCCCACATTGTAGACGTGTCCGTCGTCGAGCCGACGAAGGCGGATCAGGTGCTTGGTGAAGTTGGCCTTTCCTTCCGTGCGGCTGACAGACTGGCGCGCGCCAACCGGCATGAAGCCCTCTTTCATGAGACCGCGTAGGATCTCGATCGTTGGGATCGGCTTGAAGCGGTCGGAGCGGCTTTCGTGTGCCGAGGTTGAAAAGATCGAAGGCGCGATCATAAGCATCTCGTCCTCGCTGAGCGAGCGACCGGTATCGAAGCGTGCTGTCTTGGCGTATATGCTCATCTTCATTTCTTCCTTTTCCCTTTGGACCGCGAAGCAGGGCCGCGTCCTGCTTCCCGGGGCCGCGAGAGCGGTGGGGATGGAAGGGGAAAACAGTCTTCGCGGGGAACTGCCTGCACGAAACGCAAGCGCAGCGAAGAGGAGGAAGGTGGGCGGAAGGCTGTTTGGGGCAGAGAAGGGGCAATGCCCCTCGGTCCCTCAAATGCAAGGGACGGCGAACTATAGAACCAACTGCCGCATCGTGCCCGACGATCGCGGGCCACGAGGGTTCTCATCGACCAGGCGCTGTCATCCCTCATCCTTCGATATTGTGACTGACAGCGCCAGCATCGGTGAGCGGAATTGCAGTGTTACTTTGATCTCGTTAGCGAGAATAGCAACCCTCTGAGCAATGTTCTGCAACTCGGTCGGCGACCCTAACGCAGAGCGACGCGGAGAGAGCCCACGTCGCAACATTGGAACTGCTTGCCTCCAGCGTGAGTGGAACGATTTGGGACTAAATCGTCGAGGTAATGGCGCGTTAGATATCCCCCGATCGCATTTTTTTGGATCTGCATTTGGAGAGGGCTTAGCTACGTGCCGACTCGAAGCCGATAGGCTGGGCTGCAAGCGACCCTAAAGGCGGCAATTCTTGACCTCGATCTCACCTACACGACAACCATCAGCCGGCGCAATGAAGCGCTGGTGTCCACCCGTTCGAGACGCCGGAGTGCCTTGCTCACATCCAAACCCACGTAAATGCGATATCATCGACCACGGCTCGTCTTCTGTGTTTGAGGCTCTGACTCTGTAGCTAACCCTCGTTGTCAACATGTTGCGAGACGAGCCACCCAGGCGATCAAGGACATGGGATCTCATGGCGCACTTTTGTATGTCGTGACCGACGAAGAGTGAGGCAAGCATCGAAGACCTCAGATGGCTATCCAAGTGTCACAATCAGATAGTGAGTTGCGTACCGACCTCCACCACACGTCCAGTCGGAATCTGGAAATACTCTGTGGCATCGGCGGCGCTCCCGGCCAGCGCGATGTAGAGCCGATCCAGCCAGAGGGGCATGCGGGAATTTGCTGATGCCTTTAGAGCGCGGCGCGACAGAAAGAATGAGGTCGACATAATGTCGAACTTCCAGCCCTGTTTGCGGCAGCTCGCGAGCGCTTTTGGAATGTTGGGCTGCTCCATATAGCCGAACGTCATCGTCACCCGCATGAAGAGATCATTGACCTGCTCGATCTTGACCCGCTGGCTGTCCGGAACAGTGGGATCTTGCGCAGTTGTCACCGTCAGGATGACATTGTGTTCGTGCAGCACCTTATAGTGCTTCAAGCTATGCAAGAGGGCCGTCGGCGCGCACGTCCGATCACTGGTTAGGAATACCGCAGTGCCAGGCACAAGGTGCGGCGGTTTCTTGGCCATCTGTTCAGCAAGGAAACTAAGTGCAACTTCGTTTGCGTGGGCCTTTTGAAAGAGGAGACTGGTTCCGCGCACCCACGTTGTCATAACTAATACCACTACGGCTGCGATCGTGATCGAGACCCAGCCGCCGTCGAACACTTTCACAATATTGGCCAGGAAAAAGCCGACATCGACAATCCCGAAGATGACTGCCAGCCCGAGCGCTGGCAAAAGTGTCCACTTCCAGACGCGTCGCATCACAACGTATAGTAGGATTGTCGTCGCGACCATCTCGCCGGTCACCGATATGCCGTAGGCGGACGCGAGAGCACCGGATTCGCCGAAACCGACGACCAACAACATCACCAACAACGCGAGCAAAAGATTGACGCGTGGCAGGTAAATTTGCCCGGATCGCGTTTCCGAAGTATGCCGAATCTCAAAGGGCGGCAGGAAGCCGAGCTGCACTCCCTGGCGCACCATTGAATAAGCGCCGGAGATCACCGCCTGGCTGGCAATGACGGTCGCCGCCGTAGCGAGCGCGACCATCGGTACCAGCGTCCAGCCGTGGTTCATCTCGAAGAACGGGTGTCCGATTGTCCCGCCGCGTGCAAGCACGAAGGCACCTTGGCCAAAATAATTGAGCAGTAGGCAAGGAAAGACGATCAAAATCCAGGCCAGCACGATCGGTTTGCGGCCAAAATGGCCAAGGTCGGCATAGAGTGCTTCCGCCCCTGTCACTGCAAGGAACACGGCACCGATAGTCACGAAAGCGGTGCCCGGCGAGTGGTTTAGAAAATGCGCAATGTGGACCGGGTTGATTGCCGCAAGAACACTCGGATCATCCGTGAGTTGGATCAATCCAGACAGCCCGATGGCCAAAAACCACAGCGCCGTGACCGGTCCAAACACCGAAGCAATGCGGCCCGTTCCAAACCGCTGGACTGCGAATAGTACGGCCAAAATGGTGAGCGTGATCGGTACAACGTAGCCGTCGAAGGTCGGCGTCACCACTTTAAGACCTTCTACTGCGGAAAGTACCGAGATCGCAGGCGTTATGACGGCGTCCCCGAGAAACAATGCGGCGCCACACATTGCGACGAAGAGGAGTGGCTCCGGGCGCTTCACAAGACTGCGGCGTGCCAGCGCCATTAGCGACAGCGTGCCGCCCTCTCCCTTATTGTCGGCTCGAAGCACGAAAACGACGTACTTGATCGTGACGATCAGCGTCAGCGCCCACACGATCAGTGATAACACACCGAGAACGTCTTCGCGCCCTGCCTGATTTGTGCCGGTCGACGCATGCAATGCTTCGCGCAGCGCATAAATCGGACTGGTGCCGATGTCTCCGTAGACAACGCCGAGAGCACCAAGCATCAATATCTTCAGATTTGACCGACCGAGGGATTTTTGGGCTGGAAACTGCGTGGCATCGGTAATTCCGTCAGCGTTGTCCATAGTCCTACTCCGTTCAACCCGGCTAACCAGCGTTGTGATGGAGTGCTCAGAGAGGTTTGAACCAGCAAAGGCCGGAAACCAGGTCTGAAGCGCCATCCAATTGAGCTACGAGCGCATTGCTGTGCGAAACGTTACTTATGAGCCGATAAGTGGCGTTTCTCCGAGCGCTAATGCGATGCGGCGCAGCTTGCTAGGGTCGGCATCATCGCCGCTTTCTATTTTGGCGATTTCGTTGATCGTCAAACCGCATGTGACCGACAAATCCTCAATGCTATATCCTCGTGCTTTGCGCGCACCCTCAACGACGTTGGCGCCGGAGGCGATTGCTGTGGCCGTCGCGTTGGGGAGAGGTCGAGTGCTGCTGCTGGAAATCATGGGTAATTCCATCTTGATGAAACGGCTTGATTGAACAGCCAGCCTAAGGGCTCATCCATGAGATCATCCCGTTGGAGGAACAAACTCGCGGTGGGGATCAGGTCAGGGACACCAATCGGCAACAGGCTCGCGTCAATTATTTCCACTTAGGCAAATATATGAGTTTTAGTATAATTTATATTCCACGGCACAAGAACATCCGTCAAATTAGACACAGTATAATCCGACACCACATCAAAAACTCGTTAATTGTGTTTACGCGTCTTTCAGGAAACTATTACATCCAATCGTCCAGATGACTAGAACATATTGGGTTGCGTTTGAAACGTGGGTGCTATCGTTCTTAGGTGAAGGACTTCTGCCAATTCGCGGTTTGGCACTCTACTCTGCGGTAATCGAAGGGATTTTTGCTTGCGACCCACAGCGGCTCTCAGCAGCAAACATGACCGCTTTCGCAAGCGTCTCGATGCAACCGCGGGCCTCCACAAGAGTGACGCCCAGAACACGCTTGCTCGCGCACTATTCTTCTACCGCATCGGAGAATTGCGGGACAGGACCTTCGAAGCCAGTTCTATCGGGCGTCCAGCTGAACCTACTGATCAATGCCATCGTATGCTCGAACACTCTTTATCTTTATCTCGAGCCGCCCTTCGCCGAGTTCAACCGAAAGCATCGCCACGCCGCCCGAGGTGATCAAACACATCACTCCGCCCGTGTGGCAGCATATCAGTCTCACCGGCGATTACATCTGGACTCCGACAGGGGCCGACCTCAGGCCACTGCGGAACACCATCCTCGCAGCGTGATCTCCTTAGGTTCTCAAAAGTCCGACAAATCGAGCACTTTCCTGCCGCGGTACTTTTTGCCCGTGATCGCGGCGACACACCATTGCCCTACTCGGTATGGTCGTCCTTGAGAGCTCAGCGCTCAACAAACGGAAATCGAAGTCAATAACTTTGGCGCGTGGCTGAGGCGCCACATCCAAACAGACAATCAGTCCGAAACGGTCAAAACCGCTCGAGCATCCTCTTGAGCTCGGCATTCTGGGCACGAAGCTGGTTCGCTAGCAGTTGCCGAAGACGCTTGTTTTCAGCATCAAGTGCGGCCAAATCGTCCAGGCAAGCCGATGCCGTCGCACCGCTCGACGTTGGCATTTGGAGTTGCTCAACCGTTGCTGCTGGAATAGGCGCCGGCGCGGCGCGAGCAACGCGCTTTCGAGGAGCTTTAACAGTCTTGGATGCTGCCGGAGCCTCCATCGGGGTTGGCGCAGGCTCCGCAATCTCAGCGAGAACAGCCGGAGTTGATCCGGGGCTATCCGCGCTAACCACCACCGTATCGATCAGCGGCTCAGGAGCGACGTCTTTCACCACTGGTTCGCCAACAGAGATCAGAGCACTTGTGTGAGGCATGGGTTCCGTGACCTGAACAGCGGTCTTAGCGGCCCCTAACAGGTGAGAGGATTGGTCTTCAACCTCACGGGCAATGGCCTTAAGATCTGTGCCCCCCCAAATAGAGGTCGCCTGAGTCTTTGACAGGCGGCGACCCGATTTGAACTCAACAACGAATCTGCGTTGGGGTGTTTTCATAAGTTTTGCGCCTAAAGGTAGCTTGATGTGCCGCATTCTACAGCAGCACAAATACAGGGCGGCACTCCGCGTTTCAACTGACCTAATGCAGTCATATTCAGGAAATCAGGCCGAACCGGCGTCACTCGGCAGTTCGAAGCTGGACACCGTCGGATTTTAGCGTCGTAGAGCGACCGCACTTCAATTTATTGCTCGTTTCGATATCAATCCTGTCCGAGCCGCTTGCGCAGGTCGGAATTCTCGGCACGCAACTTTTCGCACAAAAGTCTGCGCAGCCTCTGGTTCTCCGCTTCGAGTTGCACGAGCTCCGCAAACTCATCGCCGGTCGGAACAAGTTCCGCAGCTGTTTGGCTGCCGGACCTCACACTGCCCTTCCAGTTATAGTAGGTTTGCGCTGACATCCCCGCGCTTTTAATTGCATCTTTAAGCGTGCTTGCGCCATCGGCAACCTGGGCTTCGATCGACTTGAGCTTCTTAAGCTTTTCTTCCGCGCTGTGCTTGCGGGTCTTGCCGCCAGTGGCCTTTGCCGCGGTTGCATTTGACAAGCGAACGGGTTCCGCAGCGGCTTTTTGACGTTTCGCTGCGTTTCGCTTCTTTGCCTCTGGCGCCTTCGCGGCGGTGGCATCATCAACAGCCACACTCGCAGGCGCCGTGTTCTCTTCGACCATAGTACTTCCCCGCTGGAATTGGCCCGTTTTCAACCGGTTGATCTCCAGAGTCAACAACCCCCCAAAAATTCAGTTTTGACGCACGGTTTCTGGGGGCTCGAATTGTTCCCTTCTTGTTACGCGCCTGGTTGCGCTGTGTGCTTCATCACTCAATTTGGCCTTCATGGAACGATGATAAGCTTCTCGATGGCGAGTTGCATGCCATCCACGTGATTAGGCAAACGGCAACTGTCATGTGTCGATCGCGGTGGCACCCTGATCATTACCAGCAAGCGGGTATCGTTTCGATGTTATCTGGAAATCTGGAACAACAATTCGGAGCCCGGATCTCGTCATCTTGGGTGAACACGTCTCCAGGTGCGGCATCCTCAATGGGGCCTTAGCGCGCGTTTGCAAGCCTGGCGACTCGATCATCATCTGTAATTCGGTCTATCCCGATGGACGGCAACATACCTCGTTGAAGCCGAAGGTGCCAACGTTTTGTAACCGCCTGCGCTCCTTGGCCAATGTCAACCACATACTCAACCAGTCTTTCTCGGCTGACCGGTCGAAGAACTGCTGGACTATTGGCAGTATCACAAAGACGCCGACGAGCCTTGGTCTCAAGGGCCGAAAATCGCGCCCGGCGTGATTCACCACAGCCTGTAGGATGCGCGGCTCCGCCTACGAAACTGCACGCGCCGAGCTTATGCGATCGACCGAAACCTGGCCGGTCGCTGTGATCCGACTGCCGTCTGATCAGGCAACCATTCCCACGAGATCCCCTAGCAGTTCAAATCTACCAAGTGTCGTTCGGCTACAATTGCAGCCGGATTGGACGGCGCTTTCGCCGATGTGGGTTGTGTAACGACAGCTTGTAATCGATGCTTGTTGGAACGCCGCGATCGCGACAGAGGGGGACCGGTCGCGTCACCAAGGGCCCCCCGCAAGCGTCAACGACCGTAAAGGGATCGAAGGAAGCTAAATGGGAAACAAAGAAGCAACGATCGAGGGGAATGCGGCATATCCCGCTTCGACGGACGCGTCGGACGAATATCAGCTTCGGCCGGGAGACGATTTCAGCGAGTATTTCGAGTACATGCATAAAAGGGCGCTCGAATCGCGCGTTGGTCTCACCAACATCGGTCCAGCCACTGATAACCCCGACTCGGCCGATACCGCTGCAACGAACCGTGTTTCAGGGCAACTCCTGACTCCGGCGACAAGCCCCGATCGCGGTCGGGAAGCAGCCGATCTCCCGGAGAACCTACGATCAACCAAGGTCCAAAACGTCCTCAAGCAGCCGGATGCGCGGGTTCGATCGGCGCAGGCAGAAGGAATACGGCAATCGCCGACGACGCAGGCGTTCGCTCCCGAACAGTTGAAGGCCATGGCCTCCAATCTTGCCGAAGAGGGCCACAAGGAGGCCGCGTTGTTCCTGGCGGAAATCTCTAACGGCGCCAGCGGATCACGGGAGGAAACGTTGCGCTCAAGGCATGTCGTCTTCAACCTAACTGCCAGCGGAGACAGGGCAGCCGCGATCTCGGTGCGCGATGCCTACAAAGCACTGCGGCCCGACAGAGGCAATGCCCGGCGCCTGGACCTGAAAGCGCGCGGAGATGGACGACAGATGTGAAAGACACAAGGAACAGTGCTCTGCAATGGAATGCGCAAAGTCGCAGCGCGATCCACACGGTCGGGAACTTCAGAGGAAGCGTCCCAACGTGCGACCATGAGTTTCGCCAAAACAGTGCTCGAAGAGAAGAAACGAGCGAAACTAAAAGGACAGCAATATCTTGATCGACTTTAGGGTTTGGTAGTTGGTGAAATCAAAACGATACGGGGAGGGCCCGAGAGAAACGTGGTGTTGGCGCCAACGCCTCGTAAAATAGCAAGTTGATGGGGGCGCCACTATCAATAGGCGGGCAGGAAACAGACGCTCTGCCCTGGCATCCGTTTGGTTTCGCTATGGGCTCCATCACTCAATTGGGTCTTCCAACTTCGAACTCGTCATCTGATAAAGAGGTATTCATATGGAAGGAAAGATGAGAACGTTAGTCCCAGGCGTGTAGCTTCGGGTCTAAAGGCGTCTCCCCAACCCTCGATGTGTGGTCGCGCTGCATCACAGATCTGAATCAATCCCGCTTAATCGATTCATAAATCTCATTGGACGTGGTTCCCGTGATCAACGAATCTGATCACATGATTTCGCAACCTTACCATCTCTACGTCGAGCGTACTGACGCCACGAAGAACATGGCGCGCTACTATTGCATGTCGATCGAGCTCAACCTTTTTGGAGACATCTGTCTTCTGCGTAGGTGGGGCCGCATAGGCAGCGTGGGACAGACGAAGGTTCATCATTTCCGCGGCGAACACGAGGCGGTACGGCTTTTCCTCGAGCTCCTCCAACAAAAGCGAAAACGCGGCTATCGCCCGCGCACGTCGCAGTGACAGTACCCACTTATGTAAACAGGCCCAGGCAACCAGTTAATTAACGACACGGGAGTGAGCCTTCGACGTTTCTCGTGAGCCGAGCAAATAAAGTCATGCCTTCTGATCCCGAATTATTTTCAGTGCCCGAATGATCTCCGCCGCATCAATCAGGGTATCCCTGATATCCTCCGTGGACAGATCTCTGACCCGTGAAGAGGCGACCTGTAAGTCGATCACGACATGCCTGACCTTGCTGTTGCCGGCGAGCTCCGCTCGTTCGCGCATCGCGCGGATCGTGTCAACTGATCGATCGATGAGGCGGCTTATTTCATGCGGCGTTAGCTGTTCAACTTCGTTTGCGGCTCTGATCAATTCGGAAATGAACGCGGTGGTGAGGGACATGATGCGGAAATTATCGACATCACGCGCCGCGTCAATGCAATTCAGATCACGCTTGTGCTTTTCCTATCTTGCCATTGATTGCCGCGGAAAAAGGGGGGATCGAGATGATGGCTGCACGGGACGTTACCGCGGAGGTCTGACGACGAAAATCCTCGCAGTCGTTGCCAACGCAGGCCAAGGCCAATCAGTCTTGACCTGACAGCAGGGCTAGCCCACGACAGCCGGGTGGCAGAACCGACACTGCAGGCCTTGCGCGAAGGCGCGATCCTGTTTGCTGATCGCGCCTATGACACCGATGCCTTGCGAGACTTGGCCAAAAGAAAACGGGCCTGGGGGCGAAACGGAACCGCAAGGCCAGCTTCCCCTTCAGGAGCCGGGACAAGAGCAGTTCAAAGTCCTGCGCTAAGGCCGCTCGCAGGAGCCGACCGGGCGTATGGGTCGGAAGCCTGCTGGCATTTTCTGTTGGCCCAGGAAGTCGAAGGTCTCGGCCGTCGCTCGCCACGCCGCTGTCGAGATGGAGCCGCGAACCGGCCAAATTCGATCAGCCGCGACTTGCCTTCGTGGAGCGCCAGGCCAAAACCGGCCAGCCGTTCCTTGAGGGCAAGAGCCTTTTGTGCGCATCGACCTTCTTGTCGAAGCCAACAACGAAGTTGTCGGCATAACGCATAATTCACCATACGTCCGCGTGCATGGCGACCACGCCACTGATGACCCCAGAGAGCGAAGATCTAGTGCATGCGCCCCTTAAGTTTCCGGTTGAGCTCAAGGCCGAGGCGCCGGTTTTGCGAGCGCAGTTCGCAACCGTCACGCAATTGAACTCGCTTGAATATGGTGGGACGGGCCGGATAGGTCGGGTGCTCGAGTGCCAATTCGTTAACCCGCAGCGTGAAACCGGAAAAACCGCTGCGTCCACCATCTCTATCGCGTCCGGTTGACACGGCCCGTACGCCTAATTATGCAATCGCCGATTTCGATTTCCAGCATTGATGGGTTTCATTTGAAATGTCCTTGTGGCGTGAAAAGCTTTTTGCGGCAAGGTGCGGAACTCGGAAACACCAATGTCATTCTTCAAGCTCCCAGTCGATCGGTCGCGCTCAAATCGGCAATGCCCTAAAGGAACGTTCCGAGCACTCGGCCATGGGGAGAGGATAGATCGAAGGCCATCCCGTTTATCGCGATCACTGGAACCCTCCAGCTTTCCAGGTCTCGCAATGTGTTGAGGAGGTCGATCGTCGCCCATCGAGAAAGTTCGGTCACGAAGATGACATCGATGTGCCTGAACGTGCAAGCGCAATGACTTTCCTGCGCTCGGCGCGGTCGAGGTTCGCACCAGAGCGAGTTTCCTTGAAAGTTGCCACACCTTGTAACCGGCGCGATCAGCAAACGCTGTAAGGTCCCGCACCTGCCGCTCGCAAGAAGGTCGAAACTCGGCAATAAACGCGCTGTCCCACTTGCACCCCTTGTGGTTCCTTGCCCGCTAAGGTTCTGATTTCACTGGCGCGAGTTTCGTCCAAAACAGACTTTACTTCATGTGGGACGGTGCATTGTCGTCATGCAGCGATTTCTGCTCGGCCGATCCGTTTGGTCAGATCGATCTCGAATTTTCAGTATGGATTGAAGTGAGAAAGGATCAGCGGTGAGGCCGCGAGGATCATCCGGCGTCAACTTTTCCGTTCACTGCGATTCGATCAGAGCCGGCTGCAACATGCCGTGAACCACCCTTCACACGTTGGCGTGCGATCTCTTAATCGGCAAGACACGGAGCCTGTCGGATGATCAACTGATTGTGTTGAGAACGGATAGGCAATTTGCTTGCTGCTGGGCAGTTTTAGACGGACGCAGGGACGAGGATGGAGGCCAGCTTCCGCGCCAAGCGAGGTGAATGCCGATGTCATTCGCATGTGCGCAATCGGTCTTTGTGCAGCGGCGCGTCAAAGTTCACAAGCTCCCAGACCTTCACGAGATCATCACTCAATGGTCCCTCATATCTCCCGAGCTTTGCGCAAAAGACGCAAATTCTTCTGCGGCCATTCGTTGAGTATCTCTGCGACTTCGCCACCCTAGTTGGCATGTCACTATCAAGCTGGAGGCTTAAATGTACCTGAACTCACTGGAAGGCATCGACCGAACCATCCGTAGAAACACCGCCACACTCATTCAATCAGCGGATGCCAGCTTCCAGGCAGCGCAGACTGCCGGCTTGGTCGATGTCAGCGCTTTTCCTGGGCGAGGACGAAGCGTAGAATTACACTCACCAACAGACGAAGGCCGCGAGATCGTTGACTTCGTCCGATGCTCTTACCTCGGCCTCGACAATCACACCAAGATCGTGGCCGGAGCAATCGATGCGCTCGAGCGCTATAAAAGTCTGCATTGGTCCTGTGCCAGGACGCGGCTTAACTTCAAGCTCGCCCGCGATCTTGAAGCGTCTCTGTCCGATCTGTTCGCCGCACGCGTGATCGTCTATTCCAGTGTGCTTGCGGCGAACATGAGCGCCTTACCTCTTGTTGCGTCTGGGCAGCTGACGGATGGGGAGAAACCGGTGGTCGTCTTCGACAGGCTGGCTCATGCGACGCTTGCCTTTCACAAGGCAACCGTCGGCCTGGAAACAGAAGTCCTGACGATCGCGCATAACGACCTTGAAGCAC
This sequence comes from Ensifer sp. NM-2, assembly GCF_003024455.1. Taxonomy (NCBI): domain Bacteria; kingdom Pseudomonadati; phylum Pseudomonadota; class Alphaproteobacteria; order Hyphomicrobiales; family Rhizobiaceae; genus Ensifer; species Ensifer sp. NM-2. The sequence continues at coordinate 65,104 of NZ_PVZR01000032.1, forward strand.
TCGAACGCGTATGCCGGACAGGCAAGAGGGTCGCCTATGTGTGCGACGGTGTCTACTCCATGGGCGGTTCGACTCCTATCGCAAAACTGCAGGCACTTCAAAACCAATACGGCTTGTTTCTCTATATCGACGACGCGCATGGTGTCTCGATTTTTGGAAAGCGCGGAGAAGGCTACGCGCGCTCGCAGATTGCCGGGCCACTTGGAGAAAACACCATCATTGCCGCGTCACTAGGCAAAGGGTTCGGCGCCTCCGGCGGGCTCTTGATGTTCGGGACGGGGCGTCAAGAAGAACTGTTCCGCAGATTTGCCATCGCGCACGCCTTCTCCGCCTCACCAAACGTGGCGGCCCTCGGCGCGGCGATGGTGTCAGCCTCGCTTCACTGCAGCCAGGAGCTTGTCGAACGACAACGGGACCTCGGAGAAAGAATCGCTCTTTTCGACGCGATCGCCCCGACGGAACACCGTGGCACGCAGTTACCGATCCGGACGATCACCATCGGCGAACAGTCCGATGCCATCGCCGCTGCCCGAAGCCTGCTCGATTTGGGGTTCTATACGTCGGTTATCTTTTTTCCGACAGTCGCACGCGGCAAGGCCGGTATTCGGGTCTGCCCCACGGCGGGGCACACGATCGACGAGGTCAGCAGTCTGGCCAACGCGATTGTTGCCTTGCAAGACAGCCAGAAGTAGCCGCTGTGGCCTTCAGGGCGGGTCTATCCCCCGGATTTCTGGAGACCACGCGGCTTTTGCTGCGCCCGCTCACAAGCACGCACAGCGCCGATCTCTATCACGTGCATCGCGATAAGGTCGTGTCGCGATTGCTTGCCGGCGTGGATGAGATGACGCGGGATCACTCGGATCGTCTCCTCCAGGCCTATGTCGAGCACTGGGCATTGTTCGGGTTCGGCTTCTACCTCGTGTATGGCAAACGTCCGCAAAGCGTGGGGCCTTGCGGACGTTGCGGCCTCAGACTGACACCGGCGCAAGAGGTCGAACTCGGTTACTGCTTTACGGCCGAGACATCGGGGAGGGGCCTTGCGACCGAAGCGGCGTCCGCCGTTGTAAAAAGCGCATTTGACGAGCTTAGGGTCGATCGCCTGGTCGCGTTCGTGCGACCAGGCAATGATCGATCCCTTCGAGTATTGGAAAAGCTGGGCGCCGAGAACTCCGGCCTCGTCCAGAAGACTCAACCGGTTTTCCGGTACGTCCTCACCCGACCCGTTCCAAACGATTGAGGCTGGGCGCCCGTCGGCGCACGCGCGTACTGATCGGATAGCAGGCGTCGCCGTGTTCAGGCCAGAAGCGGGCGCGCTGATAGGTGAAGAAGCCCTTCTCGTAGTAGCCGACACCAGGCGTGCGCACGAGCAACGGCTCTGCAATGGCTGCGAAATTCAGCTTGAAGTGATAGCCGGACTTCACGACGATAAAATCCTGGCCCTGCAGTTCAATCCCCTGACTGGTAAAGACCGCGGGATCATGGCTGAACGCGGGACGGGTCGTCAGCATAACCGAAAGCCGGTCGTCGATATGAAGAACGGCCGTGTCGCCCATCGCGCATTGAGTGCCGCGCTGATACGGCCCGTCGAGAACGCAACGCCCGTCGGTTAAGCCCTGCACGACGGCCCGCACCGGAAGGGGCCGAAACCCTGGCGTCAAACGTCCACCAATCTCGATCTCGATCGACGCACCCACGCCAGCGTGTTGGGCCAGTCGGACCGCTTTGGGATCCGTCACGGAGACAACGCCTCGAAGCGTTGGGTGCCCATTCAACGCAGCCTCGAGGATCGCCGTGCTGTCGCCCGGTGCGCCGGCGAGAATTCGGTCGCCCATGTCCGCAAGAACATAAGGGCGGGAGCATTGCCGATTGTATGACTTGGCAAGCGCCTCGTCGATTGACACCAGTTCATCCACGAATTCCTGTCGACGATCCCAGAAGGCCTGCGCAAGCTTCCTTGCGGGTGTCACTGCTTGCGCCTTTCCGTTGCTCGTGACGACGATGGCCTGTCCGATGTCATAGTCGTCGGAATAGCGAAACACGTTGAACACCGAGATGTCCCAGATGTCTGGGTCGGCCCTCGTGAAAGCCCGCGCCATTTCATGGATGTCGAACAGAGGGCCGGAGGCCGTTTCGCCTGCACCGGGCAAGATCATCGGAATCTTCGCCATCGTGGTCACCGGTGCCAGACGACCATCGAGCACCGCGAGAACGCAGTCGGCAACCTTGTAACCGCACTCGACGACGTCGGAGTGGGGATTTTCCTTGCAAGCGATGCAGACGTCGACCGACTCGATCATGTCGATGGTGACGTTTGCGTGCAGATCGAGACCAATGGCAATCGGGACCCCTGGACCAACAAGTTGCCTGAGGTCCGAGAGCAGAAGCCCCTCGGCATCAGCGGTCCGGGTCGTCGCCATAGCTCCGTGCAGGTCCAGCGCTATGGCATCGGGCCGGTGGGCGACGACGTCTTTGAGAAGCTGGTCCTTCAATTCGAGGAAAAAGCCGTGGTCGACGAGTCCGCTTGGCGGCGCCGTTGCCGAGAGGCTCCCCATCAACTGGGCGTCTGATCCCCGAAGGCGAGATATTATCCCACCGATCGTAGAGCCGCTATCGGCCGCAGCCTCGAGAAATTCTTCACCCGTTGCGTATTCGAACGCCTCCGGACCGGTAATCTCGGGATTGAACGCGTTCGATTCATGCCAGATCCGGGCCACGAGGATGGTTTTTGGTTTGGTCACTGCAGGCGTAATCATTTCTCGACCTATCTGATCCATGCGTTCCAACGTTCAAGCAGGCGTGGCGCGTTCGCATTGATCCACTCTGCATCCGGCACGATAATGTGCTGTTCGACGTCCTCCTTTGACGGCATGCTGGCCCGTGCTTGTGCGGACATCATTTCGATTGCGCGGTTGCTCGGAGGGGTGCAGGAGAGCAATTCGCAGGCTCGCGCCTGAGCTTGCGGGCTGTTGAGCCAGTAGGCCATGAGTTTCAATCCGTTTTCACGGTTTGGCGCGTTCTTGACCAGCGCAACACGATCGCCGACGAGAAACGCAGCCTTGTAAGACCACCCAATCGGGTAGCCTTGCGATTTCAGCGCCGTCGCTCGTGTGAGCCAAATCTGACCAAGGGCATAGTCCTTGTTTCTGAAGCCTTGAACGCTTTGATCGCCGGTTTTCCACCAGAGTGACACCGCCGGTCGGATCTCATCAAGTTTTGCAAACGCCCGATCGACATCGAGCGGGAAGAGTTTGTCACGCGCCACACCGTCAGCAAGTAGGGCTGCCGCGAGCACGCGCCATGGGTCATCAAAATTGGGAAAGGCCCTGCCTCCGGGAAAGCGATTTGTATCCCACATATCCGCCCATGTTTCTGGAGCCGGTTTCTTGCTGTCTGCAGTATCGTAGACGAGCAACGTTGCGGTGGACTGCAAACGGATGCCACCCGCCCGGCATGCATCTGTGACGAGGTCAGGGCGATCGGAAAACTGCTTGCAGAAATCGGAAACATCTTCGGCAGTCTCGAGATGTTGCGGGGCCATCGCCTGGATCTCGCCCTGCATGTAAAGGTCCCAGGAAACATTTCCGGTCTTCACCATTGCCGTCGCTTTCGCGCGCATCTCGGCATTGGTTGCAGCAACCGTCTTGACGGCAATCCCAGTTTCCCGTGTGAAGGGATCGAACCAGGCCTGGCGCAATGCCTTGTCGTAGGCGCCGCCGGTCGAAGCGATGATGACCTCCTCGCCAGCAACGGCCTGGCCGGGTCCTCCGGCTGCGAAGGCGAGAACGCCGCCAATCAGAGCTCGGGGGATGAAGACGAAGTAGTGTTTGAATGCTGTCACTTTAATTCCTCCCATTAAATGGTCAGTGATCAACGCCGCTTGGAAAATGCCTGAACGGCCCCCATAAGCATCAGCGAGATGCCAACGAGCAGGGTCGATGCGGCAGCGATGACCGGAGTGAGGTTGAAGTCGATGTCCTCGAACATCTTGCGGCTGATCGTTTTGCCGCCGGTGTCGGAGATGAAGAACGCGACTGTCGCCTCGTCGAAGGAGGCGAGGAAGGCAAAGATGCATGCGGCTGCGATCGAAGGGGCGATGTTTGGCAAGACGACCGAGAAGAACGCCCGCGGCCGGCTTGCACCGCAACTGAGAGCCGCAAGTTCCAGCACCGGGTCGAGGCGCTGGAGGGCAGCACTCACCGTGATCACGACATAGGGCACGGACAGCACCGTATGTGCCACCAAGAATCCGACAAAGTTGCCCGTCAGCTGCATCGGTGAGAAGACGAGGTAGAGCGCAACGCCGAGCACGATATGGGGCACGATCATTGGCCCCATGGACAAGGCCTGGATGATCGGCTTGCCGGTGACTTGACCGCGCACCAGGGCGATCGATGCAAGCGTCCCGACGACGGCTGCGGCAAGCGTCGTCGATAAAGCAATCTTCAAACTGAAGAAGGTAGCCGCAAGCCATTCCGGATCGGCAAAAAACGCTTGATACCAACGCAGGCTCAGACCACGCGGGGGAAACTCAATGTATTCGCCGCTGCTCAGCGACATCGGAATGATGACGAGGGTGGGCAGCATCAAGAAAAACAGGATGGCAGCAAGCGCCAATCCGCCGAGCCTGCGTGCGACGGACTTCGACAACCCACCGGTGGTCGGTAGACCGACGCGAAGAAGAGGCAACTGAGGTGTTGCCGTGGTTTGATCAGTTGACACCGTTGAACCCCTTGTTCAGCGAGATGGTTTTTCTAAAGACGAGCACCAGCAACATCGTGACGGCCAAGAGAAGGGTCGAAAGGGCAGCAGCGAAGGACCAGTCCAGAAGCACGGTGGTCTGCTGCCCGATCAGTGTCGCGATCATCATGGAACTTGGGCCGCCCACCAGGGTGGGCGTGATGTAGAACCCGATTGCCAAGATGAACGTCATCACGCAGCCCGCGAATATGCCGGGCGTGCTCAATGGCAGGGTGATGCGAAGGAAGGTTACGACCGGACCGGCGCCGAGATTGAGGGCCGCCTGGGATAGCTCCTTCGGTATCGATCGCAAGGTCGAATAGAGCGGCAGGATCATGAAGGGCATGAGCACATGTGCCACGGCCAGGATCACGGCACCCTCGGTGTAGATCAGCTTCAGCGGCTCGCTAATCAACCCGGCATCCAATAACACCGAGTTCACGATTCCATTGCGCTGAAGCAGGACAATCCAGGCATAGGAGCGAATGAGAACGGACGTCCAGAGCGGGATGAGCACGCAAGCCGCAACGATTGCTGCATTTCGCCCCTGAAGCCTCGCCATGGCGAATGCTACGGGATAGGCCGCAACGAGACAAAGGACCATGACACAGAACGCCACGGCGAATGTGCGGCCGAGAACCAGGAGGTATAGAGGATCGGCGACGATGCGCCTGTAGCTTTCGAGGCTGAAATCTGGGCTGAAAAAACTGATCTTGATGAGTTGCGCAATCGGATAGACAAAGCCAACTGCCAACAGCAGAGCGAGCGGCACGAGAAGGACAATCGTGGCACCCCGCGACAAAAAGCGGGCGGATCCGCCGCTCGTCACTGCGCCGGGTGTTTCCAGGCAAACCTGTTCCATCTAGCGCACCTCCACCAGTGGAAAGGCCGTGAGATGCGCCGGATCCGGGAGAATTTCCACTTCATCCCCGGCTGAGAAACGCACGTCACTTCCGGGCTCCGCCTGGACATGCACCGGGCGCGTGTCGTCCCCAGACACGTCGACCACATACATATGATGCGATCCGACGAACACGCTTGCGCTCACCGTCCCGCCCAAGGCGCCAGGCCGGGCCTGGCTCTTTCGAACGAGACGAGCCCGCTCGGGCCGGAACGCCAATTGGACCAGTTGATCCTGCTTTCCGGCGAGTTTTCGGGCGTTGAGCCTGAAGAGCTCGCTTGACGCCGCGCGAATAATCATCTCGTCGGCTTCTCGTCCGATGACGCGCCCCGGCACGAAATTCATCTTGCCGATGAAGTCCGCAACGAAGCTGTCGCGGGGCTCATCGTAAAGTTCGTGCGGTGAGCCGATCTGCGCGAGTTTTCCACCTGCCATCACTGCAACGCGATCGGACATGGTGAGGGCTTCTTCCTGGTCATGAGTGACGTAGACAACCGTAACGCCGAGCGATTTTTGCAGAGCCTTGATTTCGAACTGCATGCTCTCACGCAGCTTTTTATCGAGTGCCCCCAATGGTTCATCCATGAGGAGGACCGGCGGCCGGAAAACGAGTGCGCGTGCAACGGCTACCCGCTGTTGCTGGCCGCCCGAAAGTTCGTGCGGGTACCGCGCAGCAAACGCCGACAGCTGAACAATATCCAAAGCGGCCGCGACACGGGTCCTGATGTCATGGGGCGACTGCCGGCGCATCCTCAATGGGAAGGCGACGTTTTCTGCGACGGTTAGATGCGGAAAGAGCGCGTATTTTTGAAACACCATGCCGATCCCGCGCTTATTTGGCACGACCCGGGTGATGTCGCGGTTTCCGACAGAGATCCTACCCTCGTCCGGATACTCGAATCCTGCGATCATGGTCAGAAGCGTCGTTTTGCCTGACCCGGAGGGACCGAGGATAGACACGAACTCCCCCGCCGTTATTTCCAGGTTCAGTGGCTCAACAGCAACGGTGCTGCCGTAGCTTTTTCGAACGCCCTTTAGCGTGATCTCTTCTCCTATCAATCAAACCTCCCTTTGCTGAGCGGAAACCGCAGGCTGCGCGCCGCGAGCAATCATACAAGTCATGATTGCGTTACGGCTCGTAGTAATAGTGGTAGCTCTGCGATGTCACATAGACTTCGCATAAACGACATGTTTCATTTTTGTTGCAACAAATGTGCAGCATGTCAACCGGGGGACACAAAATTGATCAACGATGACGACCAGATTGAAACTGCAGATAGTAAGACACCCACACGACTGCGTGACGTCGCCTACGAAGACCTCAAGGAACGGCTGATCCGGGGCGCGTTCCCGCCCGGCCACAAACTGACGGTGCGAGGCGTCGCAGAAGAGCTTGGCCTGAGCTCGACGCCTGCCAGAGAGGCGATCAATAGACTGACACAGGAAGGTGTCTTGGTCTTCGCCGGCCCGAAGACTGTGGTCGTTCCGAGCCTAACGCGCGAGGCACTTGACGAGGTGACGGCGATGCGGCTTGCGCTTGAAGGACTTGCGGCATTCAGAGGGGTCGCTAACGCCACGGAAGAAACCGTTACGCGCTTGCGGTCACTGCAAGAATCGATCAACGCAGCCCTGGATCGCAGGGACTACGTCGCCGTTCTCGCCTCAAACCGCGAGTTTCATTTCACGCTTTATGAACTCAGCAACATGCCCACTCTTGTCGCCACGATCGAAACCTTGTGGCTGCGCACGGGCGCTGCATTCCATGACCTTTATCCGGAGTTCGCCGAAAGCAGATTTGGAGTGCACAACCACTTAGCTGTGATCGAAAGCCTGGCGCTCGGGGACGCCGAGGGGGTGCGTGCCGCAATTGAGAGCGACATCCGTGACGGCTACCGGCGCCTGCGACGGGCAGAGGCGGAGCGTTGGCAGAAGGAATCTTCGACCTCGTAAAGTTTTTTGTTGCGTAACTTCCCTGCACGTGATTTTTGTTGCAACATAATTGCGACAAAATCACGAACCACCAGACATTGCAGAGGGAAGTTTTTGAGATGGACAGTATCGCGGCGCCTCCAATCCTGATGAGGCCGAAGCACCGGTCGGAAACTGCGTTAAAGGAAGGGCGGAAGGTTTTTCCCGACGGCACCTCCAGGGTGACGATCGAACGAGACGGTGGAGTGATATATGCAAAGCGCGGGGAAGGTGCTTTCCTCGTCGATGTGGATGGCAACCGTTTCCTCGACCTGAACAACAACTTCACCACATTGATACACGGCCACGCCTACCCACCGGTTGTCGCGGCCGTTTCCAAACTGCTGATGGACGGGTCCTGCTTTGCCAATCCGACAGAGCACGAAATCGAACTCGCCGCGCTGCTCGTCGAGCGTATCCCCGCAATCGAGCATGTTCGTTTCGTCAACAGCGGCACGGAAGCGGTGATGTTTGCGATCAAGGCGGCTCGCGCCCTGACCGGCAAGCCTGGGCTGGTCCGCTTTGAGGGATCATATCACGGCTCATACGATTGGGCGGAAGTGGGTCAATCGAACAATCCGAACAATTGGGGACCGGAACAAAGGCCTGCTGCCGTCTCGAGCTTTTCAGGAACGCCTGACGACGTCGGCAGAAAGGTCACCGTTTTGCCGTTCAACGATGTCGATGCCCTGGAGCAGGGTCTGAGCGCCGTCGCGCACGAGACCGCGTGCATTTTGATCGACGTGATGCCGAGCCGGGCGGGACTGATCGAACCCGCGTCGGCTTTCATCACCGCTTTGATGGAACTGGCCCGCCGACACTCGATACTGATCATATCCGACGAAGTTCTCAATCTCAGGCAGGGTTACCACGGCGCATCCGAGCGCTTCGGCCTTATCCCGGACCTGATCACTGCCGGCAAAATCATCGGCGGCGGTTTTCCAATCGGGGCTATCGGCGGATCCAAGGAGATGATGAGCGTCTTCAGCGCCGAACACGGGCGCCCTGGCGTGCCTCAAGGCGGCACGTTCTCTGCAAACCCGGTCTCGATGGTCGCAGGACTTACGACCATGACCGCGTTGACCAAGGACGCCTTTATACGCCTTGAGGACCTCGGCGAGCAGATGCGAAAAGGCTTGAGAAACGTCATTGCAAAACATGGTGCGCCATTCTGTGTAACCGGCAGCGCCTCGCTGTTTCGCATACATCCACGTCCCACACCTCCACGCAACTATCGCGACGCGTACACCACGAATGCGCAGGCCGACACGATGCGACGACTGGGGCGCCATGCGGCCGCACACGGCATATTGCTGCCATCGGGAGCTTCAGCGTGCCTCTCCACGGCGATGGGGCCCAGCGACATCGAGCACCTCATCGACGTCTTCGACGCCTTTCTTTCCCAATCCTTCTAATTCGCGAGAACGACTATGACGATCAATAAGAAGTTGGTGACTGTTGCCGAGCGCATGGCCCTTGCCCTGCAACGCCATGGTGTCGAGCATATTTTTGCTCAAAGCCTGCCATCGGCGCTGATCCTTGCCGCAGAAGCAATCGGCATCCGCCAGATTGCCTATCGACAGGAAAACATGGGAGGTGCGATGGCTGACGGCTATGCGCGCGTTTCGGGGAAGGTCGCGATCGTCGCGGCCCAAAACGGTCCGGCCGCAACCCTCCTCGTGCCGCCGCTCGCCGAGGCGTTAAAGGCCAGCGTCCCGGTTATTGCGCTCGTTCAAGACGTCGAGCGCAAGCAAACGGACAAGAACGCCTTCCAGGAACTCGACCATATACAACTCTTCCAGGCTTGCGCGAAATGGGTGCGACGCGTCACCGAAGCAGAACGCGCGGAGGACTATCTCGACCAGGCATTTGTGGCGGCGGCATCCGGAAGGCCCGGCCCCGTGGTCCTGTTGCTGCCGGCCGACCTCCTGCGGGACGCGGCGCCTGAGCGACCCGCGGGACGAAAAAGCTCCCTCGGCTATTATCCGCTCAATCGTACCCGTCCAGGCGACGACGCGATCGCGGTCGCAGCCGACCTCATCGCCAATGCGCGTGCGCCAATCGCGATTGCCGGCGGCGGCGTTCATGGAAGCGGCGCATCGTTGGCGCTTGAGGCGCTCCAAGAGGCAGCGTCTCTGCCGGTCGTTACGACAAACATGGGAAAGGGCGCAGTCAATGAGCACCATCCTTTGTCTGCCGGTGTACTTGGCTCGCTCGTCGGACCACGGTCGCTTGGCCGTCATACATTGCCTCTCGTCCAACGCGCGGACGTCATCTTGCTGATCGGAACGCGGACGAACCAGAACGGAACAGATAACTGGAGCCAATTTCCAGCCGACGCGACGATCATCCACATTGACATCGATCCCTTGGAAATTGGCAGGAACTATGAGGCGCTGCGTCTCGTTGGAGACGTTTTCCTGACGCTGTCTGCACTGATCGACCAGTTGAAGTTGAACGACCTGTCCCGACGCGCCGCCGCACGCCCGGCTCTCGAAGAGGAGATAGCGGGCCTTTGGAAAAAGTTTGATGCCGATCGCAAAGAACTTGCGTCCTCCAGCGCGTTTCCCATCCGGCCCGAGCGGGTGCTTTGTGAGCTTCAGGCAAAACTCGACGAGAACACGATCGTCGTCGCCGACGCCAGTTACTCCTCCATGTGGGTTGTCGGGCAGCTACGCTGCGCTGAAGCGGGAGCCCGCTTCATCACGCCGCGCGGTTTGGCGGGGCTTGGATGGGGTGTGCCCCTTGCCATTGGCGCCAAATGTGCCCAACCCCGCAAAATGGTCATCGCAATTGTCGGCGACGGTGGTTTCGCCCACAGCTGGGCGGAGCTCGAAACCATCGTTCGTAGCGACCTTCCGGTCGTCGTCATTCTGCTGAACAACGGCATTCTCGGCTTCCAGAAGGATGCCGAGACAGTCAAGTTCGGCAAATATACGACCGCGATCAACTTCCACGACGTCGATCATGCCGCAATCGCACGCGCCTGCGGCTGTGCCGCAGACCGCATTACCGATCCTGCGGACCTCGCCGACGCCCTGGAGCGGGCGTTCCAGCGCCCGACTTCAACACTCTTGGAAGTGATGGCTGATCCGGCAGCACACCCAGCACTCTCGCTCTTTGCGCAAATGGACGAATGCGCATGACAGCGCAGCCGGGGAAAGTCGCCGTCGTGACAGGCGGTACGTCGGGCATTGGCCTGGCCACCGCCCGACGCCTGCTTCTCGACGGATATCATGTCGCTGTCTTCGGACAGCGCTCCGACCAGGCGAGGATGGCGGAGCAAACCCTTCGATCTGTTGCGTCCAAGGACCGGATCTTGAGTAGCGCAGCCGACCTCGTTGATCCTTCCTCCATTAGCGCCTTCTTCGCAAGCGTTGAGGCACATTGGCGATCTCCGGATACGCTCGTCTGCTGTGCGGGAATTTCTCCAAAAGGCGTCGACGGACCGACGCCATTTTCCGAGCTCACGCTTGAGGAATGGAACAGGGTCCTCGCGGTAAACTTGACCGGCGCGATGCTGTGTTGTCAGAGCGTCGCGCCAACAATGGTCGATCGCGGTTTCGGGCGGATTATCCTCGTCGGATCGCTTGCCGCCAGAACCCGGCCGAAGATCGCAGGCATCAGTTACGTCTGCTCCAAGGCGGGCCTGTCTGGCCTCATGAAGAGCATGATCGGCGCCGTCAGTCCCAATGGCATCACGGTCAATCTCGTTGCGCCGGGGCGGATCATAACCGACATGACCGGCCCGCCCGAGCTGCCAGTGAATGAGGAGGCGCGTCAACGCATACCACTGGGGCGGCTTGGAACGCCGGACGACGTTGCCAATGTCATCGCCTTCCTGGCGTCGCCGCAAGCGGGCTTCGTCAATGGCGCAACGATCGATGTCAATGGCGGAGAAGTCGTGGCCAATTGATCGGACCGGGGAATCCAGAAATGACGGGCGTTCTCGTGAATACCGACGATCCGGAACTCTACTCTCTGCTTGAGTACATTCTTCAAGCGGAGGGCTTCTCGGCGCGCCGGGTCGCCGGTCCAGACGACATCAGTCACAGTTCCTCCCCTAATCGAACGGTTGTCATCCTGGATGCCAATAGCCGCAGTCTTGAACTCTGCCGATCGATCACGGATCGCGATCATCCGCAGCCAATAACTGTGATTGGGCTCGTGCGACGAGATGCGAGCCCGGGCCATCTTGAACTCCTGAGGGCTGGAGCGACTGAATGCCTGACGAGGCCATTCAATCTTTCCGCCCTCATGGAATTGATTTGCGAGGCAGCAGGCCCCGAACATCCGCTCATGCGGCCACGTTCGCAAGCGCCACATCTGCTGCTCGATCCGCTTGAGCGCGCTGTAACATGGCAGGGGCGAACAGTGCGCCTGTCTCCGATCGCCTTTGCCCTGTTCGCCGAACTCTACGCCAATTACGGAAGAGTGAGGACCCGGACGGATCTCGTGGTCGCGGCACGATCCCCGAAATGCATACTCACTGGTCGAGGCGTCGACGTTCATGTCTGCAGATTGCGCCGCAGCCTCGCTCCTCTCGGAAAACCCTGGATCGAGACGATCAGAAGCTCCGGGTACAGGATGGTCGTTCCGTCAGGCGATTGCGCCTCAAGTCGAGCGCAATCGTAGTCGACGGAAGGCGACTGCCCAGCGGCGGCAATCTTCGTCCCTTCCGGCAAATTTCGCCGCCAGCGCACACCGGGCGGCGACAAGCGCTGCGTCAGCACCGAATATCTGAAGCACTACCTGTTCCAGGGTGTGGTCATACGTCTGCGCAAATGAGTTAGCCCCGAGCGTTCCGGTTGATTTCGACATGTTCAGTCTCCCGCGACCGGCGCGGGTTGAAGTTGCTATGCGCCGGCTGTTTGGCCCTGTCACAGGTAACGCGCCTGTCGCGTTTAAGCCCTTGCCGCAAGCAACACCATCGAACGCAGAACGTGTTTTTGAGACCTCATAATAAATTTCAATTTGATATTAAATTTGCGATTTTGTCGCCACCATCGCCAACTCCGCCTTTCTATAAATCTAATTTTGTCGAAATGCGAGCAATATCCTTCCTATTCTCCATTTTTTGTGACATCAAAAATGGAGATGAACGGGAATATCCAGGATGACGCCTCGAATACTCATCCATTCACTGGATGCGGAACTTTACCTTTGGCTTGAATACGCACTTGGGACACAAGGTTTTCAGACTGAACTATGGGAGGGTGTTGATCAGGCAACCAGCATGAACCAGCAAATTCTCGCTGTTATTGTCGAATGCCCCGCGGGCGAAGGTGAATTGCGCCTTGATCAGTTCTCCGGCTTACCGGTTCCGGTGATCGCATTGATCGAGGGCGACGACAGGAAGTTTCATCTGGACCTGATCAGAGCTGGCGTTGCGGAGCGGTTTCATCGGCCATTGGCTCCAAGGCGCCTTATCGAGTACCTGCAGCGGCTGCTTCCTGATCGCGCCCCTCTAGAACAAGATAAGCGCGGAGCAACCATTCTGCGGTTCGCTGAAATACGGGTCGACGTGGCAACGCACCGGGTGTTCTGCGCCGAACAGGAGGTACACCTGCCGCCTCTCGAATTCAAGCTCTTGGTGCTGCTGATGCGCCAGCAGGGCCAGGTCTGTTCGCGTGTGCAACTGATCGAAGCAGCATGGCCGCCAGGCGTGTTCGTCGAGCCGCGCACGGTCGATGTTCACGTCGGACGCCTGCGGCGGTCGTTGCGGCAGCGCTTGAACCGAGATCCGATCAGGACCGTGCGCTCAATTGGCTACGCACTCAGCCAGAGATGACAGTCACCGTTCATACAATCTTCGTCGAAATTTCAAACCGCCTTCGTTGCACACGCTAAGCGTGCTCATCAAAGTGGCGCCTCGCAATCTGGAGACGTTGCCAATGAACGAAGCGCTGGATCAACTCATCGACGGGATCAATGTCGCCTGGACCGAGCAGGACATAACCGACGCCCTTTGCGGCTTCACTGAGCGGTGCGGGCTTG
>NZ_PVZR01000033.1:0-72306 GCF_003024455.1 Ensifer sp. NM-2
TGCCGGTCGAGCCGGTAAAGGTGATCGCCTGGATGTCGGGGCTGTCGAGCATCGTCTGGCCGACGACCGAGCCCTTGCCCATCACCAGGTTCAGCACGCCCTTCGGCAGGCCGGCGCGATGGAGAATGTCGACGATCGCCCAGGAGCAGCCGGGCACCAGTTCGGCCGGCTTGAAGACAACGGTGTTGCCATAGCAGAGCGCCGGCGCGATCTTCCAGGCGGGAATGGCGATCGGGAAATTCCACGGCGTGATGATGCCGACGACGCCGACCGGCTCGCGGGTGATCTCGACGCCGATATCAGGGCGCACCGAGGGGATGACTTCGCCGGCCAGCCTGAGCGCCTCGCCGGCAAAGAAGTCGAAGATCTGGCCGGCGCGCACGGTCTCGCCGATGCCTTCTGCCAGCGTCTTGCCCTCTTCGCGCGACAACAGTCGCCCGAGCTCGTCCTTGCGCGCCAGGATCTCGTCTGCGGTCTTTCGAAGGATCGCATGACGCTCGAGGATGCCGGAGCGTGACCAGGCCGGAAAGGCCGCCTTGGCCGCAGCAATCGCCGCCTTCGCATCCTCGGCCGAGGCGCGGGCATATTCCCCGATCACGTCGTTGGTGTCGGACGGATTGATATTGGCAACGCCATCACCGCCAACCCATTCGCCGGCAATCAGGTTCTGGTGCAATGTCATGGGGACCTCCCGCTAGATGGCTATTTAATCAATGAATAGGGTCGCCCTCATAACGCTACAAGGGCGACCGTTTGGCCATTAACGCTTGTGCTGACCAATCAAGGTTTCCATCATGGACATTTCCTCCACCGTCAGGTCGTGAAGCGGTGAGCGGACAGGACCAGCATCGAAGCCCTGTAGGCGTACACCCGCTTTTACTGCCGAAACTGCATAGCCTTTGGCGCGGTTGCGGATCGCCATGAAGGGGTAGAAGAAGTCGAGAAGGATCTTTTCGCACTTCGCGCGTTCGCCGGCGCGCAACGCCTTATAGAACTCCATTGCCAGACCGGGCACGAAGTTGAACACGGCGGACGAGTAGGTTGTGAACCCAGCTCCGAGATAGGCTTCTGCGAAGAGCTCGGCGGTCGGCATACCGCCAAGGTAGGTCAATCGGTCACCCATCTTCGCCGTAATCTGGCGCACAAGAGCGATGTCCCCGGTACCATCCTTAAAGCCGACGAGGTTGGGGCATTCGTCGCAAAGCCGCGCGAGCGTATCGGCCTGGAGCACTGAATTGTCGCGATTGTAGACCATCACGCCCATACCGGTGGATTGGCAAACGGCCTTGATATGTTGGTAGAGTCCCTCTTGCGGAGCGTCGATCAAGTAGTGCGGAAGGAGGAGAATTCCGTCGGCCCCGGCCTTTTCAACAGACCTTGCAATGGAGGCGGCCATATTCGTGCCATAGCCGCAGCCTGAAACAATCGGCGTCTTGCCGGCAGCTTCCTTGGCAACGCGCACGATTTGCGGGATTTCCTCTGGCGCGAGCGAAAAGAACTCGCCCGTGCCGCCCGCGGCAAACAGCGTGGCTGCATCGTAGCCTGAGAGCCAGTTGACGTGCTCACCGTAGCTCTTGGCATTGAACTTTCCCTCCGCATCGAAATGCGTGACGGGGAAGGAAAGTAAACCGGCGCCAAGCACCTTTTTCAATTCTTCAGTTCTCATGGGTGTAGCCCTCCTTTGAAGGAAGCACCGAATAGCGATGCTCCTAGTTGATTTGATTTGATTGGATTGGGTGTGCGCCTCTTCAGGCTTCCAGCGATCGCACCATCGTGGCCAGGCGTTCGCAGGCACCGGTTAGCTCACGGTCGGAGGCGGCGATTGACAGACGAATGAAACCGGGCGCGCCAAAAGCCGCACCTGGCACACTCGACAGGCCGAACTGCTGGAGAAGGTGCGCGGCAAACGTTGTGTCGTCTGCAATCACCTCTCCGCTTAATTCCCGCCCGAGCAGCCTCCCCACGCCAATGAAGGCATAAAAAGCACCCTCCGGCGGAGTGAATGCGAGCCCGTCGATGTCCGCGAGACCCTGCGACATGATTTTCGCCCGTTCAGCGAAGTTTCGCGCGGCTTTGGCAACAAAATCCTGATCGCCGTTTAGCGCTGCGAGGGCTGCTGCTTGCGCTACAGTCGAGACGGACGTCACGCTCTGCGACTGCATCTTATTAAGCGACGCTATGAGCGCTTTTGGGCCGGCAGCATAGCCAACGCGCCAACCGGTCATCGCATATGCCTTGGACACACCGTTGACGATCAGTGTTCGGTCGCGAAGCTCTGGGCAGGCAGACGCGAAGGATATAAAGGGTGCCTCCTTAAGCAGGATGTGCTCGTAGATTTCGTCCGAAAGCACCAACACCTGCGGATGGCGGGCGAGCACTTCGGCAAGTCCTCGGTACTCCTGCGCCGAATAGATAGCTCCGGTGGGGTTAGATGGCGAGTTCAGCAGCAACCATCGGGTCTTGGACGTGATCGATGCTTCCAGCCGCTCAGGGTCGATCTTGAAACCGACCTCGGGCCCGCAACTCACATAGACTGGGTCGCCTCCGTGCAGGGACACGATGTCGCCGTAGGACACCCAGCAAGGCGTCGGGATTATGACCTCATCGCCAAGCTCGAGCGTGGCGAGGAATACGTCAAACAGGATTTGCTTGGCGCCATTGGCGACCATCACCTCGTCAGCGGCATAGTTCAGCTGATTTTCCGTTTTGAACTTGCTCACGATCGCCTGTCGCAGGCTCTCCATACCCGCCGGCACGCCATAGCGCACCCGCCCCTGACGAATGGCTTCGCAGGCCGCCTCAGCAACGTGTGCCGGCGGCTCGAAATCCGGCTCGCCAAGCGACAGGTCGATGATATCGCGGCCCTCGGCAATCAATTTCTTCGCAGCCATTGCGATCGCCATGCTGGGCGATGACTTTATGCCCGCTGCGCGCTTGTTCTCGAAGTTCATCTCCGGCTTCCTTGGACTGATTGACATTTAAAGCCGGACGAAGCTTCCGCCCCGCCCGGCCCCCGGGAGGATTATCTGGTAGGGACGTAGTCGAAATCGCTGTCCCGCTTAGCGGCTGTTGGATCGCGCGTGTCTGCCAGGCCATAGCCGCCGCCGCCAGGAAGCTGGAGAATTAACCGGCGACCAGCGGGAACATGTTGCCGACCCTTCGAGGCCAAGCGCGTTCCGTCGTCGAGCAACACTGCTCCAGGAGCGCCGTTCTCGCCGCCATTGCGGCCGCGCGCGGGGTGTTCGACGCGGTCGAACATGGCGTTGAAATGCATCTCGTGACCTTCGGTCGGCGAGATTTCCACGACCTGCCCCAGGCCGCCTCGGAACTGGCCGGCGCCGCCCGAACCGTCGCGCAGTTCCTTACGCCAGAAGATGACCGGACCGACGTGCTCTGTCGCCTCGATCGACATCGAGTGCACGCCGCTTGGAAATGCCGTGGCATTCAAACCGTCAAGCGTGGAACGTGCACCGGCGCCGCCACTGTTGAAGAGCAGGACTTCTGCGCGCTGGCCGCCATCAGCCGGCGCCCTTTCACCCTGCAACGGCCGCACGCTGACGTGCAGGTTCCACAAGGCACCCGCCCCTTCCGCCGGTACGCGACCAGGAAGCATCTTGTGCACGGCGCCAAGTACGGCGTCCGGAACGAGATGCCCGAGGACGTGGCGCACCGAGACCGGTGCGGGATGTTGCGCATTGAGAATGCAGTTTTGCGGAGCCATGACGCGGAACGGTAGCAGGGAGGCGTGATTGTTCGGGATCTCCGGCGCGATCGAGCATTTGAGACCGTAACAGGCGTAGGCTGCGGAGTAGATGATCGGGCAATTGATACCCTTCGGACTGGGCGGCGAGGTCCCTTCGAAATCCGCAAGGATATGATCGTTCGCCACATCGAGGCGCACGGCGATGTCGATCGGCGAGCCATAGCCGTCGACCCGCATTACGTTGGAATAGGAACCCTTCGGCAGGGCCGCAATCCGTTCGATCGTCGCATCGTAGCTGCGCTTGAAGATGAAGTCGGCCAAGGTTTCGAGATCCGTAAGACCGAATTCGTCCATCATGTCCATGAGCCGGCGATGACCGATCTCGTTGCAAGCTGCGAGCGAATAGACATCGCCGACCACCTGATGGCTCTCGCGCACATTGTTGCGCAAGATGTTGACGAGGTCCTTGTTGACAACGCCGCGTTCGGCAAACTTCATGATCGGGACGAAGATGCCTTCTTCGTAGACCTCGTTGGCATCCGGCCCGAAACCGCGACCGCCTACATCGACTACGTGCGCGGTGCAGGCGAAGTAGCCAACCAGATCCCCTTCCCGAAAACTCGGCGAGACGACGGTGAAGTCGTGCAGGTGGCCCGTGCCCTTCCACGGGTCGTTGGTGATATAGACGTCACCCTCGAAGATGCTTTCAGGGCCGATGTCGCGGATGAAGTGGCCGACGGCTTCCGCCATAGCGTTGACGTGGCCGGGTGTACCGGTCACGGCCTGAGCTATCATCTTTCCGCCGCGGTTGAACACGCCGGCAGACAGGTCACCCGACTCACGCACGCTGGTGCTGAACGCGGTGCGGATCAGCGTAAGCGCTTGCTCCTCAACTACGGAGATTAGCCGGTTCCACATGATCTGCATGTGGACGTCAGAAAGTGCATTGGTTTTCATGGTTTTCCCTCTGTTCAGGCAGCTTGCTTGGCACGCACGAGCAGGCAGCCATCGGACTGCATGACGACTTCGCGGCTCGCTGTGATGATGGTCGAGGTTTCGCGTTCGGTGATGACCGCCGGACCGGCGACCCAATCGCCTGGCTTCATGTCATTGCGGGAGACAATCGCGGCACTTTGGAAGTTGCCTTCCTGCACGTCGAAGATTTCACGCGTGCCGCGAACCTCGGCGGCTGCTCCCTTAGCGGTCTTGCCGATCCGCTCAGGCGGGATCACCTTTGAAGTGGCACGCAGCGACCAACTGACGATCTCGACATCAAGCCCGTCAATCACGCGGCCGAAGAACTGCTCATACTGTTCGTCAAACAATTTGCGAAACAGTGCGCCGTCACTATCGATGTAATCACGCACCTCAATGGTGACTGGTACTTCCCAGCCCTGACCGACATAGCGCATGTAGGCAGTGCATTCGAGACCCGGTTCCGCGTCCGGCGCTCCTGAGCGCACGAAGGATGTCGCTTCAGCGATCAAGTCGCTGATGGTGGTGTTGATCGCTTTCGCCTCGAAGCGGCTTAGACGGCTATAGGCGCTTCGAACGGATTCAAAGCCGAATGGAGCCCTCAGGAAACCGATTGCCGAGCCGACACCAGCGCCTGGTGGAATCAAAAGATCCGACATTCCAAGCTTTTCGCACAGCCGGGCGGCATGGATAGGTGCCGCACCGCCGAAGGCAATCATCGTGAACTCCGAAAGCTCCTTGCCGTTTTCAACGGCATGCATTCGCGCGGCGTTGCTCATGTTCTCGTCAACCACTTCGCTAAGCCCGTAAGCAGCGGTCGCAACATTGGTCTCAAGCTTAGACGCCACATCCTGATCCATTGCCTTGTCAGAGGCACAGCGATCGAGCTTCATTGCACCGCCGGCAAACTCGTCGGGGTCAAGACGACCGAGAATGAGATCGGCATCAGTGACGGTCGGGTTCTTACCGCCACGCCCATAGCAGGCGGGCCCTGGCTCGGAACCGGCGCTGTGGGGTCCAACGCGGATCTGGCGCATGCTGTCGACGGTTGCAATCGAACCGCCCCCGGCGCCGATCTCGACCATTTCGATGACCGGAATGGATATGGGCATGCCGCTGCCCTTCTTGAAGCGCCAGGTGCGAGCGACCTCGAATGTCTTAGACGTCTTGGGCGTCTGTTTTTCGATCAGGCAGATCTTGGCCGTTGTCCCGCCCATGTCGTAGGAGAGGACCTGGTCGAGCCCGTAGCTGCTGGCGATATGAGCGGCGAAAATTGCGCCGCCTGCGGGACCGGATTCAAGAAGGCGAACCGGGAATTCGATGGCGCTTTCGACGCTGATGATCCCGCCGCCAGAATGGATCATAAAGATCGGGCATCGGGTTCCCTCATCCGTCAAGCGACCAACGAGGCGGTTGAGATAGGAAGCCATCAGGGGCTTGACGAAGGCGTTGGCGCACACCGTGTTGAAGCGCTGGAACTCGCGCATTTGCGGCGAGACCTCGAACGACACTGACACCGAGATGTCCGGGTTTTTGGCAAGTAGCCGGTCTCGAACGGTTTTTTCATGCGCGCCGTTCAAGTAGGAATGTATGAAGCCAATCGCGACGCTTTGATAACCGGCAGCAACAATGCGATCGCAGAGGGCATCGACTTCGGAAAGGTCCAGCGCCTTGAGCACCGAACCGTCGGCGCCGATGCGCTCGTCAAGTACAAAGCGCTCGTTGCGCGAAACCAGTGGTGCGGGCAGTACGATATCGAGATCATATTGTTCGAAACGGCTCTCCGTGCGCATTTCGATGACGTCACGGAACCCCCTGGTGGTGATGAAGGCAGTTTTCGCACCCCGGCGCTCGATCAAGGCATTGGTGGCGAGCGTGGTGCCGTGGATGATCGTATCGATCTCGGAGAGATCCACGCCCGCGACCTCAGCGACCTGTCGAATGCCTTCAACGATTGCGTTTTCGGGAAACGAGTAGTCGGTCAGCACTTTGATCGAATGGAGCGTGGCTCCCACTTCCATCGCGACATCGGTAAAGGTTCCACCGATATCGACGCCGACCCTAATTTGCTTGCCATCTTTCGCCATTTTCTTCACTCATGCTCCGTAAACGAGCTGTTGTTGCGCCGCGCCCGGGAAGGCTTGTTTTTCGACGTGCGGCGGCACTCCCCGCCCGCACAGACAGGCGGGGGCAAAAAGCTCTTCAGTGGTTGATGTTTCGGGTGCGCTGCGCGACGGCTAAATGAACGCGCAGAGCTTAAGCGTTATTGCTTGCCGGTGAAATCGACACCCGGCAATGTCGTCGGAAGCGCGGCGCGATCCACGCCAATCCATTTCTTGTAGAGCGCGTCAAGCGATCCGTCCGCGGTATGCCGGGTCACAAAATCTGTGAGGTAGGCGAGCATATCCTGATCGCCCTTGCGCACCGCCATTCCCTGGAAATTGTCGGCAACTTTGTACTTGCGCTCGAATTCGGCGCTGTGTCCTGTTTCCTTGATTACCAGGCCGTATGTGACGCTCCCAAGGATCGCATCGACCTGGCCTGAAAGCAGTGCTTGCACTGTCGTCGCATCATCGTCGAAGCGCTTGATTTCTGTCTCCGGCGGCGCAGCCTTGACCAAAACCGGTTCGAACACGCTGCCTCGGTTGACGCCGATTACGTATTTACCGAGATCCTCGTTACCCTTGATTTCAGCATCCTTTTTTGCCCAGACGGTGATGTCGTTCGACGAGTAGGGAATGACATATTGGATGACCTTGGCGCGCTCTTGCGTAATGGTCATAGAAGGCACGAGGAAATCGACATTGCCGTTGACGAGCAGAGGAATGCGGTTCTGGCCGGTGATGCGTTCGAACTTCACCTCGACGCCGAGTTCCTGGGCAATCAGCTTGGAAAGCTCGATGTCGAAACCCTCGTTTTGACCGTTCTGGTCGATGAAGCCCCAGGGAAACTGATCCATCTGAACCCCAATGACGGCCGTGCCCTTTGCCTTGATCTCTTCCGGCGTCACAGCCCCTGCAGTGTTGGCAAAGGCAGTCGCCGTCAGAATGACCGCCGTAAGACCGGACAGGAACCTGGAACGCGAGATGGTCGGTGCTGAATTGAACATGTTGGTTACCTCTGGTTGGTTTTGATCATGCGTTCTTCTTGTTATCTCGCGGCGTTGAGGCGCCGTTCGACTCTTGCGCTGAAGTAGGTCAGGGGCAGGCAGATGAAGAAGTAGACGAGCCCGACCGCCCCGTAGACTTGCAGTGGTTGAAACGTGATGTTCGCCATTAGCTGGCCCGAGCGGGTAAGCTCAGTCAGGCCCAGGAGTGCAGCAAGAGCAGTCCCCTTGATAAGGTTCACCAGGAAGCCGATGGTGGCGGGCAAACCGATCCGGAAGGCCTGGGGCAGGACCACATCGATCATGCGGTAGACATAGCCGATACCAAGCGCGCGGGCGGCCTCGCTTTGACCCGGCGCCACGGCCTGGATGCTGCCACGCCAGATCTCGCCGAGAAACGCGCTGGTGTGCAGCGACAGGCCAACGGTCAGCGCCACCCAGATATCGACCTTGAGGCCAAATACCGGCATTCCGAAATAGACGAAGAACAACTGCACCAAGAGCGGCGTCCCTTGGAAGATCTGGATGTAGGTTGCCATAAGGCCGCGCAGGACCGCCCATTTGCTGGTACGACCGAGCGCTACTGCGAGACCGAGCGCTCCGCCAAAAGTGAACGCGAGAAGAGAGAGGATGACTGTCCAGCGAGCACCTTCCAACAGGAATAGAAACTCTCCGAAACCAAATTCACGGATCATCGATTTGGCCTCACTTTGTCGGATAGGAGAAGTAGGTTCTGCCGACCAGCTGCAATGCGACAGAGAAGAACTGGGACAGCAGGAGGTAGACCGCACCGAGGACGAAATAGATCTCGAAACTGCGGAAGGTTTGGGCGTCCAGCGTCTGCGCCATGTAGGTCAGTTCCTCCGCGGAGACCGACGCAACAAGGCTCGAATTCAGCATCATCAGGATGAACTGACTGCAGAGCGCCGGATAGACCGCACGGATTGCCGGTCGAAAAACGATGAAACGATAAATGTCGATCGTATGCAGGCCAAGCGCCCTGCCCGCCTCGATCTGGCCAGGCCGGATCGACTGCACGCCACCGCGAACGATCTCCGCGGCATATGCCGCGCAGTTGAGTGACATTGCGAGGATCGCTGCCTCTTCGCCGTCCAACTTGATACCGAGCGTCGGCATGCCGAAATAGATAAAGAAGATCTGGACGAGAAACGGTGTGTTGCGGATAAGCTCGATATAGCCCACCGCAATCATCCGCACGGCGGCAAGTTTACTCATGCGCATCAACATGAAGACAATGCCCAGCGAAAGGCCGGCAACCATTGAGATGGCAGACATCCTTAGTGTTTGAATGGCGCCCTCGAGAAACATGGGCCAAGCGGCAAAAACAGGGGCGAAATCGAAGGAATATTGCATCTATACACCTCTGCCCTAGTGATTGAGGATCTGGCTGAGGAACGTCTTGGTGCGTTCATGGCTCGGGTTACTGAAGAACACGTCGGGCTTGGCGCTTTCGACGATCTCACCGCGGTCCATGAAGATGACGCGATGCGCAACGGCTCGGGCGAAGCCCATCTCGTGCGTGACGCAGATCATGGTAATGCCGTCGTCGGCGAGCGACACCATCGTATCGAGCACCTCCTTGACCATCTCGGGATCGAGCGCTGAGGTCGGCTCGTCGAACAACATGATCTTTGGATCCATGCAGAGCGCGCGTGCGATGGCGACACGCTGCTGCTGACCGCCCGATAACTGAGCTGGATACTTCAGCGCCTGCTCGACGATGTGGACGCGCTCGAGATGGCGCATGGCCTTTTCCTTGGCCTCTGCCCCCGACGCCTTGCGAACGCGCCGCTGTGCCAGCATGCAGTTTTCAAGCACTGTTAGATGAGGGAAAAGGTTGAACTGCTGGAACACCATACCGACGTCGCGTCTAATATGGTCGGCATTCGCGCCGCTTTGGTTGAGCCGTGTGCCGTTGACGAAGATTGTGCCTTCCTGAATTTCCTCCAGGTGGTTGATGCAACGGATAAGCGTCGACTTGCCAGAGCCCGACGGACCGCAAAGAACAATGTGCTCGCCGCGAGCGACGTTCAGATTTATGCCCTTTAACACTTGCAAAGGGCCATACCATTTGTTGACGCCGACCATATCTATGGCTTTTTCGGACTTCGCGCTTTCGCTCATTCCTCGTTCCCCTTCCTGTTATCGTCAGGATTTCATTGCGACTTCAAACACGGCATCAACCTCGACGGACGAGCCGCGAGGAAGCGATCCGGCGCCGAGCGCCGTACGGACGTGGCGGCCATTTTCTCCGAAGACTTCGACAAGAAGATCGGAAGCGCCATCAATTACGGCGGGATGTCCCTGGAAGTGCGGCGGCGCGTTCACGAAACCGCGAAGCTGCACGCACGCAATTACTCGGTCGAGGTCCCCGTCGAGGGCGGCACTTACCCGGGCCACAAGGTTCAAAGCGCAAAGACGAGCGGCTTGATAGCCGTCTTCAGGCGAGATGTCCTGCCCCACCACGCCGACGAAATGCTCGATACCGTCGATACGCGGGATCTGTCCTGAGACAAAGAGAAGGGATCCCACGAGCCGGTGCGCAACGTAGTTTCCGGAGGCCGGCGCATTAGAAGGCAACACGATGCCGAGCTTGGAGATGCGTTCAGAGACGACACCCATAGCAAATTCCACCTGATTTTCTGCGAGCGCTTTAAAGCGCTTGTTTCGTTCCCGGAGCCATTCGCCTCGTCTCGACTGACAAGGTATCGCTGGCTCACTTACCGAGACCAAAGATTATTGAAATAGTATCTCATGTCAATACCGACACAAGAGATACTACCTCTCAAGAGGCTGACGCATTTACATCACGATAATCGTATTAATTCCGCTACTTACAGCGCCTTTTTAGGTCTCTGTCGGTGCGTGTTGCTAATCAGCGTCGAAAATATTTTTGAGTCATTTGCCATAAAGGGCTTTGAATAAGGCTCGCCGATATGCTCATCGAAGCCTGTGTGCGCACACTTTGAGCGCAATCGCCGACATACAGGTAGTACCACATCTTGAAGTAGTGCTATCTTGTCAGAAGGACACCGAAACCCTATTAATCGTCAAAAGCACCGGTAAAGGGTGACGCTAGGTAACGGGTGAATCTTGGACACACTGACAAGTCGGACCATACAAGCACTCAAGGCTCATATCATCGAGGGTGAACTCGACAAGGGCGATAAGCTTGGATCGCTTAATGACCTTTCTCAACGCTTTGGCGTGAGCCGGACCGTCATTCGCGAAGCAATATCCGCATTGCGGTCTGATGGAGTAGTAGAGGCACGTCATGGCGTCGGCGTGTTTGTACGGAATGTGCCCGCGCCGGAAGATTTGACCGGCTATGATTCCGAGCTGGCACTGGCGCCGCTTCGCCGCCTGAAGACGTCATTCATCGACCTTCTGGAACTGCGAATGGCATTCGAGGTTCATGCGGCGGGTCTTGCTGCGACCCGCCGCTCCTGGGCACAGGAATCAAATATCTGGAACGCTGCCCGCCAATTCGAGGCATCGATCGACGACGAAACCGCCCTCGACAATCTGGACTTTGTTTTCCATCGCTCGATCGCAGACGCGACGAATAATGGTGCCTTTATAGAGTTCTTCAACTTGATGAGCCTTCAAATACTCCCGCAACCGGCGTTCTCAAAGGAACTCAATCCAGCGCTCATCACGCCCGAGTACATTCAAAACACTGTGAGAGAACACAGGGCCATCTGCGAAGCGATCAGCAGCGGAAACTCCGAACAGGCCCGCGAAGCCATGCGCGCCCATCTAAACCGGAGCCATCTTCGCTACCGCGGCTTTTCAGACGGAGAAACTTCCCCGTTAAGCAATCTCGCCCAATCGCCATGAGCCGATGCGCTACATTGAATCGGCGCCAAGCCCTATTGAAGTCTAATGGCAGACCAGAAACACCGGCACGAAAACAATGGCTCACAATCCCGCCGACCACCTGGCACTGAGCAATCGATTCTGGTGGCCGACGCAATAAGAGAGTATAATCCGCGGCGTTGAATGCAACATATCGCTCACGGCCTCTGATGTCTCCTGCTCAGGGGCCGTATTTCTGGAATTACCCGCCATCCGGCGGTATTCGGGAATGCTCACAGCGTGCGCAGCCGCCAGCGCCCCAATGAGAAAAAATCGCGCAGGCTTGTTTCGAAATGCACTCTTTTTTAAGAGCATTCTCGCGCACCAGACGGTGCGGGTGTGTGGGCTGCAAGTTTGGTTTCTTATCAGTCCATTCAGGGCGCGCGCCGTACTGGGCCGCGATTGCCCAGATCAGACCCTGTACCCGACCAAAGCGTCACACGCAGCATATTTGTGTTTGCCATCCAACCAGGACTGCAAGCGTTGCCGACCGCCGACGCCGCCGGCAGCTCGGGAAAATTGTCACCATCCTAAGCGGCCACAGCAGCTCTGCGAGAGACCGTTCGCTCGCGTACATCCGGCCACCCCCCACGTTGCCCCAACGTGAACGGGACATTATCCAGTTGCTCCATCAGCATTTTTTTCTTCTGGTTTGAGCGCTAACCTCAAAACACGCATCAATAACCGCAACGCGTCATCGGACGGCCCATCGGCGCTGAAGCTGTGTTTGATGCCATCCATCGCAGCCGCAATCAGCGCGGCGAGGTCTGCGGGTGATACCTCTAATGCCTTCAGGTCGATCTCCCCTTGAGCTTGAGCTGCCGCCAGGGCGTTTGCCAGGAGGTCAAGCAGCTTCGATCTGGCGGCAATCGTTATATCCTTTGCCAGTTTCAAATTGGTGTCGAAGAGTTCCTTGGCGTTTTCGCTTTTGCTGAACGGAGCGATCAGTCCTTCCTGGAAGGCGGAGATCGCCGCCGCGATACGGTCCACGACATCTCCCGTGCGGCCAAGCGCGTCCTCAACCTCAGACATTGTCCGTTCATGCGCACGCGCCGAGCCGGCCCGAAAAAGCTCCTCCTTACTGTTGAAGGCAAGGTAGAGGGAAGCGCGCGAAATCCCTGTCGCACGGGCGATATCCGCCATGGTGGTCTTCTGAAAGCCGTACCGGGCGAACACCGGCAGCGCAGAATCCAAAATTAGAGCTGACTTGCGATCTTCATTTTCCATCTGGACATGTTGACGCCCCCTGTCTGAAATGTCAAAGTGACAATTGGACAATATTAGTCCACTTGTCCAATTAGCCGAACTCGCATCGGAGCACGATCATGAAAGAGGCGCGACCGCCACAACAAACCACAGTGCTAGTCACGGGGATCAGCGGCTTCCTTGGCGGGCATGTGGCGCTGCAGCTGTTGCAACAGGGTTATCGTGTTCGCGGAACCCTAAGACGGATGGCGTCAGCCGCTGCAACGATGTCCCGCTTTCAACCGTTCACCGAAAATCTCGGTTTCGTCGAAGCCGATCTGGATCACGACCTCGGCTGGGCGGAAGCGGTTTCGGACTGCGATTACATCATCCATACCGCATCTCCATTTCCGAGTGGCGCGGTGCGCGATCAGACAGGATTGATCCGGACAGCAAAGGAAGGGGCTCTCCGCGTGTTGCGGGCGGCCCATGCAGGCAAGGCGAAAAGGGTCGTCCTCACCTCATCAATCGCAGCCACCAATCATGGCAGCGGGCGTGCACCGTTCAGCGAAAAGGACTGGACGGACACAGAGAGCAAACGCGCGACACCCTATTACAAATCCAAGACTCTGGCCGAGCGCGCCGCTTGGGCGTTCGCCGAAGAACATGATCTGGCCTTGACCGTGATCAATCCGGGTCTCATCCTTGGTCCGTTGTTAGGCAATGACTGCGGCACGTCCGTCGGACTAATCAGGAAATTGATGAACGGCAAGTTCACGCGATTGCCGCGCTACGGTTGCGCAATCGCTGACGTTCGCGATGTCGCGCTCGCCCATGTCCGTGCGATGGTCGAGCCCGGGGCCACTGGACACAGGTTCATCGTCGGAGGCCGCGTCTTCTGGATGAGGGACATTGCGCACGTACTTGCCCAGTCCTTTCCAGCCTACACTTCCCAGATACCAACTGCGGAACTTCCAAACTGGTTGGTTCGAATTCTGGCTCTCATCGACGCCGACGCGGGGACGATCGTGCATGAGCTTGGAAGGGACCTCCGCATCGACACCTCAAAAGCAGAATGCGTGTTGCAATGGCGGCCGCGTCCCGAAGAAGAAACCATCCGCGCCTGCGGTCAAAGTCTGATCGAAAAAGGACTGGTGACCGCCCGCACCGCTGGCCGAGGATTTGACTTTCGCCGCGAAGAGCCAACGAAACATCCAGGAGATTAGAATGATAAACAATGTTAAGACCGAAGAAGACCGCATCCGTGAAAGCGAACGCAGCCGATTGCGTGCGCTCGTCGCCGCCGATATCACTGCGGCGGCACCTCTTCATGCCGATGACTTCCAGTTAATCACCCCCATCGGCGTAGCTCTATCGCGGGAAGAATATCTCGGTGCCATCGCCGCCGGCCAGATCAAATACCGCGCATGGGAGCCAAGCGATATTGCCGTCCGTCTTTATGGCTCGGCCGCCGTCATACGCTACCGCGCTCGCCTGGAAGTAATCTTCAACGGACATCTCGTGCCGGCCGCAGACTACTGGCACACAGACACTTATGAAGAGCGCAACAGCCGCTGGATAGTTGTATGGTCTCAGGCCACGACCATCAGCCGCTAGTCAAATCGAGACTGGTAGCCGTTCCCATAAGCCCTTCGAGCCAGAAGCGGTCGAGTGATCCGCTTCGGGCCTTCAGGACCAACGGAAGGGCCATGCGTCGCCTAGAGTTGCGGGGTTAGTCCTCGATGTCGACCTGCTCGAAGCGATGCGAGCCCAATGGCTCCATCACGTAGTTCTTCACCTCTTTCGACATCGGCAGCACAACCGTGGAGTGGGCAATCGGAACCCAAGGTGCCTGATCGCTGATGATGGCCTGTGCCTCTTCGTACAGTTTCGTCCGCTCGCTTTGATCCGAGCTGGTACGCGCCTTCTGGAAGATCTCATCGAGCGGCTTGTAGCACCAGTTGGCATTGTTGCTGCCGCCAACGCCAGAGCAGCTGAAGAAATAGCTGAGCAAATTGTCAGGATCGCCGTTGTCGCTCGTGCCGCCCAAGATGACGGCGCCATCGCGCGCTTCGTCGCGCACCTTCTTCAGATACTCGCCCCATTCGTAAGAAAGGATTTCGACACCGATGCCCACCTTGGCAAGGTCCGCCTGCATCAGCTCTGCCGCGCGGCGAGCGTTCGGCATATAGGGACGGCTGACAGGCATAGCCCAGATCTTCATCTTCAGATCTTTGACGCCGGCCCCATCCAGCAGCTTCTTTGCCATTTCCGGATCGTAGCTGTAGCCCTCTATTTTGCCGTTATAGCCCCACATCGTCGGCGGCAGGACGCTTTTGGCGACCTGTCCCATGCCCTGATAAACGGAACCGACAATCGCCTTGCGGTCGATCGCCATATTGATGGCGCGGCGTACTTCCAGCTTGTCGAACGGCGCGATCAAGGTGTTCATCGCGAGATAGGAGACGTTGAGACCTGGCTGTTCCAGAACAGTAAGGTCCGGATTTGCCTTCAGCCCGGCCACGTCAGCCGGCGCCGGGTATGGAGCGACATGGCATTCTCCCGCCTGGAGCTTCTGCATGCGTGTCGTCGGATCGGTAGTGATCGCGAAGATGAGGTTGTCGATCTTCGGCGCGCCTGCCCAATAGTCTGCATTGGCCGCAAAGCGAATTGCCGCATCTTGCTGATAATCGACAAAGCGGAACGGCCCGGTTCCGACCGGCTTACGGTCAAGATCCTCGCGCCGTCCTTCAGCCGCCAGCTTATCGGCATATTCCTTCGACATGATCGAGCCGAAGTTCAGGGCAAGCTTTGACGGAAGCGATGCATCCGGCTGCTTCAGGACGAACTTGACGGTCTTTTCGTCCACCTTGACGATGGCCTTGATGACCGATGGCATGTCCATCGCATTGAACATTTCCCAGTTCGCACCGGGGAAATAGCTGTTCCAGGGATCGTTCTTGTCCAACTGGCGATTATAGGTGAAGAGCACGTCGTCGGCGTTGAAATCACGCGTCGGTGTGAAGTCATCCGTCGACTGGAACTTCACGCCCTCACGCAGTTTCAGCGTGTATTCGAGATTATCGTCGGAAATTGTCCAGCTTTCAGCGAGGCCCGGAATAACCTTGGTCGTACCGCTTTCGAATTCGGTCAGGCGATCATAGATCGTCTCCGCCGAAGCGTCCCAAGTACTGTTGGCCGAGTAGAGCGCTGCATCGAACCCCTCTGGCGCGCCCTCCGAGCAATAAACGAGCGTCTTTGCCATGGCCGGTGTCAGGGCGACGCCCGAAAGCATCGTTGCTGCAAACAGAGAAACAACGGTCTTGCGCGTCCGTGCGAATTTTAGAGTCATTGGCTTATCCTCCCTCAGGAATGGAATGCGAGATGCCCGGCGAATGGCTCGCGCGCACAGGTCAATCGGCTTTGCCGGCCGTCGTGCCGAGGCCGCGACCGGGCGTCCAGACAGGGTCTGGCGCGGTCCAGAGCACATCGTTGCGGATCAGTTTCACCAGTTCACCCGCCTGCAGGTCGAGGAAGCGCTCGCCCTTGTCAGCTGTTGCACTGCGCGGATCGCCCCAGGTGCCGGTGACCGGCGCACGCTCGGCGAAGGAATAGAAGCGCGACACGTCCACCGGCACATCGACGGGATGCTGCTGGTTGCCATATGCCTGCCCGAACATCTCGGTCTTTACCGCGTCCGGGACGATTGCCAACATGACAGATGCCTCGCCTTCGCAAGCATGATGCGCACCGGTGTCGACCTCGAAGATTTTCCCCGCCTCCTCGGGCGCCAGCATCCACGGCGTCGTGGCGACGATCGGCATGGCAAACTCGACCGCCAGCTCACGCACGGCAACCGCGAGCGGATCCATGTTGCCGCCGTGTCCATTGACGATGAAGAGCCGTTGGAAGCCGAGCGTCTTCAGCGAGCGCACGATGCAGCGGATGACGCGGCTGAGCGTATCGTAGTCGAGCGTGATGGTTCCGCCGAAAGGCAGGTGGTGTTCGCTCATGCCAAGCCAGAGGCCAGGCAGAACGGCGACCGGGATATCATCGGCAACCAGACGGGCGGCGCGAATGGCCGCCGCCGATGCGCTGGCGGTATCGGTAATAACCGGCAGATGCGGGCCGTGCTGTTCCAGCGAGCCGATCGGCAGAATGGCGAGCGCCCCGGGCTTGCCGGCAATTTCGCGCAGGCTGGGTGCGGTCATGCGCGCCCATTCAACTTCCTTCGTCATGTCAGGCCTCTTTCATCAGATCACATTCATGTCCGGATCGCAGGCGCCTGGACCGCCACACGCCTGACTGCGTCGGACCAGCATTCCGAAACATGCCGAAACGGCGGCCGACAGAGGGGCGCCGATTTGCGTTGGTTCGCGTCACTGTTATCTCCGGCAAGCAGTGGGTCGGGCTTCGCCTTCGCTCCGCCGAGCGAACAGCTCCAAATTTGCACAGTCGGAAATATCAATCAAATTATTTTTCGGATAGGAAACTTATATTTCTTAAAATACCGACCTCGAGCATCAATTCATCGAACCGCCATGCGCCGCCATGCGGACGGAAGGCGGAACGCCCTATAGCGCTCGTCTGCGCCTCAACACTGGGCCAGATGACACCTCGCGTTGCGCGCGTCATCGCCGAGGCGGTGGAGGACCTGCGGCACCTCGCAGCCAGCAGCAGCCATGCCGCATCGTTCCCTGTAGAAGCAACCGGTCGGCAATTTGCGGTTGTTTGGAAGCTCCCCGATCCGCACCTCGGCAAGAGTCGGCAAGGGGCTTGCGAAACTCGGAGCTGAGGCCAGAAGCGTTTGAGTGTACGGGTGCCGAGGATTGCCAAGAACCTCGTCGGCCGGACCTGATTCAACGATCTGGCCGAGATACATCACAGCGACATCGTCGCAAAAATGGCGCACCAGCGCGACATCGTGCGAAATCAAGAGGTACGTTAACCCCCGCTCCCGCTGCAACTTCAAAAGCAGGTTGACGATCTGCGCCTGCACCGACACATCGAGCGCCGATGTCGGCTCGTCCAACACCATGAGATCGGGATCCGTGCTGATCGCGCGGGCGATTGCGATGCGCTGGCGCTGGCCACCTGAAAACTCGTGGGGCAGGCGATCCAGATGTTCCGGCCTCAAGCCGACGGCAGCGGCCAGTTGCTCCGCCTTCGCATGCAACTCGGCATTGCTGTGTCCGCCGCGAATGTGCAGCGGTTCGCTGATCAGCCGCCAGACCGGCAGCCGCCGATCGAGCGAGGATTGCGGATCCTGGAAAACGATCTGCATCTTCTGCCGCAGATCGCGCTTTTGCCTTCCCTTCGCTGCCTGCAAATCCTGGCCGTCGATCGTCACCCTGCCCTGCTCGTAAGGCGCAAGCCCGATGATCGCCTGGGCGAGCGTGCTCTTGCCGCAACCGGACTCGCCGACGATACCAAGGCTTCCACCACCGCGAACGCTAAGAGTTACGCCGTTGACGGCGTGCACATGCGAGGTGGGGCGACCGAGCCAGTCGCGGGACGCGGGGAAGCGGACGTTGAGATCGGAAACGTCCAGAACCGGCCGGCCTATCGTATCAATACCTTCGGTCATTGCGGGCCCCCCTGCTCTGATATCTCCGCTCCGACACCACGCCGCCAGCAGGCCACCTGTCGGCCATCGGCCCCCTCCAACTGCGGAGACCGGGATCGACAGAGATCAACCGCTTCCCTGCATCGTGGCTGGAAATAGCAGCCGCCAGGCGGGTGCATCAGGCTCGGTACCGCGCCGGTGATCGCTTCGAGTTCCTGCTTCGGCGCCACCCGTTCCGGCAGGCAGCGCAGCAGCGCCTGGGTATAGGGGTGCTGCGGCGCGTCGAGAACGGCTCGCGTCCCGCCCTCCTCCACGATCCTTCCGGCATACATCACGTAAAGTCGATCGCAGAGCTGCGACACGACCGCGACGTTATGCGAGATGAAGATCACCGACGTCCCGGTCCGGCGGGCGCGGTTCTGGATAAGCCGCAGTATCACGGCCTGGACGGTGACATCGAGCGCAGTCGTCGGCTCGTCGGCGATGATGAGCCCGGGATTGCAGGAGAATGCCATCGCGATCAGAACCCGTTGCCGCATGCCGCCGGAGAGCTCGAACGGGTAGAGCTTCATGACCCGCTCGGGCTCGCCGATCAGCATGTCGGCAAGAATATCCCGGGCAATGCGCCTGGCATCCGTCAAGCTTGCCTCCTCGTGACGCATGATGACGTCAGTCAGCTGCTTGCCGATGCGGATCGTCGGGTTGAGCGCGTTCATCGGCTCCTGGAAGATGGTCGAGACCATCTTGCCGCGCACATCCTGCAGCTGGCTCTCGTTCATGGCGAGGGTGCTATGACCAAAGATCCTGACGGAGCCGCCGGTGATCCTGTAGCGCCCCTTGGGCAGCAGCCCGGTTGCTGCCATGGTCGTCACCGATTTGCCGCAGCCGGACTCGCCGACGATCCCGACGATCTCAGCCTTTGCGACATTGATTGACACATTGTCGAGCGCCTTGATCGCGCCGCTGAAGGTTGGGAACTCCAGCGACAGATTGTGAATGGCCAGCGCCTGACCGCGAGATTCAACGATACCGGTCGTCATCATCTGCCCCTCAAGCGCGGGTCGAGCATATCGCGGATGCCGTCGCCAACGAGGTTACATCCCATGGCCGTGATCAGAATGGCGAGACCCGGGAAGGTCGCGTACCACCACTGATCGAGCATGTAGCTGCGGCCGCTGCTGACGAGCGCGCCCCATTCGGCGGTGGGCGGCTGAGCACCGAGGCCGATGAAGCTGAGGGCGGCTGCGATCAGGACAACACCGCCAAGATCGAGCGTCGCCTGCACGATGATCGGCGACATGGCGTTTGGCAGGATATGCCAGCGCAGAATATAGAGCGGCGAGGCACCGAAAGTGCGCGACGCCTTTACGAAGACCTGCTCGCGCAAGGACAGCGTTTGACCGCGGGCCAGGCGCACATAGGCGGGAATCCGCACGATCGCCACGGCCAGCATGGAGTTGAAGAGGCTGGGCCCAAGGGCCGCGGCCAGCGCCATGGCCAACACGAGCGCCGGCAAGGCAAGGACGACGTCCATCAGCCGCATGACGGCAGTGTCGACCCGTCCGCCGACCACGCCGGAAAAACAGCCAATCAGCACCCCAACCGACATCGAGATCAGGACAATCATGAAGGCGGCCCCGCAGGATGCCCTTGCCCCATACACGACGCGCGAGAACAGGTCGCGGCCGACCTCGTCGGTACCGAACCAATGGGCAGCACTCGGTGGCAGCAGACGCGCCGTCAGCGAGACCTTGTCCGGGTTGTAGGGCGCGATCACCGGCGCGGCGACGATCATGATGAGGACGAGCAGGATGATGGCAGCGCCAACCAGGGTCAGCGGGCTCCGGCGGCTGAGGTACCAGAGATAACGCAGCCGCTCGGATAGGGACCTGGTCCTGCGCATTGCGGAACTCGCCGCGACAGGATCGGTGGGGATGACGGCAGACATGATCAGACCTCCCTGATCTGGGGGTCGGCGAGCATGTAGGCGAGATCGACCAGGAGATTGATCAGCACATACCCAATGGAAGCGACGATCGTGAAACCCATGATGGCGGGAAAATCGAGCGTCTGAATGGAGGTAACGACGTAGGTGCCCATGCCGGGCCAGGCGAAGATCGTCTCGGTCAGCACCGCGCCATATAGGAGATCGCCAAGTGCCAGCCCCAACAGAGTGATAGATGGGATCAGCGCGTTTCTGAGCGCATAGTTGAAGATGATCATGCCCTTGCGCAAGCCGCTGGCGCGCGCGGTGCGAATGTAATCTTCCTGCAGGACATCCAGCATCGAGGCGCGAATCTGGCGCGTGATCACGCCCATATTGGCGAAGGCCAGCACAAAGCCCGGCAGGATGATGTGGTAGACGGCGCTGCGGAACGCATCGAAGCGGCCTTGCAGCAACGAGTCGATCAACAGGAACCCGGTGATGCGTTCGGGCGCAACGATGCCCATGGCCAGACGGCCGCTGCCGGGCAGTATCTGAAACTTGGCGTAGAAGAAATAGATCAGGATAAGACCGAACCAGAACACCGGCATCGAAATGCCGCAGACCGAGACCGTGCGCGCAATCTGGTCGATCGGACCATCCTTGTAGACCGCCGACAGCACACCGAGCGGCACTCCCAGACAGATCGCGATGAAGAGTGCGACGGCCCCCAGCTCCAGCGTCGCCGGCAGGAAGGTGCGGATATCGCCGGCGACCGGACGGTTGGTGCGCAGGGACGTCCCCAGATCGCCCTGCAGCAGGTTGCCGATATAGATGGTGAACTGTTCGACAACAGGTCGATCAAGGCCGAGATTGCGCCTGACATTTTCAAGCGTTTCGGCACTCGCCCGGTCGCCCGCGATCATGCGTGCTGGATCTCCCGGTATGAGATGGGAGATCGTGAAGGTGATGACGGCGACGCCTAACACAACGAAAAGCAAAAGAACCAGGCGCGGGATGATGATGCGGGTGATTGCCATGGACGTCAGCCCTTCCGGCAGGGGAACCCTGACCTTGCTTGGGAAACGATGAAACCCTGCCGCCACAGCCGTTGAGGCTGGCGGCAGGTGTTGCGTGGAATGAGACCCATCAAGGGCGCGGGATCGGTCTGATCCGGCTCCGTCATTCCGTTTTCGACATCGTTGCGAAGTTGTAGACCTGGATCAGCATGGGGTTGTAGACATAGCCTTGCACGACGGCGCGGCGGGCGAAGATGTCGTTCTTTTCCATAATGTAGAGATAGGGCGCGTCCTCAGTCGAAAGCTTCTGCGCTTCGACATAGAGTTCCTTGCGCTTCCCCTCGTCGACGATGGAGCCCGCCTCTTTCACGAGCGCGGTCACCTTGGTGTTGTCGTAGAAGGAACGGTTGCCCGGACCGCCCATTTTGTCGGCGTCGAACCAATAGTTCATGAACATGTAGGGGTCGGCGAAATCAGGCGTCCAGGCGCCGGGAGCCATATCGAATTTGCCGTTGGCCACCAGTTCGCGTTTGGTCGTGTCGGCGACAGCCTGCAGATCGAGCTTGATGCCGATTTCCGCAAGAGACGCCTGCAGCGCAAGCCCGACCGGCTCCCAGGCAGGATCGGCCTGGGAGAAGGTGTAAGTCAGGCGAATGTCGCTCTTGCCGGAGTCGGCGAGCAGAGCCTTGGCCTTCTCGACATCGTATGTGTACTGGAAACCCTGCGCGTCGTGCCCCCACATACCGCTCGGCACCGCGCCGCGCATCTGTTTGGCCTGACCAAGCATGATGCCGTCGATGATGCCTTGATAGTCGACCGCATAAGAAATCGCCTGGCGAACCTTGGCGTCGTCCAGCGGCGGCTGGCGGTTGTTCATGTAGATGTAGTTCACATACATGCTGGGATTGCTCTCGACCACGACGGAGGCGTCCTTCTGCAGCGCCTCCGCCTGATCGAGCGGGAGCTGTTCGATGATGTCGGCATCACCGTAGGTCAGTTGAAGGCGGCGGGCCGAGACGTCGCCGACGATGCGGATGACGACTTGTTTCAGCGCCGGCTTTGTGCCCGCGTAGTGCTCGTTGCGGTCGAGTACGATGCTCTGGTTGCGCTCCCAGGAAGCTATACGGTACGGACCGCTACCTGCCGAGTGCTCCGCAAGCCAGGCCTTCGCCATGTCGCCGTCCTTCTCGTGCTCCATCACCTTGGGATTGATGATGGCCGCACCGGAGACGGCGAGCGTCGAGATGAAGGGCGCAAATGGCGCCGTCAAATGGAATCTCACCGTCTGCGGATCGATGACCTCGACCTCCTTCAGCACCGGAAACGCGTCGGAGGGGCCCGCCTTCAGCTTCATCAATCGATCGAAGCTGAATTTCACTGCAGCCGCGTCGACCGGTGCACCATCATCGAACTTGTGGCCGCTGGCGAGCTTGAAAGTCCACACGAGGCCGGCGTCGTCGGCAGTCCAGCTTTCAGCCAGTTCGGGGCCGACCTCCGTTGTCCCGCCTTTGTAGACGACGAGCCTTTCATAGGCAGCGTAAATCAGTGTGTAGCCGCTGTTGCTGATTTCAACACCAGGATCGGCGGTCGGCGGATCTTCCGCTCGCGCCAGCACCAGCACGTCCTGCGCAGCGATCGCGCCGGAAAGAGGCGTTGATGCCAAAAGCAAGGCAACGCCAATCGATTTCCACTTGGAAGCGTTCATCTCGTAGTCCTCCCCAGAACTGCTGCGCACGATGCCCTCCCGGCACCAGCCGCAGCACTAGAGTAGGAAACGATTTTCCTAAGTGCAATATTTTTTTCTTATCGTACTTGTTTTAGTTGTGTCAGCTTTTGGGCTTGGTCGTCTGTGCGTTTGCCAGGGTGGAGACCAATTCGGTTTCCGGGGTCGAGCAAACGCACAGGATTTGCGCAGGTTCTTCGCTCACGCTGAGATAGGCGTGCCCCGTCATGGCATCGAAATAGCAGGAATCGCCCTTTTTGAGCCGCAAGGGCGCATAGATCTCGGTATGAAGTTCAAGTTCGCCTTCGACAACGTAGAAGAACTCCTCGCCCTTGTGCCGGATAAGCGGCCCGAACTCCTCTAGTGTGCGAGCGCGGGCCACCGCCACGATTGGAACCATAGACTTCTTCGAAATCTCTGTACAAACATAGAGATAGTCGTAGTTTTGCGTGATGATCTGTCGCCCATCGCCAGATCTGGTGTAAGTGCGACGCCCCAGCATACTGGGGGCTTCCTCAGCACCCGCCGTGGTCCCGAAAAGCTCGACGATATCGACCTTGAGGCCCTGGGCGAGCTGAATCAATCGGTCGTAGGTGAGCTGCATCTGGTTGTTCTCGACCTTGGAAAGGGTCGAGACCGCAAGCCCGGTCATGGAGCTCACCTCTGCCAGCGTCCAGCGATTGCGGTTGCGAATCTCCTTCAGGATATCGCCGAGGCTGGATTTCGCATCGGTCATTGTTGGCGTCTCCAATTTACCTGCAGCCGTTCCGGACCGCGTGCCGCTCTCGGCTCAGCCCGCGACGCGGGCAGAATCCGACTGGCATGATAGGAAAACCATTTCCTATAATACTTGGCCGAAATCAACATCGGCTAGAAAAGCAATCCCATACTAGAGCATCCCGCTTTCACGTGGAATCGCCGAAGGCGGATAAGATGCCCTAGAATCAAAGTGCTAGAGCGCCGAGCGACACCCTTGCACCCAGGCGTCACCGGCACGACCCAATGGCTGCCAAATCTTCGCCGCGCTGAGCCGCGCCAAATGGCATCCTTTCTACTGTGCGAACGGGTCGCCGACCTTCGGCCAATAGGGGCGTCTCAATTTTGTGAAGGGCAGCTGTTCAAAGCTGGGTTGCAAGGCGCCGGGGCCGCCGACATAGAGGATTTCGCTGGCGATCGGTTCAAAGCCGGCGCGG
This sequence comes from Ensifer sp. NM-2, assembly GCF_003024455.1. Classification (NCBI taxonomy): domain Bacteria; kingdom Pseudomonadati; phylum Pseudomonadota; class Alphaproteobacteria; order Hyphomicrobiales; family Rhizobiaceae; genus Ensifer; species Ensifer sp. NM-2. Next base: position 24,274 of record NZ_PVZR01000033.1, read on the forward strand.
AAGTGGTTGCTCGACTTCACCACGACAATCTTCCTCTGCGCCGGGTTCAAGCCCAGCGCCGTCATGCATTCCGGGTGGAAGACTTGTGTGCGCACGGTGTTCAGCACAATGTCGATGCCGCCTGCCGTAACCCACACCGCGTCGCCGATCCCGAGCGGCGTCGGCCCGAAGCGCTGGGTAACGCCGGAGGTGATGCGCCTGACATTCACGGTCAGATCCAGGGGGTCGCCGGAGGCCGGCCCGACCTTGCCGCCGATCCTCAGCGCCAGCGTCGCCCCTTCTCCCGCCTCGCGGCACATGCGCACCGCAATCGGGTCCCAGTAGAGGCAGGTCGCCACGTCCTCGATGCCGCGTTCGATGATGCGGCGCAGGATGAAGGTCGAGTCTCCGGGCGCCCCGCCGCCGGCATTGTCGGAGACGTCCGCCAGCACGATCGGTCCGCTCTTCGCGGCGACGGCCCGATCCAGCGCGTCATCGATACCGAGGTAGGTGCCGCGCATTTCCTCACGCGCATCGAATATCTCTCTGCCAAAGGCCTCCGCGGTCCGTGCCGCCTTCCCTGTATCGTTGTCGGTCACGACGAGCATCTTGGCGCCGACATCTTCGACGTCTCCCCAGGGAAAGCCGTGACCGAAGGAGACCGAGAGAATGCCATCCTGCCCCTCCATCGCCTTCATGCGGTCGACAATGCCGCGCAACGGCGCGCGATGCGGGTGGAAGGTATTGATCATCCGGCAGTCATAGAGGCCCATCACCGGCCGCACTTCGCCCGCAAGGGTTCGCTTCATCAACCGGAACAATTGGTCGGCGACCTCCTCGATGTCGGTGTGCGGATACTCCTTGTAGGTGGAGATCATGGTCGCGCTCGAGAGCATGCGATCGGTGATGTGGCAATGCAGATCAAGCTCGGCAGCAACCGGGACATTCGGCCCGACCACTCCGCGCACATGCTCGAGCAGATCCCCCTCAACATCGTCATAGCCCTCGGCAACGCAGGCGCCGTGCAGGGCAAGCATGACCGCGTCGACCGGCATCGCCGCCTCGAGGTCGCCGAGGATGGTGGAGCGGAAGCTTTCATAGACCGCCCGCGTGGTCTTGCCGCCGGGCTCAGCCACGGCGCAGAGGCTCTCCACCACGTCCCAGGCTTCTTCGTCGGCACCATTGCGCCAGACAGACATTTGCGACGAGCAGCAGGTGAGCGGCCTGCTGGTGGCGTCGCCATAGGCGATCAGGTTTTCCCGGAAGGCCTCAAGGCCCGTCTGCATCGGCGAAAACGTATTGGTTTCGGTGTCCAGCCCCGCAATAAACAGTTTCATTTTTGCCTCTCGCCAACAAAGAAAGATATTTTCTAATCATAAAACTATGTTTATCGTCGGAAAGTCAAATGCATCATTCGCGCCATCGCGCGGCTGGCCGGGGAGGCAGGAATGCGCATCTATATTTCCGCGGATATCGAGGGGATAGTCGGGGTCGTCAGCCGCGACCAGCTGATGCCGGAAGGTTTCGAATACGAAAACGCGCGCCGCTGGATGACGGATACCGTGGTTCACGCCTGCGAGGCTGCACACGAGGAAGGCGTGGAGGAGGTCATCCTCAGCGATTCCCACGGAAATGGCGAGAGCATCCTGATTGACCGCCTGCCCGACTATGTCCAGGTCGTCCGCAGCTGGCCGCGGCCGCTGATGATGATGCAGGGCGTCGAGCTCGGTTCCTTCGTCGGTGCGATGCTTCTCGGCTACCATGCCGGCGCAAGTCATCCGGGTGGCGTGCTGTCGCACACGATCGGCGGCACAGCCTTTGCCGAGGTGCGGATCAACGGTGTCGTCATGCCGGAGGCCGGCATCAATGCCGCCATTGCCGGGCATTTCGACGTGCCGGTCCTGCTCGCCTCGGGCGACAACATCGCCTTGGACGAGATCAAAGCGCGTATCGGCGATATTGTGACGGTGCCGGTGAAGCAGGTTTACAGCACGCAATCGGCGATCTCGCTGACGCCGGCCGTCGCGCATCGCCGGATTCGGGAGGGCGTCAAGACGGCGCTGGCGAGAGCCGGCGGGGCGAAACCGTTCAAGCTGGAAAACCCTGTCCTGGAGATCGTGTTCCGAAATCGCCTGCCGGCCGAATATCTCTCTTACCTCAAGGGCGTCGAGCGCACCGACGGTTATACGATCCGCTACCAGGGCGACGACATGATCGACGTCTCGCGCTTCATCCAATTCGTGGTCGGCTACAATTCACGCCTGACTTTCTGACCAACTCCTCTACGGAATCCCGCCATGACCACCTCCATTATCCTCGGCGCCGGCATGGTCGGCGTCTCCACCGCGCTTGCATTGCAGGAGAGCGGGCACCAGGTGGTGCTGCTGGATCGCCAGGCACCAGGGCGGGAAACAAGCTATGGCAACGCCGGCATCATTCAAACTGAAGCCGTCGAGCCCTATGCCTTCCCACGCAGCTTGAACGAAATTGCCAGGGTGGCGCTCAAGCGCGGCAACGACGTCGATTGGCGGCTTCGCGATATGCGACGTCTGGCGGGGCCGCTCTGGCGCTATTTCACACAGTCTGCGGCTGCGCCTTACGCGAGAACAATTGCTGCCTATTCCCAGCTCGCGCTGCGCGCGAGCGACGATCACGCGCGCTTCATCGAGCCCGCGGGTGCTGGTGAACTGATCGTGCGGCGGGGATGGCGCGCTGTCTATCGTACGCCCGCGAATTTCGAAGCAGCTGCCGCGGCCGCGGAGCGGCTGAGGCGTGTCTACGGCGTGCCCTCAGATGTGCTTGGTGCGGACGAACTTGCGGCGAGCGAACCCGCGCTGCTGCGTCGGCTTGCGGGTGCTGTCCATTGGACCTCGCCTTGGACCTGCCGTGACCCGGGCGAACTGGTTGCGCGCTACGCCGCTCTCTTCGTGGCGCGCGGCGGGACGCTGGCTCGGGGTGACGCCATGACGTTGCAGCAGAATGGTGCCGGTTGGCGGGTCTTGTCTGAGGATGGCGTTGTCGGCGCTGAAAACGCGGTCATTGCCCTGGGGCCATGGTCGCCGCCGCTTGCGAAGATGTTCGGCTATAGCATACCGATGGTGTTCAAGCGCGGTTATCACAGGCATTTTTCAGGCCCGGACGGGCCGCGCGTCTCAATGCTCGATGTCGACAATTCCACGCTGATTGCGCCGATGAATGCGGGATGGCGGGTTTTGACCGGCGCGCATATTGCGCCCCCGGGAGCAGCGCCTGCCTCGCGACAGATTCGACACGCGACCAGCGCTGCGCGCGAGCTTTTTGCGCTGGGCGAGCCCATCGAACCGACGCCATGGTCGGGTACCCGCCCCTGCATACCCGACATGCTGCCTGTCGTCGGCCCGACCCGGCATAAGGGCTTGTGGTTCCATTTTGGTCACGGCCATCAGGGCTTCACATTGGGCCCGACGACCGCATTCCTCCTGGCAGAGTTCATGGCAATGGGCCGCTCGCATCCCCTTACTCTCCCCCTGCTGCCGTCAGCGCGAGGTTGGGCGTAACGCAGCCGCAAAGACCACGACGGATTGTGTTGGGGTGGATTTTGGGATGTTGATCATTGACGTTGACCGATTCAAAACACCTCCCGCTCGAAGAGCGAAGCCCACTCCATCGGAGCCTTTTCCTTTTCGGCTCCCTCCGGCGGAGCGACAATCGCAGCCTGCGCGAGGGCAATTCATTGTTGACGAGAGCCCGCATGCATTTTTGCCGCGCCGTGGCCAACTGACCGGGTCAACTACCAGCGTGATGTCGAACCGACAGCAACGCCTATCGGCTGCTCTTAGGAAGCTCTTCGTCGAAACGGGTCTTTTCGCGCCCCGGGTCGTCGTCGAGGATCTCCTCCTCGCTGTCTTCCGGCAACGCTTCATCTGGGTCCATATTGGCTTCATCCCGGCTCGGAACCGGCGGCACGCGGCCCTGATCGGCCGGCGGATTATCGGCATCGTGCAAAGGGGATTCGCCGGACCGGTCTGGCAACGGAATCGTCTCGGGAGGGCTCGATGTCCAGGTCTGTTCCTTCGGATCGCTCATCATCTGACTCCTTTCCTGTTGGAATGTGAACCGACAGCCATCGGTAATGTTCCGTATGGGGAGGCATTCTGATGCCGATCAGATCCGATCGCATGAGCTCTACCCCGGCGGCGGAACGCACTCGAAGGAATGGAAGGCCTTTCGCGCATCCCTGATCCACCGCGCTCGCAACGCTTGGCGAGGGCAGGCCAAAGCTCCCGGAATGCCGCGCCGCCAACAGCCAGCCTCACCCAGAGACCGGCAGCAAGGTCATGCTGACGATTGCGCAACCCCTGCGAATGCGCCGGCGGCGAGAGCCAGGGCGTCGGCCTTCCCCGCGGGTGGACCGTAATGATCTCTTCGCCATCCATGGCCATCAAGCCGGAGACTGGGTATGAACCATGCGGCTCAGGCGTGGAGCGGTGGCAGAAAACAGTTCTGTGTGCGGGACCGGGCCGTCTTTGCCAGGCTCTTGCAATCACACGGCACTTTGTTGGCCGATCACTGTTGGCCAGCCCCTTCGCTTTACTGATGCTCACAGCCGTGGAGGTCTGCCGGGGGCCGCGGATAGGGATTAGCAGCGCGATCGAGCTGCTATGGCGTTTCGGAGAACGGGGATCGGTCCATCTAAACCAGCGATTTCCCGAGCCTGCTCCTCAAGAAGCAACGGAGGCCTTTATTGACCGATGCTAAGCGCGCGGCACATCCAAGGTCCGTAAGGTGCGGCACAGAGAATGAGACCCAGCTGGTATCGGCGCGCTCTCCGTTAACGTGGTCCGCTTGGCGGCTCACCGGGTCAGGCGGGCGTAGCTGAGAACGAACATCTGTTCCGGGGCAATTATCATCTCCCCTAGAACTTGATGACGCCATGCGAGAGAGAAGCCCGCAGCTTGTAATGCACCGGTACCGACCGGTAGCGCTCGATCAAATCGGGCGATGCCTTCTTGCCATAGTGCGCCATCATTTCTGGCATCAAAATGCGCTCTCCCGCGAACGCTTCGTACCTCACCAACGCTCCTGCAGCGATACGGCCGGGTTTGATGATACGACAATAGAAGCCGGGTCGAGCAGCATGGATGTACATTTTTGAGAAACAAGGGTCATCCATTCTTTCGCAAAGGATTCGGCATGGCATCCGAGGTGCTGTCACTTCCATCACGAGATCGCCGCTGGTGAAACGATCACCGGCCGCTACGACTTGATTGTCCAGTCCTTCAAGGCAGAGATTTTCGCCGAAAAGTCCGTAGGCAATGGATCTGTTCAGTTTCTTTTCCCACCAGGCACGGCTCACATCTCCCTCGATGTAGATGGCCTGGTCGGGGCCGCCGTGGTGCTTCCGGTTGCAGACAGCGTCGTCTTCAAGTCCTTCACATCCAACTAACGGGCTGTGGCGGGTCGGACGTTTGTTGATTCCGGTTTTCCTCCGGTTGCCCGGTCTTACTTCCGCTTTCCCGGTGCACACCGCCAGCACTCTCAGTTCTCGAATCCCGCCCGGCATTTAGAGCATTGCGATCATTATTGCGATAGCCACCATCGCAAGTACTGCTACGCCGACGTGAAGAAAGTGCGCTGCGCTGCTGTTGCTTTTAAAGGTTCGTGCCATGATATCACCTCGTCAGTAGACAAGTTAACGCGCGGCTTGTGTGATGGTTCAAGCCTCCCGCTCCCAAGGCTATTTTGGCGCGCACGCGAGCATCTTGCCGCTCGTCTTGAGGCTTCCTATCTCAAGTAGCGTCCTCGACATGGAGCCTCGAGATGGGTGAGCTTGCAGCAAATGGCGTTCCCGACGCCGAGATCGAAGTAATCCCGCCCGCGCGTGATGAAGTTTCCGCGGGAAACACAACCGTATGCCTTTGTTGTCAAGAAGTGCGCTCGGCCTCGCGAATGGACGCCGATGGCTGCGGTATTTGTGACGAGTGCCTGGCGCCATCATTTGAGGTGTTATTCGCACGGGAGTTTCGAAGTGAAACGGGCGTGATCAATCGCCCTTTGCGGACGTAGGCGCCGTAAGCCTGCCAAAGCGGGGCTTGGGGACGATGAGACTTGCCTGAGCGTGGCGACGCGAGCGGCTCCCTTTCCCGCGTCCTCACCCTTCATTTTTGAACATTAGAATAAAAACACATGAAGTTGCCTGCCTTCGGAACAAATGCGCACCGCGCTGGTTAAAGCGCGACTTACGGAACCCTAATAACCAATCGATCCCCGCCATGATCGTCGATAGGACGCTCATGAAAACATGCGTGTGAACTCAGATATGCGGAAAGTAGTTGTCATCAGCGATTTTCAGGACGGTTGGCCTCCTGCTTCTGCGGTTGCCACCAGGGCCGAACGTCTACTGACCTGGACAACGCGATTGAAGGAAGAGCAGGAGGAGTGGCGGTCTGGGGACCATGAAATCGTGGTAGAGGGCGGCTATCTGGAGCGACTCCCTTTGGCGTGCCTCGCTCAAGGAATGGTTGATCGCGCGGAAATCTGGAGCCACTGGCGTAACAACGCCCCACCCAATGAATGTCCTGCTGAGGCGCATTTGAAGCGACGCGTCTTCATCTTGAACGGCCCGGATCATCCGTTCTCCTCTGATGATATGCTTGCTCACATTGAGGTTTATGGCGCTCCTACCATCCTTTGCGTCTTAGGGCTGGGTGTCAGTGAGGAAATACTTCTCGCCAGCCATCGCAGCTTCAAAATCTATAACTCGATAGATGCGCCCGCCCTGCGAATTCCGTCCAACACAAGCCGTCACTTCGATCTCATCCTGTCGGCTTCCAAAGAGCAGAGCGACGAGATCGGCGCGCGCCATCCAGAGACGCAGATCGCCATCCTTCCGATCGGACCCGAGTTCGCGTCCCCCACCACGTTTTATCCAATCGAAGGGCCGAAGGATTACGACGTCATTTATGTAGCCGCTGCTCAACCCTACAAACGCCACGACATTCTGTTTGCAGCATTGAGCCGTTTGCCACGAACCGTGCGCACGCTCTGCGTATTCGGTTATGGCGAGGACGCAGCGGCATTGCGTCAAGATGCGGCCGAGCTCGGACTAAACGCCGATTTCGTCGGACCTCCGGCCGTGCCCTTCGCGGAGGTTAACCGTTTGATGAACCGAGCGCGCATGGGCGTTGTCTGCGGTGTCGATGACGGAGCGCCCGCGGTGCTCACCGAATACATGCTGGCCGATCTGCCCGTTCTTGCCAATGCTGCGTTGCGCTGCGGACTCCAATACATCACCCCAGAGACCGGCGCCGTGGCCACAGCGGACCGGTTTCATCTGGGCATCGCCGACATGTTGACGCGGCTTGAGGATTTCACCCCTCGCGCGGCGGTCCTGCGTCAATGGACGTGGCACCATTCGATCAGAAAACTTCAACAGTTGATTGCAGCCCATCCTTCAAACCAAGAGAGGAGCGCGCGGGACTCAGAGATTGTTTGATCATTCGAACGTCTGAAGCGCGGTTGATTTATGAATATATTGCCAAATTCTTTATCAACAGATGAGATCCACCGAAATTCTGATGTACCGCTAATCTGTTTTTCCCATCTTCGGTGGGATTTCGTGCTGCAACGGCCGCAACATCTGATGCAGCGGTTCTCGCGGGAGCGCAACGTATACTTCTTCGAGGAGTTTATCCCGACCAATCATCATTTGCCCTATCTTGAATTTCACTCCTTCGCCGGCTCGAAGGTAAGAGCCGTGCGCCCGAGAGTGCCGGATCGTTGGAGCAAAGCGGAGCGCCAGGCTGGATTGACCGAGCTGCTTGACGACCTACTCGAACTCATCGGGCGAAAGCCGCCGATCCTGTGGTTTTACACGCCGATGATGTTCCCATTGGCTCGGCATGTCGCCGCCGCCGCTGTCGTCTACGACTGCATGGATGAACTCGCGAATTTCAGATTTGCGTCGCCGCTCGTGGGCGAGTTGGAGCAAGAGCTGATGCGCCGGGCCGACGTCGTATTCACGGGCGGCTATAGCCTGTATGAAGCCAAGCGGCTTCTCCATGATAACATACATCCCTTCCCTTCTGCCGTCGACGTGGGTCATTTCCAGTCGGCGCGCACATTAACGGACATCCCCGAGGATCAAGCGCCGATTGCACGCCCGATACTCGGTTTCTGCGGGGTTATCGATGAACGTCTCGATCTGGACCTCGTCGCGGCCTTGGCCGATCAGCGTCCGTGGTGGTCAATTGTATTCATCGGGCCGATCGCCAAAATCGCACCGGAGGAACTGCCGCGGGCACCCAACATCCATTACTTGGGGCAGAAGGATTATGCGAGGCTCCCTGCGTATTTTGCCGGCTGGGATGTCGCGTTGATGCCGTTTGCCCGCAACGACGCCACCCGTTTCATCAGTCCGACGAAGACACCTGAATACCTTGCCGCAGGACTTCCCGTCGTGAGCACGCCGATCACAGATGTCGTGAGGCAATACGGAGACATCAATGGCTTATTCGTCGCAGCCGATGCCGCGGCCTTCGTGCAGGCGTGCGAGGCAGCGCTTCAATTGGGACCCAAGCATGGGGACTGGCTGAAGGTCGTCGACGAACGACTGGCAACACTTTCCTGGGATGACACTCACCATCGTATGGATCGGCTAATTCATGAGGTCTTGGATCCTGCTGTGCGGGCGCCGGGGCCCCTTTTGCGTCACGTGGGAAAGACGTCACGAAAGAGCTCGAGGCACCACCGAATTGATTACCTGATCGTCGGGGCGGGATTTGCGGGGGCGGTCTTGGCCGAGCGTCTTGCCAACGAGGGCAAGCAGAGAGTTCTTGTATGTGACCGGCGCCCCCACATCGGAGGCAATGCCTACGATTTCTACAATGAAAACGGTATCCTGGTTCACAAATATGGACCGCACATTTTCCATACCAATAGCGAAGCGATCTTTAACTATTTGTCGCGCTTCACGGCCTGGAGGCACTACGAGCACCGGGTGCTAGCCCAGGTAGACGGCAAGCTGTTGCCGATACCCATCAACCGGACGACCCTAAACCAATTGTACAGCCTTGATCTTGAGGACGACGCTGCCGCCGCGCGATACCTCGCCGGGAAGGCCGAGCCAACTGAAGAGATCCGCACCTCGAAGGACGTGGTTATCGCCCAGGTTGGAACGGATCTTTATCGGACATTTTTCGAAGGCTACACCCGCAAGCAATGGGGACTGGACCCTTCGCAGCTCGACAAGGCAGTGACGGCGCGAATTCCGACCCGCACGAACACCGACGACCGGTATTTCCAGGACATTTTTCAAGCGATGCCGAAGAACGGCTACACGGACATGTTCGAGAACATGCTGGCTGGCGAAAACATCGAGATCCTGCTGGAGACAGATTTTCGCGATATTCGTCCCCGGTTTGCGGACGCCCACGTGATATTCACCGGACCAATCGATGAATTCTTCGATTACGAGTTTGGCCGTCTTCCCTATAGGAGCTTGCGCTTCGAGCACGTGACGTACGATCAGCGGCGCCTGCTACCTGTCGGCGTGGTCAACTTTCCTTCCGAAGCCGTACCTTACACACGGCTGACTGAATTCAAACATATCACCGGACAAATCCATCCGAAGACGTCTGCCTGCTTTGAATATGCCTGTTCGCAAGGCGATCCGTACTACCCAATCCCCAGATCAGAAAATCAGAAACTCTTCAGCCAATATGCTGAGCTTGCGCGTTCGCGCACGGACGTGACGTTCGTCGGAAGGCTGGCCACCTATCGCTACTATAATATGGATCAGGTCGTCGGACAGGCCTTGACGGCATTTAAGAGATTGCAAAACAAAGAAAAGGTGAACGCGGGGTTGGGTGTCCGGTGAGCCCGCTCCCACAGAGGCGGAGACTGGTACTCGCAACGGAAAGTTGCGATCCCTCCGGTATGGGAGCCCACATGCTGGTGCTCGGCGATCGGCTGCGCGACCGATACGACATTACGGTGGCCGCGCCACTCGGCGATGGCGCATTCGTGGAGAAGGCAATCGCCTTGGGACTCGCGGTAAAAGCCCTCGGCGACATCCATAGTTTCGGCCATTGGCTGCGATCAAGCGGCACGGAGCTGCTGCATATTCACGCCGGGATCGGATGGGAAGGACATGCACTGGCCCATGCGGGCAAGGCAGCCGGCATTCCCGTCATACGAACGGAGCACCTGCCATTTCTCCTTACCGATGAGAGGCAGAAATCGGAGTTTCGGGAGGGCCTCAGTGCTGTGGCGAGACTGATCGTCGTCTCTGATGCCTCACGGGCCACCTTCTTGGAGGCCGACATTGACCCCGACAAGATCTGCGTCATTCGCAATGGCATCTTGTCTCTGGACGATGGCAAGGACGCGCGCGCGCAGTGGGGCTCGCCCTCGGCAAGAACACTCGTCTCGATTGCCCGTTTTTCACCGCAAAAGGATCACGCGACGCTCGTGCGAGCAATGCCGGCTGTGCTGGCAAGATATCCAGATGCGGTTTTACTGCTGGTTGGCAGCGGCCCCGAAATGGCTGCCGTCAGAGATCTGGTGGCCGAGCTCGCCATCAAAGAGGCGGTGCGATTTGCCGGACAGCGGGATGATATCGCGTCCCTGCTGGCCTCGGCGGATGTCTTCGTTCTGGCCTCTCGGTTCGAGGGGCTTCCGCTGGTCGTTCTTGAGGCGATGTCGGCGGGGGTTCCTGTCGTCGCCACGGCAATCGGGGGAACCATCGAGGCTCTCGGGCACGATCATCCCTACCTCGTGGAGCCGGGGCGGCCCCATGCTTTGGCTGAGGCAATTTGCTCGGTCATGAGTGACCCGATCGCGGCAGCCCGCACAGGACGGGCAGAACGAGCGAGGTTCGAACGACTTTTCACAGCAGCCAGGATGGTCGCGCAAACGGAAGAAATCTATCGAGCCACTTCCAAAACAGAAACGGGCAAGCAGAGAGGGTACAGACCCATGGAACGTACGCGCATCGGATTTGTCGGGGTGGGCGGAATCGCAAGACGCCACCTTGAGGTTCTGGCGGGATTCGACGACGTGCACCTCGTCGCATTCTGCGACCCGGAGTTCGATCGGGCAAGGCAAGCCGCTTTTCAGTTTGGCGCCAAAGCCTTCCCGGGGTGTCCAGAGATGCTGGCGAACCAGGAGATCGATGCCGCCTATATCTGCATCCCGCCGTTCGCCCATGGTAAGGTCGAGCGTGAACTGATTGCCCGCAGGATTCCGTTCTTTGTCGAGAAACCGATCACACTGGACCTTGAGCTTGCCACGGAACTGGCTGCCGCTATCGCCGACGCTGGTTTGATCACAGCGGTCGGTTACCATTGGCGGTATCTGGATATCGTTCAGGAAGCGCGCTGGCGTTTGAGCGAAAACCCAGCCCAACTCCTTTCCGGCTATTGGCTGGATCAGACGCCCCCTCCGCAATGGTGGTGGAAGAAGGAGACCTCAGGCGGCCAGATGGTGGAACAAGCCACCCACATCATCGATCTCGCCCGCTACCTGGTTGGCGATGTCACGCGCGTGTTCGGACAGGCGGCACACAGGAGGCGTGACGATTTTCCCGAACTCGACGTCGCGACTTCAAGCACAGCCAGCCTCGCATTCGCATCCGGTGCCATCGGCAACATCGCTTCCACATGCGCTTTACGGTGGGGACATCACATAGGACTGAACCTGTTTGCCGACGGATTGGCGATTCAATTGACGGATCGCGACATCATGGTGGATGTCGGAGAAGGCCGCCCTGTGCGCCGTGCGGAAAGAGATCCTGTGTGGTTGGAGGATCGCGCGTTCGTCGATGCGATAAGCGGCGGCGACAATGAGATCCGCTGTGCATATGAAGAGGCGCTCTCGACCCACCGCATTGCCGTGGCGATCGCCAGGTCAGCGGAGAGTGGCCTGCCAATCGATCTCAACACGTTCTAGGAGGTTCCAACGATGACGAGCCGTACTATTCGCTCGCTTGGTGTCGCGGGCCCTGGCGAATTGTACTTCCTGGACTATGAGGAGGGGCCCCCCGGCGACGAGGAGGTGCAACTTGAGACGCTGTTCACCGGCTTTTCTGCCGGTACCGAGCTGACGTTTCTCAAAAACACCAACCCGTACTTCTTCTCCCGCTTCGACAATGATCGGTGTTCATTCATTTCCAACGAGCCTGGACTTCAGTATCCGGTTCCATTTCTTGGCTACATGGAAGTGGCACGCGTCGCCGACAGCAAGTCTGTGGGCTTTGCAAAAGGCGATGTCGTGGCGACGACCTACGCGCATAAGACCGGCCACACAGCCAACCCGTATCACGATCTTCTCGTTCCTCTTCCCCCCGCGATTGAACCCATTCTTGGGATATTCGTCGCACAAATGGGTCCCATCGCCGCCAATGGCATCTTGCATGCCGATGCGGCTTCTTTCGGGACCTTTGTTCCTTCGCTCGGAAGCGGCCTGGCCGGGCGACGGATTCTCGTTGTCGGAGCCGGGACCGTCGGCCTGTTGAGTGCGCTCTTTGCCAAGTCGCTTGGTGCTACGGAGATCGTCATCGCCGACCCGTCGAAGTTTCGTCGCGGCAAAGCGGAGGCCTTAGGCATTCGTGGGATGAGTGAGGATCACGCTTGGCAGTATGCAAAAGCACGATGGCACAACGGCGGTGGTGACCGGGGCGCCGATTTGGTCTTCCAGACACGGGCGCATTCGGAAAGCCTCAACGTCGCCTTGAAAGCTCTAAGGCCGCAGGCAAGCGTGATTGATCTCGCATTTTACCAGTCGGGCGCAGACGCGCTGCGGTTGGGCGAGGAATTCCACCATAACGGACTGAACATCCTTTGCGCGCAAATCAATCGTGTTCCTCGCGGGCTTTCTCCTCACTGGGATCGGCGTCGTCTCGCCGAAGAGACGATCAAGCTATTGCGCAATGAAGGCGCCCTGATCAAGGAACATCTGATTACTCACGTGGTGCCATTCAACGATGCTCCAGCATTTCTTTCAAGCGTTTTGGCGCGGCAGTTCGAGTTCCTGCAGATTGTATTCGAGGTGCAGAAATGAAGGAGCCCGAGCGCCCGAAAACCGTGCTTTTCGTCTTTGGATGGCTTGTCGTTGGCGGGGAAGAGACGGAGGTCCGCCTGCTTGCCGCCAACCTCGACCATTCCCTCTACAAGATCGAAGTTGTTGCATGTCTGCGAAAGGACGACATGCCCGAGCAAACGCACGAGCAGCTTCGTGCCATGGGCGTCGAAGTGGACACGACGCCCTACGGGCTTTCGTTGGAGGATACCGTCGTCTACCTCGCCGACAAGATCCCGTCCTACGATATCGTCGTCTCCTGTCAAAACGTTGCCGACCTTTACCCAGCTCTTGAACGCCTTCACTTGCGTCCGCCCTTGATCGAGCATGGCGGGCTGGTTTCAGAAGCATTGGGTGGTCCGAAGCATTTCACCAGCCGGTATGTAGGGGTATGTCGCACCATCCGCGAGGCAGCAGCCTCCAGAATGCCTGGACGAGAACATCACGCCATTGAAATCCCATCCATGGTCGATTTGAAGGAGTTCAATCCGGTGAGGCGATCCGCAATGCGTCGTCAGCTTGGATTTTCGGATGACGAGATCCTCGTCGGGTGGGTGGGACGCCTCGATCCGAAGAAAAACGTCGAGACGTTCATACGTGCAGCCTCGATCGTTCGTGACCATTGCCCTCATGTTCGCTTCCTGATCGTTGGCGGCCCGGATGCATTCTTTCCGCAATATGCGCAGCGATTGCGCGCCCTAACCCACGGACTTGCGCTGGATTCCGCTTTGACATTCCTCGGCGATCGAGCCGATGTGTCGGACATCTTGGTCTCGATCGACATGTTGGTCTGGCTTTCTAGTGGCGAAGGCATGCCTCATGTCCTCGCAGAAGCAGGCGCCGCATGCCTCCCGGTCGTCGCAACGGCGGATAATGGCTCGATCCAGCAAATCGAACATGGCGTCACCGGGTACTTCGTGCCGCACGATGATCCGCAGGCGGTCGCCGAAAAGATCATGCTTCTCGCGACCTCGCCCGCCCTGCGCACCCGGCTCGGCCGTCGGCTTCGCGCCCATGTCGAAGAGTTTTATAGCGTGGAGGCGGTCATTCCCCAGTGGGAAAAATTGCTCGCCGACGTACTCGACGATAGAATTGCACGCGGGCCAACCGGTTTGTTTTCGTCTTTTTTCCAAGCCGGTTTCGAATGCTCGACGCATCGAATACGAGCCAAGAGCAAGGGGCAGCCCGACAGAAGGCTCGACGTAATTGCATCAACGAAACACGACCTTTACGTGGAGAACGACTATCGCCAACTGCATGCGCTCGGAATGCGCACTGTCCGTGATGGATTGCGGTGGCATCTCATCGAGCCATCGCCGGGACGATACGAGTGGGACAGTGCGTTGCCGATGATTCGGGCCAACCGGCGCACTGGCACCCAGGTCGTATGGGATCTACTCCACTACGGTTGGCCGGATCATATCGACATCTGGTCGCCCGCTTTCGTCGAACGTTTTGCCCTCTTTGCCGGCGCCGTCGCCAAAGTAATGCGAGAGGAAATCGAAGCTCCCCCATATTATGCGCCAGTTAACGAAATCTCATTCTTGTCCTGGGCTGGCGGCGAGGTTGGCTACCTCAACCCGTGGGCAACGCGCAGGGGTTTTGAGTTGAAGGCGCAACTCGCACGGTCATCTCTTGCTTCTATGAAAGCCATTTTGGGCGTTGACCCTCGCGCGCGATTCGTCCATTGCGACCCCGTCATCAATATTGTCGCAGCACCTGATCGACCGCAGGACCGCGGCGCTGCCGAGGGGCATCGGCTCTCTCAATTCCAGGGGTGGGACATGATCGCCGGCCGCCTGTGGCCGCAGCTCGGCGGCGCAGAACGATACCTCGATATCATCGGCGTCAACTACTATCACAACAATCAATGGATCCACGGCGGCTCTCACATTGACGTCGACCACCCGCTCCACAAGCCGCTCCGGAAAATCCTTGTCGAAACTTATGCCCGTTACGGAAGACCGATGCTGATTGCTGAAACCGGCATTGAGGGTGAGCGTCGTCCGGATTGGCTCGAATATGTGGCGGAAGAGACACGAGCCGCAATAAAGGCGGGAGTACCTGTAGAAGGCGTGTGTCTTTACCCAATCCTGGACCATTTGGGATGGGACGACGATCGGCCATGCGAGAACGGATTGCTGTCGATGGAACCGACGGCTACGGGACGCACGCTTTACTCTCCCCTGGCGCGCCAGATTGGGCATGAAATAAAGGTGACCGAGGCCTTTATCGAACGCATACCTGGGGATTCAATGAAACGGGCCCGCCTGGAAGACATTAGCCACACGAAGGGACCATTGGCAATTTGACGCCACGCTGGACCTCTTCCAGTAGTCCCGAACTGCCGGAAGAGGCGTGTCGGTTCAGTTGAGAATTCAATATAAAGAAGTACTCCAAAGCTCTCGGGCAGTCTTCGGTCCAAAAAGGTCCGCGCTATGCTGCCTGCGGTCTTCGATTCGGATCGCCGCTACGGTCTGCTCGAACTCCGCCACAGCAGCCAAAAGCAAAGTCTTGTTTGCCCAAATAGGCCGCCTTGGCGACAATGCGCCACTCTGGTTGAACGCTTTGGAACGATCGTCAAACGCCGCGCTCCATTCGGCCGCAGAATTTAGACCTACTTTTCCTCCGGAGATGGCCACGACATTGACGCGCTGTCCGGTATCCGCATCCAAACGGCAATCTTTCGATCATCCGCACCTGCTACTGAAGCTGCGTATCGATGACGGCAATTCCCTCGCTCGGATTTTTTGCATACCCCCACATTATGGGCTCTTCTGCCTAGCCTTCGGGGCCTAACCGGCGTCGACTGCCGCGCGCGATGCACTGCCCCTCCAGCTGATGTCCGGTGTGGCGGTCAATTGGAGTAATCCCCTCAGAAGACCTTCCCTTCCTTCAGATGGATGGTCGTACCATTGAGGAGATAGTCGCCGACGACGCGCGCCTTGTGCAGCAGCGGATTGTGATTGAGCACCGTGCGAATATTGCGCCAATGCCGGTCGAAGTTGTTGTTACGGGACGTCGCTGACCCGCCACCCAGATCGAACAAGCGCTCGGCGCTTCGCAGACCAAGCTGGCCAAGGACAAGCTGAGCGCGGGCGGTTGAAAGCGCACTTGCGATGAGGGCATCTTCGATCTCCGCTTCGTTGCCCCGGTTTAAAACCGCAACCGTCCGATCCAGGGCGCTGGCGGCCGCAGCCACCGCAGTGTCGATGGCAAACGAATTGGCGGCGATTTCGCCGATGACCTGCTGGACGAAGGGGTCCTGGGTCGCGGTTTCCGCCATGCTGTGGGCGGCGGAACGCGCCTGGCGGCTGACGTAGCTAAGCCCGTCGGAAAGAACATTGCGGACGGCACCGGCAGCGCTTGCCGCGAGATGCAACTGGCGCAATGTCGAGCAATGGCGGCCGACAAGATTGTCGAGCGAGCGCCGGGTAAACTCGTGCGGGAACACCTCGACATTTTCGAGGATCACGCCACCGCTGGCGGTCAGCCGCTGACCCATTCCGTCCCAATCGTCGAGAATGGTGATGCCGTGTCTATCGACGGGCAAGAGAACGCCGACCGCCTGCCCGTGCTCGTCCAGCGCACTGAACGAGGCAAAATCGGAGAATGCCGTTCCCGTTGCATACCACTTGCGGCCATTGAGCCTATAGGTATCGCCCTGCCTGACGATCGTGGTCGTCACCTGGCCGGGCCGAGCGGTACCCTGTTCGGTGTGGGCGCCGCCGAAGAGCTTTCCCGAGAGGATCAGCTCGATCGCACCCGCATCCCTCTCCCGCGGTTCACTCAGAATGACGTTTTCGACATAGTTGAAGTGCGACCGGAGCGCATGCGCAACATTGGAATCGGCAGCGCCGATCGCCGCGATCATCTCGATATAGTCGGCAACCGAACCGCCTGGCCCCCCGAGCGCCACCGGAATCCGCAGGGTTCCAAGTTCCAGCTGGCGAAAGCGCTCGAAGGCTTTGAAAGGAAGTTCACGCGACAGGTCGCGCTCGGCCGCGCCCGTGGCGACTTCCGCCGCGAACCCAGGAACGCGCGCAAGAAGTTCCGCACGTGTCGGGCGTGAAGCAGTCTGCACTTTGGTTAGTGTCACTCGTCAACTCCGAGACTGAAGAAACCGGTGCAGCCGGATCTCCCGCAGACTGCACCGCGCCATCGATCACTCGTCGAGATAGATGTCGGAACCGTTGGCCCAGAGATGCTCGACACCCAGCTTGAGGTTTTTCACCCGCTTGTCGTAGACGGTGATCACCGCCGGGGTGACGATGTCGAGCGTGGGCAGATCTTCCACGACCAGTTTCTGGAACGCGTTGAAGAGCTCCACCCGTTTCCTGGTATCGATTTCGACGGCGGCGGTCTCGAGGAGCCGGTCGACTTCAGGGTTGGAATATTTAGACCCGTTGGTGAACGGCACGCCCGGTTTGAAGTTCTTCGACCAGTATAAGCGCTGCACGCCGACGGTCGGATCGTAAAGATTGCTCATGCCTTCGATGGCGATATCGAAATCGCGATCGGTGAAGACCCGCTTCACGAAGGTCGCAAAGTCCTGTGTGCGCAGTTCAACCTTGATGCCGACCTTGGCAAGCGCCTGGGCAATATACTCCGCCGTCTGCTTGGGTGGGCCGGAGGGCTGAGTGGGATCGATGAACAGCTTGAAGCGGAAACCGTCGGCGCCTCGCGCGTAGCCGGCCTCGTCCAAGAGCTTCTCCGCCTTGGCAGGATCGAACTCGTACTTCGGGAGGTCCGGCGTGTAGAATTTCGCAAGGTCGGCGCTGACGGGACCGTCCAGTCGCGTCGCATAGCCGAGATAGACGGTGTTGACGATGAAGTCCTTATCGACTGCATGGGCGATCGCGTGACGCACCTTGATATCGGCCAGATACTTGTTCTCGAGATTGAACTCGGCTCGGGCGATGCTCGGCGAATAGGGCGCCGGATCGGTGTCGACGACGAGATTGGGGTTCGCCTTCAGCCGTTCGATATCGGTCAGCGGCAGGTTGGCTGTCGAGACCTGTACTTCGCCAGTCTCGATCGCGGCAACCGCTGCCGCCGGGTCGATGATGAAGCGAAAGATGATCTGGTCGAGATAGGGTTTCGGAGATCCCCAATAGTCCTCGTTGCGTGTGAAGAGCGCGTGGCTGCCGCGCACCCATTCGACGAACTTGTAGGGTCCGGTGCCAACCGGCGCGACATTGTGCGGGTTCTCCGCGATCTTCGTGCCTTCGTAGAGGTGCTTCGGCACGATTGGCGCCTCGAAGCTCGCAAAGGCGGTGAGCAGATAGGGAGCAGGCTTGGAAAGGATCAGTTCCACTTCATGGGCATTGAGGACGTTTGCCTTCTGAATATGTGCGAACGTCGCTCGCCCGCGTGGATGGTTCTCTTTGAGCGCCAAAATAGAGAATGCGACATCCTCGGCGGTGAAATCCTTGCCGTCGTGCCAGCGAACACCCTGGCGCAGCTTGAACCAGTAGCGCAGACCGTCTTCGCTCACCGTCCATTCGGTCGCCAGCAACGGCTGAGCATTGAAGTCCTTGTCATAGGTCAGCAGGCTCTCAGTCGCCTTGCCGCTGATATAGTAGGCGGCGCCGGCGCTATGGGCGATGAGCACGAGCACGGGCGGCTCGGTGCCGATGTTGATCGAAACGCTACCGCCGCGTGTCGGCTCTTCCGCGGCAAACGAGATCACCGGATTAGCCCCGACGACGACGACGGCCGCCAACGCAACGGACGAGAGCAGAAAGGCGCGGCGTGTCGGTTTCGGTGGGCTGATAGGTGTTGATGTCATCTGGATATCCCCAAGCAGACGCAGAGCGCTGGTTTGTTTTCGTGCACCCATCATTGGGTGATCCGTTTCACGATATATAATCTATCAAATTTATGGTGATAATAGATTTCTAAAGTCACGCTGGCTTTTGGAAAATGCTGCACGGCCGCGGACACCGCGACGGAATATCTCACGTCGGAGCCATGCTCTCTCAAATTTACGAGGTTTGGACATCCTCTGATGAATGGCGGCGACGGTCATCGGCGGGCATGTCCATCTCCTTCCTGGTACCAGATGCATGGGCCACCGTCCCGGGGCAGGAGGTTGAACGAAAAATCCCGACATTGGCAAGCCGTTGAAAACTCATCCCAAGATCGGCACCCAAAACGCAATCGACATTATCGATCTATTAAATAGACTAAGGAGCACGCTGACTGTGAGTTTCAAGGAGTTTTCGATGTCATCAGAATTCATCGGCCACACGTCCAACAGGGAGGGATCCGATATCGTTCCGGCGACCGGACCGATCATCGACAAGGCGTATATTCGCAGTCACGTGCAGGCAGCGGAAGCCGCCGGCATAGACCGGCTGTTGATCGGCCAGTTCGCACAGTGGCCAGATAACAACCAGATCGCCGCCTTCGTCTTCGGCCAGACACAGCGGCTCGGGGCGCTACTTGCCCATCGGCCTGGCCTGATGGCTCCGACGCTCGGCGCCCGGCAGCTCGCAACGCTCGACCAGTTCTCCGAGGGTCGCCTATGGGTGCACATCATCACCGGCGGTTCCGACAGCGACCAGGCTCGCGATGGCGATTTCGAGGATCATGACACCCGATATGCCCGCACCGACGAATATCTGTCGGTGCTGAAGAAGACCTGGGAGAGCGACGAGCCCTTCGACCACGAAGGACACTTCTACAGGTTCAAGGGCGCGTTCAGCCAGGTCAAGCCCTATCAGAAGCCGCGCATTCCGATCTCCTTTGGCGGCTCGTCGGATGCCGCGATCGCGGTCGCCGGCAAACACGCCGATATCTATGCGCTCTGGGGGGAACCGCTGGACGGAGCGAAAGAGACAATCGCCAAGGTGCGTGCAGCCGCTATTGCCAATGGCCGGTCGGCCAGTGACGTCCGCTTCACCCTCGCCTTCCGCACCGTCGTGGCCGAGACGGAACATGCCGCATGGGCAAAGGCCGGCGATATCCTTGAGAAGGTGAAGTCGCAGATAGCGCGTTCGGCCGGCGGCAACGGTGAGAAGCTACCCTCGAACGTCGGCTCCGTGCGCCTGCGCGAGGCTGCCAAACGCGGCAAGGTGCTGGACAAGCGGCTGTGGACCGAGGTCGCCGACGCAAGCGGGGCGGGTGGCAACTCGACCGCTCTGGTCGGGACGCCGGAACAGGTGGCAGACGCCATCCTCGACTATTACGACGCTGGCGTTTCCAACTTCCTCGTGCGCGGCTTCTACCCGACCGAGGACACCGTGACCTACGGACGGGACGTAGTGCCGCTCGTCAAAGCCGGCATTGCCGAGCGCGAAGCCAGAAAGGTAGCCGCCGAATGACCGCACCGCTCGATATCGTCGACATCCATGTCCATCTCTGGCCGCCGGCCTGGGGACCGGGCGGAAGATACACCAAGCCCGCCGGCGGCTTCTCACCGGAGATCTATCGCAAGATCACCACTCCGCATGCGCTGGTTGACGAATTTGCGGCTGCCGGCATATCGCTTGCGGTCGTCACCGCGACGATCGAGAGCCTGTTCGGCCTTGAAGGCACCGTGCCACTCCGCGTTACGGGAAGCCAACGACTGGCTGGCGGCCCTGTCGCGCGATCATCCGATGCTGGCCGGTTTTGGCGTCGTCGACGCCTTTGCAGGCGAGGAAGGCGCGCGTGAGGCCGAGCGCGCGATTGTCGAACTCGGGCTCTCCGGCCTCGTCATCGATTCCGCACGGAATGGAAAGTTCCTCGCCGATCCCGCGGTGCGTCCGACGCTCGAAGTCGCTGCGCACTACAAGGTTCCGGTTTTCGTCCATCCGGTTGCCCACCCCAATTCGCAAATGCTGATCGACGGCGCAGGCACGCTCGGCAATTCGCTGGGCCGCGGTCTGATGAATGGCGTCGCCTTCCTGTCGGTCACCCAGTCGAGACTGCTCGAAGAGCTTACGGACCTGCACCTGATTTTCGCGACACTCGGCCTCGGCGCGATCGTGCAGGCAGCACGCGGCGGCATCTACAGCCGGACCGAGCGCGCGGCCGGCAAACGCCCCAACATCTATTTCGACACAATGGGGCACGATCCCGAGATCATTCGCAGCCTGACCGGCTTCCTCGGCGCAGAGCGGGTGCTGGCCGGAACGGACTGGCCGATCCTTGCCGCACTCGACGGCAAGAGCCTGACCGAGAGCCTAGCGGAATCCGGACTAAACGATAGGGATTCCCGACTTGTCGCCGGCGGCAATGCCAGGCGCCTCCTCGGCCTTCGAGAGACAAGAGCTGCCGCCGCCGAATAGACACCCGACAACAAAAAGCCCCGGATTTTCTTCCGGGGCTTCCTTTTTTGAGCGGAGCTTGCCCGGCAGACAGCCGGGCAAGCCGCCTCAGGCGACGCGCTGCGCCCGTGTGAGCGGAATGATCTCTGCCTCCGCCGCGCCAAAGCGCGGCAGCCGGCCTTCGAGCGGATGGCCAGGGTCGGTGAAACCGGGGGTCGACGGGTGGCCAGCAGCGACCAGCCGGTCGACCAGGGCTTCGTCATCGGCATCGATCTTCACGTCTAGCGCACGGACATAGCCGTCCCATTGCTCTTCGGTCCGCGGTCCGCCGATGGTCGAGGTGACGAGACGGTTGTTCAGGACCCAGGCGAGCGCAAAATCCGCGGCGGGAATGCCTTTCGCCTGAGCGTGTGCAGCGATTTGCTTGGCAATCGCGATGGATTCGTCGCGGAATTCGACGTCATGCATGCGCTTGTCGCCGCGGCCCGCCCGCGTATCAGCGCCAGGTGCCTCGCCCACATTGTATTTGCCGGTCAAAACGCCGCGCGCCAGCGGGCTGTAGGTGACGACGCCGAGCCCATAGGCGGCAGCGGCCGGCAGTTGCTCTGCCTCCGCCGTGCGGTTGACGATGTTGTAGAGCGGCTGGCTTGCGACCGGTCTGTCGATGCCGAGTTCATCGGCGAGCTGCGCGATCTCGGCAATGCGCCAGCCGCGGAAGTTCGAGACGCCGAAATACCGCAACTTGCCGGCCTTGATCAGATCGGCGATGGCCCTGACCGGCTCCTCCAGCGGCGCGTCGAACACGGCGCGATGGAAATAGAGGATGTCGATGTAATCGGTACCGAGATTGCGCAGTGAGTTCTCGACCGTCTGGTAAACCCATTTGCGCGAGTAGCCGCCGAGGTTGGGTCCCTTCTTGTGCGAATTGACGAATTTGGTCGCCAACACCCAGTGATCCCTGTCGGCCTTGATGCCACGCCCGACCACCTCTTCCGACTTGCCGTCGTGATAGACGTCGGCCGTATCGATGAAGTTGATGCCCTGTTCGCGTGCCTTGTCGATGATGCGGAAGGCGACATCATCAGGCGTCTGGTTACCGAACATCATGGACCCGAGTGTCAGCGGTGACACCTTGAGGGCACTGCGCCCGAGATAACGATACTCAACCATTTAAAAATCTCCATTTCAGTTGATGCTGTCCGCAAAATGGCAGGCCACCTCGTGGCCCGGTGCTATGAAGCGGAATTCGGGTTCGGCGGTGCGGCACAGATCCGCCGCCAATGGGCATCGGGTGTGGAACCGACAGCCGGAAGGAATGTTGCTGGGGCTCGGCAGATCACCGCCAAGCGGGGCAGCGTGGCGCGGGCGCGATGGATCGGGCACCGCCTCCATCAAAGCACGCGTATAGGGATGGCGCGGATCGGACCACAGCGTCTCGTTGTCTGCGCTTTCGACGATCCTGCCGAGATACATGACCATCACCCGGTCGCAGAAGTAGCGCACCACTGAAAGGTCGTGGCTGATGAAGATGTAGGAAAGGCCGAATTCCTTCTTCATCTCGACCAGAAGATTGAGGATCTGAGCCTGGATCGAGAGATCGAGGGCCGAGACAGGTTCGTCACAGACGATCAGCTCCGGATTGAGCAACAGCGCGCGGGCGATGCCGATCCTTTGTCGCTGGCCGCCGGAAAACTCGTGCGGATATCGGTTGATGGCATCGGCCGGCAACCCGACTTTCGATACGATGCCGGCGACGATCCGCCGTCGCTCCATGCTCCCGCCTGCCCTGTGCACCACCAGCGGCGCTTCGAGAATTTCACCGATCGTGTGGCGCGGATTGAGCGACGCGAACGGATCCTGGAAAATCATCTGGATCGACTTGCGCACGCTCCTCAATCGCCGCTGGTCGATGAGCGTGATGTCCTCGCCCTTGAATTCGATCCGCCCCTCGGTCGGATCAACCAGCCGAAGCAGGGTCTTGCCGAGGGTCGACTTGCCGCAGCCGCTTTCACCCACCAGCCCCACCGTCTCCCCACGCTCGACGCGGAGATCGACGCCATCGACAGAGCGCAGAAGCCCATCACGGCTCTGGTAGTGGGTCTTGAGGTCAGTGGCTGAGAGCAAGGGCATCGGGCACGGCCTTGATGGACGAGGTGAAGGGGCAAGCAACGAGGCGATCGGGTGCCGGGACGGTCAAGGGCGGGAGATGGTGGCCGCAGCTCGCCCGCGCCTGGGCGCAGCGCGGCCTGAAGGGACAGCCCGCCTCGCCCACCGCCGAGACGATCGATCCTGGAATTTCGGTCAAAGCGCCGTTGCGATAGTGGAAATCGTTCTTCAACCGCGGCGAAGCGGCAAGCAGCCCGCGCGTGTAGGGGTGCAGCGGATCCTTGAAGAGGTCTGCCGGCAGTGCCTGCTCCACCTTACGGCCTGCATACATCACCACTACCCTGTCGGCCCATTGCGCAACCACACCCAGATCATGAGTGATGAGCACAACGGCCATCTGTAGCTCGCGCCTGAGCGTGTCGAGCAGATCGAGCACTTGCGCCTGGATCGTGACGTCAAGGGCGGTGGTCGGCTCGTCGGCGATCAGTAGCTTCGGCCGACAGGCGACCCCCATCGCGATCATCACCCTCTGGCGCATGCCGCCGGACAGCTGGTGCGGATAGTCGTCGACCCGTTTGTCGGCTCCCGGAATACGGACCAGCTGCAGGAGTTCGATAGTGCGCGCCCGCGCCGCTTTTCCCGAAAGCCTTTCGTGAACCTTCAGCACTTCGCCGATCTGACCGCCAATCGTCATCACCGGATTGAGGCTGGTCATCGGTTCCTGAAAGATCATGGCGATCTCGCGCCCGCGCAGGCGCCGCAACTCGCGCGCATCGAGTGCCAGCAGGTCGCGGTCGCCGAACGTGATACGGCCGCTCGTCACCCTTGCCGCGCGCGGCAGCAGCTGCATCAAAGCCAGCGCGGTCAGGGATTTTCCGGATCCGGATTCCCCGACGATCGCAAGCGTCTCGCCCTGAGCAACCTCGAAGGAGAGGTTGCGAACCGGTTCTGCACGTGGGAAGCCGATGGTGAGGTTTTCGACCCGAAGCAAGGGAGCCATCGTCAACGATCCTGCGAAAAGCGGGGATTGAGGGCGTCGTTCAATCCGTCACCGATGAGGTTGAGCGCCAGCACCGTGAAGACAATCGCAAACCCAGGCAGTGCCGTCAGATACCAGGCGGTTCTGACCAGCTCTCGGCCGGTCCCGATCATCGAGCCCCAACTGACCACATTCGGATCGCCGAGCCCCATGAAGGACAGCGCCGATTCCATCAGGATGGCGGTCGCGACCATGACCGACGACGTGACGATGATCGGCGGCAAGGCGTTCGGCAGGATCTCGCGGAAAATGATGCGGGAATGGCCGAAACCAAGGCTGCGGGCAGCCATGACGAAGTCCTTCTCGCGGATTGCGCGGAACTCGGCGCGGGTCAACCGTGCCACGGTCGGCCAGGAGATGACGGCGATCGCGAGCGTCACGGTGGTCGCCGAGGGCTGGGCGATCGCCACCAGGACGACAAGAAGGACAAAGCTCGGCAGCGTCTGGAAGATCTCGACGAGCCTGACGAGAATATCGTCGACCCAGCCGCCGAAATAGCCGGCAACTGCGCCAACCAGAACCCCGAACGTCAGCCCCAGCGCGGTCGCCGTCAGCCCGACAAACAGCGAAATGCGCGAGCCGTGCAGGATGCCTGATAGCACGTCGCGTCCCAGCGAATCCGTGCCGAGAGGAAAGGCCGGATCCTGTCCCGGCCACAGGAACGGCCGCCCCACCATCGAAAGCGGGTCGTCGGGGAAAAACACGGGCGCCAGAAGCGCGACGGCGATGACGAGGCCGAGAAAGCCAGTACCGAACAGCGCGTTCGGATTGGCGAAGAAAACCCTCAGGGCGCGTCGCCCGTTGGTGATTGCGATCGTCGCACTTTGCTGGGAGCGCGCGTCCGGCGCCTTCACGTTGGACCAGGCCGGGCCCTCCGTCGGCGCAACCCCGGCAGGCTGCTCATTTTCTGTCGCAGGCGCATAGGTGGCGCCTGGAATATTGCGGAGTGCTCCGACACCGGTCGAGGACATCAGCGTGCTCCAATTCGAGGATCGAGCCAGGCGTGAACGAGGTCCACGGCGGCGTTTGCGATGATGACGAGAAGCGAGGACAACAGGAGGATGCCGAGCAGCACCGTGAAATCACGGCCCATGACCGCTTCGAAGGCGAGCCTGCCGAGCCCCGGCCAGCTGTAAACCGTCTCGACCACAACGGCACCGCCAAGCATGCCGCCGATGTGCATGCCGGCCATGGTGGTGATCGGGATCAGGGCATTGCGCAGCACATGCCTGGCAGTAACGCCGAACGGCGTCAGTCCCTTGGCATAGGCGGTGCGGACGAAATCCTGGTTTTTGACTTCGAGCATGGAGGCCCGCGTCAGCCTGGCATAGATCGCCACGTAGAAAAGCGCGAGCGACGTCGCCGGCAGCACCATATAGCGCGCCGTGTCGAGCAGTGCCGGCCAGCCTGTGAGCCGCGAGCCGATGGTGCCTGAGCCGCCGCTTGGCAGCCAGCCGAGTTTGACCGAGAAGAAGACGATCAGCATCAGGCCGATCCAGAAGCTCGGGATCGAGTAGAACAGCAATGAGAAGACCGAGAGCAGCCGATCGGGAAGACGTCCGGCAAATGTCGCCATCAAGGATCCTAGAACGACGCCGAGGAAGATCGCGATGACGAGCGCCACCGCCATCAGAGTCAAGGTGCCCGGTAGGCGCTGGGCGATCAGGTCGGCGACTGGCATGCCGTAGCGCGGCGAAAATCCCAGCCTGAAATGCGCGAGATTGTTGAGATATGTTGCCAGTTGCTCCAGCACCGGGCTGTCCAGCCCGAAGCGGGCCCTGAGCGCTGCCACGCTTTCCTCGGTTGCCGAACCCGCCTCGCCGGCAAGCACGTCGGCAGCATCTCCCGGCGCCAGCTGCAGCAGGAAGAAGTTGAGGATGATGATCCCGAGCAGCGTCGGAATTGCCTGGACCAGCGTGCGTCGCAGCGTTCTGACAATTCTGACCAAAGCCGGCATGCCTGTCGTCTCTCACTTGAAAATTCGCACAAGGCGAAACGTGTCGTCGGCCCCGGATTTCCCACGCCGATGATTTTATTGTTGACTAACTCTATAGGCTTTGTCAAACCTGTTTTGGTAAATTCGACCCGACAACGGCGATCTGCGAGAACCAGTTTTCCATACAGCTCTCAAAAGACACTGATTTCGGTGGATTATTCTCAAAATGCGAACCGCTCGGCAACAGCTCACTACAAAGCGCGCCCTGAGCGGAAAAGGCTTCCTGATATCATCTTGAGGACGGCAGAGGATCCATGACGCGCAAGAACACTATCTCACAAATCTGGTATACCCGCTGCTCGGTCCCGACCCCGGTCGGCCTTGCGACCCAGCTGGGTCTGCTCGACGAAGCCTTTGCCAGCGAGGGCATCACCCTCAACTCCATCATCGACAGCAAGGACCGGACGATCCGGTCCAGCCACTTCAACCATCATCTGGATTACTCGTTTCGCCACGGCGGCAACGTCCCGCCAATCCGCGCCCGTTCGGAAGGAAATCCGACGCGGCTCGTCGGCATTACCTGGACCGATGAGTTCCAGGCCATCATCACCTTGCCGGCAACGGGCATCAAGACGACGCGGGAACTTGTCGGCCGTCGCTTCGGCATTGCCCGGCGCCCTCCCGGCATCGTCGACTTCATGGCGGCTACCGCTCTGAAGGGCCTTGTCTCTGCTTTGTCGCTCGAAGAGCTGACGCATACGGATGTCGAAATCGTCGACATCCCGCTTGAAGATACCGTGCTCGACAATCGAGACGGACCTCAGCTCTACGGCCTGCGCAACCGGCAGGCCTATGGCCCTGAAATCGCAGCGCTCCTTCGCGGCGATGTCGATGCAATCTATGTCAAGGGCACGCCCGGCATCAGCGTCGCCAACCTTTTTGCCACCCATACCGTGACCGAGTTCGGTTTCCACCCCGACCCCAAAATCCGCATCAATTCAGGCTCACCACGCATCCTGACGGTCGACGAGCGGCTGGCAGAGGACCGGCCCGATCTGGTGACAAAGCTGATCGAGACCCTCAAGCGCGCAAGCGCCTGGGCCGAAGCGCATCCGGATGACGTGCGCCGCTTCGTTGCCCGCGAAGTCGGCGCATCCGAAGAGGTCGTCGCCGCCGCCAACGGCCCGGACCTGCATCGCCATCTTGGGATCGGTCTCGAGCCTGAGCTGGTGGACGCGATCGGTCACTACAAGGACTTCCTGCACGAGTGGGGCTTCCTTGCCCAGAACTTCGACATCGAAGCCTGGGTTGATCGTCGTCCCTGGGCCGATCTCGAAACACGCGCCGTTGCCTGACCGGAGAAGCCGATGACCGCCGCAACTGAAATCGAGTTGGCGATTGAAAGGGCCGAGGACTTGGGAAAGCGCTTTGCGCTGACCGCCCGGCATTATGACGAAACCGGCGAATTTCCCTTCGCCAATTTCGATGCGCTTCACGAAGCCGGGCTGCTCGGCCTCGTGACCGCGACGGAGCAAGGCGGTCTGGGCGGCGGATTGACCGAAGCACTCTCGGTCGTCTCGGCGATTGCCCGCGGCGAGCCGTCCACAGCGCTCGTTCTGTCGATGCATTACAACCAGCATTATTCGCTGCGCACCTCGGGCAAATGGCCGGAGCATCTTGTCGAACGGGTGATCAAGGCCAACCGCGAGGGCGTGGCGCTGATCAATGCTGCGCAGGTCGAACCGCGTGTCGGATCTCCGTCACACGGCTCTTTACCGGAGACCATCGCGCGCCGGGTCGGCGATCACTGGCGGATTACTGGCCACAAGACCTATGCGACTGGCATTCCGCTGTTGCGTTGGGTCGCCGTGCTCGCCGTCACCGACGAGCCGGTGCCGCGCCTCGGGTCGTTTCTCGTGCCGACGTCCGCCGACGGCATTCGCGTCGAAAAGACCTGGAACGCCACCGGCATGCGCGCCACCAACAGCGACGATCTGATCCTCGACGACGTCGCCGTTCCGGTGGAGGATGTGCTTGATATAGCGCCCGCGAGCGAAGGCCTGAAACGCGACGAACGCATGGGCGCCTGGTACTTCAGCCTTGTGCCAGCGATCTACGACGGTGCTGCGCGCGGCGCCCGCGACTGGCTGATCGAGTTCACCACCACGCGGGCACCCACAAGCCTCGGCGCACCGCTCTCCACCGTGCCGCGCATCCAGGACGGGCTCGGCCAGATCGAGGTCCTGCTGACGGTCAATCGCCGGCTGCTCCGGTCTATTGCCGAGGATTTCGACGCCGGTCGGCCATTCGGCCCGGATGCGGCGGCGGTCAAGCACACCGTCATCGAGAATGCGATCGCCGCAACCACGCTTGCACTGGAACTCGGCGGCAATCCCGGCATCAGCCGCGACAACCCGCTGGAGCGTCACCACCGCGATGCGCTGTCCGGCAAGGCCCATGCGCCGCAGAACAACCTGATCCGCACGATGCTCGCCAAGGCGGCACTCAGCCGGCACGCCGCTGCCCCGGCGCTGCCGCTGGAGCCGGTGCCGGTTCGCACCCATCAACAACCCCGCCTTGCCGTTGTCGGCCGCAGCTAGGAGCCTCGCGATGTCATCACTCAATTCCGTCTGGTACACCCGTTGCCCGGCCCCCACGCCCCTGTCGATCGCCCACCAACTCGGCTGGGTCGATCGGCAGTTCGAAGCCACCGGTGTCGCGGTTCGATCGATCCGCGACAGCAAGGATCAGACCGTCCGCGAGAGCCATTTCACCCATACGCTGGACCACTCGTTCCGCCAGGGTGGCAACATCCCGCCCCTTTGGGCACGATCGGGCGGACGGCAGACCCGAGTGGTCGGCATTACGACCACGGACGAATTCCAGGCGATCATCGCGCTTCCCGGCTCAGGCATCGCCAAAGGCTCGGATCTGAAGGGCCGGCGCATCGGGGTGCCGCGCAAACCGAATGAAGCCATCGTCGACTTCCAGCGCGCCACCGCGTTGAAAGGCATCGTGTCCGCATTGGAGCTTGAGGGGCTCACCCATCGCGATGTCGAACTGGTCTATCTCGACAGCAGCGAGGCAAACCTGATCGAAAGGGGCAATGCCGCGTTTCTCGGGTTGAAGCGCCGCTATCCCTACGGCGACGAGCTTCTGGCGCTGGCGGGCGGCAAGATCGATGCCTTCTTCGTCAAGGGTGCCGAAGGTTTGGTGCTAGCCAATCAGATCGGCGCCGTCGTCGTCTCGGAATTCGGCTTCCACTCTGATGCAAAGATCCGCATCAACAACGGTACGCCGAGGCCCTTGACCGTCGACCTCAAATTTCTCGACGAGCATTTCGACCTTGTCACGGGCCTTGTCGCAACGGTCGCACGTGTTGCCGAATGGGCGGAGGCGAACCCGAATGAAGCGGTGCGCTTCATCGCCAATGAAATCGGCGTGGGCGAAGACGCGATCCGGGCTGCGAATGGTCCGGATGTCCACAGCCATCTCAAGCTGACACTCGACGATGAGCAGTTGGCTGCCTTCGACCACTTCAAACGCTTCCTGCTCGAATGGGGCTTCCTTCCGGCCGACTTCGACGTGTTTGGCTGGATCGATCACCGGCCGCTGGAGGCCGCATCACGGCGGGCGGCCGCATGAGCAAAGCAGCAGTTCCTGTCACCGGTGCGACAACCATCATCGCCGGCGCCACCGGCAAGCTCGGCCAGCTCATCGTTCGGAGGCTGGCCGCTCTGAAACAACCGGTTCGCATCCTTACGCGCCGGCCCGATGCCGCACGCCGCCTGTTTGGCGAAAGCGTACAGATTGCCGTCGGCGACTTCGGCGATCGTACTTCGCTCGATACCGCGGTACGCGACGGCGCACGGCTCCTGCTCCTGTCACCCATCAGCGCCAGGCTCGTCACCGATCAGATCAGCGCAGTCGATGCCGCCGTAGCGGCCGGCGTCCGGCGCATCGTCAAGATCTCAGGTTCCGACTGGACCATCGACCCGCCCGGTCATTCCATCTCCGGCGATGCCCACGCCGCTGTCGAGCGGCACCTCAACAGTCTTGCACTGGATACCGTTTCGCTTCGACCGAACGCTTGGATGCAGGTCTCGCTCGCCAACACCGTCCGCCAGGCAATCGCTACCGATAAGGTGGCAGCGGCCAATCCCGACGCCGGTGTCGGCTACATCGATGCACGAGATATCGCCGATGTCGCCGTCGATCAGCTTCTCGCCGACACCGTCACTGGGCGAACCCTCAATCTCACCGGTCCTGACATCGTCAGCGCGCGCCAGCTCGCCGATCTGCTCTCGACGACTTTGAAGCGGCGGTTTGCCGTCGTCGAGAAGCCCCCTTTGGCGGCATCAGGCGATGCCGACTTCGAACACCGTGCCATAGCGCAATTCGCGAGGTTGATCGCTGCCGGTCGTGCGGCCACGACGACCGATGTCGTGAAATCGCTGCTGGGCCGACCACCGCGCAGTGTCGCAGCCTTCATCTCCGAACATGCAGCCGCAGAGGCAGCGCTCACCGAGTAACAGTCATGAGCATCTCTTTTGTTGACATCGCCATTATCGGCGGGGGCCCAGGCGGCCTTGCGCTGGCCCAGGGTCTGAAGAAGAACGGCATCGATGCCGCCGTGTTCGAACGCGATCCGGGCCGGGCCGACTACGTGCAAGGCTTTCGCATGCGCATCCGCCAGCGTGGCATCGACGCACTTCAGGCCAATCTGCCGACGCATCTCTTCCAGGTCTTTCTGGACACGCTCGGGCTTGCCCCGACCGAGAACCTGACCCTCGACGAGGGCTTCGAGCGTCTCGATAATGCCGGGCCCGCAAGTCGGGAGACCGAAGACACGCATATCGAAAAGTCTGTGAGCAGGATCACGCTGCGGCAGATCCTTCTTTCCGGGCTGAAGGGCAGGTTCCATACGGGCAAACGCTTCGAGCGCTATGAACCGCTCCCAGACGGCACGGTTATCGGGCATTTTGCTGACGGCTCGACTGTCCGCGCCAACCTTCTGGTCGGTGCCGACGGTGCGGGGTCGGCCGTTCGCCGCCAACTGCTGCCGGATCTGAAGAGCATCGATACCGGTGTTCGGCGCCTGGCGGGCAAGATCAGCCTTGAAGCGGCTGCGCACCATGGCATCTCACCGCTTCTTACCGAGTTCAACACCAATATCCGCCCGAGCGACGGCCGTGGCCTGATGATCACCAGCCACCGAGTCGATCCAGCCGCCTATGCCCGGCACGATTTCATTGGCGCCGAAGACCCCGATCATCGCAACATCCCCGGTTTCCATTTCAACAACACCACCAGCTACACCTGGTGGAACACCGCTTACGATACGGACGAACTGGGACCGGACGAACTCCTTGAAACGCTCGATGGCGCCGGCCTGCTGCAAGCGCTACTTCAACGTATCGGCCATTGGGACGAGCGCATCCTGAAGCTCATCCTCCACAGCGATCCGTCGACGGTCGCCTTCCTCAAGGTCAAAAGCTCGACGCCCGGCGCGAAATGGCAACCCGGCCCGGTCACGCTGCTCGGCGATGCGATCCACGCGATGACCTATTTCCGCGCTCTCGGCGGCAACACCGCGCTCTACGACACCGGTCTGCTGGTTCGCGAGCTGGTCGCTGCGCGGCGCCATGGCAAGCCGCTGATCGCAGCCGTTCATGACTATGAGAACGCTATGCGGGAACACGGCTACGAGGCCGTCCGCTCCTCGCTCTCAGCCATGCAACGCAATGTCGGGGCAAACCGGCCGCTAAAGTCGGTGCCCGCACTCTAATCCCAGGAAAGTTCTGATCATGTCCATCGTCGTCTTCGGCGCCTCCGGAAACATCGGCAGCAATATCCGCAGGGAGGCGCTGTCGCGTGGCCGTCGTGTGACAGCCGTCACCCGGTCTACCGACATCGAACCCGAAGAGCGCCTCACCCTGCGCAAGGCCGATATCGCCGACGCGAGCGCGGTCGCAAGCATCGTCAAAGGACACGATGCCGTCATCAGTGCCTATAGCCCAGGTTTGCGCCGTCATTCCGCAGAAGAGGCCGCGGAACTGATCCGAGATGCCCACGCGGCGCTATTTGTCGGCGTGAAGCAAGCGGGCGTCCGCCGCATCATCATCGTCGGCGGCGTGGGCAGCCTGGAGGCGAGCCCCGGTGTCGACGTTGTCGACAGCGACTTTTATCCCGTCGAACACAAGGCCCATACGTTGCGCAACCGCGAGATCCTGCGCAGCTTGAAGCGCGGCGAACACGATCTCGACTGGACCTATGTCTCTCCGCCGCTTTCGATCAAGGCCGGCGAGAGAACCGGCACCTACAGGCTTGGCGAAGACTGGCTGTTGCGCGACGAAGCGGGCGAAAGTCGCATTTCGGAGGCCGACTTCGCCATCGCCATTCTCGATGAGCTGGACCAAGGACAGTTCATCCGCCGCCGCTTCACCGCAGCCTATTGAAGGACAGTGATTGGCATGTCCCGCAAGACGCGCAAGCTCAACCTCAATGTCGGCATCAACACGACAGGCTATTTGCCGGCCGCCTGGAAATACCGCACTGGCGACCGTCACGACATCTACGATCCGGACTATTACCGCCGCCTGACCGAGCTCGCGCACAGGGGGCTGTTCGACGCCGTGTTCTTCTCCGACCATCCGGCGATGATGACCGACCCGAACAGCCGGCCGTTCCACACGATCGACCCGCTGATCCTTTGTACGGCCCTGGCGGCACAGGTGCCCGACATCGGCTTCGTGGCGACGATGTCGTCCACCTACAACTCACCCTACAATCTGGCTCGCCGCACCCAGTCGACGGATATCACTTCCGGCGGCCGGCTGATCATCAACATCGTCTCGTCCTTTAACCCGAATGTCGCCGCCAATTTCGGCTCGGCACCCCTGCCACCGCGCAACGAGCGCTACGCCAAGGCTTCCGAGTTTCTCGATGTCGCCAAGAAACTCTGGGCAAGCTGGGATCCTGCCCGCGAGGGCAGCGTCCCCAACGATCGGTTCTGGGATGCGGCAAGCGCCCAGGCGATCGACCACGAAGGCGACCATTTCAGCGTCAGGGGACCGCTCAATGTGCCGCGCGGCCCTCAGGGTCACCCGGTAATCGCACAGGCAGGGGCATCGGAGGGCGGGATTGATCTCGCCGCGCGCCATGGCGAAATTATCTACTGCAATATCCTCTCCCGCGCCGCCGGCCGGGCATTCGGCGCGAAAGTCAGAGGTCGCGCTGCCGCCCTTGGCCGTGATCCGGCCGGCATCCGCATCGTGCCCGGGCTCGTGGTCATCCTCGGTGAGACAAGAAAGGAGGCGTTGCGCAAGCATGAACTGTTCAGCGGCGCCGGCTCTGAAGACGGGCTGATCGCGAGGTTTGCCAAGGAGAACGGTATCAATCCTGACGGCTTTGACCCGGATGCCGTTCTCGATGCCGAACGCTTCGTCCCCGATCCCAACCGGCTTCAGGCGGTGGGCATGGGCCTCGGGCTCTCGGACCTGCTGAAACACGAGAAGCTTACGGCAAGACAAGTCGTGCGCCGCTCGGAGGGCCATCACCGTCTGCTGCTCGGCACGCCGGAGGAGGTCTCCGAAGCCATCATTGATCTTTGGGCTGACGGAACCGTGGATGGCTATACATTGCAGCCACCACGCGCGCCTGACGATATCGAGGAGTTCATCGACAAGGTCGTGCCCATCCTGCAGGATCGCGGCGTCTACCGCACTCGTTATGAAGAGCGAACGGTCCGCGAGCGTTATGGCCTCCCCTACCCCGAATAAAAGCGCTCGACAGAACACGAACGATGAACGAGTACCGAGTTTCACATGCGTTCTCGACCGAGCGCAGACTCTTGCAAAGATCGACCGCGGCTGATGCCAGCGGGAGAGTTATAACGTTATAACTTCGACCAGCTATAATGTTTTCGCAACGCAGCCGATACGCATGCCGGCTGATTTCCGACCAAGCACAGAGTTTAATGAGATAGCCGGCACCGACAGTGAGGCAAAATTGCCCAAAAGCGGATCTTGCGGGAGGCACTACCGGTGGTCCCGCAGTCGTCGAGTAGAAAACGAGGCTTGGGTTAACTACGTGGCATCGTCGTAAGCGCGACGGTATTCCTGGATGGTGTGCAGATTATCACGGACCCAAAAGTTGAACCCTTCAAGGGCGCGCAAAGCCCCGCCGCCCATCTCGGTCAGCTCATATTCGACACGCGGCGGCACTTCGGGAAAATAATGGCGCACAACGAGGCCGTTACGCTCCAGATTGCGCAGTGTAAGCGTCAACATCCGCTGGGTGACGCCATCAACCTCTTTCTTAAGGGCTGAGAAGCGGAGCCGATGCTCCTTCGCGAGCGAAAGGCGCCAAAGGACTTGAACAGTCCATTTGTCGCCCAGCAGCGTGCACACCCCGTTTCCCTGGATCGGTCTGAACAGACCATTATCCTCTGATCCTTGCAGCGCATCGGCATGGAGTTGTTTGTCCAAGGGTATCATCCTTGTGCCTGACGCTGAGAAATGTGCCGTCTTCCAGCGGTTTTCCATTCGTATATATGGATGACCCTTGTTGTTCAACACGAGGGTTTTCAATGACCAATGGCAAACAGCCAATTTTTGTTTTCGGCGCCACCGGACGGCAGGGAGGATCTGTTGCCAAAGCCTTATTGAAGGTGGGATGGCCTGTTCGCGCGCTTGTTTCGAATTCCACTGATGCCGCGTCTTTAGAGCTGGAGATTGCAGGCGTCGAGCTTGTGCAGGGCGCCTTCGAAGACACGGACGTGATCCGCGCAGCTATGAAAGACACCTATGGTGTTTTCAGCATACTGCCGGCCAACTTAGCGGCAGAAGACGAAGTCCGCTACGGTATCTCAATTGCTGATCTGGCAGCCGAAATCGGTGTCGACCATCTCGTTTATTCTTCAGGCGCTAGCGTTGGGGATGAACTGACAGGTGTCGCGCGTTTCGATGCCAAGCCTCGCATCGAAGCGCACGTTCGAGAACTCCGCATCACCACGACCATCATCCGGCCGATGATCTTCATGGAGATGCTCGTACGACCTGGTTTCGGTTTGGATGAAGGACGGTTGGTATCCCTGATCAGACCGGATCATTCAATCCAGCTTACCGCGGTGGAGGACATCGGCAAATTCGTTGCTGCGGTGTTTGCCGACAAGACCCGCTTCGGCGGCATGACTTTGAAGATCGCAAGCGACCGCGTGACGGGGCACGAGCTTGAAGCCGCCCTTACCGAAGGCGCCGGTCGTCCAATCGCCTACGCACGCTTTTCCGATGACGTTCTCGCGGCGAATGCGGACCTCGCGCACATGGCGAAGAGCTTGGAGGATGGCCCGCTTGCAGAACGTGTCGATCTGAACGCCATGCGTGAGATCAACCCGGAGCTACTCTCTTTCCGGTCTTGGCTTGCCGGGAACGGACGCAGGGCACTCGATGAAGCCTTGAGGACAACCAACACGCTGGCGTGACTCCGGCTTTATTCACACGGGGTCTAATAGCGCGCGAACAGGAAACCACCAACACTCGCTGTTCCTGATCGCTCTGACACGCCGAGCTGCCGCGTGGCCGAAAGCCGGCATATAAGCCGCCGAACGCGTCGGCGTGTCGCAGTCGCGGCGGATGCTAGCAGTTGCGGCCTTGACGAGGCCGCGCGTCCCAATCGTCTGCGGCTACGGCGCAAGCCGAGTTCGATGCACGTCGCCCGGTCGAGATGCCGGTGGCGATCGACGACACGCTCCCGACGCTTCGGCGGAAGCTGCCATGATAAACGGGCAAGAAATCCCTGGCATCAAACCTAGGGCGCGCTTATCTATGGCTTGCGACCCAAGGAATGGTTGTTTGGGAGCAATTTCGATGCTGGCGTTGACGACCGCTATCGTCGTCATGAAAAGGTGGCGCAACTAGCCAAGCGAAAATTCCTTGCCGGGACTGAGGGGAATCCGAATGGATGCATGGGGCGATACCAGAATGGGCAGAGCGATCAGACAACACGATTGGTCGCTAACCCCACTCGGCCCCATCCGCGAATGGCCAGTTTCCCTCAGAACAATCGTCGAAATGATCCTCGGCTCTGAGTTCCCCCAGGCGATCGTCTGGGGTCCTGACTTCACCACGATTCACAACGACGCATTCCTACCGATCCTCGGTGCGAAACCGCCCGCTCTCGGCAGGTCGTTCGCGGACGTGTGGTCGGAAGCTTGGGACCGTATAGGGCCGATTGCAGAAAAGGCTTATGCCGGGGAAGCGACGTACATCGAGAATTACCCGCTGACGATCAATCGTGATGGCTTCGACGAATTAGCTTTTTTCACGTTCTGCTACGCGCCGCTTCGCGATGATGATGGGAAAATCGCTGGTCTGATCGACACGGTTACAGAGACAACGGCTACTGTGCGCGCAAGAGAGACTGAACTCGTCCTGCGCCGGGAGTTGCTGCACCGCGTTAAGAATACGATGGCCATCGTGAACGCGGTGGTCAGTGCATCTTTGAGAAATGCCAACAGCCTTGATCACGCGCGAGAAACCATCACCAGCCGGATCAGCACTCTGGTCAAGGCGCAGGACCTCTTATCAGAAGAGGACGGCGCGCAGATCGCCGAGGTGATTTCACAAGCCATCGCTCCGCACATCGACCGTCCGGATCGAATAACCATGTCTGGTCCAGACCTTCAGCTGTCAGCACAGCAAGCCACAGGCATTTCACTGGCAATCTACGAGCTAGCGACGAATGCGGTGAAGTACGGTTCGCTTTCTACCGATGAAGGTCACGTCGAAGTCGTCTGGTCGACCGACGGGGATAAAGGGTTCTTTTTTACCTGGCGCGAGGCTGGCGGACCTAGAGTATGCGCGCCGCAGAGAACCGGGTTTGGCTCGATACTCGCGAACAAGATCGTTGCCACGTATTTTTTTGGGGAAGCGAAGTCCTCGTATAATCCCGAAGGTCTCCATTTTCAGTTGACTGGATCATTGTTGGGCGCTGAGAACGCGTAAACAATATCATCGTGGATCGCCAGCGCTGGGTCGCCGACCCGTCGTTGCCAGTCGAAACCCTTCCAAGCGCAAAGCTCGTTATCTCGGGTCAGCACTACAGCGCCACATCATCGGTCCTGTTCGAGGACCGAAACATCGTTAAACTGCATGCGCGGGCAAAAGTCTTCAACAATTGAAGCTGGCGCGCCTCCGTGTAGACGCCATCAGCGTCCACAAGGTTCCGGATCCAAAATGGCGCTTCGACATTCTTCTCATTCTTTTGAGAGGGAACGGAACGGGCGCTGCGGACGGTGGGCCTTGATTCCGCCTCGTTCATCATCCCTTGTTAAGGAATAGTTTCCTTTCTCGGAGATCCTGCTCATGGCTACCGGCGCATCCCAGCGACTGCATGAGGGGGTCGCTGCCGTTGAAACGATGACGCGTTTCGCGGTTGCGGTGCTTGCGCTTGCGTCCGGCGTTTACACATATCTCGGTGTGCGCAGCATCCTCGATGGATCGGCAACGGCGGTCTTCTTTGCGGCTATCATTTATTCAGCGTCGGTTTCGGTCGGAATCTACGCGTTCTGGTCTTACATGGCCCGCTTCTATCCGCACGTGACCACGCATACGGGTAGAGCCGCGATGCTTGGCGTCATGGCCATGGGTGCTGCCATGATTATGGCCATGTCGAGCTGGCTCAACGCAGCGGCGCTCGCCGGCTCGGCGGCATTGGAACAGCACCTTGCCGAAACGGTGGAGGGCTACACTGCGGACCTCGATCAGGCGCATCAGAACGCTCTAGCCGCTCAAAGCCTGCTGCCCGATATCCAGCGTGCGTCCGAGCGGTTTTCGCAGCTTGCCGCATCGGAGCGTCAGTCGGGAGCGCTCACAGGCACGACCGGATCCGGAAGCGTCGTGCAGCTTTTGTCGCAAATGTCCGCACAGATGAAGGAACTCGAGAACGGCATCAATGCCTCCCGTGAGCAGGTGACAGCGTTGTTCGATGACGGGCAGAAGCGGCTCGAAACCATGCGCACGCTTGTTTCCGCGCCCGGCGCAATCGAACCGCGCGCTGACCAGTTCTCCTCTGAAGTGGTCGCGCTCACGGGCGTCATAGCGTCTCTCGGGCAAACGTCGATTGCTCCTTCCATCCGCCGCGCCGCCGATGATCTGTCCCTGGGCTTCATCGCACCGATCGCCGATGGCGGAGACGCCGATCTTGTCAACCGCCAAGACCGGGTGATGGAAACAGTGCGCGCCTCTGTAGCTGCGCAGTCGAAAGTACTGTCGGAATCGGCCGATGAAATCCTTTCCCGGGCAAACGTCCAGGAACGCCGGTTTGTCCCGTTATCTTCTGCGGAGGCAGTCTTGCGTTACGCGTCCGATTTCATACCGGCTTGGGCCGGTGCCATTTCTATCGACCTTCTTCCCGGGGTACTGGTCTTCATCCTGGCAGTCGTACATGGCGCGATCCGCAAACAGGAGGAGGCGATGCCGTTCGCTGAACGCATAACGGCCGCCGAACTTCTGATGGCGCTGGAAGTCCAGCGCGCGATAAGCCCAAACGGCGTTGATCTTGAAAAAGTGGTGGAGTTCGCGGACGCTGATTGCAAGGTTGAGGACACCGCCAACATCACCAACCTCGACCCGCGGGGGCGCGCAAAGGACCGGTCTCATGAGGATCGATGAAGGGCTCAAAATACTGGCGCGGGTCGATGACGGCGTCTGGATGCGCGGGACGTTCTTCAGTCTGTTAGCGGCAACAGCGATATTCCTCGTGATCGATATGCGTTCTCTATGGGAACGGAATGCCGAGGAACCAATCATTGATCCGGCTCGTTGGCCAATCCTTCTCCCGGCTCCAGGCGGGACCGGACGCGATGGTCCGCCGGTTGAACTGCTAAGCTCACATGAAGTGTTGCGCCAGCCCATGAAGCTGGAACTCCAGCGTGATGGAGTTCTACTCGCTGAAGGCACATTCGACATTGGCGCGGGCGAGCGGTTCGTCCGCGAAATTGAACAGCGCGGCGAATACGTGAAAACGGTGTCTCTCAATTCCCCAGGGGGATCGGTTGACGATGCATTGGCAATTTCCAAGCTGATCCGTGAGAAGGGACTTGATACCCGTGTGGCGTCAGGGGCTCTTTGCGCGTCCTCCTGCCCGATTGTCTTTGCCGGCGGCGTGCGACGATTGGCCGAACCGGAAGCGGTCGTCGGCGTGCATCAGTTGTCCAATGCCAGCACTGATCGGACAACGGCAGATCAGGCGATGTCGTCCACCCAATTAACCACAGCGCGGATCACACGGCATCTCGAAGAAATGGGGATCGACGCCGGACTATGGATCAAAGCTCTCGAAACTCCGCCCGACAAACTTCAGTATGTTTCGGCACAGGAGATGATCGATTTCAAGCTGACAACGGGCCTCTCGGGCGCGATGAAGAAAAAGTAACCGAACTGGGTCAGCCCGGCCGAAGGAGATCCGTGGTCAGTCTTGCTCCATTGGAACTTGGTCCATTCGTATTTGCCGCAACAAGTTCCGTCCGGCGGTGAGCAATTCAAACAAGAATGCGACAAGCGATCCGGTGAGCGAGACGATGGCACCACCAAACAACCAAAAGAGATTTTCTTGGCGCAGTCCGAGGGCAAGAGCGCCAGCAAGTAGATTAAGGATTGCGCAGCCCGTGCAAATGCCGGCCATCACCCCAAGCACGACCGCGACCTCCAGAGCAAGTGCCCTTCGCCGCAAATACGCGAGCTGCATGCGAAACAACTTGCTTTGCTTACCCCTATCCGCGACTTCGTTCAGCCGGTCCGAAACTCTCCCGAGGCGGGTGGTGTAGATACTGACAAAGCCTGCGGTACCAGCCAACAAAAACACCGGCGCAAGGGATGTTTGTATGACAGAGGCATGGTCTGTAACGATAGGTGGTGGGTGCATGCGTACCTCTCAGAAACAAATTGAACTGCGATGCATCAAGCTTTGGACAGCGGTAGATGTAGTCACGGCGGAACGCCCATCATAAAGCTGATAGTAGACCCGCCGGGACCTTGAGCTTGAAGTTCACAATCCAGCTGCCTGGCGCAGCATTCGCCTTGATGCGGCGAAAGCCATATCGGCTATATTTGAGGGCGAGCGGTTTGATGCTGGCGGTCAATGCCGCCTCACAAGAACAGTGCATGTCTGACAATGCTTCGTGATTTCCGCCTCGCGTCTTTTCGCCGCGGTTTGAATGTCCTTCTGCGGCTTATAAGCCATACTTCAAGAAGGACCACTTTTCAGGGGGCAGACCAATCTCCTCACGGTCCAGCGGCTGGGCCGGCCCTCGGCGCTGATGAAGTACAGCACGCCATATGCGACGATGGTGAAATCGACAAGGAAGGCAGCAAAATAACCTGCTATCCAAGGCTCCCCGAGATTGGTTAAATACAGATAGACCATAAATGCCTTCTCGAAGGTGCTGAACACCATGGTCTCAAATCGTAACCACGGACGGAACCCCGCGACCACCATCAGTGCGCCAATTCCGAAGATCATGATGCCCCAGTGTCGCAGAGCCGGTACGCTGGAAGGGGTGAAATCGACAAGTCCACCGAGCATCGGTGTGATGAGTTTGATGTCGAGCGCGAACGGCAGTGTCCCACAGGTCGCCAAACCGAAAACAATGAGAAACCATTTGATGGTTTTGGTAATGAATTTGTTCAACGTGCACATCATTATCCGCCGGACGATTGGAAGCAAGCTGTAACAAGATGGAGCAAGACGGTTCGCGCCGACGACGCACCCAGGTGTCATTTCATCATCAGGGCTGTCACCCGATCGAAGGCAGCGGAAAAGCCTTTCAGGGAAGCCGACAACGAGATAGGTTCGTTGGTCTTGGCAGCCTTGGCCATCATCTTGAGCACCGCTCCAGTCCGCAGCTCGGCAAGGGCTGCGCCGTCGAAGCTAAGCGGCACAACGCATCCGGCGGGGACGCAGGTGCTAAAACGCACAGGTGCCTCCGAAGACTTCTCATCGACCTGAAGCGATACGCCGGCATCAAGTGCGAGCCCGAAGGGCAGAACAAGTGTACCCGTCGCAGTCTTCCCATCGCCACCGGCTGCCATCTCGATGGCCAAAAGCCGCTGTCCGTTCTGCTGTGTCTGTTGCTGCATGAGAAGACAATGCCTGTTCTTCCTCTGGACGCAGCTAACCATCCAGTCCGCGTAGGTTTCCTGCAGAGAGGACGCACCGCCCGGGAGCGTGGCGTGCTCTTGTGCGAACGTTTGACCAATGGCCAGGACCAGCAGGCAGACGGTAGCGAAGATTGTCCGGTTCGACCGGAACCTCGGTGATAAGCACTGTCTCAAGGCCCCCTGTCTCCTCTCAGAACTTATAACTGAGGCGCAACGCGCCGCCGTGGCTCGTGTAGGTGTCGGAAAACGAGCCTTGGTAGTTCAAGCGCAAACTGAAGCCGTTGTCGCTCGCCAGATCAACGCCAGCGGTCAGCCGCCCCACCACGGCGGCCAGCGGCACCTCACTGCCGAACGTGCCTATCCCGGCGGGCGCGTTGGCCAGCCGTGCAGACGTATCCCAGCTATCGGCGCTGCTGAAGCTCACTCCGGCGGCCGCGAATGCCCGCATGACCGTTGTCTCGTTAACGTCAACACGCGTACCGAGTTCAATGGCCGGAGTGGCGTGGAGGCTCCATTGGCCGACATCATCGACCAGGAGGTCGAGGGCGCCGGCTCCCGACTCGCGATAGCCATTGGCATGCGAATAAATCAGGTCAAAGTCCACCAGAGGCCGCACATAGTAAGGATCCTGCGCGAAGGTATAGGCTGCGCGCACGCGGGTGCTGACATTGTAAACCTCTGGGTCGCCTTCGGCCTGGCTGGCGAAATCAGGAATCTGGATCGTGCGCGTATTGTCGTACCAACCGTAGCTGCCGGCAACGGCACCCGACAGTAACCAGGGGCCGCTCTGGTGCTTCAGGGAAACGCCGCCGTAGAGGATGTCGCCGTTGGCGTTGACCCGGCCGTCGTCGCCGCTGATGGAACTGCGGTCATAGCCGCCAGCCAAGCCGACGAACCAGTTCGGCGACACCTCGACCTGGGCGCCGGCTTGCAGGGCATAGGTCGTGGTATCGAAGCCCGACACGCTGGCACTGGTCTTCTGGTCGAGCGTCTGTGCGCCGGCCTGAGCCCAACCACACTCCGTCTCCGTCAGGAACGAGGTGCCCGCGGCAAACATGGGGCAGCTCAGCAACAGGTCGAGGTGCTGCTGCGTCATGGCGATGCTCCCGGCCGCAGCCGCACCGGAGACACCGGGCGACATGTCCGACAGAGCTGCTCCATAGCTGCCCGCATCGCCGTCGGCGAGAGAGCCGAGCGTGCCGAACAGCGTGCCATAGGAGCCACCGCCGGCATCCCAGATTTCCTGCAGGTGACCTGCGACGCTGTCCTGGCCGTCGTTTAGCGCGACGCCGGGCTCGGCGAAGTGGGCCGACTCCGCCGAAACCGACAGCTCGTTTCCTGCCTGGGTGATGGCATAGTCGAAGATTGCCGACTGGGCACTCAGCGAATGGTCGAGGGTGCCTCCGACGGTGAGGAACGGCAGACTGATGTCGGGCAGGACGCTGATGGCGTTCACCGCGAACTTGCCGTCCAGCGTAGCGTCACCGTCGATGGTCAACCGATCCATGCGCGAGCCAGCGAAGTCGGCGGTGAGCTCCAGTATGCCACCCGCGTCCTGCGTGAGGTCGCCAGTGATTCTGGTGGCGTCGATGCCGCCGGAATGACCGATCATCAGCCTGCCATGATTCATCACGTCAGCCTCATAAATCTCCGCATCCGTCAGCAGGCCACCGGCCTCATTGATCACGGAGACGGCCATGCCGCTGCCGAAACGGGCCATCGGCACGTTGTCGTCGTCGTTGGAGACGACTTTGCTGTCGACGAGATCCCCTCTCACGCTGCCGCTGATCGTGCCGGAGTTAAGCACGGTCAGGGTGCTGCCGGCGGGCGAGCTTCTGCCGACGGTATAGTTAACGGCAAGGCCTGAAGCAGCAGAGACGCTGCCTCCGGAATTGACGGTCACCATGTTGTATTTCCCGGCCGAAACCCAGACGCCGGCGCCGTTGTCGGAGCCGCCGGTGACGGAACCATTGACGGTCACATTGATCTTGCCGTTGTTGTCCGTCCCTGCATCGCTCTGCGCGAATATGCCGATCGAGTCTTTGCCGGTCGCCTGGATAGCCCTGCCAGCATCGAGGGTGACCGTCACATCGCCGCTTTTGCCGGCCGACGAGAGATTGCCGTTGGAGCCGATGAAAGCACTAGTCGCGTTGCCACCGAAACCGCCGCCGCCGCCGATCGACTGGGCCAGGATGCCGTAGGCGTAGTCGCCCGACGTGGTAATGTTGCCGTCAACAGACACGGAGACATCGTCGCCGTCACCGGTGCTGCCGGGACTGTTGCCCTTGGAGGAGAGCGGGGCACCCGAGGCGGTGCCTCCAATACCACCACCGCCGCCGATCGACTGGGCCACGAGGCCATGGGCGGCCAGACCTCGCGTATGAATCGTGCTGTCGTTGGTCAGATCGACCGTGACGGCGCCGCCGTTTATTGTTCCACCGCCCGAGCCACCGACCACGAGCGAGCCGATGCTGTCGGCCTCGCCGGCGCCGCCGATGCCGCCACCGCCGCCGATCGACTGCGCGACAATGCCATGGGCCCGATCGCCATAGGTGTCTACGCCGCCGCCATAGTTCAGGTCGATTTCGCCGCCGCTGCCACCGACGCCACCGCTGCCGCCCACAACAAGATCGATCGCATGGCTGTTATCCTCTTCGGCCGCCTTGGTGCTTCCGGCGCCGCCGACACCACCGCCGCCGCCAATCGATTGGGCCAGGAGGCCTATCGAATCGTCGCCGTTGGTCTGGAGGGCGAGCCAGCTTCCCGCACCGACCGTAATTTTGCCCCCGCTGCCGCCGGCGCCGCCGCTGCCGCCGAAACCGCCGCCAACGGTGATCTTGCCTGCCGCCTTGTCGGACCCATCGCCGCCCTGGCCGCCGCCGCCGCCGATCGACTGCAGCAGCACACCGTAGGCGCTAT
This sequence comes from Ensifer sp. NM-2, assembly GCF_003024455.1. Classification (NCBI taxonomy): domain Bacteria; kingdom Pseudomonadati; phylum Pseudomonadota; class Alphaproteobacteria; order Hyphomicrobiales; family Rhizobiaceae; genus Ensifer; species Ensifer sp. NM-2. The sequence goes on from NZ_PVZR01000033.1 coordinate 68,725, forward strand.
ATCCAGCGGTACTGATGCCGGCGGTGCCGTGGTCGCTGTCGAAGGTGATGTCGACCGAGCCGCCATTACCGCCCGCACCGCCGCTCCCGCCAACACCCACGGTGATGTTGGCCGTCGCCTGGCTGCCGGATGCGGTGGATGTGCCACCGGCACCGCCACCGCCGCCGATCGATTGGGCGACGATGCCGTCTGCCCAGTCGCCCGTGGTGGCAATGTGGCCGCCATGCGTCAGCGTGACTGTGTTGCCATTGGCGGCCGTGCCGCCACTTCCACCGTCGTCAATGGTAGCGCCCACACTGACGTTGAAGCAGTAGCCATGTCCATTGCCGCCTTCGCTGGCGCATTCGCTGTCACCCGCGTCGTCGAGCGGCTCGGAATCGTCAGAAGTAGCCTGCCCCACCGAGCCTCCTAGCCCGCCGCCACCGCCGATCGACTGCGCGAGCACCCCGTCCGCATCTGCGCCAGAGGTATTGATTTTACCCGTGGTGGTGACGGTGGCCGTGCCCGCCGTCCCGCCACTGCCGCCAGTCCGGCCAACGGAAACGCCGACAGATGCGGAGAAAGCACCGCTACCCCCTTCGGAATCTTCGGCTTCCTCGCCGCCGGGCAGGTCGGCGCTGGCCGACAGCCCGACGCTAACACCTTGCGAAGTACCGCCGCCGCCACCGATCGACTGGATGAGCACACCGCGAGCACCGGACCCGCCGGTCTGCAAGCTGGTGCCGCTCTCGAGGTCCACGGTCGTGTTTCCGCCGCTGGCGCCGCCGCTGCCGGAGCCGCCGACCCCTACATTTGCCGCCAGGTTGAAGCCGCTACCGATCTGCTTGCTGTTGACGCTGCCGACGCCCCCATTGCCGCCGCCGCCGCCGATCGACTGCACCACGATCGCATTGGCATAATCGCCGGCCGTCGTCACGGAGGCGCTGTCGTTGAGATCGACCTTGACGATACCGCCATTGCCGCCGCTGCCGCCGGAGCCGCCGACCGAGACACCGATGTCGGCGCTGACGGTGTCCACCGTGCCGACGGTCGCGGCCATCGACGACGCACTGCCGCCATTGCCGCCGCCGCCGCCGATCGATTGCGCCACAAGGCCATGCGACGAAGCACCTTTCGTGGAGACCGCGGAGCTGCCGTCCAGCGTCAGCGACACTTCCTCAGCAGTCCCGCCCGATCCGCCGCTGCCGCCGACGGCCGTGGAGACGCTCATCGCCAGGGAGACGTCTTCGCCGGTCGGCACCGCCACGGTGAGCGCGTCGGCAACCGAGGAGCCGCCGCTGCCGCCACCGCCGCCAATCGACTGAGCGAGCACGCCGATCGCGTCGGTCACACCGCCGCCGCCCTGCCCGGTCTTGATAATGCTGTCGGTCAGGTCAATAGAGACCTCGCCGCCGGCGCCGCCGGAACCACCGGTGCCGCCGACAGCCACCGACGCCGTGAAGCCGATACCTGCGGAATAGGAACTGGCGGAACCGCCCGTACCGCCGCCGCCGCCGATCGACTGCGCCACGATGCCCGCCGCGTGCGAGCCCTGGGTCGTCAGGTTCAGTCCCTGGAAGCCGACGGTCACGGTGTTTGCGTAGCCGCCGCCACCGCCGCCGCCGCCGATCTGGAAGCTGCCGAGCCCGGCATCGCCGCCCGTGGCGTTGCCTCCATTACCGCCGCCGCCGCCGATCGACTGCGCGAGTATGCCGAGCGCACCGGAGCCTTCTGTCGCGATGGCAACTGCCTGCGTTCCAGAGCCTGTAGAACAATCGCCGCCGGAATTTTCATTGGTGACGCAGACCCATCCGCCGCTACCACCCCCCGAGGCGGTGCCGCCGACACCTAGTGCCGGAACACCCACTGACAGGTCGATCACATTGCCGCCATTGCCGCCGCCGCCGCCGACCGATTGCGCCATGATCGCATGCGACATCTCACCCTGCGTGGTGACCGAACCGCCAGTCAGCAATACGTTTGCATGGCTGCCGGAGCCGCCAGCCCCGCCCGAACCTCCGACGGTCGCGATGCCCTTCGCACCGCCGCCCGAACCACCGCCGCCGCCGATCGACTGTGCCATGATGCCGATCGCTGCGTCGCCGGCCGTACTGATGGCGCCCGAGCTCTGGACCTCGGCAGTGCTGGCATAGTTGCCGCTACCGCCGGAACCGCCGATCGACAGGATGCCGCCCGCCATACCGGCGGCGCCGCCGCCGCCGCTGATCGACTGCGCAATGATGCCGTGCGCCGAATAGCCGGAGGTGGTGATCGCGCCGGAATTCTGGACACTGGCCGTTTCGGCCTGCCCGCCGTCGCCCCCATTGCCACCCAGCTCGAGCGTCAGCCCGTCGGCGATGCCGCCAGTGCCGCCGCTGCCGCCGATCGACTGCACCAGGATGCCATAGGAATGCCCGCCCGAGGTGGCGATCGCCGCGTTGTTGTTGACGATAGCCGTGTTTCCACTGCCACCATTGCCGCCATTGCCCGCGCCACCCCCGAGCACGTCGGTGAAGTTGCCGCCGGTGCCGCCACCGCCGCCGATGGAATGCAGAGTAATGGCGGCCGAGTAATCTCCAGTCGTCGTGATCTTCGAAGCCCCGCTCGAAAAGACGCCTACGCTGCCGGCATTGCCGCCATAGCCGCCCCCGCCGCTCGTGCCGACAACGGCGGTGTCGTCGCCGCCATTGCCACCTTGGCCGCCAATGCTCTGGCCCAGCAAGCCATAGGCGTAGCTGCCCTGCGTCTCAACGCTACCGCCGGACAGGTTCAACTGGATTTGCCCACCGCTTCCGCCGCGGCCGCCGGAGCTGTCCTTCTCGCCGGCCTGGCCGTCGCCACCGCGGCCACCCTGGCTCAATGCGATCACGCCACCAAGATAGTCGCCTTGGGTCGAAATGGTGCCTGAATGGACCGTCACGGTCGTCGCCGCTATTCCACTTTCTGGCCTGCCGCCCTCGCCACCGGCGCCCGCGACGTTTGAGCTCCAGCCGTCGCCGCCTTCGCCACCCTGGGTAACGGCAACGACGCCACCTGACAGGTCATTCACCTTGCCGGTCGCGACGATTTTCATGTCGGCATACGTGTCGACATTTATGACCGAGCCGCCGCCCCCGGTGCCGCCTTCATCGGAGCTGTCTTGCGAAGCTGTGCCGTTGCTGCCCTGGCTCAGCGCATAGATGCCGCGCACGCTGTCGGCGTCGTTCGCGTAGATGCCGATCGCGCCGGCGGATGTATTGCCGGAGGAACCGATTTCGATATCGATGAAGCCGCCCGCGCCGCCCGCACCGTTATCGTGGCCGCCTGCCTGGCCGGTGGACTCGGCGGCAAGGCCCCAGACATAGTCCAGTCCGCTCAGCGGGTTTGTCCCACTGCCGAGATTCACCTGTCCGGTGTTGGAGATTTTGATGGTACCGCCGCTGCCGCCGTTGCCACCCACTTGGTCGCCCGCCGCACCGCTATTCTGTTCGCCGCCGCTGCCGCCCTTGCTCACGGCAAAGATGCCGGTCATACCTCTGGCCGTATTCGAGTTGAGCGATTCTACGGTCAGCGCCCCGTAGTTGGTGATCGTTATCGCGCCTCCCGCCCCCCCGGCCCCGCCCC
>NZ_PVZR01000034.1:0-67828 GCF_003024455.1 Ensifer sp. NM-2
TCGCCCAGCGGGTGTGGGCGATGCCGATCATGCCGGCCAGCGGCTCCTCGCGCAGCCGGGCCTCCAGATTGACCAGCTTGCCTTCCGCCCGGCGGCGCTCAAGCGTACCGGCATTGATGGTCGCAACGCCGGCCGAATCGTAGCCACGGTACTCCAGGCGCTTCAACGCATCGACAAGTCGCTCCGAGACCGGCTGGTTTCCAACGATGCCAACAATTCCGCACATAGTCGTCTCCAAATTCGTCCCGCGCCGTTTCGACGCCCCAATCGACAGCGCGGAAGTCCCGCCCGGCGCGTTGCCTTGGTAACGCATTTGCCGGACGAGGCAATCCGCCCCCGATTTCACTTTCGGTTTCAGTATTTAACGCGAACCTACTCGGCTGCCTTGGCCGCCTTTTTCGCGGCCTTCTGTGCCTCGTAGCGTTCGCGCAGGATACGCGCCCTGCCCGGCTTGATCTCCTGTCGTGCGCGGCCGAAGGCCACGGCATCGGCCGGCACATCCTCGGTGATGACACTGCCGGAAGCAACCAGCGCTCCGTCACCGATCGTCACCGGTGCAACCAGCGAGGAATTCGAGCCGACGAAGGCATTCTCGCCGATGCGGGTCTCGTGCTTGTTCACGCCATCATAATTGCAGGTGATCGTGCCTGCACCGATGTTGGACCCGGCCCCGACGAAGGCATCGCCGATATAGGTCAGATGGTTGACCTTGGCGCCGGCGCCGATTTCCGCCTTCTTGACCTCGCAGAAATTGCCGACCTTCGACTTTTCGCCGAGATCAGCCCCGGGGCGCAGACGTGCATAGGGTCCGACCGTTGCGCCGGCGCGCACCGTCGCTCCCTCGATATGCGAGAACGCATGGATGATGGCGCCGCTCTCGACGCGAACGCCCGGGCCAAACACGACATTCGGCTCGATCAGCACGTCCTGCTGCAGTTCCGTGTCCCAGGCGAGGAAAACGGTCTCCGGCGCGATCATCGACACACCGGACAGCATCAGCTCATGCCGGCGGCGCTGCTGCCAGAGCCGCTCGATATAGGCGAGTTCCGCCCGGGTGTTGCAGCCGGTCAGCTCTTCCTCTGGCGCCTCGACGGCGATGGCGCGGCCGCCGATCGCCCGCACGATCTCGACGAGGTCGGTCAGGTAGTACTCGCCCTTGACGTTGGCATTGCCAATACGATCGAGCAGATCGAGCGCCTTGTGCCCATCGATCGCCATCAGGCCGCCATTGCAATAGGTGATGCGGCGTTCTTCTTCGGTTGCGTCCTTGTGCTCGCGGATCGCGATCAGCGCGCCGTCCTCGACGATCAGCCGGCCATAGCCCGAAGGATCGGCGGCCTCAAAGCCGATGACCACCACATCGTTGCCGGCGGCCAGGCCGTCGCGCGCCGCCTTGAGAGGCTCAGGCGTGATCAGCGGCGTATCGCCAAAAACCACCAGGATGTCATCAAACCCCTTTGATATCGCCTCGCGCGCCGCCAAAACCGCATGTCCCGTTCCGAGCCGCTCCTTTTGCAGGAACGAAGCGATCGATACGCCGTCGATGCCGGCAGCACCTGAAACAGTTTCGGCGTCGCGCCCGACGACGAGAGCGACGTCGGAGATCGATGCACTCGACAGGGCGGCAACCACATGGGCGATCATCGGCCGGCCGGCCACCGGATGCAGCACCTTCGACATCGACGATTTCATCCGCGTGCTTTCACCCGCAGCCAGAACAATCGCCAGGCAACTCCGTTCCATCCAATGATCTCCTTGGTCTTTTTCTTGAGAACCAGATCCGGTCGCCCGATTCGGCCCCTTCCTATCAGCAACATATTGCGGGAAGCATAATTCACACAATCACGTCACGTTAACCCGCTTAAAACCCGATGATGGCATAAGGAGAAGCGGAGCCTGCCTCGGCAACCCATGCGCGTGCCTCGCTCCCCCGGGGAGAGAAGCAGTAATGCATGCCAGCACCGATCTCGACGCAGCGGCAAAGCCGTTCAACATTGCTCGGGCTGCAATCCGGTCGCCGCTTGCAGCGCTCGTTCTGGCGCTCATCCTCCTGTCGCTGCTTCTCACGGTCACGATCCCGCAGCCGATCGGCCCGATGTTCTGGGATCATTATCTTTATCTCGACGCCGCCAATCGCCTTGCTGACGCGCAGATCCCCTCGGTCGACTTCTTCGCACCGGTCGGGGCGCTCGGCTACTATCTCTTTGCAATCTTGCTGTCGGTTTTCCCGAACGGCCATCCCTTGCTGCTGGCCAGCTGGTGCCTTCTCATCGTCACCGGGCCATTGATCGGCCTGGTGGTGCTCGACATCCAAAAGCGTTCGCGCGCGCTGGCCTACACCATCCTGTTGCCGTTCCTTCTCTTTTCCATTCTCCCGTTCAACACCGGCGACTTCTACCCCTATCCGGGATCCGACGGCTTCGGCATCTACAACCGTCAGGTCTGCCAACTGCTTTACGTGCTCGCAGCGGCGCTGATCTATGTCCGCAATCCACGTACCCTCGCTGTTGTTGCCGCGGGAGCGATGATCGCACTTTTTTTCGTGAAGATCACCGGCGCAATCGCCGGTGTCATCCTGTGCTTGATGGCATTCGCGGCCGGACGGCTCGGCCTGCGCTCGGCGGTCACCGCGGCCCTGATCTTCTTCGGCATTCTTGCCGCTATCGAACTGTCGCTCGGCGCGGTATCGGCCTATGTCGCCGACATTCTGGCTTTGGTCGACGTCAATGACGGGATCCTGTTGGCGCGCCTGCTTCAGGCTGCATCGCTCAACGCCGGACTGCTTCTGCCCGCAGGCATTCTCTGCCTCGCCCTCTTCTTTTCCGCGTTGCCGGCCTATTCCATGTCAATGCGGGACGCTTGCCGACGGCCTTCGATCGCTGCCATTCGCAAAGTCTTCGATCAGAATTTCTTGTGGCTCGGTGCCTTTGTCGTTGCCGGCATCCTGTTTGAGAGCCAGAACACCGGCAGCCAGGCCTTCATCTTCCTCTACCCGCTGCTTCTCAAGATCACACTCGATTGTGTCGCGAATGGCTCATCCAGGCGGCAGACCATTGCGGTTTTTATCCTCGCCATCGCGGCGGCGCTGCCACCTATGACAACTGTCGTCCAGAAGAGCGCGCGCGCGTGGATCGGCGCCGTCAACAATATCCGGATCGAGAGCCGCAATCTGAAAACCATGGGGGCTGTCAATGTCCGCCCGATCCTCTCGCTGCGGGCCGAACGGATGCGAGACACCTATCTTGCCGAGCCAGGCGCCTTTGAGGCACTGGCCGACATGGGCGAATTGCCGTCATTCCTGCTTTACAGCGATTTCGACTTCCAGACCGGCTGGCTGACGAATGTCGATGATGCCATCGATGCATTGCGTACCTATGAGCACGCCAATGGCGTTCGCTTCGACACGATCCTCAATATCGATTTCGCCAATCCGTTTCCGTGGCTGATGGATCGCCACGCGCCGAAACGCGTCGCCATCGGCGCAGATCCGTTCCGCGCAATCCCGCCACCGGACTTGGAGGTGCGCGCGGCAGTCGCTGCCGTGGACATCGCACTCGTGCCGACCTGCCCGAGCACAAACGTCAACAGGACGCTGCTGTCGCTCTACCTGCCGAGCCTCGAGGCTGGCCACACGCGCATCACGCTGACGCCATGCTACGACGCATTCGTCCGCAACGGCCTGCGCCCCGGCGAAACGGCCGCCGGTTCATAACGATCACGCCTGCGGCCTCAGTCTGCTCTCGGTCAGAAGCCCGCTTTCCTCCAGGATGGGATAGGCGACCGAGGCTATATGGGCGTTGATGCGCTTCAAATCACGCAGCATGTCGAGATGCAGCGAGCTGGTCTGAAGACTTTCCAGCAGTCCGTCCCGCAGCCGCTCGATATGCCGTTCGGCCGACCGCTTCTCCATGTGGCGGACATTGACCTTTACCTCGATCAATTGCCGGGCGAGATCGGCGTTGCGGGTGACGAAAATGGTCTGAGCAACCCTGAGATTGTCGATCGTCAGGTTGAAGAGGCTCTTCAGCTCCTGATAGCCGTCCTCGGAGAATTTCAGGCCGTTGTTGACCTTCTTGCCGATTTGCTCACAGAGCCCCTTCTCGATGATATCGCCCATATGCTCGAGGTTGATGGCGTAGTCGATGATAACGATCGAGCGGCGGCCATCTTCCGGGCTCAGGCCATCGCGCCCCAGGCGCGATAGGAAAATCTTCACTTCCTGCTGCAGCAGATCGACCTGCTTTTCGAACTTGCCGACATCGCGGATCTCGGACAGATCGTTGTTGTTGAAGGCGGTCTGGGCGCGGATCAGCATCATCTCGATCAGGTCGCCGACCCGCAGCACTTCACGCGTCGCGCCTGAAAGCGCCATGACCGGCGTATGGAGCACGTTCTCGTCGAGGTAGCGCGGCCCGGTTTCGTCCGTTTCGTTATCGGGGATGAAGCGGATCATCAGCCGCGACAGCAGGCCGGCAAACGGCCAGGCAAGGATCGCCACGGCTAGATTGAATGCCAGGTGGATGTCCACCGGCAGGTTCTGCTTCGGCAAAGGCAGGCTTTGCAAGAGCTCGACGCTGACACCGGTCAGAGGCAGCGCGATCAGACATCCGATGGCGCGGACCACGAGATTGCCGAGCGTGACCCGTCGTGCTGACGGCGCCGAAGACAGCGTCGCCATGACAGGCGGGATCGCCCCGCCAAGATTGGCGCCGAGCACCAGCGCAACCGTCAAGCCGACGGAGAGAATGCCGGCCGTAGAAAGGGAAAGCACCAGCATCACCACGGCAAGGCTGGAGGACGAGGCGAAGGCAAGGCCCGCGGAGATGATCAATGCCACAGGCCAGGCGCTATCGAGCATGCCGAGAAACGCGGCCAGCGCCTCGGATTCGCGCATCGGCTCGGTCGCCAGGCCAAGCAGATGCAGCGACAGCAACATCAGGCCAATCCCGACAAAGGCCGCACCAAGACCCTGCCGGGCGTTCGAGCGGCTGACGCGATGCAGCACGACGCCCACCAGAATGATCATCGGCGACAGCCATTCGATGCCGGTGGCGACGATCCAGGCGGTGATCGCCGTGCCGACATTGGCGCCAAGCAACACGATCTGCGCCATGCGCGAGCGAATGAGCCCCTTTTCCACGAAGGATGAGGTCATCAATGCCGTCGCAGTCGAGCTTTGCAGAGCAATCGTGGCGACGAGACCGGTCAGGAACGATCGGGTCGGGCCGCTCGTTCCCTGTGCGAGGCCAGCCCGCAGCTTCGCCCCGAAGGCGCGCGTGACCCCTTCCTTGACCAGGGAAAGGCCGAACAGCAGCAGTGCTACCGCTCCGAACAGGTTGACCATCACGATTGTCGATTGCATGGCATGTCTTTCCGCAGGGCCGCATGAATCGCCTCGCCCCGATACGCGCAACCATAGTTCCTAAGTGTTTTCGATCTCAATCCAACACCGGCAAATTCGTCGTTTTTTCGGTCAAATTTCTGTTGCCGGCTAATAAATCCGACATCCGTTTTGTCAGCAACGTCTTCCCGTCGATGGCCATCGACGTCGCAGACAGCGATCTCGGCTCTCAAATTCGTCAGCGGCCCGAAGTCCCTGCGAATCACATGATTGCCCGCGATCTTCGGCTGGCGCGCAATTTGCGGCATTGCGCCCTTCATTTCCTGTTTCGTTTGTTTTAAGGAACGAACTCGTTTGGCTCACAGCCACCGCACTGCAACGAGGTTTCTGCCCCATGCTCGAATTCCTGAGAAAAGCCGCCCAGACCTGGGTCGTCAAAGGCCTGCTCGTCATTCTCGTGCTGTCTTTCATGGTGTGGGGCGCATCGACATCGATGATCGCGAACCAGTCGGATGCCGTGGTCGTCGTCGGTGACGTCAAGGTCAAGGCTCCGGACTTCCGGCTCGCCTACGAGCGCCAACTTGCGCTCGTTTCCCGCCAGCTCGGCACGCGCCTGACGCCGCAGCAGGCCAAGGCATTCGGCATCGAGCAGCAGGTTTATTCCCAGCTCGTCGCGGGTGCTGCCCTCGATCAGCTAGCCGGCGATATGAACCTTGGCCTTTCGGAAGACCGGCTGGCCAAGCTCATCGCCGAAGACCCGGCTTTCCACAGCGTCAACGGTCAGTTCGACCGCCTGACGTTCTCGAGCGTGCTGCGCAATGCCGGCCTTCGCGAACAGGATTACATCAACAACCGCAGCCAGGTCGCCGTGCGCTCGCAGATCGTCGATGCCCTGTCTGACGGTTATATCGCGCCAAAGGTGCTGAGCGACGCGATCGGCTCCTATCGCCACGAAAAGCGCTCGATCGACTACGTCCTGCTGTCGAACGCCAACATCGATCCGGTAAAGGCACCGGGCGACGACGTTCTCGCCCCCTGGTACGACAGCCGCAAGGCAAACTACCGCGCGCCGGAATACCGCAAGATCACCTACCTGAAGCTTGCACCCGAGGATCTTGCCGATGCGACGGCGGTGGTCGATGCGGACGTTCGTGCCGACTACGACAAGCGCAAGGACAGCTTCCGCACCGAGGCGACGCGCACGATCGAACAGCTCGCCTTCTCCTCGCGTGAGGCGGCAGACGCCGCGGCAGCCAAGCTCGCAGCCGGCACGTCCTACGACGACATCGTGAAAGCCGAAGGCAAGACGTCTGCCGACGTTCTGCTGGGTGACTTCACCACCGCAAGCGCTCCGGACGCAAAGATCGGCGAAGCCGCGTTTGCGATTGCTGCCGATGGCGGCACGTCGCCCGTTATCGATGGTGCCTTCGGACCGGTGATCCTGCGCGTGACGAACATCCGCCCGGAGACGGTTCGCAGCTTCGACGAGGTCAAGGAAGAACTCCGCAAGGAGATTGCCCTCTCCAACGCGCAGAACGAGATCATCGGCCTTCATGACAAGATCGAGGACGAGCGCGCGACCGGTGCTTCGCTCAAGGACATCGCCGAACTGCTCAAGCTGAAGGTCGCGACCGTCGACGGCATCGATGCGACCGGCAAGGACATGAATGGCGATGAAGTCGCCGGCCTGCCGGAGCCGAAGGCTCTGCTGCCGGACGCCTTCAAGGCTGAAGTAGGCGGAGAAACCCTGCCTGTTAACATCGGCCGCGACGGCTACGTCTGGTTCGACCTCGACGAAGTGGTTCCGGCTCGCGACCGCACGCTCGACGAAGCACGTGACGAAGTCGCCGCAGACTGGACTGCAGAACAGCAGCGCACGGCTCTCGCCACCAAGGCGACCGAACTGAAGCAGCGGATCGAAAAAGGCGCGACGCTCGCCGATATCGCAACCGAGCTTGGCCTTGCCGTCGAAACAAAGACGGGATTGACCCGGTCGACGTCTGATGCGGCGCTGAGCCCGGCCGCCGTCGCTGCTGCCTTCAGCGGCCCGGACGGCCACGTCGCCAATGCCGCCGGTATCGGTGGCGATGGTCAGATCCTGCTGCGGGTCACCTCGATCGAGAACAACGGCCCGACCGATGCCCTGGAAGACGACAGCCGTCAGATCCAGGCCATGGCCCGTGCCAGCGGCGACGACATTCTCGACCAAATGGTATCGACCCTGCAGTCGGCCTACGGTGTTTCGATCAATCAGACGCTTGCCGAAACGGCTTTGGCACAGAGATAAGCGGCAAGGAAAGCAACCGATGAGTGATCTGAAACCGTTCGTCGCCAAAGTCGCCGCCGGCGAGGCTCTCAACCGCGAAGACGCACGAGCGGCTTTCGAGATCATCATGTCGGGTGCGGCCACGCCATCGCAGATCGGCGGCTTCCTGATGGCCCTGCGCGTCCGTGGCGAAACTGTCGACGAGATCGTCGGCGCCGTTGCCGCCATGCGCGGCCGCATGCTCCCCGTCGACGCGCCGGCCGATGCTGTCGACATCGTCGGGACCGGCGGTGATGGCGCCGGTACCTACAATATCTCGACACTCGCCTCGCTGATCGTTGCGGGCGCGGGTGTCCCGGTCGCCAAGCATGGCAACCGTGCGCTGAGCTCCAAGTCCGGCACGGCCGATGCCCTGTCCTGCCTCGGCGTCAAGCTCGATATCGGCCCCGAGGCGATTTCACGCTGCATCAGGGAAGCCGGTGTCGGCTTCATGTTCGCCCAGCAGCACCATTCCGCCATGCGCCACGTCGGCCCGACGCGTGTCGAGCTCGGCACACGCACGATCTTCAACCTGCTCGGCCCGCTATCCAATCCTGCCGGCGTCAAGCGGCAACTTGTCGGCGTCTACGCACCGCAGTGGGTCCAGCCGCTGGCGGAAGTATTGCGCGACCTCGGCTCCGAGAATGTCTGGGTCGTGCATGGCGAAGGCCTCGACGAGATCACGACGACCGGCACGACGCAGGTCGCCGCTCTCGATAACGGCAAGATCACCGCTTTCACCTTGACGCCTGAAGATTTCGGCCTGCCAACGGTCACCCTCGACGCCCTGAAGGGCGGCGATGGCGCACACAATGCCGTTGCGCTCTTGGCCGTCCTCGACGGTGCAGAAAACGCCTACCGGGACATTTCGCTTGCCAATGCGGCTGCATCGCTGATGATTGCCGGCAAGGCCGCAGATCTTGGTCAGGGCATGACGCTCGCCCGCCAGTCGCTTTCCAGCGGTGGCGCCAAGGCGGCACTGCAGCGCCTGATCAGCGTTTCGAACGCTGCCTGAGACAACGCTGCTTGAGACAAGGAACCGCGCCATGACCGATATCCTGCGCAAGATCGAAGCCTACAAGCGCGACGAGATCGCTGCGGCCAAATCGCAAACGTCAATCGATGAGCTGAAGGCTCGCATCGCCGATCAATCCGCTCCGCGCGGTTTCCATGCGGCGTTGGCAGCGCGCCAACAGCAAGGCCGCTTCGGCCTGATCGCCGAGATCAAGAAGGCGAGCCCGTCGAAAGGCCTGATTCGACCCGACTTCGATCCACCGGCGCTGGCCAAGGCCTACGAGGCCGGCGGTGCGGCCTGTCTTTCCGTGCTGACGGATGGACCGAGCTTCCAGGGCGCGCCGGCGTTTCTTGAGGCGGCCCGCGCAGCCTGCGTGCTTCCGGCTTTGCGCAAGGACTTCATGTTCGACACCTACCAGGTGTTCGAGGCCCGCGCCTGGGGTGCAGACTGCATCCTGCTGATCATGGCATCGCTCAGCGACGACGATGCCCGGCGTCTGGAAGATTCTGCCTTTTCTCTCGGAATGGATGTACTGATCGAAGTGCATGACGCTGAAGAGATGGAGCGGGCGCTCAAGCTTGCCTCGCCACTTGTTGGCATCAACAATCGCAACCTGAGAACATTCGACGTCGATCTCGCCGTATCCGAGCAACTGGCGTCGATGGTTCCGTCTGATCGGCTGCTCGTCGGCGAGAGCGGTATCTTTACCCATGACGATTGCCAGCGTCTGGAAAGGAGCGGCATCACCACTTTCCTGGTCGGCGAGAGCCTGATGCGCAAGAGCGATGTCGAGACGGCAACACGTGTGCTCCTCACCGGCTCCGAAAGCGTGCTGGCGGCCGAGTGATGGGCAAGACCACACTCACGCATCTCGACAACAGCGGCGAAGCGAACATGGTCGACGTCGGCGCCAAGACCGAAACCGTCCGCATCGCCACTGCGGAGGGTCATGTCCGCATGCGTCCGGAGACACTTGCGCTGATCCTGGAGGGCGATGCCAAGAAGGGCGACGTTATCGGTACGGCGCGGCTGGCCGGCATCATGGCCGCCAAGCAGACGTCGAATCTGATCCCCCTTTGTCATCCGTTGATGCTGACCAAGGTGTCGGTCGACATCACACCCGATCCAGCATTGCCGGGCTTGCGGGTCGAAGCGCTTGCCAAACTGACCGGCAAGACCGGCGTCGAGATGGAAGCGCTGACGGCCGTCAGCATCGCCTGCCTGACGATCTACGACATGGCGAAGGCTGCGGATCGAGAAATGGAAATCGGCGGCATCCAGCTCGTCAGCAAATCCGGTGGACGCTCCGGCGATTATCGGCGCCAGGGAGACTGACCGACGATGTCGTTGCTTTCCGTTGAAGACGCGCTCAACAGGATCCTCGGCAGCGCCAGACCCCGCCACGCAATCGAACATGTGAGCCTGCATGAAGGCCTCGACCGTGTGCTGGCGCAAGATGTAACTGCACGCGTCACCCATCCCGCCTTCGACAATTCAGCGATGGATGGCTATGCGGTTCGCCATGAGGATGTCCACGCCATCGGTGCCGAACTTACGGTCATCGGCCAGTCCGCGGCCGGGCATGGCTTCGATGGCGAGGTAAAGTCCGGGCAGGCTGTCCGCATCTTTACCGGAGCCCCGCTTCCCGCGGGCGCCGATACCGTCATCATCCAAGAAGACACCGAACGGCTTGCCGACAACAAGATCCGCACCTCGTTCGCGCCGGGCAAAGGGCGGCATATCAGACTTTCCGGCCAGGATTTTGCAGCCGGCGAAACGGTGCTGCGCGCGGGAGACGTTCTGGATGCCGGTCGCCTGACGGTCGCCGCCGGCATGAACCATGCGGTGCTGCCAGTGTTCAAGAAACCGACGGTCGCGATCCTTGCAACCGGCGATGAACTGCTGACACCCGGAAGCATACCCGGTGCTGACCAGATCATTGCCTCCAACACATTCGGTGTTGCTGCCATTGCGCGTGACAACGGTGCCGACATCCTCGACCTCGGCATCGTCCCGGACAACCGCCAGGCGATCTCGGCGGCCGTCGAGCGTGCAAGGGCAGCGAGAGCCGATGTGCTCGTGACGCTCGGTGGCGCCTCGGTCGGCGATCATGACCTTGTGCAGTCGACATTGCTTGCGAGCGGGATGACGCTCGATTTCTGGCGGATCGCCATGCGGCCCGGAAAACCACTCATGGTCGGACAGCTCGGCGACATGGCGGTGCTCGGCCTGCCTGGCAATCCTGTATCGAGCCTCGTCTGTGCACTCTTGTTCCTTGAGCCGCTGGTCCGCAAACTGGCGAGACTACCTGATAGAGATCGGCTGACGACGGCCTGCCTCGCCTCGCCGCTGCCTGCCAACGACAAGCGCCAGGATTATGTGCGTGCACGGCTTTCGAGCGATGCGGACGGTTCGCTCGTCGCCCACCCCTTCCCGCGGCAGGACTCGTCGATGATGAAGGTGTTCGCGCAGTCCGATTGTCTGATCGTTCGCGCGCCGAACGCTGAAGAGGCGCCCGCCGGTACACCCTGCGAAATCGTCCGGCTCAGATAGCTTCCGGCGAAATCATCGGGATAAAACAGGCACCCCTTTTGGTCGACCGGACCCGGCGTCAGCAGAAACAAAGAATATTTGCTGTTCCATTGTCATATGCCCGACATGGAGACCCATTAATAACAGGATCATTCAATCATCGCTCAAGGCGGATGACTACGGATGTACTAGCAGGCGCCGTGATGATTTGAGGGAAAGGTCGGGTATTGCCCGACCTTTTGCTTTTCTACGGTTATTTGCTTTCCGGAACGATCATCGTTGCTGCTGCGACGGTGGCAGAGGGGGCGATCAGCGACGCCTACTGCATGTTTCCTAAATCGTATTCGATTTAAGGATAAAACATGACGCAATTCAAAGTGCTACAGCGACCTTTGCGCGCCTAGTAAGACGCGCGGCCCTGTAGGCAGCGTCGCGTCCCCAGCAAGGTTTCAGGCGGCAGTGTTCTCGCAACGGCTGACGAGGATCTTGTCGATGCGGCGGGAATCCATATCGATGACCTCGAAACGGTAACCGTGGGCGATCGCGATGTCGCCCTCTTCCGGCGTCTTGCGCAACTGCTGAACGAGAAAGCCCGCGATCGTTTCAAAATTTCCGTCGGCATCGATGCCTTCGATACCGATGGTCAGGTGGATCTCATCGATCGGCGTGCGTCCGTCGACCAGGTAGGTTCCATCCTCGCGCTGGCGGATCAGTGCGTGCTCGAGATCGTCATAGTTCGACGGCAGCACGCCGACGATCGCCTCTAGAATATCGGCGATGGTGATGATGCCTTCGGTGCTGCCGTATTCGTCGACGATCATCGCCATGTTGATACTCGACGACTTGAAAGCATCGAGCGCCTTCAGGCAGGACGCGGTTTCCGGCAAGGTATGGATCTCGCGCACATACTTGCGAACGTCGAGCGGAACGGACGTCGGGGCATTGAGGATTTCCTTCGCCAGAACCGCGCCAAGCACATCGCCGCTCGGCCCGTCGACCACGGGATAACGGGAGTGGCCGTATTGGCGGATCTTCTCGCCGATGGTCTCCAGGCTGTCGTTGATATCGATGAAGCTCATTTCGGTACGATGCGTCATGATCGATTTCACGTTGCGGTCACCGAGGCGGATGATGCGACGAAGCATCTCGTGCTCCGACTTTTCGATCGCGCCGCTCTCGACGCCTTCCGCCATGATCGCGTGCACTTCCTCTTCGGTAACATGGTCCGGATCATCCGGACGTATGCCCAGCAGCCGCATCATCAACGCGGCCGAGGTCTCGAAGAGATAGACGACCGGCGCCACGATGCGCGAAAGAAGCGTCATCGGCCGCGCCACGAACATCGCGAAGCCCTCGGAGTTCTTCAACGCCAGCTGCTTGGGGATCAACTCGCCGATAACGACGGAGAGGAAGGTGATGAACGTTACCACGATCGCCACCGCCACCGGATGACCGTAGGGGCTGATCCAGGCGATGCTGTCGAAGAAGGGGGCGAACTTGGCCGCGATCGTCGCGCCACCATAGGCGCCGGCGAGCGTGCCGACCAGCGTGATGCCAACCTGAACGGTGGAAAGAAACTTGCCGGGGTCTTCCGCCAGCTTCAGTGCCGCTTCGGCGCGGAGATTTCCCTGTCTTGCCATCTGGCGAAGCAATGGCTTGCTTGCCGAGACGATTGCCATTTCCGAAAGAGCAAAAAATGCGTTGATCAAAAGCAGGACGAAAATGACAAAAAATTCGGACATGGTCTCCAAGTCACCGTTGACGAAAAGTCGCCCAATCGAGAGCGACCGTTCACCAGATAAGGCCAGCAGGCGATCCGAGCAAGCGCAGTTCTCGAAATCCGTGTCACCAAATGCGCTTCGCCCGTATTTCGCGAGGCGAGAGCGGACCGAAACTCGGACACGTCCGACGAAGGTGGCTCAGTTTTCGCCCGACCTGAGGGCGCCGCGCACGCGCTCGCGCCCGATCTTGATGACATTTTCCATCGCTGCGCGCGCGCCCGCTTCGTCGCGCCTGCCGATTTCCTCGACGATGCGGATGTGATTGCGGGCGACCTCGTCGACGCCGCCCTTTTCTTCGACGGGTGAACTCAGTTTGAAAATGCCGACCAGCGCCGCCTCGATCAGCCCACCGACCGTCCGCATGAACGGGTTGCCCGAAGCTTCCGCAATCGACAGATGGAATTTCAGATCGGCAAAGGCGAGGCTCTCGGCAGTATGGCCGGCCTCACCCATGGCGACCGCGAGGCGCATCATGCGGCTGATCTCGGCCTCAGAAGCGTTGCGCGCAGCAAGAGCCGCAGCGTGCGGCTCGAAGGCGAGACGCACTTCGGAGAGGTGGTAGAGGAACTCCTCGTCCACACCACATTCAAAATGCCAGGTCAGGATGTCGTTGTCGAAGAGGTTCCAATCATTTCTGGGCGTGACGCGCGTGCCAATGCGAGCCCGTGGCACGACCAGACCCTTTGCGGCAAGCGTCTTCATCGCTTCGCGAAGAACCGTGCGCGACACCTTAAAGCGCGCTGCAAGCTCCGGATCGCCGGGCAGGATCGACCCGATCGGGAACTCGCCTGAAACGATCGCCTTGCCAAGCTGGTCGACCACATGCGCATGACTGGTGCGCTTCCGCGTCCCGGAAAGGACAGTCTCCAGCAAGCTCCTGTTCAACCCACCTCCTCCAGGCACTCCCTTGCCTGACAGCGCCAAATGCAGCGCCTCAAAATGCCATATCTCGCCGGTCCACCCATCCCCACGAACAGGATGAGCAGGCCCAGGAATGGCCAACCGATTCCTCAAGCATTACACGAAATGCAGCCAAGCTGCACTATGGCTGAAACCGGCCCGCACGACCGTTGATTGCATCAATCTCGGCTGATTGGGTCATGCCGCAATAATGCGCCACCAAGCCTCGGCCCAATATATCGATAACGACAAACCCCGCCGTAACGGCGGGGTTTGAACATTTTCTGCGTTCTTCCGTTGTGCTTACTTCGGCAGCTGGTCGTCGACGCCTTCGACGTAGAAGTTCATGCCGAGCAGTGTGCCGTCATCCGACGATGCGCCTGCGGCCAGCCACTCGCTGCCATCCTGCTTCTTCAGCGGACCGGTGAACGGCTTCAGCTCGCCCGACTTGATCTTGGCTTCCGCTTCTTCGGCCAGCTTCTTCACGTCGTCAGGCATGTTGGTGTAGGGCGCCATAGTCAGGATGCCGTCCTTCAGGCCGTCCCAGCTCGACGTTGTTTCCCATTTGCCGTCGAGGAAAGCCTCGGTGCGCTTGATGTAGTAGGCGCCCCAGGTGTCGACGATCGCGGTCAGCTGGGTCTTCGGGCCGGCAGCGATCATGTCGGATGCCTGGCCAAAGGCCTTGATGCCGCGTTCTGCGGCCACCTGCATCGGCGCCGTCGTATCGGTGTGCTGGGTCAGGATATCGACGCCCTGGTCGACGAGCGCCTTGGCGGCATCGGCTTCCTTGCCCGGGTCAAACCAGGTGTTGGCCCATACGACCTTGATCTTGAAGTCCGGGTTGACCGAGCGCGCGCCGACGACGAAAGCGTTGATGCCCATCACCACTTCGGGGATCGGGAACGAGGCGATGTAACCGGCAACCCCCTTCTCGGACATCTTGGCAGCGATCACGCCCTGGATGTAGCGGCCCTCGTAGAAGCGGCTGTTATAGGTCGCCACATTCGGGGCGGTCTTGTAGCCGGTGGCGTGCTCGAACTTCACGTCCGGGAACTTCTGGGCGATCTTGATCGTCGCATCCATAAAGCCGAAGGACGTCGTGAAAATCAGGCCGCAGCCGGAACGTGCCATGCGCTCGATCGCGCGCTCGGCATCCGGGCCTTCCGGCACACTTTCGAGGAATTGCGTCTCGATCTTGTCACCGAGCTTCTTTTCCAGTTCCAGGCGACCGATATCGTGTGCCTGGGTCCAGCCGCCGTCGGTCTTGGAACCGACATAGACGAAGCAGACCTTCGCCTTGTCCTGAGCGGCAGCGGCGCTGGCAAAGCCGATGACGGCAGCGGTACTTGCGAGAGCGAGCAGTAGTTTTTTCATTTTCTTGACCTCTGTCGGTTTGAGAAACGTCCGTCTGGGTTGTTATTGTCACCGATCTGGCACAAACGGCTTACCGAGCGATGCCGGCGTATTGATCAGGGTCGTGCGCCGGTTATGTGAAATGAGGATGAGCACGACGATCGTCGCGAGATAGGGAAGCGACGACAGGAATTGCGACGGAATGCCGATGCCGAAGGCCTGCGCATGAAGCTGGCTGATGGAAACGGCACCGAACAGATAGCCGCCGGCAACGAGACGCCACGGACGCCAGGACGAAAACACCACCAGCGCAAGCGCGATCCAGCCACGGCCGGCAGACATGTTTTCCACCCATTGCGGAGTGTAGACCAGCGACAACTGCGCGCCGGCAAGGCCCGCGCAGGCACCGCCGAACATCACCGCGAGATAGCGCGTCCTGATGACGTTGACGCCAAGGGCATGGGCGGAGGCATGGCTGTCGCCGACCGCGCGCAGCTTCAAACCCGCGCGGCTCCTGAACAGGAACCAGTGAACGCCCGCGACCAGGGCAATCGACAGATAGAAGATGATGTCCTGCCGGAACAACAGCGGCCCGAGGACCGGAATATCAGCCAGCACCGGGATGACGATGGGTTGCAGCTTGATGCCCTGCATGCCGAGAAAGCTCTCTCCGAGCATACCGGAAACGCCAAGACCAAGCAGCGTCAACGCCAGGCCGGTCGCCACCTGGTTGGCAACCAGCGTCAACGTCAGGAATGCGAAGAGCTGTGAGAACACAGCGCCGCAGACGACCCCGGCCAGAATCCCGAGGTAGGGCGACCCGGTGATCCGGGTTGCGGCAAAGGCGCAGACGGCGCCCATGACCAGCATGCCCTCAACACCGAGATTGAGCACGCCAGAGCGCTCCGTCACCAGTTCGCCGAGGGCGGCAATGACAAGCGGTGTTGCGGCGGTGATGACGCTCAACAGTATGGCTTCGACGATCCCCATCAACGGCTCCCGTCCGTGTTTGTCTCGGCAAACCGATACCAGACCAGCCGGATGCGATAATGAATGAGCGTGTCGCAGGAGAGCACGAAGAACAGCAGCAGGCCCTGGAAGACGCGCGTGACCTTGTCCGACACGCCAATCGAGAGCTGCGCCGCTTCGCCGCCGAGATAGGTCAGCGCCAGAACGAGGCCGGCGGCGATGATGCCGAGCGGATTGAGCCGCCCGAGAAACGCGACGATGATCGCGGTGAAGCCATAGCCGGGCGAAATCACCGGGCGCAGCTGCTGGATCGCGCCGCTGACCTCGGAGATCCCGGCCAGACCGGCAAGCGCACCCGAGAGCAGCATCGAAAACCAGATCATCCGCCGCGACGAGAAACCGGCAAAGCGTCCTGCCCGCTCCGACTGACCGAGAACCGCGATCTCGAAGCCCTTCAGCGTATAACGCATCATGAACCAGACGAGGATCGCCGCGATGATGGCGAAGGCAAAACCCCAGTGGGTGCGCCCCGACGCGATCAGTTCCGGCAGGATGGCGTCAGCCGCAAAGCTGCGCGTCTCCGGGAAGTTCATGCCCTGCGGATTGCGCCAGGGGCCGCGCACGATCCAGTCGAGAAAGAGCTGGGCGACGTAGACCAGCATCAAGCTCGTCAGGATCTCGTTGGTGTTCATGTGCGCCTTGAGGAAGGCGGGAATGGCGGCAAACAGCGCGCCACCGAGCATGCCCATCAGCATCATCAGCGGCAGCACGAGCGGCGACTGCCACTCGTAAAACACCACCGGCAGGATCGAGCCGGCGATCGCTCCCATGATGAACTGCCCCTCGGCGCCGATGTTCCAGTTGTTCGAGCGGAAACAGACCGAAAGGCCGACGGCGATCAGGATCAGCGGCGCGGCCTTGATCGCCAGTTCGTGCAGCGACCAGACCTCGCTCAGCGGCTCGACGAAGAAGCTGTAGAGCGCCATGACCGGGTTCTTGCCCAGTAGTGCAAACATGATGCCGCCGAAGATGATCGTCAGTAGAAAGGCGATGAATGGGGACAGGATCGAGAACAGCGCCGATATCTTGGCGCGCTTTTCCAGTTCAATGCGCATGCACAGCCCCCGTGTCTTCCGTCTTGCCGTACATGCCACCCATCAGCAGGCCGATCTTCTCGCGCGAAAGCTCGCGCGCCGGATATGGATCGGAAAGCCGTCCTTCACTGATCACCGCGATCTCGGTCGCCACCTCGAAGATCTCGTCAAGGTCCTGGCTGATCACCAGCACCGCGGAGCCCGCCTTGGCGAGATCGACAAGCGCTTGACGGATCCGGCTCGCAGCGCCCGCGTCGACGCCCCAGGTCGGCTGGTTGACGACCAGGACGGCGGGCTGGCGGTCGAGCTCGCGACCGACGATGAATTTCTGCAAATTTCCGCCGGAAAGCGATCCGGCCGGAGGATCTTCCCCGCTCTTGCGCACGTCCATCGCTTCGGAGATGCGCTTGGTCGCCGTGGTCACCGCGTCCCGGCGGATGATCTTGAGAAAGCCGCCGCCGAGGAAGGCCCTGGCGTCGGACCGGCTTCTGGCCAGCACGAGATTGTCCGAGAGCGGCATCGCCGAAACCGCAGCGTGGCCATGGCGCTCTTCCGGAACGAAGCCGGCGCCCATCAGCCGTCGCGCGTTGATGTTCCTGTTGCCGACCGGCCTTTGCCTGATCTGCACCGCAGCATCGTCTGCAACCGGATACTCGCCGGACAGCGCGTCGAAGAGTTCGCCCTGGCCGTTGCCGGCCACACCGGCGATCGCCAGCACTTCGCCGGCACGCACCTTGAGACAGATGTTCTTCAGCGAAACGGCAAACGGCGTGCGTGCGGAAACGGAAAGGTGGCGCGCTTCCAGCTGCACCTCGCCCTTGGTGCTGGTGCCCTCGGCGGTCACCGCCGCAACGTCGCTTCCGACCATCATACGCGCCAGCGACGCCGGCGTTTCCACCTTGGGGTCACAGGCGCCCGTGACCTTGCCGTGGCGCAGCACGGTGGCGCGGTCGCAGATGCGCTGCACTTCCTCCAGCCGGTGGCTGATATAGAGAACCGAACGTCCCTCCGCCTTGAGCTTGTTGAGCGTCTCGAACAGTCGATCGGCCTCCTGCGGCGTCAGCACCGATGTCGGTTCGTCAAGAATGATCAGACGCGGGTTCTGCAAGAGGGCGCGGACGATCTCGATGCGCTGGCGTTCGCCGACGGAAAGGTCGGCCACATGCGCCTTCGGATCGAGCGGCAGGCCATAGGCGTGCGACAGGCGTGAAGCTTCCTCCGCGACCTCGGCCAGCGAAATGTTGCCGTCCATCGACAGCGCTATGTTTTCCGCTACCGTCAGCGCCTCGAACAGCGAAAAGTGCTGGAAAACCATGCCGATGCCGAGCTTGCGGGCCGCGGCCGGGCTGGCGATGCGCACGCTGCGCCCTTGCCACACGATCTCGCCTACCGTCGGCGCGAGAACGCCGAACAGCATTTTCACCAGCGTCGATTTTCCGGCACCGTTTTCGCCGAGAAGGGCGTGGATTTCGCCCTGGTCTATCTGCAGGTTGATTTCATTGCAGGCCGCAAACGAGCCAAACAATTTCGTCAGGTTGCTCACAGTCAACAACGGACCGTTCGCAGTTGCTCCCTCAACAGGCACGCTGCCCTCTTTTCCCCTCTGTCGATCCCCGTCCGCCTTAAGGCTTCGATCAAGGAATCAGCAGTGTTGTTCCACTCGTTTTTCTTGTCTCAAGATCCGTATGCGCGCGACCGGCGTCGGCAAGCGGATAAGTCTGATTGATATTGATACGCACTTTGTTGCTTTGCACAATATCAAAGAGGGAATTTGCACACGCTTCAAGCGCAGGCCGCGTCTGCACATACCCGAAGAGTGTCGGACGCGTCGCAAACAGCGAACCCTTCTGTGCCAGAATGCCGATGCTGAAGGCATCGACAGGACCGGACGAATTGCCGAAGCTCACCCAGAGGCCGCGCGATTTCAGGCAATCGAGCGAGGCCGGATAGGTGTCCTTGCCGACCGAATCATAAACGACATCAACACCCTTGCCGTCGGTCAGTTCCTTGACCCGGGCAACGAAATCGTCCGTGCGGTAGTTGATGACGTGGTCATAGCCATGGGCAAGCGCCAGATCGATCTTGTCCTGCGATCCGGCCGTACCAATGACGGTTGCACCCAGAGCCTTTGCCCATTGGCCGGCAATCAAGCCGACGCCGCCGGCAGCAGCATGGAAGAGCAGCGTCGTTTCAGGCCCAACCTGGAATGTCTGATTGAGCAGATATTGCGCGGTCATACCTTTCAGCATCATCGCCGCCGCCGTCTCAAGCGAGATGCCGTCCGGCACCTTGACCAGTTGCGAGGCTTCGACGTTTCGCTCGCTGGCATAGGCGCCATCCGACGAGGCGTAGGCCACCCGGTCGCCAACACCGAAGAGGCTGACGCCATCACCGACAGCCGTCACGATCCCCGCACCTTCCTTGCCCGGGACAAAGGGCAGGCCCGAGGCGGACTTGTAGAGCCCGGTGCGGAAATAGACGTCGATGAAATTCAACCCGACAGCCACCTGGCGGATCTGCACCTCACCCGGCCCCGGCGGCGAGAGCGTAACGCCCTCCAGCTTCAGGACTTCAGGTCCACCGAGTTCGCGTACGACAATTGCCTGTGCCATCGAAGAGCTCCTAGGTCCGGCCGAGCTTGGGGAGGATCTGCAGGACGAAACCAATCACGTAGAGATAGATGCCTGTTGCAAGAACACCGGTCACCACCCAGGCCGGTGTCACGAAATGCAGAAGCAGGGCGTACATGCTGAGCGCCGACCAGAGGAAAAAGACACCGAGGTTGAGCGGTCTTAACCGCTGGACGCGCACCGGATGCAGGAAGTTGATCGGCAGGAAGGTCAACACTACCGATACGAAGACGACGATCGAGGCGGTCAGCTCGCTCGCCTGGATGACGAACAGCGTAAAGACGACCATGTTCCAGACGACGGGAAAGCCCGAGAAAAAGTATTCGTCGGTCTTCATGCCCATGTCGGCATAGTAGATCGCGCTTGAGACAACGATGGCGCCGGCCGCAACGAAGGACCATGGCTCGCCGATCATGCCGCTCTGGTAGAGCGCAAACGCCGGCAGGAGCACGTAAGTCACATAGTCGATGACGTTGTCGAGCGTGTCGCCCGACCAATTGGGAAGCACTTCCTTGACCCGCACCTTGCGGGCGATCGGACCATCGATGCCATCCACCAGCAAGGCCAGGCCGAGCCACCAGAACATATCGACGAAGCGGTGTTCGGCCGCGGCGACGACGCCAAGAAAAGCGAGGAATGACCCGGAGGCGGTCAATATGTGCACGGAGAAGGCGCGGATCTCGGCGTAGGGGACTCGTTTGTAGTTGAAAAACTTCATCTGCGGACGCCGCCTATCCCCTTCTGCATTTCCCCAGACAGAGTTTTACTCTCTGCCTCAACCGCTGTGGCGGCGCATTGCGCGTAATATGCACCCTTTGCAACGCATCGCCAGCAAAATTCAAGCACGCCTTTGTCCGGCGAAGATTGTTCTGTGGACACTTTCAAATTGCTTCTGCGCTGATTCAACCCATTTATTTCGCCTCTGCCCAAGACTAGAAGTAAGATGAGATGAAAGCAGCAGGCGCTTGATGGCGCGAGCGAAAGGGTTCTTTCCATCATGGATCATTACGACATCGCCGTCGTCGGCGCTGGCCTCGCGGGTTCTCTGGCAGCGATCGCTCTCGCGGAGAGCGGCTACCGCGTCGCGCTGATCGGACCGGAACCGGCATCATCAGACGGACGGACGACCGCGTTGATGGACCAGTCGATCGACTATCTGAAGAAATTGAACCTCTGGGAGAAGGTGCAGCCGCTGACGGCGCCGCTATCAACGATGCGCATTCTGGATGGGACAAACCGCCTGCTGCGCGCGCCGACAGTGAACTTCCGCGCGTCGGAAGTCGGCCTTGCGGCCTTCGGCTACAACATTCCGAACGCCCCCTTCCTCGACATTCTGCGGGAGCGGGCATCCGAGACGGAGACGCTCGATCGCATGACGATGTCAGCGTCCGATTTCGACCTCTCCGGCGACAAGGTGCGGATCTCGCTCGATGACGGGCGCGACATCACCGCCGATCTGGTCGTCGGTGCCGACGGCCGTCGGTCGCCGGTGCGGGAAGCCGCCAAGATTTCGGTCAGCACCTGGTCCTATCCGCAGACGGCCGTCGTCCTCAACTTTTCGCACGAGCTTTCCCACCAGGACACCTCGACGGAGTTTCACACCGAGAGCGGGCCCTTCACCCAGGTGCCCCTGCCCGGCAACCGCTCGAGCCTCGTCTGGGTGCGCAAGCCCGACGATGCCGCAGCCACGCTGGCGCTCGATCTCGCCGCACTCTCGCGCGCCGTCGAAGACCGGATGCAGTCGATCCTCGGCAAGGTCACGGTCGAAGGCAGCCCACAGTCCTTCCCGCTGTCGGGCATGAGCGCTCATCGCTTCGGCAAGGGCCGGGTCGCGCTCGTCGGCGAAGCGGCGCACGCCTTTCCGCCAATCGGCGCCCAGGGTCTCAACTTGAGCCTTCGCGACGCGATGACGCTGGTCGATCTGATCGGCGCAAAGACGGACGACAATCTCGCGGGCGACATCGGCGACCGGTTCGACAGTCGGCGCCGCCTCGATATCGTTAGCCGCACGGCGAGCGTCGATCTGTTGAACCGATCGCTGCTGTCGAGTTTCCTGCCGGTTCAGGCGCTGCGCGCCGTCGGCCTGCACATCCTCTCGGCTGCCGGACCGCTGCGCAGCCTGCTGATGCGCGAAGGCGTGCACCCCGGCAGCGCGTTTCACGCGTTGAAGGACAGCTTACGGGAAAAGATCGGCCGGAAGAGCGCCTGAGCGGATCAGATAGAGCAGCCCGGTCACGGTTGCGACCGAAAGCAGCGTCGTGATCAGGATCGTCGCAGAGGCCCGCTCCTGCCAGACGCCATATTGGTGGCCGATGACAAAGACATTGGTCGCTGTCGGCAGCGCCGCCAGCAGCACGGCCGTCTGCACCCACACCGGATCATAGTTGCCCGTCAGGCCGAGCGCCGTGAACACCAGCACCGGATGCAGGATAAGCTTGGCCGGCACGATATAGCCGATCTCGACCGGGATGCGTTTGATCGGCCGGAGCGCCAGCGTCACACCCATCGCAAACAACGCGCAAGGAGCGGCGGCCTGCGCCAGATAGTCGATCAACCGCTGCGCCGGCAGCGGAGGCTGGACCGCGAAAAACGCCGCGATGACGCCGGCAAGGGTCGACAGAATGAACGGATGCAGGATGATCTTGCGGGCGATGCCAAGGGCCAGAACCGCAGGCTTTTCCTTTCGCCCACCGGAAAGCGCCATCATCGCCGGCGCCACGGTAAAGTGCGCCGCATTCTCGAAGCAGAAAATCAGTGCGACCGGCACCGCCGCCGCGTCACCCAGCGCCAGCAAGGCGAGGCCCGGCCCCATATAGCCGATATTGCCATAGGCCGCGGCAAAACCCTGGATCGTCGCTTCGCCAACGGTATTGCGCCGGACGTAGAGCCCGATGATGAAGATCAGCGAAAAGACCACATAGGTCGCACCGACGCTCGTCAGGATAAAATCTGCTCGTGTCAGTTGCTCGATCGGCGTTCGCGACACCAGCTTGAAGAACAGCGCCGGCAAGGCGAGATAGATGATGAAGGTGTTCAGCCACCCCATCGCTTCGCCTGGATGCTCGACGAAGCGGGCGGTGAGATAGCCGAGAAAGATCAACCCGAAGAACGGCAATACCAGGCCAGCAATTTCCGTCATGCCTCTCCCCGACCATGCTCATGCGACACATTGAGCGGGCACGTAATCCCCGCTCATAACCCGGTCGCTGTCGCGGTACCCACGCGTTGGGCACGATGCACACGCCCCTCACGCAATCGGGCCTGTTCAACCCAATATCATCAACCCGATCGATTCCAATAGGTTGAGGCGCACTTGGCTAGGGCCAACCCCGTCCATTGACCCGCTGATGACCTAGCCGATTTTCATCAGAATCGGGAAGGTCTGCTGGAACCAGATGGCGACGGAGCTGATGAAGCCGAAGAGGAAGGCAAGGCCGGCCAGCACCAGAAGCGCGCCCATCAGCTTTTCGACGAGACCGAGATGGCGACGGAACCGCAGGAGAAAGCGCATGAACGCACCGGAAAAACCGGCGGCGATCCAGAACGGGATCGCAAGCCCGAGCGAATAGACGGCCAGAAGCATGGCGCCGTCCGTGACCGTATCGCGCGCAGCTGCAACGCCGAGAATCGTGCCGAGCACCGGACCAATACACGGCGTCCAGCCAAAGGCGAAGGCAAGGCCCATGATATAGGCGCCCGACAGCGTCGCCGGCTTGCCGCCGCCTTGAAACCGCGCCTCGCGGGCAAGCAGGCCGATCTTGAACACGCCAAGGAAATGCAGGCCCATGATGATGATCACCACGCCGCCGATACGCGACAGGAGATCCATGTGCTGGCGCAACAGCAGGCCGATCGAGGATGCGCCGGCACCGAGCGACACGAACACGGTCGCAAAGCCGAGCGTAAACAGAAGCGCCGCCGGCAGAACGGCGCGCCGGGTGCTGCGGGCAGAAACCACCTCGCCGCTGCGGAACTGGTCGACCGACACCCCGGCCATATAGCAGAGATAGGGCGGGACAAGCGGCAGAACACAGGGCGAAAGAAAGGACAGAGCGCCAGCGAGAATGGCGGTCCAGATCGAAATATCGGCAATCGACAACGGCAAGAACTCCGGCATGCGGTATTTGGGCCATTCCTTAGCCGCATGACCGTGACGATACCAATCACCTTTTGGCGATCATTGCGCCATGCACCATTTCTTCACGAAAGCCGTAATTTTTGGGTTGACCGGCGGGAAGCTCAAGTGCATATGTCCGCCCACTTCCGCCGGGCTTCACCGCCGCGGCCAGGGAGCGCGTAGCTCAGCCGGTAGAGCAACTGACTTTTAATCAGTAGGTCCAGGGTTCGAATCCCTGCGCGCTCACCACTTAAATTCAAGCGCTTAGCTAAAAATCACTTGATCGCTGCTCCTTAGTGAGTCGCCACCGTACATCGAAATCCCTCAAAATCGCCGTGCCCTAACTGGAACGCCCTTGCCTTCCGCGTTGCTAAGATATGGGAATGCTTCGCCAGAAACACAGGTCACCGTACCGGCCGGCGCTGCTTGTACAGACGCAGGTGGTGACCGTGCCAGCCATTGGCATTCGGTAGCGGGCAGGAAAGTCGACAACCTCGTGGATCTTCTGAACTGGCTGTACGTCCGCCGACAGGCGGGATCGGTGCATTGGTCAGAAATGCAACTTTCTTGCCGGCGTAGTTGGAGCTTTCCCAGCGGCCGCGCGGATGAGAGGCCAAGCAGCGCGCCGGCCGCCTTTGAGAATCGGCACTATCGACAATTGCAAGCATTGCGTAGATGCTGAACCTCACGCCGTGGATGCAAAGACGTGCACCAGGCCCCGGGTTGATATCGAGCAAAGGGATGAAAGCATGAGAAAGCTTGTCATTGCGGTTGGAATGATTGGTACCCTCGCGTCCTGCACTCAGACAGAGCGAGGGACTGCAATCGGTGCAGGAACCGGCGCAATCATCGGAGGCGTGGTGAGCGACAGCTGGGGCGGCGCGGCTATCGGCGCTGTGGCCGGCGGCATTATGGGCAACCTGATTGGTCGTTCCCGGGAGCGTGACGGCTATTGTATCTATCGGGATCGCTATGGCCGCCGCTTCGAAGCACGCTGCCAATAGCAGCAGCCCAGGCGTCCGATAGCGCGACCGCCAAACATAATAATGGCTGGCAAAGGTTCGGTGCGCTCACAACCTTCAGATCCCCTCGCCACCTTCCGACGTCGCACCCGCGCCGCGGTGCCTGCTACGCATCTTCAGCGGGCTCGTCCCATATTCGCGGCTATAGGCGCGGGAAAAAGCCGACAGGCTGTCGAAGCCACAGCGCAGCGCGATCTCGCGGATCGGGCTGCCCGAATCGCGCACCAGTCGATGCGCCACCTGCAGGCGCAGGCGCAGGTAATAGGCGCCGGGGCTGGTCGATAATCCCTTTGTAAACAGCAGTTCCAGCTTCCGCTGCGAAATGGACAGCCGGCGTGCAAGCGCCGACACCGTCAGCGGCCGTTCGAGCGTTCGCTCCATCAGGCGGATCGCCTCAGCCAAACCGGGATCGCGGGTCTCGATCCGCCCGAGAGACACCACGGGCTGGATGTCCGTCGCGCTGTGGGTCTGGTCGTAGACGAAGATGCTGGCGACATCGAGCGCCAGCGCCGAGCCGAGGCGCTGGGTGATGAGGTGCAGCATCATGTCGAAGGTCGGTGACGCACCACCGGAGGTCCAGAACTTTCCATCGGTGACGAACCGATCCCCCAGCACCGTCAATGCTGGAAATGCCTGGCTGAAATCCTCCAGCTCCTCCCAGTGGGCGGTTGCCTTGCGGCCGTTGAGCAGACCGCTGCGGCCGAGCAGCCAGCAGCCCGATTCGATGCCGGCCACGATGCCAAAATGGCGGGCGCATTCCTGAAGCGTGGCGATGAACCGGCGCCCGACATGCCGATCGAGATTGAAGCCACCGATCGCCAGCAGGACATCGCCTTCAAGCGGCAGCGAGAACGTGCCGTCGACCGCGATCGGTATACCGCATGTCAGGATGACCGGCTCACCGTCGGCCGAAAGCAACCGCCAACGAAAGACCTGGCGGCCCGAGACGCGGTTGGCAGCGCGCATCGGATCCAGCACGGAGGCCAGCGACATGATCGACGATTCCGGCAGCACGACCACCACGACATCGATCATAGATTGTATTTTCTCAGTGCCAGACATGCGAGAAATGTCAAATTTCTGGCGTAAAATGTCAATTGGGCGGACCGCATTCAGGCATTATCAGGTGGCAATCGATCTCCCTTCGCGCGGTGCTGCAGCCCCGCGCAGAGACGTTCCCCTTTCCGCGATATTGCCGGAACGGGCCGGCCGGACCTAGATCCGACCGGCCCGTTTTTTTATCCAAGGTTCTTAAGGAGACAAAAGGCCAGCGATGTGCCGGCTCCCGAAATAGCGACGCGCAAGGGCGGACAGCCGGATCATCGACTGCCTCGCGTCAAACTCAACCTGTCCGTGCGATTGGTATGCCAATTGCGAACGAAGCCGGTGGCGGGGCATAGGCGACTATGCAGTTACGGCCAGCATCCTTGGCCTGATAGAGTGCGGCATCTGCCATACTGAAGAGCTCTTCCCAGCTGCTTTTCGCATCCTGTCCGACGACAAACCCGATGCTGACACTGACGGCAATGCGCTGGCCGTCGCAATGGATGTGCAATTGTTCGGTGGCAAGCCGCAACCGCTCGACGATCGCTCGCGCCTGCACCTCGTTCGTTATCGGAAGGTAGAGCCCGAACTCCTCGCCGCCGAGCCTTGCGAAACAATCGGTCGCGCGCAGGTTTGCCCGCACCAGTTCGGCAAAGGCGATCAGCACCTGGTCGCCCGCCTGATGGCCGTAGCGATCATTGATGCGTTTGAAGAAATCGAGATCCATGACTGCAAGGGCGTCGCCCTTCCAGCCGAAACGCGGCAGTTGCGACAGGAACCACCGACGGTTTCCCACACCGGTCAGCATGTCCGTGTCGGCCGTTCGCCGCAATGCCGCCTCCGCCCGCTCCTTGACCAGCACCAGTGCAAAGAGCGCAATGGCGAAGTGGCTGATGATCAGCAGGAAGAAGGCGTAGGTCGTGGTGATCGGCAGGATATCCGGCTTGAGCAGGCCAACCACGACGGCAAGGCAGAGCGTGGCGCCGATTGCGAGTGAAGCCGCGAAGATGGTCCTGACCGGCAGCGGCTCGCTTTTCCGATCTGCGACGACTGCAAAGGCGGACGCGGCGAGAAACAGGAAGGCACCGGTATTGAATGCACTTGCGCGTATAGAATTGATGACGTGGAAGTGCGTGATCAGGCCGGCAATCGCGCCGGTCAAAGGAATGGCAAGCGCCAACCAATCCGCCCGGTGGCGCCTTTGGCCGCTCAGCCGGCGCAAACCGATCCAGAACAGGGCGTAGCCGCCAAGACCAAGTGTAAAACTGGAAAGCGTCCATAGAATAGCGGGTAGCAGCTTCTGCTCGCCATACCCTGAGAGCGTCGAGGCCAGAGCGAGAAAAAGAAACCCGGCTGCCAGAATGCCGAGCCCCTCGTTCCGGGGTGACTGCCACCGGAGATAAAGAAAACACAACGCACCGACCAGAAACGACGATTTGTGAAGCAGCAGCACAGTTGCGAGGTCAAGTTGGGCGGTCATCGATCCGGCTCGGCGTGTTTGTTTGTCGCTGCGCCTCTATCGCATGGAGTTTAGGGAGTACTAAATGAAAATGAGAAATCGGCACCAGAGCCTGAAATTCCGGCATATTGGCCGCCAAGGCGCCCTCTCATCGCATCACATTTGGCCTCCCGTGTCGGTCAACGTGAAATTTCATGTTGCAGGGCGTGGGTGAAGCGTGTATCTCCGGCGCCGTTGGCACGGAGTGTAGCGCAGCCTGGTAGCGCATCTGGTTTGGGACCAGAGGGTCGGGAGTTCGAATCTCTCCACTCCGACCAACGAAATCCCTTGAAAATCTTATGTTATTAGTTGCCCTCGATGTTGGTTGCCGCCAATATGTGGGCATATCGGGCATTTTGTGCCCCGGATCGCAGGATGCGGTGATGCCATTGCCACCTCATGGTAAATCGACCACTCACCTTGCACTGACAAAATACGGACGAAAAGCCAGATTTATCCGTCTGAAAGTCATTCCGTTTTAAATCATTCTGCGCTATGGGAAGACGCATGTTGGGGCCGCAAAATGCTCCACCAGCGAAATAACGGAGCCGTTCGAGACAATGTCCGCAAAGATCTATCGTCCAGCAAAGACCGCCATGCAGTCTGGTAAAGCCAAGACGAATCTGTGGTTGCTGGAGTTCGATCAGGAAAAGCCGCGCACCATCGATCCGATCATGGGCTACACCAGCTCCGGCGACACGTTGCAGCAACTGCGACTGACTTTCGAAAGTGCGGAACAGGCAATCGCCTACGCTGAACGCAACGGCATCGAATACCGCGTGATCGCGCCGAAAGAGGCGACGCGCAAGACTGTGTCCTACCCGGACAATTTCCGTTTCAGCCGGATGCAGCCCTGGACCCATTGAGGTCCTGCCGTTTTCGACGGGCCCTGCCCGGAACGGCCCCTTAGCTCAGTTGGATAGAGCACCTGCCTTCTAAGCAGGTTGTCGCAGGTTCGAATCCTGCAGGGGTCGCCACCTACCTCCTTGAATTTAAATGATTTTTCGCGAATCGGCGAATTGTGCTAAACACCCGAAACCGGAACATTTTGGCACTAGACTCACGAGAACAGCCCGAATAGTCCCGGAAAAATCCCGTAAAGTGTTCTTGTTCGGTTCTCGGTGCCCTGCGAACTAAGAAGGGGGCATTTTTTTGCCTAGCCTGCGGTCGTAGCCGCAGCGCAATCGTCTATTTATCTGCGCGGAGCCTGTCAGCATAAACGCCCAAGCTGGTACCTCGGCCGCTGACAATAATGTGGCCGCCAGAGACCAGATTGCGCCTAACCTCCTCCGGAACGCCACACAGGCGCTCGAACACGATTGGAAAACTTTGCAGCTCGATCGAAGACGGGCATCGACTGGAAATGTGCCGGTTGGCATCGGCAACGGTGAAAGAAAGCTCGACCTGGCTCCCGGCCAGCAATGCAATGATCATCGGACCAGTGAAGACGACAGCGTGATTCCCGAAAAAATAGCCGAGGAACGGAGCACCCATCACGGCAGCCGCCTTTCTGACCTCGCCGCCGTCCGGAGCCGTGGCCAACCTTCTGCAGACGATCCAAACTGCGCCGCCGGCAGAAATCAGACCAGCACCAATGCCCACAAGGAATGTGCGGTTCAGCCACTCCGTCGACGGCAAGAATTGATAGCCAAACATCTTGGCCAACACAGGCAGTGCACCAGCTAGCGCCCAGATCCCAAATGCGATCTTCGCCTTGCCACGCAATTGACCTGGCGTATTTGCCTTTTCACTCATCCGCCCCCACAGCACCCTCGACAGAGTTCCCCATGCCGCACCTGTGACACAGTGAGGGTTGCACCTTCAAGAGCATCAATCGTGGGGCGAAAACTATTTACTAACGGCGGAGTCCGAACCAACGACCCCTTGCCCCCCCAGGAGAGGGCGCTAATTTCGTGCAGCCCTTGTTGCGCAGGCGGTTACGGCCTCCCCACCTACCCACTTGGGGACTTATTTCGGGACTCTGTAACTCGATTTTGTTCTCGCCCGCCGGATCGCCGACCGCCGTTTGTAGCGAAATCTTACCTGTCACATTTGCATCTAGAACGTTTTTTCGCCTCCGCCTACCGTCTCATCAAGAGGAGATGGCCATGGACGATAGGAAGCAAGTCACCGAGTTCAGCGACGAGGAACTCTTGAACATCTGCATTGTGATGATCGATTCAGCACTCGACAAGGTGCCAATGCCAGACGACGTCGCGGATATCGCAAGAGCGGCACTCCATGAGTTGATCCGGCGCGGGATTATCGCGACGCCATTTCACTAGCAAGACCTTGCGAACAGTAGTTGCCGCCCCAACATCTTCTGCAGGAGGAGACGCCATGCCGAAAATACCTGCGCCGAAGCATCCGAAATGCCATCCCGACCGTAGTCTCCATTGCCAGGAGGCGATCGAGGCTGAATTCCAGTCGCTAGCCGATCGAGCCCACGCTGCCGGCTGGTCACGCGAGGAAGTGGCGACGGCGCTGATGGAACTGGCGGACAACTATTTCCTTGCGATGAATTCGAATGCTGAGATGTTCGAGCTTGGCGCCGGCGTCGTGCTGCTCGCGCGCAAGTCGCATTAGCTTCACTTGCCCACCGAACGACTGCGGGCACAGAACTGACAGCTAGAAGAAATTGCTCAGAAGCGCACCAATGGCAGCACTTACAAACACCAGCCATCTGACAATCCGAGGATCGGTGTACCAAGGTATCGGCTTCTGAAATAGGGCTTCAATCCTAGCCTTCTCTTCTTCCGTAATACTTTCTTCCGCCATAGTGCCCCTACGGAGCGCAGCGCATCAGTTAGTCGCTGCCTCCTGTCCAACTGACCCACAACTCTAACCTACTATCCCGACTTAGGTTCGGATGGAAGTAGGCTCTGAAGCTCCAGTGCCTCTCCCTAAATCTGGTCGTTGACTCTCTGCGCCAATGAGAACATTTGTAGAACAGATAATCTCAGAAGGCATCAGCATGAGCGACGAAACCGGCGCGGCAAAAGCCGCAAGCAGCGGCCCGTATGTCCACCTATGCGAACATCCTGGCTGTAAGAAGTGGGGCGGTTTCGGCTTCGCTGTCGGAAGGGCCACCCCGAACTGGTTCTGCTACGAACATCGACCGGAATGGAAGAAGGGCAATGCCTAAGAACGGTGCCTGGTGGCTTTCCGAGCTTGTCGCCAAGGTTCGCGTTGAATGCTCCTGCGGCGTGAAGAAGCAATATGACGCCAAAGCGCTGCTAGAACGTGTAGGCGACATTCCTATGCCGTCCCTCCTAGAGAAGCTGGCTCAAGCCAAAGGCTGCTCGAAAACCAAGAACAACTTCAATGATCGCTGCCAATTGAAATACAGCGACCCGATGCCTTCGGAGGCCCCGCCCTCCCGATTGTACCGGCTGGCAATGCGGAGCCAGCCGGACGACCGGAAGAAATCACCTTCGCCAACCTGCCGGAATGGTATGAGCTTTTCTGCCATTGCAAACGCTGCGGCCGAGAACATCACCTTGATCGGCACGATTTGGCGCGCCGGTTCGGCACCACGCAGTCTATCGTGGCTCTTGGTCGACGCATGCGCTGCAAAGTGTGCAGCAACAACAACGGGAACGTGATCCGGGTGGGAAAACAGCGGCGGTGATTTGTCGACCGCCGCGATGGAACATTGCCGCCGCAGGGGTGTTATATGTACTCATGTCGAAGTTGCATCTCTCCAAGGCCCCTTCCCCGGGGCCTATTTTTTGAGATCGAAGACGTCGGCATTGTCGGCCAGCTCGCGCAGCCCTTTGAATGAAGGATGGCGAAGCTTTCCGTCGCTGGTGATCTCGGTATAGGTGACCTCGGCGACGAATACCGGCTCGCAGAACACGGCGTTCTTCCGCTTGAGTGCGACCGGCGGCACCTTCGTCGGTATGGCTGCCAGTTGCTTGCGGAGGTCGCGGGCCATCTCGGTAAAGCCTGTGCCGACGCCGCCAACATAGACCAGCTCGTTGCCTCTCCTTGCCGCCAGAAGTAGTCGGGATATCGCTCCGGTCACTTTCGTTGAAGGCTCGAACCCGACGACGATAAAGCTGTCGCTCTGGATGCATTTCAGCTTGAGCCAATCACCGAGCCGGCCGGAACGGTACGGCGCCTTCCGGTTCTTGGCGATGATCCCTTCAAGGCCGAACTTGCAGGCCTGCTCCAGAATCGCCGCGCAATCACCGTCGATCTCCTCCGAGACACGAATGATCGAGGCACCCTCGTCGATCATATCTTCCAGGATCATCCGCCGTTCTCGCTGATGCATGCCGCGCAGGTCATGACCATCGAGATAGAGAAGATCGAAGGCATAGAATCGCGCCTCTTCGGCTTCGCGCTTGCCGCCCCGACCGCCGAGCGCCGCCTGAAGCATCCCGAAGTTCGAACGCCCGGCCTCGTCGAGCACGACCGCCTCGCCGTCAAGGATCATGGTTGTCGGGCCCAAAACCTTCGCTGCCGCCTCGATCGCCGGGAAACGATGCGTCCAGTCATGGCCGCCGCGGGTAATGATGCGCACGCCGCCCGGCTCGATATGGACCGCCAGGCGGTAGCCATCCCATTTGATTTCAAACGCCCAGTCGCCTGCGGCCGGTACTTTCTTGGCAAGCAGCGCAAGGCAAGGTTCGACACGGTCCGGCATGGGATCCGCAATCGGCCCTGGAGGCGGTTTCTTTCTAAGTGTCTTAGCCATTCCGCATTAACGCACGAGATGGCGAAAACGTCTCACCGCTGCCAGGGCTCAGCGACGACGTTGCTAAGGGCCGTCCCGAAGCTCATAAAAAAGCGGCCCCGCTGCGGAGGCCGCAATCGCTGTACGTACCCAGTACCTAACTCTACAACAATTCCAGCTGTGGCGGAATTCCTGTATCTACCGCCGCCTCTCCAGGGGCTTGGAAGCGGATAGAACCGTCGTGCAGGTGGCTGAACTTCTCATGCGCCGGGCGCAGTTTCACGCCTTGCGCTCACAGTTGGCACTCCCGCCGCAGCCGCTGTCCCACCCTTTGGCCCCTCCTCTGCGGCCTTTTTCTTTAACCTTCGCATGGCGATCCCTCAACGCTTGACTCAATCACAACGTGCTTAGATGTTAGTGGGGAATCGCTCGGAGACGGACTTGTCCGCGAGTTCGGAAAACTGTTCCTCGAGGAGCCGGACAACGTGAAATACAATAACTTGTTAACTCGGATGTGTTGACTTATATGTCCATAAGGAAGCTAATAAGTGGACACGTTGGCACTGGTTTGCTGCGCGCACTTTCACCCGCAATCGCTGGGGACAAGCCGCTGGTGCGCGGCGTGTTTGTAAGTAACGAAGTCTGGAGCCTAGTGGGCGATGACGTAGACGTCGATGAAAAGCTTGAACGACCGAGCGGTCAAGCGAGAGCGAGACTCGATAGCTTCTCATTCGGAAAGTCTATCGTTTTCGCGCTCAATCCAAGGAACAAAAGCGTCCATAGTGACATTGCGCGGAATGCACCGATTTCGGATGGGGTCGTAGATCTGCGGGTTACCAACCCCAAGCCGTCACTAAGGATTTTCGGTGCTTTCGCTGATAAGGACCTCCTAGTGCTTTTAAACTGGGAACTCCGGGAGAACATGGATTTCGACGCCGAAATAAAAAAATGCAAGCTGAACTGGCACGGATTATTCCCTCACCATCCGGCATTGATTGGAAACACACATGACGAATATCTCACGAAGCCCTTCGTTGTTGGCTGAACCGACTGGCGAGGAGAAGATTTCGGGTAGAGCGCTAGCGTATGTCTCTCAGACGGCGAAGGACAATCTGTTTGACCTGGTCACTCGCGCGTTCATCGAAGCTGGCATTTCACGCGCCACGCTTGCGAAGCGCCTCGGAAAGGATCCTTCGCAGGTTACTCGACTGATGACTTCTTCTGGTAACTGGACGGTGGAAACGTGCGCGGAGATCCTTTTCGCGATCAATGGTGCATTTCTTCGGTTTGATGAGCATTGGCCGCAAAAACTCGAAACGGAGAATGAGTCCTGGTCACCAACATGCTTCCTCACTAAGCAGGTGACCGTGGTGGTGCACAGCAAATTCAAACTCATCGAATATACCGATGTGCAGTCTGTTCCTCCTTTGACAAACACGGCCACAACGGTAAGCGTAAAATGGCATTAAAGATTGACACGATCTTCTGCGACGACGTCAGGCAAGAGATCTCAGGCAAACATACACTTGTAGGCGTGTACGGTTCAGATATCCGAAGCCAAGGTCATGGTACCATCAAAATATGGATATGGATGCGAGTGTCGGGTCTAAAAGTTGGAGAACACGAATTCGACATCTCTTTGATCGCGCCCAATCAGCGCGCTCCCTTTGCTGGAGCGCGCGGCACCATGGAGGTCCTCTCAGCCGAGTTTCCGGTGCCAATGTCCCTGGGGCCATTCAGCTTCAAGATTAGAGAAGGCGAACAGGGAGACTTAGTAGTCAAGGCAATCGTCAACGGCAAAAGTGTTCAGGCTGGGCGTATTCATGTTGCGAGTGATCGTGGCGATGAAGGTCACTATTCTTTTTGAGGCGCCGTTAACGCCTCAACCGCCCTCCTTCCATCCTCTGCAAAATCTCCCCATCACCTTCAGGTCGCCCGACTATTGGCTGATCAGCGATAGCAGATACCTCGGCGCCGCCGCGGGCGAAATGGATTCCCGCGGGAACGCAGAGCGCGCAGAGCGATTTCGATCGAATGCAGGGCCCGTTGCGCAGAGCCTTTCCTTTGTCGGACTTCCCGCATAAGACGAGCACCACCGTCAAGACACTCACCAACGAGAGCAACGTGATGTTGATCTGGATCCGTCAGAACCTGCTCTGGTACCGTATTCTACTCGTTGCGGCTCTCGCGCTTGTTTGGCTCGCGTTCAAACCAGTGATCGCGGTCTACTGTTGGGTCATATTCCTCATTGGCCTGGGAAAGTTCTACGAGACTTTCTTTTTGCGCGGCGGCCAAAGCTGGGGATCGACGGGGTTCAGCCTGAAACTCATGATGATGTCTAAGCTTGCAGAATACATCTGGAACGGCTTTCAAGAGGAAAAATAGCGCCGAAGCTACCCTTTCCCTATCACGGCAAACAGGATGCGCCGGATAGCCTCGGCGAAGCTCACACCGAGCGCCATCGCAGCAATGCCGGTGACCCCGAGCGCACCGATTCCCATCAGCTTCCAACGTTTCACGTCGTCGGTGACCGGTTTCATTTCGGCCACGTCCGCACCAATTGAGGTTACCGAGGCCTCGACGTCACCAACTCGGTCGACCAGCTGATCCATGCGACTATGGACCCCTTGCCGACTGGCGGCCGCTTTGTCTTCCGATCGGATCGCCCCCTCCTCCAATCGCTTGATGGAGTCCTGCAAGCCCCGCATGCC
This sequence comes from Ensifer sp. NM-2, assembly GCF_003024455.1. NCBI lineage: Bacteria > Pseudomonadati > Pseudomonadota > Alphaproteobacteria > Hyphomicrobiales > Rhizobiaceae > Ensifer > Ensifer sp. NM-2. Next base: position 34,994 of record NZ_PVZR01000034.1, read on the forward strand.
CGCCACTAACTCGCCGAGCTGCCTATGCACTGATGCATCGATCTCCGCAGGTGCCATCTACTTCCCTTCCCCGTGCCTCACGCATTCCGCATTCGTCCAGACGCCGCCGGCGCAAAGCCCGACGACAGTCCGGTCTATATTTCGCTGATCCGCCGGCGTCGCCCCGCGCGCGCCGACCAGGTCAGTTCCGACGACCCGCCGCAGGCCGTCGACACTTGCCGGCGCCGAAGTCCCACAGCCCGTCAGGGCAAGTGTCATAGTCAGAGCGAGCATTGCCCGCGGAATGTGCCGCCGCATTGTTTTGCCTCTCGAATGCATTGGTGATTGAGCGGGCGCCGTCCGCGCGGATCTCAAGAACGGTCCAGGTGATGGCGGCGAGCACGAGCACGACGCCGAGGATCTTCGGCCAGGGGATCATGCCGGATCGAGCCGCTTGCGGATGAACAGGAAAGCGCCGCCAGCAAACGACGCGACAATGATGCCGGCCAGCGCCCACTGCAGCGGACCGTTACCGGTGAAGGCAAAGCCAAGGGTCGAGACGATGCCGGCCAGCCAGCTGACATTTTCCTTCGTCACGACGTCCGGTGCCTTCGGCGCGGCGGGCTGCGTGTTGGTCGAGACGAACTCTCCCTTGGCCCAAAGCCCGGCTTCGGCCGAGCGGCGATTGACGAGACCCTTCACGCGCTTGCCTCCGGCGTTGACCCACTTCATCAGCTCGGCCGGCACGGCGTCGTAGTCGCCGGCGTTCAGCTTTTTCAGCAGCGTCGACTTGCCGAGCCTGCCGGTGTTGAAATCGAAGGACACAAGCACCGCATGCTGATTATCGGTCAACGGTACTTTGACCAGGCGTGCAACGCGCTCCTCGAACTTGGCGAGATCGGCGCGCAGGATCTCTTCGGCGCGCGCCTCGGTGATCACCATTCCCGGCTTTACCACCGGCGCGCCGGCGGCGCTGGTATGGCCGTAACCGATGGTCCAGACGTCGGCGACGTCCTGATAGGCCTTTGTCTTCAGGCCTTCCCACTGTTTGACGAGCGCAAGGCCCGCCGCATTGATGCGTCGGTTCATAATAACTACCTCTGTTTAGTGGATGGTCGAACAACTCTGGACTTCGCCCCGAGGAGGGACAAATGGTTTACAGCGCGGTGGTAGTGACCAACGGAAACGGCGAGTGGTTCGAAGGAGACATGTTCGAAACAATGGCGTTCGTTTCCAAGATGGCCGGCATGCCCACTGAAGACGCGGGAGGAATGATATTTCGTGCCCACCGGCGTGGACACACAAATTGGAGCTTCTCCGGCTCAGAGATCTACATCGAGATCCGCAGTTGAAGCGCTGTGGGCCTAGATTTGAACTAGTGGCCAGACAAACGCCGGCAGCTCGGCGACGAACACCTCCACGCTCGGACGCTCACGCTCCCCCGCTAGCACCTTCGCGAGCTCGGCAGTGGAATAAGTCCACACCGCCGACCTCCAGATAAAGAGCGCAGCGCCCTCGGCCGCGAACTGCGGGTTTGGGTCATCGCGATAGGTGATGGCTGTCTGGATACCATCATACCGCCGCTCCTGCGCCTTGGTGTCGAGGTGATCCTGAATGGCAGCGGTGTAGGCCGCCTGCATCGCGGCTATCGCTTCCGCTGCCTTCTGCTCGGCAGTGATGACATTTGACAGATCAACCGTCCACATTGGCGAGCTCCTCTTCGATGACGTCCTCGATGGCTGGCGTCGGGTCGTTGGGGAAAGACACTTCCCAGCCAATCGGGGGATCTATGATGGCGTCAGGTAATGTAACAGCCTGCGATGGGTTCGGGCCATGGGGAAGGATCAACATCAGGTGCAGCTGACCGCCGATACGTTCAACCGGCCCAACGATCCACTCACAAGGCACGCTGCCAGCCGGAATCGTCCCGCCATCCGGCAGGTTGGTGAAATCGAACACCTCATCATTTATCAGGAGAACGTCAGTGCCGCTGCGAATGACTTTTAGCCGGTCATCGCGACGCTGGGGAGAAAGAGAGATTTTCATTAGAACCACCTTCCAATATTGACCGCGAAAACAGTCACCGACGTATCGACCCAAGCGCTGGCCTTGAACAAAACGAACCGGTTGCTGGTCCAGGAATAAATAATTGCCCCGCGATCAGCAGCGGCCAGGTCGCCATAATTGATCGAAGCCAAATTGACATTCGTTCCACTTACGGCCGCCGGCAGCGTCCAGGTAACGACACTGTCTACTGTTGGGTTTGCCGTAAGCGAGAACGTCCAGCAGATCTGCGTCCCATCAGCAAAGCGGACATATTCACCGTTGGCATTACTGCCCCGCTCGATGATATCACCGTCAATAACCGTGCCGGTTCGAGAAACAATGCCGACAATTCCGGTGCGAACGAGCTTCCAAGCTCGCCATGTGCCGTTCGCGAATATGCGGCCATACACCAGTGCGCGATCAACACTCGGGACGTGAAGCTCGTGGAAGAGTTGACCATTGTTGCGAAGCCCGACCCGCAAGATTCCACCGTAAGAAGCTGAGGCAGCGCCCAGATATCCGTTGCTCCGGTTTCCGTTGATCGAAAACTCGCCCGGTATCGCCATTTGGTCGAAGTCACCATCAGCCAGACCGACATCAGCCCCAGAAGGCGCCGGGGCCGCTCTTCCCCCGCTTACTGGACCAAGTTTCGACAGGAGAGCTAGCGTTGTGGTGGCGGCGAGAATGTCCCGTCCCTTGGCCTTGATGTCAGACAAGGCAGCAGTTCCAGCGCCGCTAAAATAGGCCATCTTGTCGGCCGCAGGCGCCAAAGTCGCGAGCGCTGCCAGCGCTGCGTTGTCGAGCCTCTGGATGTAGGTCGCGAGCGCCTGGGCGTTGGCAGTCATCTGCTGCGCATAGGTGGTTTCGCGAACGATCCAGTAAGCCTGGTTGGCGGCAGTAGTGCCGCGCCAGGGCTTGGCGAGCGTCAGCTGCGTGTCGCTGTCGATCGACAGGATCGGAACCGGATTGCCGTTGGCGCTGTCGAGACCAAACAGGCCGCCGATCACCAGGCCGGTTTGCCAGCCGGTGCCATTGCCTGTCACCACGGCGTTGCCGGCGGTCACCGAAACGGTGCCCGATACATAAGGGATGGTCATGTCAAGGGATCCTAGGTGGGAATGCCGAAGATGTAGTAGCGGATGCCGATGGGCGCGTAGGCGCCCGAGGTGCGCCAGTTTCCAGGGCTGTCGCTGCGATTGTAGTAATCGCCGGCGTTCCCTGCGAAAGTGTGGAACCGGGCATTGTTCGCCGTCAATTCGCAATAGGTGCTTTCGCCGGCGTGAGATTGGTTGAAGTTGTAGATGTATTTCAGACGCTTCACGAACGGGAGGCGCCACAACGCACTCCATGACATCGGGAGGTTATTTTGCCCGAGGCTCGCGCCGTTACCGGCGCCATGATGTGTGAGGTATTTCACCATCGGGAACATGCCCGTCCCGTCGAATGGGATATCCGTGATCACGTCGTTGCCGGCCGAAACGTTGAAGTAGCCTTGGGCGAGGATCTGGACCTGCGGCCAGCGGGTATCGATGATGATATCGCGCCAGCCCGGCGGATTTGCGGAACCGGGGCGAAGGAACTGCACAACACGCCCGCCATCGTCGAACTGCCGAAGCACCTTGTTGGATCCTCCGGTCGGGCCGCTCGTGTCTTCCATGTAGAGCATGAAACGCGCCCGCATCGCTTTCGAGGCATCGAAGCCGATCCGGCTGCCGTCGAACCAATACTCCGCGCCGAAATCGAGTGTTTGCGGGTTTGACGGATACATGATCGTTGGGCTGTCGTAGAAATGAACGTCGAGCGCGACGGTGTCGGGCAAAGGCATGCCGGTCTCGTAGTAGCTCACCCCCGCAGGAAGCGCGATGTCAGCGGCAGCAATGACCTTCACCGGTAACTTGGAACCATCAAAGGCCATCTGCTGAACAGTGGCAGTATCGACGTTGTAGCCCGGCTTGGCGATCTTCAACTCGGTTGATGAGATCTTGATCGTCTTAGTCCCGTTCGGCGCCAACACCGGAGCGTCATCCGGCGCGACATTGTTCCCCGGCAAATTCCAGACGTTCAAGCGTTTGTCGCGTGATCGGAATTTGTTGAAGGCATCAATGGTGTCGTTCGGAGTGACGACGATCGGGGTGCCGTATGCGAAGGTCCCCAGATTATTGTTCAGAACCATGTTTTCCGCCCATCCGATTTGAGCGTAATTTCCCACGGCGTAGAAACCGCCCTGGCCGTTGTAATATTCACCGCTGTCGGTCCAGGCGACCATCTGTTGATTGTAGCGGTTGCTGCCGCCGCCCTTTTTCGCCTTCACGTCAAACAGCGGGACGTTGTACCGGAGCGTAGGGAACGCAGTGTTGCGAAAGCCCCAGAGCGTTCCCTGCGCAACAGTGACTGACATGTAAGTAAACGTCGCGGAATTGCTTCCCGGCGGATAGTAGGTGACACCGCTACCGGCCTGGAACGTGTTGACCACCCCTATGTCACACAAGTTCGCTTGGATGCCGAGTTTGCTGTTGTAGAGGAACTTCCAGCGCTGGCTGTCCGGCGTGGTGCGCGGATCGTCGGCATCGTTCTTCATGATCTTGATGCAGGCGGCGCCCGTCGAGTCGATGCCTATCATCGTGCGAACCATCAGCTGTAGAACTCCAAGGTGCCGGCATTGAGATTGAAATCGACTTTGTTGTTCAGTGCCAGGAGCCGACCCGACCGGATCAATCCCACATTGGCGATATTGAGCTTCAACTCACCATTCTCGATGACGATCGGCAGGAAGGCATTCGAGCCACCGTTCCAGACGACGAACTGATCGGCCTTCACCGCGAAGCGCGACTTGAGCACGCTGCTTTCCGTGTAAAGCTCGATGTAGAAGCCGCTATCCTTGAACACTGCCCCGAGGTTCGCGCGCAGCATCACCGAGAACCGGGCATTCACGCCCGTCTGGTCGGCCGCCGCCTCGAACTTGACGAGCCCTTGCGCGAAGCGGCCATTCAGGTCCGCACTTACACCATTGATGCTGGTGGCGAGAGCACTGTCGGCGTTCGCCCTGGTCGTCTGCTCGCTATTCAACAGTGCCAGGTTGCCATCAACCTCAGCCTCAAGAGAGGTGACTGTCCCGGCCAATGCACTGTCCGCATTCGCCCGTGCGGTCGCTTCAGTCTGGATAGCGGCAGCGTTTCCGGCACTGTCGGCAAAGAGCTGCGTGATCTGGCTACTGAGAGCCCCATCGGCGCTGGCGCGCGTCGTTTCCTCGCTGAACAGGCGCGCATTGGTCTGACCAAGGCTGGCCTGCAGAACGGTCTGGATCTGCGCGAGCGCTTCGGTCTCCGAGACGCGAACCCGGCGTTCCTCCGAAATCTCGGCGAGAGCGTCTCCAACGGCTGCGCGGATCTGCTCGCGCTGGATCTGTCCGACAGCACCTTGCAACGAAAAAGCCGTCACCAGCTCTTCAATGCGCGGCCGGAAGAAATCATCCATCTCGGCCTGAAGATCCTTGAAGCGATCCCTGACATCGTCGCGCACCTGACCGAGACCGACTTGAATATTGAGGGCCCCGGTCGCCGTCGACGTGGTGCGCCAGGGCGTGAAGTTCCGCAACCGGTCCGGCATGGTCGTGATCGTCGCCCTGGCGACGTAGACCTTTTCCGACAGGATGTTTTTCGTCGTCCGGTACCGCCCGAGTTCCGGCTCGGCACTCTGATCGGTAAAATCTTCGAGCGTACCCTCGACCCGGTAGTTGAAGATCACCGAGGTGATCGTCGGATCATCCGGAGGGGTCCAGACGAATTCGAGCGCCGGCACGTCATAGCCGTTCCCGCCCGCGATCATGCCGGCGTAAACGTCAAAGCCCTGCACCGTGAACAGTTGCGACGGGTTGATCGGCGGCACAGGCGGGATGACGATCGGGCCCGGCGCGATATCGCCATCGTCGTAAATGTCGGCGCCCACTTCCCCGAGCACGAACGTGACCTCGAACGCTTCCGAGAGCTGCCATTCCATCACCATCCAGGTCTTACCCTCGAAGGTGACCCACTCGCCTTCCTGCACGGCGAAACCGACACGACGGCTAACTGGAATGGTGGCCGAGCCACCCTTTCGGTTCTGCCGATAACGGATGTTCAACAGGTACTGCGCAATGTCCGGATCATGCACCTGCAGGAAGTCGTTCGACGTCTGCCGCGCCCGCTTGTCGGCGGCGACGTCGGCATTGACGACGATTGTCTTCAGGCTCTCCGGATTCCACATTGCTTCCGGCGAGGTGAACTGGCCGGAGAGATGGTTGAACAAGGCGAATGCCGACTTGCGCAGCTGTTTCTGCTTGGCCCGCTTTACCGGGATATCGGTCGGCGTGATGTCCAGCACCGGGATCTGCGGTGCGCCGACAATGACGCCCGAGAGACCGCGCCGGTTGATCGCATAGCCAGCCATGGCGTCGTCAAATGCGGACAGCGCTTCCGTATGATCGGTATCGCTGTCGACCCAGAGCGAGCACTGATAGGTCGGCTTCCCCTTGCGCAGCGTGCGGCAATAATTGATCGCCGCGAAGTACGACGGCAGATCGAGCTGGCCGAGCGACTTACCCTCACCAACGATCGTGCGGCCAGAGCGCAGACCACGTAGACCGAGCTGATAGTTCAGTCGGTGGATCGCAGGTACGAGCGTGTGCACCCACGTCGACGGATCATCGATGCGTTGCGGACCGACGCCGCCAGCGACCGTCGAATCCTTCGTCGGGTCGTATTCGCGCAGACCGCGCAGAACCCACTCGATCGACGGGCTACCCCTCCCCGCGTCGCGGAAAAACTGCAGGTGAAAGTAACGATAGACGACGACGTAGCAGAGACCGCTCAAGCGGCTGGTCGATTTCCACGTGTTGCCGAGGCCGGCCGTCGACGCCACGAGTTGCGCGTCGGCGACCTGGCCTGGTCGGCCGTCATAGAACCGTATATCGATCGAGCTATTGCCATCGCCATCGATGAAGCCTTCGACGCTATAGCGCGCGACTTCGCCGCCGGCGACAGCCTTCGGCACCAGATTGTATTTCTGGCCGTACATGTAGATGTAGGGCTCCAAGCCATCGCACCAGCCGCTCGCCAGCACGAAGACATCGGCATTCATCTTGTTGCCTTTGTCCCATTTGGCATAAAAGACGCGGTGCCCCTTCGTCTTGCCGGTGCCATAGAGCGTGCCTGCCGGCACATCTCCCCCCATCTGCACCTGACCCTGAACGGCGGTGAACTTCTGCTTACCCTGCTGGCTCTGCTTGACCTTGGCGAAGGCGAACTTCGTGCCGAAAGCCAGAGCCCCGCCGATAATCTTGCCAACCAGGGCGGAGCCGAACAGCGTCCCGATGGCCGCGCCGATGCTAGTGAAAATAGCCATGGAAAGACTTATCCGAGATGGAACGTTGCGATGACGTCGGAAAGGCCGTGATCAGAGCGGCCCCTCTCGGTTTTGGTGATGAAGCGCAGGCCGAGGCAGATGCCGACATGCTCGGCGCCGTCAGCCAGCCGCAGGATGACGAGATCCCCGAAGCGCGCCGAGGCGCCGCCGGCCGGCTCCTGCCCCAGCTCGGCCGCAAAGAAATCGACGAGGCTCGAAAACCCGCGACGCCGCAGTGCACGTTGCGCGCCCGACAGCGTTCGGTATGCCCCGTGAAACTTCTCAACGAGGGAGGTGCCGTGCAGGGCGTCCGCCATGGCGCAACCAAGGTGGAAACAATCGGCCGGGCCATAGGCATAGGGCGTCGATAGCTCACGCGTCAGCGTGGCCTCGACGATGCGAAAGCGGTTCATGGCTACCTCGAAACCTGTCCCCACTCTTCGGGGATGGTGCCGACCGTCGCCACATATTCGAGGCCCGTGTCGGTTTCGTCGTTGTCGAATTGCTGCTCGGCAAGACTCCGCTTGACGAGTGTTTGCCCGCGTGCCGAGCGGCCGGGCGGCTGCAGCTCAATCGTCAGCGACAGCGTGCGCGTGCCGTTCTCGTCGGCGGCGCCGGTGTCGTAGGTCACATTGTCGATTTCGTAGATGCTCGACGCCAGCACGCCGATGACCTGGTCGGAGTTCGGAGCACCGACCAGGTGCGTGACGATCACGGGAGCGTTCGGATAATCATACTGCTCGACGACGGCCATCGCGTCGGCCGGGTCTGTAGCCGGGATGTTCGAAAACCGGATTGTCCGACTGGTCACGGATGCGCCAAGGGCGCTGCGCATCTCCCCCTGCTGCAGATAGCGGTTCGGCAGGTAGGTGATGCCGTTATAGGTGAAGGGGCGCCCACCGCGATGATAGCCGACCGGATCGCGGCCCGGCAGATCGAAGCGGATCAGATCGATGCGAGAGATATCGCCGCTTTCAAGCGCGGCGATGACCGCGGGATCAAGGATACTCATGAGAAGAATACCTCCGTCGCGGTGAACGACGGCGAGCGGTTGGCCCAAGATTTTTTGCCGTCGTAGCTACCGGGATCAATTTGCATGGTGCAGGACGGCTTCTCGAAATGGACAGTGCAGGACGTGTTGAAATTACCGGTATCCAGAGCGTATCGGATCGATAGCGTTGCGACGCCGCCGGCGTTTGCAATTGCAGGTGCGATGATCCGGTGCAGTGAACGGGCAAGCGGGCTTTTCCTGATTTCGACATAGTCCCCGCGGGATAGCTGGAAGCCAGCCGGAAGACCTGAAATCACGATCGTGATTGGGTTTGTGATAGATTGTAGGACCGCACCACCATTGAACGCACCGCCCCCAGCTTTGCTGCCTGAAAGCGGAAAACCGTTGTCGTGGGCGATGGGTCGAGGGCGGAAAACATCATGCGCCAGAAACGTCTGCCCGTTATCGTCGAGCTGCATCACGAAAGCGTCCATGACGCCGAACTCAGGACGCAGCAGCGGGCGCGTCACATAGCTGGCTACCCAATACGGCGTCCCGAACGTTTGGTTCTCCGTTCGGCGCCCTTCCATCTGATCGCTGTTGCGGGGTTGAATTGGGTCGAACGTGCATTCGACCCACTCCTTCCTCCCGTCGCCGAATATGGGAAGCAAAATCGGATCAGGCATCAGTAAGCCTCGCCGCCGTTTTCATACTGATTCCGCTTGCCCTGCTCGTACGCCCGGATGTTCTCGATGGTCACATTCTCGCTCTCTGAGCGGATCGTGGGGCGGAACATCGGCCCTTCCTCCCCAATGACGCGAAGCACGACCTGTGTTGGCTGCGACTGAGTGGTAGGGGTGCTCGATGGAGAAACGTTCGTGTTTGCGGCACTATGCACGCGATGGTTTGGGATAACCTGTTCGCCGCCCTTGAACCGGACGAGCTCGGGCCCCTTCTCACCGACCCAAGCAACACCCGGTCGAGCCGAAGACGTGCCGCTCGCGTAACCGCGAAGACCGGCCCACGGATCAACGGCAGTGTTGCCGCCACCGAACAAACCGCCAAGCAGACCGAGTAGACCGCCGCCGCCAGCACCCTTGCCGGCGTTGCCAACTTCAAACACGGCGTCGATGACGTCTGTCAGAAGCTTGTCGGCGATCCTGTCGAGCACGCCCAGAGCCGCTTCGCCAAACGATTCCCAAACCGACTTGCCTCGCTCAAGACCCGCGAAGAAGTCGTCGAAGAAGCTATGGGTGAGCATCTTCGAGAACTCGATCGCCTCGCCCATGCGAATGGTCTCGGCCTCAACCGAGGCCATGACCTGGGCAAGGGCAGACAGTTCGCTCTTCTGGGCGTCAGTGAGCGAGATGCCGCGCTGCTGCGCTTCGTTCAGGAACTGGGTTTCGTAGCGCAACGCCGCCGCGGCTTCCGCCGTCAGGCCAAGGGCGTCCCGCTCCGCCTCGAGCGAAGCAATCTGCCGTTCGGCGCCGGCGACGATGTCATCGTATTTTTCCAGGTCGCTCTTGCCGCCGGCGCGCTTCTTTGACTTCTCGTCGACGTCGGTCAGGCCCTTGGCGAGCTCTTTCAGTTTCCCCGTCGCGGCCGAAGCGCCCCGCGCAATGGCACCGCCGAAATCGCCGAGATAATCGGCGCTTAGATCTGAGGCGATCTGGCCGTTTCGCTTCTCAGCCGTCTTGGCTAGTTCCTCGGCGTATTTGTTTGGGAACTGGAAGTCGCCCTGCCCCAAATCGCCGATGGTGCCAAGTTGCATCCCGTCTGGCAGCCACTCGTTTGCCTTCGACGCGAACGTGTCGATAAGGCTGGCGCCGCGCTGAACCATGTCGGTCATCGCTTTGATAACCGCATTTGCTGCACCAATTGCCGCACCACCAATCACATTGGGGAACTGCTCCCATAGAAACTGGATATCGTGGTAGGCGGCCACAAAGGAACCGATGACGAAGTTTGCTCCTGTTTTGGCGTCAGCAGCGAGGTCCCGACCGAAAATCTGCTGCATCTCATCACGGAAGATAATTGCAGCTGCGAGCACTGCGCTGAAACCCGCAATAACCCAGCCGACCGGACCCATCGCTGCTAGCCAGGCAACCGTGAAGCTCCCCGCCACTGTGCCTGCTGCGACGGCCAGCCTGGCAAGGAGTGCGATCACACCGACAATCCCGACGACTATCGACGGTGCGTAAATCAGCGCCAGAGCGGCGGCTGCAGCCACAGCGTACGGGGCGACCACTTCGAGCATGTCGGCCAGGGCGATCAACGTCGATTGCGCAAGCTTGGTCCAGTTGACAATCTGAAGGCCAGCGGCCACCAAAGCGATAATTCCGATCGTCAGCAAGCTCACCGGAGAGATCACCGACAAGAATGCCTGACCGAGACCCTTTACCGGGCTCTCCATAGTTGCCAGCACCGCCGCTAGCTGCGTTCCCTGCTGAAGGGCAATTTGCAGCGGCCCCATTCCCATTTGAGCGCTGACTGCAATGTCCTGGAATTGTGCAGCAATGTTCGCGAGATTACCGCGGCCGCCCACCCCCTTCACGTTCTGGTTTGCGGCCAGGTTCATCATCTCAATTTGCTTCGAGGCTGATGCTGCAGCTGCGCCCTGCGAAGCATAGGCCTTCGCAGCGGCCGAAGCGGCCCCGGTCGCACCACGGTTAGCGCCCGACAACCCGTTAGCTGCGGCCTCGGCACGCGATGCAGCTCCAGAAAGCTGATTGAGCGACTGTGTCCCCTCTTTCACGGACCTTGTTTCCACCTGAAGACCGAGCGTAGCTATGTCCGCCATGGCTTTTCCTTTCAGTACGACGTGAGTTATCGTCCCGCCGATTCAACCGGAGGACGATGATGCGCAAAATTTTGATTTCACTGAGCGTGGTGCTTTGTGCCGCACCTGCCAATGCAAATGATGACACCCGCGCCGCGGCTCAAAAGGCGGCCCGCCAAATGATGGAGGATGCGTTCGTTTACCTTGGTGCAGCCTATCTCTGCCAGGACGCCCTGGGCACCTCTCACTATTACGCGGCGCGATCCGCAGTGGAGCAGTCAGCGATCTTGGGAGGTAAATCGCAAACAGACGCCGTGATCATTGCAGATGATTTCGACAAGAAAATACGGCGAGATAATCAAAAAAAGGCGCCGGCGGCGAATGACCAAAAGTGTCTGGACAGCATTCTCGCGACACAAACATCGCTTCGTGTATCTCAAGCGCGTTTTAAACAGGCTCGCGACGCCGACAACTGAATATAGCTCGACTTTTAGTTGTTCTTCTGGTCGATTGCCGCTTGATTTCAACGGGGTCAATCATGTCAGAAGCAGTAACTCATTCAACTCGTATCGGCCGCCTCAAGTGCTCGTTCAGCACCACGGAAGCGATAGGAAGCGTGATCATTTGGATCATTCTCACCGTCATTACCGTTGGCTTGGCGTTGGTCGTGTTCCCATACTACCTGAATCGTGCCGTTCTGAATAAAACCGAACTTCTGGATGGCACTGGTCGTGCGATCGGACGACTCAACTGCACCTTTAACATAGGCCATTCAGTTGGGCATGTAATACTATGGGTATTGCTAATCATTATAACACTCGGTCTTGCCGGCTTTCTTTACGTCTACCGTGTGCTACGTGTCGTTCTGAACGAAACACGGGTTGAATACTACTAATCGACTGGAACTGCGGTAGGAGACGGCAGCGGCAGTTCACTGGCGTCGTCGTCTACGAAGACGGCACCAAGGAAGAATTCAAGTAGAGGGCCCACCGTGGCGGGCCGATCTGTACTCACAATTGCGAGATGTAGCGTTTAAGTCGCATCAAACCGTCGACTGAGTTCTACGAGAACTGATCAAACGATCTGGCGCATAGGGGCGAACCCCAGCCAAAGAACAAACCTGATAATGTGCCCGTAGAGACGCTGCCACGCTTCCTTCTTCGTGTGAGCGAGGAATTCCCGAAGGACCGCCGGCGTGCCAAGCAGTTGCCTGATGATGTTACTACCAAAGCCAGTCAAACGGACGTCGTCTCCTGCAATCAGTAGCTTTGCGCGAACCCAATCCGAAATGTGCTCTGGCCAAACGCCGTTGAGTCTTCTCTCATCAATTCCCTCCTTCAGATCGTAATACATCCCGAAGAATTCATCTGCTGCCAAACCGGCGGCATCCTCGGCCCTGTGAATCGTCGTCAACGCATCCAGATCCGCTGCCTTAGCTCCAGCACAGGCTAACTTACCCAAAATGTGCGTTGGGATCAGGTTTTCGATTTCCCTGCAAGGCAACGCGAATGCCCAGGCAAATGGCCACGCCGACTCTTCTATAATGCGCTTGGTGCGCAACAACTTTGCAGGCTCACCCTTTTGTGGATGAAGTTTATCAGAGTCACCCACGACGCACACGATGCAGCGTTGCTCAATCTGCCTCTGAAATATCGAGTCGGATGCCTGCCCTCCGCCATGCCTCAGATCGAAACTTACGTTCCCCCCCCCGTATTCGGGCAGATGCGCCATAACCATCTGCAGATACAGTTCACCATCTGATGCAGTATCCTCAACGACTAAATTGACCCGATCGAATAGATAGGGGCTATCAGCATCCTCTAGACCGATGATGATTGCCCCATCCGAGATCTCTGGTCCCGACCGATGCAAGGGATCGATGCAAATCCTTATGATTGCATCATCTCTTAAGCCAGCCGACTGGGTAAACTCGTTTCCCAGCTTAACTATCAACGCTCGATCCCGGTCGTCAAACAAACCGGTAGCGATTAGCGCGGTAGCGACGGCTCGAGGAATTATGGCGAGATGGTGCCCGTGCCTGTGTGCTCGTAACAACTCACAGCATACGTTCCTACCTTTATTTTGATTTGCTAAAGTATATGTTTCTGGCGTGCCAACTAAATCAAAAATCATGTCAAACCGTCGGCTGAAAGAATCCATAGGGCCAGTTTGTCAGCGTCCCGCCACTGGTGAAGCGCGAGACCCGGACAGATGTGATCTTTTCGTCCTCATCATCCTGTTCAAACACAAGTATCTGGACGTCGTCTGCGCGCACTTTGCCCTCGGCGATCAATGCTCCCAGGCGATTTACAAATGCTTCACTGTGCGTCTCGATGATGAAGCTAACGTCAGGGTCACGAGGGGTCGAACTCACGCGTTCTCCGACGACGGCGTCAGCTAGAAGAGCTTGATGCGCGGGATGCAGGTGAAGTTCTGGCTGCTCTATCAAGAGCATGGAACTGTTTGCAGCGCCTATCACGCGACGGCGGCCGATCGCACCCCGTGATGCCCACCAGATCTGACCAAGAACGGGCAGAACCTGCGAAATGCCATAACCATTGTCGACAATATTGGTCGTCTTGTCGCCATTCGCCAATTTAATGCTAATGTGCCCAGAGTTTTGCACAACCTCAACGCCGTATCCAAAGCGTTCTTTAACCCACTTTGAGAAATTCGTCCTTTGGCTCGAAGTAAGAGAGGTTAGGAACATCGGGAAATTCTTCCCGTCCGGATCAATCTCCGACACTGCAAGATCTTGATAGCGATAATATCTTTCGCTTCGTGCTCGGACTGGACCGATATAGAGAGTAGACGATATCTTCGTTTTTAATGAACTGAACGTTGCGCCCACGATGGAAAAGAATTGATTAACCTCGTACATCTGCTGCACCTTCTCGCGCAGGCCCCGAGTGTTCTTCCCTGCCATATCCGTCAGGATCTTAAGGAATGAGCGGGTTCCTGTTCTATTCTTCACTCCCTCTAATTCGCTGATCGAAAACTCGTCCATCATGAGAAGGTTGATCGCAAATCGTCCGATTTGATCATCTCTGAGGCGCCGGTCAACGTGTGGGCGCAGCAATGATGCAAGGTGATCATGTACGGGATTTTGAAAAGGTTGGTAAAAATACCTACCCTCTTCCTGCTCTTTCGACCTCAGCAAAATATTAGGGAATATACTGCCAAGCTGAAAACTCACGATAGCGCCGTCAAACAAATGCATTACTGATTCACCATTTCGAGATATACCCGAGAGTGAACCAGAATCGTCAATTGAGACGTCGAAGACGTTCGATGGATTGCCCAACCGAAAAGAAAATCCGTCTAGCTTGGTTTTTCGATCGCGCCCTGAGACAAACAGCTCAACATCGACTGGGCCGGCGCGCTTTTGGGTAGCACCGTATCCTCCACCATCGAGCGTGACAAAGCTGGGCTCTGTCGTGACGTTGTCTAACCCAAACGAAAAAGAAATCCTGGATTCAGAGCGATTGTCGTGCACAACATCTTCGAACTCGCCGAAATCAACGAGGTCACCGTACCAAAGAATTGGCGAGCTAGTTCGTGTCATCAGTGATTGGCGCAAAAGTGGAAATGTGCGCAAGAAAGTGCTTTTCCCGCTGCTATTTCGCCCTACCAATATTGTGATCGGACGTAGATCGACCAGAGACGTATTCTTGAGCCGACGCACGTTGTTGAGGCCAAATCTAAGCATGCCGAGCGAGTACCCCTTGATTACAAGCAATCAATAGACGCGATTCTATTTCTGCGCGAGTTAAAATTTGCCGCTATCGGCCGTCTCGCGCTCGCGAATTTCGTAACTTTCTCGGTCAATCTCGCTGCAGTAATGTGCATCCATACGCTTCAAGGCTGCGAACTCCTCCCGCGTAACGATATTGCCTGTAACCTGACACCACGCCACAAGCTCGAAGTTGGATATCGGCACCGGCCCGGAGAACCCCGGCGGCTGTGACTGCCGGAGTTCCCAAAACCAATCCCAGATGAAGGCACCGTGGTCTGGCACCTCCGCTTCCGGGCTTTCCGTCTCGAAAGCCTCGTTGCGCTGGCGTCTGGTCTCCCCTTCGTTGTCGCGGACGCTGTCATACCGAGCGACGACAGCGACTGCCTCGGCTAGGGCTTCGCCGAGCTCTTCGTAAAATTTGCCCGATCCTCCGAGGCGGCCGCGATCTGGTCATAGATCCAGCCGGCTTCTTCGAGAACTTCGCGCACCTGCTCAAAGGTGCATTCCGGCTTCGCCCCTTTCCAATCATGGTCGCCCCAATCCCAGGAAGCGACGGAGGCGGCAGCCTTGTCGAGATATTCGGCCTCGACCTTGCTCGACGTGAGCTTCTTCTTGCGGCTGGCGAGGAACTTGTCACTGTGCTGGCGCGCGACACGCTTTACCGCGTCGCTCTCGGCCGAGCGGATCATGAAACGGATGCCGATGAGCTCGTCCGTATCCGGGCCGGTGAGCTTCAGTTCGAATAGGTCTTCGGAATTGACGAGCTTGGAAATGTCCATGTTTTCACCTCAGGTTACGGGATGGCGGTGGGATTGACGCGGATCGGCAGTTGGTTGAGGCCGATCGTGAAGCGTTCGAGTTCGAAGTCGTCGGAACCGCCGCCCGGATAAAGCGGACCGGAGACAACGCCGCGGCTGTAGAAGATGGTATTCGTCTTACCGGCGCCGCCGTCGTTGCGCTCGATCTTGATGGCCATATTGTCAAGATTGAGCGGGTCGCCGAACGTGCGCAGGATCATCTGACCGGCATCGTCGAAGACGGAAGCGACTTCGATCTGCGGATCACCTGCATTCGCCGTGCCCTTCTGCTTCTGGGTCACCGGCTCGTCGAGCGTGTTGTAGCTGTTCATCGTGCTGTCGGCGCCGAAATCACCGACGTTGCCGACCTTGCCAACCTGCACCCAGGTCAGCGCCACAAAGGCGGACTGGATGAGATCGGTATTCTGAGCGAGCGCGCAAACATAGACCTTGCTGCCCTTCTTCGTTGCCTTGTTTGCCATGTCAGTTCTCCGGTTCGAAGGCGTGGTAGGGAATGGTGATCGGGATCTGCACCCGTTCACTCTCTTGGAGCGGGCCAGCCGCCCATGGCTCGCTGCTGATCGTGATCCTCACGCCAGAGGCGAATAGGGTTTGGTTCTTGAAGTGGTCTATGACCTGGTCGACGACCTCGAGCGCATCGATGATGCCCTGCCCGACGGGCCAGACGACCGACACCTGAAGCAACCCGCGCTTCTGTTGCGGATCGTCGCCCATGGTCACCTGCCGCGCCTGATTGGGCATGAAGGCAAGGCGTAAGTACTTCGGCGGCAGCGTCTGCCCGGCGCCCGGAAACACGACGTTCGGCCCGGCGATCGGCAGCACCTGAGGCATGGAGCGCAGCCGATCGGTAAGCGCTTTGAAGATGATTGCGTCGGTACCAACGGCCATGTATCGATTGCCTATGTCTGAAAAGCCGCCTCTCAGCGACGATGAAGTGTATGAGCGCATCCATGCGGCACTGCTGGCATTGGGCCGCGATGGCGGCGCAACGGTGCGTGGCAACACCTCTCTCAAGGCCGCCCGAAAAGCGTTGACGATGCTTCAGCTTGGTTTGCTGGCAGCGATGGAAAAGAACATCGACACCAATGCAGCAATCAAAGGCCCAGACGGGCCTTCAGCTCGGCCGCCTTTCGATCCACGGTGACAGGCCAGTTCTGAGCGGCCAGGCGGACGAAACCGTCGGCTGGCTGACCGTTCGAGCCGTATTCTCGATGTCCGGCATAGGCCGCCGTGTAGCCGAAATAGAGGGTGTCCCCGATGTCGGCTCCGGCGATTACAGCCTCGACTTGGTCAAAGCTGGTCGCGTAGCTGTTTGCTCCTGATCCTGGCGCAGGGTTCTTGCCCACGACGATCGAAGGCATCGCCGCGGTAGAAGCGAGGAGCGACGCCCGGAGAAACCCGGTGTCAACTCGCATGCGTCCGCCCTGCCCGGTCGGCTTCTGCATCTCCTCGACGATCTCTTGCGTTGCCTCTTTGAACACAGCCTCCACCGCGCCCTCGACCTTATCCGCCCACTGCGCGACCGCAGCGCTGAACGAAAGCTTCGCCATCAGGCCGCCTCGGCTCGGTAGCGACGAGCGACGGCGCCGATATAGTCGATCTTGTATTCCAGCCTGCAACGGCAGCCAGACGTTTCCATGATCGGCGCGCGCGGGTCACCGGGATAGCGAAGCAGTGCACCCGATGGGCTCTGAAACACCTCATCGATGCCGACGCCCTTGCCATTCAGAACACGATGAGTGTGCCGAACTCGATTGTCGCCGGCCGATCGCCAGATCTTCGTCACGTCCTGCGCCTGCACCTTGCCGGCTTCGATCTGCTGCCGCATCGCTTCATCGCGAGTGGAGCCGAGGGCCATCATAGTTTCGGTGCGCGCCAGCATCTCTCCGCGGAGCAACAAGTTCTTGTCGTTGAGCCTGCCGATGATGCGGGTCAGCGCTTCGCCGGTGACCGGCTTGCCACCGCGAATGGCGGCCGACACGGTGCGGTCGAAGCGCTTGTCCCGGGTCTTGAGCTCGAAATACTTCTTCATCAGCTCCGGATCGCCCGATGCGAGGTTGACCCGGGCCCGCTCGATGAACTCGATCTGGTAGCGGGTCAGACCAATGACGCCGCCCTCACGGCGACCGGTGACACGATTCTGTCGGCCGACGACATCAAGTGCGGTCGCGCGCGGGTTCGCACCTCGGGCAAGCCCCTGCTCCAATGCCTGGCGGACACCCTGCCGCTGATCCTCGGTGATGTGCGTCACCATCGTAGACGACAGGTCGCGCAAGATCGCCTCGGCGACAGGGTTGCGAACGCCAAAGCGCCAGATGACACGATTGCCTTGCGGGTCCATCACCTTCGGCAGTTCGCCAACGGCATTCGTGCCGCCCGCGTTGAACGCCTCCTGCAGGGCGATTTCGAGCGCCGAGAATGCCTCGGGCTCAAGCTGCATCGCCTCAATCGCGCCATTCACGTCACCGCGCTCGAGCCGTTCGACGACGCGTGCGAGAATGATGCCCGACTTGATCTCGTCCACCGCCTCCCGAAATGCCGCGGCAAGGCGTGGCTCGTATGTGGCGAGCAATTCGTCGAATGTCATACGATTCTCGTTTTTTGGCTGGTAGGAAGGAATATGATGGTCGCTAACCACAGACCGTCAGCTGGCAATCTCAGGGCGCGTATGATCCTCTTGTTGCTCGTCTTCATCCCATTGGCCTTCTACGCGCAAGGCTTGCCTCGCGCGGGCTTGGTTTTGCTGATCGTCGCCATCATGCTTCAAGCGTTTATCGGCCCACCGGATCCAGTCACCCAATCGATCGCAAATGCCCTCGATGTAGTTGCCGACCCGATCCGCGCCTTGCTTGACCGAGGCTAGGAAGCCGTTCGCCCCTGGACGATAAAAACAACGTTGGTCACGCCATCGTATTTGTTCGGGTCGCCCGTGATGATGGCGTAGTCGGTACCGTTGGCAGTGACGATGTCGCCGACAGTGGGCTCGATCGAGAGGCCGACAGCGGAAATGTAGATCTGCATGTCGCCCGTGCGGATAACCGTTCCATCCACGTAGCGGGCCTCGTAGGTCAAAGGGACGAGCGTTGCCGGGTAAGGCGTCGGGACCGGTTCGCCGCCCAAGATCGGATCCGGTGGCGTGAGGCGGGTGACGACGCCGGCCTGGCCGAACTTGGCAATGAGGCGCTGCGCCGTGGCTTGCAGGTGGACATAAAGTGGGTTCGCCATACTTAGCTCTTCCTTTTTGAGGGCTCGGGCATATTTACGCCTTCATTGCCGCGAGGCTCTTTTCTCAAGGATCTGGGCTCATGACCGCCGCTATCAGCATCCTCGTCACAGTCCTTTTCGTCGGCGTTGTGCTCTATCTCGTACAGAATCTTCCGATTGATTCGACGATGAAGCAGATGGCTCAGATCGTCATTCTGATCGTCGGCGTGGTTTCGCTGCTCAACTCTCTGGGCGTTATCTGATCGGCATCCAGGCAAGGACGCGAGCTACACAACCAACGCGCCCGGCCAAACCGGCACGAGGAACGGCCACAACAGCACCTCGATCGTGGTGACAACCGGTGTTGCGAGCGCCACCACATCGTCCATGTCAGTCGATGACGACGTCGCGTATTCGACCTCAAGCTGTCCGACCTTCTCACGCTTTACTGTCGATGTGCCCGTGACGACGGGCGATAGGCTGCCTGGGTTCGTCAGTTCGAGGAAAGCCGCCTCATAGGAAGCATTGACGATTGCAACCGGGATTTCGGTCGGCGGGATCGCCTCGCCGTAGTAAGTGGATGCGCCTGTGCGCGGCCATGCGCGCTCCTGTGCGTATCCGCCGGTGCGACGACCATTGAACCGCGGTTCGTACCGATCGATCACCAGAGAACCGCGCTGGCGCGCTGCGGTCTTCTGGGCATCGGTCGTACCATCGGGGAAGACATAGCCGGCCGCCGTAGCGTAAGCCGTGAAGCCGTCGTTATCGCCGTATCCAGCCATGTCATTCTCCGATGGGAAGAACCCGGCGCTTATGCGCCGGGGTTGGTTGCCAGTTCTTCGAGTGCGGCGATGATCTCGTCCTTCTTCGCCGGTGTCTTTTCGCCGAGAAGCTTGGAGGCCGCAGACTTGAAGGACATGAACTGCACGTTCGGATCGTTCGCCATGGCGAGGACTTCCGTCACGGACTTGGAAGAGCTGCCTTCGTCAGCGATATCCTCTTCGCCGTCGAGTTTCAGATGGCCGGCATCCAACCAGGCTTTCACGACCGGATGGTCCTTCACCGTCTTCCAATCGGCCGCTTCGACTGCAAGTGAAGCGCCGGCTGCAATGACCGGGCCGCCCGGAATGCCGAAGCCACCCGGGCGCGTATTCTGAATAGTAATCTTGGACATAGCGAAAACTCCTCAGATGCCGTCGAGATAGCGCATGGCGCCGGGACGACGAACTTCGACACCGCCGAGGCGGAAGATGCCCGGCACTTCAAACTTCAACAGACGCTGTTCCGCCTGTAGCCAGCGGAGCGGCATAGGCACGTGCATCTTCACGACGTCCGGCGACCGGCGATAGGCCACCATGCGATGGGTGCTGCCGGCGCCGGCGGTTTCCAGACCGAAGACTGCCCGAATAGTCAGCGGCCGGCCGGTCCGGATCGTGTAGATGTTCGCCCGCTGGATATGCTCCAGGATGGTCGTGGTCATCGTCGCGTCCAGACGCTTGGTGGCGATGAGTGCATACCGATCTTGGTCGATCAGGATTGTGTCGGCCTGCTCGATGCCGTTGGATGCGGTGAAGATGACCCCGAGCACGCTGTTGACGTCGGCGAGGATCTCGTCGGCGGTCTTGGTGGTCCAAGTCGCGGTACCGCCCGCCCCGTTAGCCGCGGTAATGGCCGTGACGGACGTGGTATTAAGCAGGCCGGTCATGCCGAGCTTGGAGCGACCGAGGAACGCGACGTTGTCGACGTACTGCTCGTATTTCCGGCGGGCCGCATCGGCGCGGTCGTTCTGCAGGCGGATGCCGTATGCCTGGGCATGGGCAAGCTCCTGCAGATTGTACCGGTAGCCGATCGCCGCCATCCAGACACGGCTGTTGCCGCTGTCCAGCTTGAAGTCGACGAATGGGATGTCATCACCATCCGCCGCGAACTCGCGGGCCTGGCCGACGTCATCGCCCATCGAAAAGAAGTCGATAGCCGTGGTCCAGTCCGGCGCCGAGTTATCGACGGGCACGAGCTCGCGATACTGGAAGTCCGGATACTGGCGAGCATAGATGCCCGGCTCGATGTAGTTCTGAGCCGTGCGCAGGAAGTTCAGCGCCAGCGCGGGCGCGTCAGTGGTGAACATGTGCGTTCTCCTTACTTGGTGAGGCCAAGGCGGAGACGCGCGAGCTGGTTGGTACCGCTCGTGACGCTTGCCCATTCGGCATTTTCGATCAGCTGGTTGGCTGCCGAGTTGGAAACGTTGGTGAAGCCGCCGGTCGGAGTCATATAGACCGGGTCGCCCTGAGCGACGGCGACAAGCGCGGTGACCCAGATCGAACCGTTCTTCATGACGCTGATCTGGTCGTACGGCTTGTAGACCTCGCCGTTGGCGTAGGGCAGCGTGCGATCGACGACGGCAACGCCGGCGAACTTTCCGATCGCTGCCGGCAGCTTCACCGTGTCTTCGACCGTGTCGTAGATCACGCCCACGCCGAACGGGATATTGCCGGAAGCGGCCGCAACGATCATCGACGTGATGAAATGCGGCTCAGTGGTGGCGATCATGCCGGGATAGCCAGCCGGGGTGTCGCGCGAGTAGGAGACGGGTGGAAAGGCCATTATGCGTTCTCCTTCTGATTGCCCATCCAGGCATTACGATCACGGGCAAGCATTGCCTCGTAAGCCTTGTTGGAGTCGGTAAGGTCCGCATCCGAGGTGAGCCCCTGCTTGACGGCATTGCGGAACGGATCGCTGGGGTTCTTGGCCGCGTCCTCGACGAGCGTATCGAAGCGGGCGTCAATGTAGGCGTCGGACTTGCCGGCAATGGCGGCATCGCCGATCTTGGCCGCGACGACGGCCTTGCGGATAGCAGCGTCGGACAGACCTTCGGTCTTGATGTCCTTGGCGATTGCCTTGGCGGTGGCGATGAGATCGCCGCGAGCCTGCACGCGCTTGTCGAGATCGGCGTCAGAAAGCACCTTGGCCTTCGTCGCGTCCAGCTCGGCATCCTTCTTGGCCAGTTCGGCATCCTTGGCGGCCAGAGCCGTCTGGTGTGCCGTTTCCGTTGCGGTCATCTTGGAGATCGCATCGGCAAGCCGAGACTGCAGTGTGGCGATGACGGTGGCGCCCTGGTCGGTTACTTCAACCGGGATGCCATCGACGGTAACCGTCTTCAGGGTCATGATCTTTTCCTCTTTCGGTTTCTGATCACTGGTGACAGGGGCAGCGCCCCACGACCTCACACCGTCGCCGATGCGAGCTTGTGATCCGGCGCGGCCGCGCTGCACAATGGCAACGTGGTTGATCCGGATATCTTTCTGGATGGCGTCGTACTTCTCGCCCTCGGGCGTCGTGCCCGGCTCCCATGCGAGATCGCAGGTGTAGCCGGCGGATAGCTCCCGCTTGCCCTCGTCGACGGATTTGATGGCGGCAGCATCCATGACGATGAGCGGGATGCGGACGAACTCGCCATCGCGGGCGACCTCGTCGCCGATCTGGCCGACAGCCAGGTCTTTCCAGTTGGCAGCGCTGACGGCTTCGTCAGGGTGATCGTTCGTCACCGGCTTGTGGGCGTAGCTGCCGAGGCTGGCCTTGTCGAAGACCTGGTCGGCGGAACGGTACACCTTCACGGACTGAAGTTCGGGCTTGCCCACCTCGCGACCGGCATAAAGCTGGATGCCAGTGCGCGCGGTGCGGACCTCCGCAACAAGATAGCCGTCGGCAGTCCGTCGCGTGCCTGCGACGGTTGCAACATCGAAGAAGTTCATCGATCCAACCTTTAATTTAGCTCGACTTTTGGTTGAGAATCACTTGCTATGTGGCGCAAGGAAGAGGAGGAAATAATGAGCATTTACAACCAGTTGCCCCACACGACGAGCCGCATTGAAACGACAACCGCGAACGGTGGTTCAGTGGGCACCGGGTTCTTCTTCGATATTGCCGTTCCTTCTAAAGGAACAATGACTTGCTTGGTCACCAACAAGCACGTCATGCGCGGTGCAGAGACCGCTACTATCTACATGTCCCGGGGCGGACCAACGGGTCCAATCTTCGGCACTTTCAACTCTTGGAATATTACAGGCAATTTAGCCGACATTGTAATCGGGCATCCCGACCCGGGTGTGGACCTAGCCATCTTCCCAGTGGGCGCCATCCTGAACGAGATGGCCGCGGCCGGCACTCCTCCCTACTATCGAGCATTCGAAGTTTCACAAATCCCGTCAGGCCAGGAGGAGCAAGGATTTACGGCCATCGAAGATATCCTCATGATTGGGTATCCGACGGGGCTGTGGGACCAGACGAACAACCTCCCGATAATACGCCGAGGGATCACGGCAACCCCCTACGCGAGAAATTACAACGGGCGACCGGAGTTTATGATTGATTGCGCATGTTTCCCCGGCTCGTCCGGATCCCCAATTCTAATCGCGAACGAAGGTAGCTACTCTACGCAAGGGAGTATTGTAATCGGCACGAGGTTACATCTCCTCGGGCTGCTTTGGGGCGGTCCTCAATACACAGCGCAAGGGAAAATCGTAGCGCAGCCAGTACCCACCTCCATGGCTCCTATTTCTTTGTCACAAATCCCGACTAACCTCGGATACTGCGTCAAGTCGAAGGCAATCCGCGAAATGATCCCTGCACTCCTGTCCCGTTTCGGTTAGGAGAACTCACCGGCCACTTGCTGGGTCGCAGCAACCAACTCTTCTTCCAACGGCTCTTGCTCGCTAAGCTTGCCATGCTCCTCGATCGCTGCATCGAGGCCAGGCAAAGAGCCGTCTTCGACGAACGTGTTGACCAGAGCGTCCGACAACGCGTCGATCGGCAGCAACGGAGGAGACGTCGATGTGCCTGCGAGCGCTCTGGCGGCATCTGCCTTCGTCTTGAAGACATCGGCTTTTTCCTTCTCCGACATGCCCCAGAGCGGCGCCCACTCGTAGTAGATGTCTGGATCGCGCGAGCCGAGGGCGCTGCGGATGATGCACTCGTCAAGCCGAGCCATTACCGGCGTCATCTCGACGGACTGCATAGCCTGGAGGCGGTCGTAATAGTTGCGCAGGTCGCTTTCGCCGGTGGCGTTCATGCCTGCCGGCGACTGGCCGAGCAATCGGGTTGCCGGAATGTCAGCCGCTCCGGATACCAGCTGCATGAACGACATGAGCACGTCTGGCAGCGTGGCGAAGCTCGCCGTCTTCTGTTCGAACTCCTCTTCCTTGTCGAGGAGGAGGTCGCCGTTGATGCCTTTGGCGGTGGCCGCAAGGGTGTACCGTTCCAGGATCTTGGCGCGGTACCGCTCGTCCCCGACGTTCTGCATGAAGTCGGGAATGCGGATCACGTTGACCTTGGCCTCGAAGACGAGGCTGGCAATGTTCGCCGCGGTACCGTCGGCCTGCTTGATCGCCTCGACCATCGACAGGAGAACGCTGTCGCCCCAGCCCGGATAGGCACTGGTGACGATTTCGTCATCCGGCGCCGGGTTGCCGTTGAAGATGACCAGGCGCGATGGATGAATTTCGACCTGCCGGCCGCCGGTCGAGCTCACCTGATAGATCTTCGGCTTGCCGTACCATTCCGATGCTGGGTCGCGCTCTACCTCTCCGGCCGTCAATTGGCGGCGTGACATGACCGTCAGGTACTTTAGGCCGCCCTTGCCGATGCGCTCAGCGTCGAGCGGAGTGGTGAGATCCTGTTCGCCGGTACCGATGACCAAAGCGGCGCCACCCCAGAGCCGTGCCTTGATCTTCGCCTCAAGGATCTTGCCCTTGACGTTCAGGCGCTTCTCTTCCGCCTCGATCGCCTCGATCTGCGGCTTGGTTGCCTGCCAGTCCCGCCAGGCGCGCACGCTGTCGAATGCCGGAATGTCAACGATCTTCCGCGGCAACCAGGCGCCACGGTAGGCGTTCAGCAACTCCTCGTCCGAAAGCATCGGCATCGAATAGAACGTGGCCGAAGCCTTATCCCGGCTTGTGCCGAGATTGGCGACCATGTTTGTCAGGCTGTCGCGGACAAATGCAATTATGTTACCCATACCCGCTCCAGTTGATTCACTTAGTCAGCGCGGCTTAACAACCCAGCAGAGGGTACGAATTTGAAATCCGTGATCATCGCCAGCTTGAACGCCAAACTCCAACCGCTCGACCGCGGTGAACTAGAAGATGCATTTGACGACCTCATGCAGAGGAAAAGTTTCGGCATGCGAGTCGTGGGTGGAGGAACGTTGCAGGAGGAGAGCGGAGAGATTGCTCATTGTGATATCGAGATCGAAGTCGATGAACTGAATGACGAAACCGTTCAGCTTGCAATTCGTGCCCTGGAATCGATGCTCGCCCCCAAAGGATCCCGCTTGCATATCCCCGATCAGGACCGAACCCTTGATTTCGGCAAGCACGAAGGCTTAGCCCTCTATATCAATGGCACCGACTTGCCTTCTGACGTGTACGCCAACAGTGACATCAACTTTGTCTTTCAGGAGTGTGATCGCCTCTTGAAGGGTGTGGCGTTTGTGAACAGCCATTGGGAAGGTCCGTCAGAAACTGCGTTGTACATGTACGGGAAAGACTTCCAGGATATGCACCGGCGACTCCAACCACTCCTGGAAAGCTATCCCCTGTGCCAGAAAAGCCGTCTCGTACAAATCGCGTAGGTTCGGTCACATGCCACAGCTAAATCCGATCGTGGCCGCGGTTGGCGCGCAGCTGAGGCCGCTCGGTTTCAGAAAGAACGCGAGAAGTTGGTGCCTCGAAAATCCCGAGACCCTTTTATTCGTGAACGTCCAGAAGTCTCAGTTCGGAAACCAGTTTTACCTCAACTGCTCCGTCGTGTTCCGATCAATATCGACCGTTGATCGGCCGAAGGAGTATCACGGAGACATCCGCTTCCGGCTAGAAAGTGTCCTATCGCCCAGCGAAGCTGACTTGTGTGTGGAGCTTCTCAACCTTGAGAACGGCCTATTCTCAGACGAAGAACGGCAAGCGAAGTTCGCCGACCTGGTCGATCGCGCATTGCCCCTCTTGCTCCGATGCAGATCGGAAGCCAGCGCCGCTGAAGCCCTCGCAACTAGGGCGCTTCCTGACTGGATGCTTTCGAAGGCCGGTATCGAACTCCTTCAGCGTCAAACTACACATTCGCCAGGGTGAACGTGCTTGCGCTCAACAGCGCGTTGAAAGCACGGCTCGTGCTGTCGGCGTCATCGTCATGTGCCGCCTCAGGGAAACCCTCGAGCGATGAGAACCAAGCCTCATTCCATGGTCCGCGAAGAACGAGGACATTGCCCGCTTCGACCTGAGCCGAGAACGGACTGAAGCGCGTGATCTTGTCACCGGATTCAGGCGTGGCCCGAACGGTGAAGCCGGCGAGCATCTTCGTCAGGTTGGTTACCTGCGATTTGCCTGCCTGTCCCGGGTCCTGCGGCAGCGATATCTGCACATCCTTGCCGTCAGCTTCGGCGGTGTTCTTGATCAGACGCTCGACACCCGAAGGCGACTGGCGATCGCGGCAATGATGGGCGACGATGTATCGGCCATCCGGCAGCTTTCCGATCTTGGTGCCTGCCGTCCAGTCCGGGTCGTTGCTCTCTGTCTTCGGCGTGGCGCCCAAGTCCCATCCGCGCATCCAACGCGCGCCGGCGGGAATTGCATCGACGACCTCGCACCAGCCGCGGCGAAACAAAAGACCAGCCGCCGGCCGGATCTTCCAGTTGCCACCGAGCAGGCGTTCGCGCTCGACCGTGGGCAAAGCCATGAGGTTGGCGAGGTAGCCGGGGTCGGCCGCCATAAGCGCCGCGTTGTCGGTCAGCTTCGCCGGAACGAATGTCACCGACTTCGGCGGGATAGGCTCACCGTCGAGCGGGTTGATGTAGTCCGACAGCTCTGCCGGATCATCTGCCCAGACGATGGCATCACCGATGCGGACGAACCAACGAAGCTTGCCGGCCCGCTCCGGTATCGGCAGGCCGGTGTCCGGGTTGATCCACCACGAAATGAACTCGGCAACCCAGCTATCGGCATCCGGGTTACACGTCGCCCTGATGTAGGGCCTCACGCCACACATCGAGCGGTTACGCGAGACCATGTACCAGAACTGCTTGGCGCTGAAATGCGTCAGCTCGTCGAAGCAGATCAGCGGGATCTGCGAGCCCTGCCAGTTCAGGACCGTCTTGTCGTGCTCAAGGTGAGCGAACGATACCGAGGCGCCAGCCGGGAAATTCCACTGCAGCACATGCTCTTTCGGTACCGCTCCGATCGAGGGATAGAGCTTCTCGCTCTCATCCCATAGGCCGCCCTCGTTTCGGACCTGCACCGTCGACCGACGAAAGAACACTGCGCCGAACTGCGGATTGGCCACGTGGCGCAGCGGTTCCATGAGCAGTGCCCATGTCTTGCCGCCGCCAGCCGAGCCACCGTAGATGGCGATGTCAGCCGGGGAAGCAAGGAAAGCGGTCTGCGGGCCAGCCTGTGGCCGGATGATTGTCTGGGCGCCCTGCCCTTGCTCAGCTCCTGCCATTGTCGGGTAACTGGAAGATCGTGACCGGTGATACAGGAACCGGCAGATCCTTTCCGTCCTTCCCCGTCAGTTCGCGGCGGTTGGTGTAGGCGTTGCCCACCTCTTCCGCCGCTTGCTTCAACAATGACGAGGCCAGCACCATGTTGCCGGCGTTCTCTGCCTTCTCGGCCATGCGCTGTAGAGCCCGCAGCCGGACGGCGCGGTGGCTGATCGCGATCGAGGCGGTATCCTCAAGGAACGTCTTGCGGGTCTCCTCGAACAGAGCACGCCACTTGGGCGCCAGGCCCGAAGCAGCTTTCTTGTTCGGGTCGTGGCTCTCGACGAGCTGTCGGCTCACATCGAGGCCGAAGTCCTTCTTGACTGCCGCGGCGACGACCGATGGGCTATCGAAGCAAGCCAGCGCCTGCACGATGTAGGTCTTGACCTCATCGGAGAGTTTTGGTTTGGCCATTGATCCGTCAAAGTCCCGTCAAAGGAGCGGCAATTGGAACGATACAGCGCCGATAGACTGAAACTGCAGCTTACTGGACGCGGGCAGCACCAGTGGGAGTGGCAGGTCCTATTAGATGGCGGCAAGCCTATCCGATCGGGCCGCTTGATTGGGGCTCGTATCCGAGCGAAGGCCGAGGGGCGAGCAGCAATGGAAGAGCTGACCGCTTTCGATATGGACTAGGCCACCCTTAGCTGACACGTGCCACATGCGTGCGCGATCTGCACTCTGGCGATCTCTGGCTTCTGGTTGGCTGCATCGACCATGGCGCGGACGCCGGCAGCATCTGCACCATAGCGACGGACGACGCCGACGAACTCTTCGACATCGTGACCACGGATGACGAACACCGGGCGGCCAGTCGATCGGCTGAACTTCGGTGCGCCGAAAGCATCGACATCCTGGGCCGCGTGATAGAGCTCATGCTCGACCAGCGCCATGAACTCGGCATCTCCGCATTCCCGGCAGTAATCAGCGTCCAGCGTGATGATGAAATCAGGGGCGTGGCCGAACCACTGCTTTACTTGCATCTCTGCGCGGGCGCGGGACCACTTGCCCATCGTGCCCTGAGGAGATCCTGTCTCGCACTGGCCGATGATACGGCGGCCCTTCTTGCTGTTGCCGACGATGGTCCAGAGGAAGCCTATATCGGCGTGAGCCAGATGGGAATGATCAGGATTGTGGACCGGTGACGCCGGATCCAGGAACGTAGCGTCCACCCATTTGGGCATGGCTTCAGCCGGGGCGAAGGCTGGCGAATTGACGTCGTCGAACATATATAACGGCGGTTGTGGGCGCATCATCCATCACTTGTTTAAATGATGCTTGAGTGGGCTGCGCTCGGACGCTCAACGCACTTTTTTGATCATTTTTAGGAGAACTGCATGATTTTTGTTTACAAACTCGGCCCCATCGACTTCTGGAACGGCTGGCTTTCTGCTGCCGACTTTGTCGCCGAAACAGAAAATGTCGACGCCAACTACAACGAAGAGACCTTTCTGCCGTTTGTTGAAAAGGCCCAAGACCTCGCCCGCGGCATAGGGTGGGAAGGCGACATGAGGTCCGGACCGTTTGTCTCCGCTCTCCCCAACCCGGATTCGGGCAACCTGTCCGACTTCATCCTTGCGTGGAAGCAGGACAACAACGGCACGACCTTCGTGGCCTCTCCCTATGAACTGCCCTGGCTGGGTCGCCCGACCGCAAGGGGCTGATGTTTCAACCTCTACCCTCTCCTGAGGGTACAAATTGAGACATCGGGGAACCGGGCGGTTAGGCCCGGCTCTCCATTTCAGGCAAGCGCGATCAGGCTCGCATTCGCCCGTCGTCGAGGCTGAGGCCGTGGCTGTCATAGCTCTCGCGGTATACCGGCCGGAGATCGGCGATCTTGCGATAGGCGGCGATACCGAGGCTGCGCAGCGAGTGCCAGGTGTGGCCGGCGACGTAGGGGATGGCAGCGAGGGCAAACGAGGCGACGACGGTTGCGACCGCAGCGCAGATGTCGAACACGCGGTAGAGGCTACGGGCGAAAGCGTGGGCGTAGTGGAACATGCGCATGCTGGTTCCTTTCGGCTGGGAGAATACGAAAACCCCGCTGACCGGGTGACAAACCGGCGCGGGGCTCTTCGGCGCTGAAGTTGGTTGCGGAGACAGGATTCGAACCTGCGACCTCGTGGTTATGAGCCACGCGAGCTACCGGGCTGCTCTACTCCGACAAAGGGGGCCTTGCCCAAGGACTACTCAATCCACCCGTGGCGACGCCGGCCGTAGGCTCGAAGCGTCGGTCACTCAGTGGCATCTGCCCAGAGCGAGGCGGGCTGGTGAAGCTGGCCGGATTCATCCACCTCTCCGGCGGGAGGCAAAGGTCGCCACTACCAATGGCGCTGGAACTGAAGGCGTCCTCGCCTCCTCGTCAATGCCAAAGCAAAACGATTGAGCCAGCGATAAAGACAAGCGAGAGCAATGCGAAACCAATTCGGTTTTTGTCGTCCGATACGTTCCAGCGATGCGTTTTAGCATCCCTGAGGTTCCACTTAATCACGATGAAGCCAGCTAGAAGCAGTAGCCCCCCGAATAGATACTCTCTCACTGCATTAACTCCCGCGACTTCCGGCACGCAGTTTTGGAGCATGAAGTGCGAGGCTCGTCGAGCGCAATTGTGCTTTGTTCATAACGTTGCGGCCACTTCGTTGACCGCCGCGCTATGGGTCGACTTCGCGGGATGTCGCACTGTCGAAATACGACACCTGCCGTATGTCGCCGACACGGCAATAGTCCTAGGCCAAGTTTCCCGCACTCCTTGGCGGGAGGTTCGAACCTAGGAGACTACCAATGAAGATCGTTATCGCCACCCTGGCGTCGCTCGCTTTTGCGACTTCCGCCATTGCTGCTGTGTCTTCGGCGCCAACCGAAAAGCAGTCCACCGTCAAAAGAGCCGGTCAGATTGAATTAGCCTTCGGATCGTCGCGCGGTCTTGCCGCATCAACCAAGAACGTAAACACCGACCCTGGCAAGAAGAGCTCGGCCAAGGGCGGCGCGCAGACTGGTGGAAAGACGATGTTCGCCAAATAATGATACGAGAAAGGGCGGCTTCGGCCGCCCTGAATTAGGACGCACCGCACCGGTACGGGGCTAAGCCTGCCTCAGCCGCGGGCTGCCGCCTCCTTGGAGTCCGGCGTCTGGGTAGTCCATCACCCAACGTTTACCGGTGCTGTCGTCCATGTAGTGCGTCACCCAATTCTGGGAATCGGTTGAGACAAGTCTCAGTTTCGAAGCAAATTCGATAGCGTTTCGCCCGATGAGTTCGACCGCGTTGCCGCTCATGTCAGCTCCAAAAATTGGCAATATTCTGCCATGGCGGGAGGCGGTGACATCCTCCCTAAGGCCCGGCGAGTTTTCCCTCTAATCGAGGTCCGCAATCAGAACAGCCAACAAATCACCAACGATTGCAGTGATTCTAAGCGACTTTGTCGATCAGTTCAAGCGGCAGATCGACGTGAACAAGGCCACCCAAGTATTCAACCACAGCTTTGACGGTGTTGCGGCCAGTGACATCGAGGACGGACGCAAGCATGCCCCCGACGAGGCGATGCTCGGGCGCAACCCGGACGACGGTCGACCGCGGGAACTCCTCTTGCAACTGCTTGCGGCTCCGCTTCTTGCGCGCGTCGCGCTCTCGCTCCAGAGCGGAACCCGCCATTGCCTCAGCGTCCCGCAGGCCCTCGACCTCGAAATCTGAGATACGCAACGGATAGCCTGCAACACCGAGGATCGCCGTCACCCCATCAACGCGGGAAAGCCGGTAGAAATCCCGCGTGGGTAGGTAGACGAACGAATAGCCGGTGATCATAGCGAAGCGGCGCTCGATCAGTTCCTTGGTTCGGTGGTGTTTGATGTCCTTCCGGAACGACGGCATGAAGATTTCGAGGTCGGCGTCTCGGACATTGCGCTCGATGATGAATTCGCCCTTGCGGTCCTCGGTCTCGCCTACGCGCGGAGTCGCTGGGCGCTGGGTTCCTGGACGGGTCTTGATTGCGTACCAGCTCATTGGGCCTTCTCCATTTCGATCTTGCGGCAGGAAGTCAGAACGGTGGTGTGGTCGCGGCTGAAGATCCGCGCGATGGCCGGCAGCGACATCTTCCGCTGGCGAAGCTCCCACATCAGTAAATGGCGGTGTTCCGTGATCGATCGGACGCGCGACGGGCCGACCATGACCGCGAAAGGAATTCGGAGCTCGAGGCAACGCAGCTTCACGTGTTCCGTTGGCGTCAAGCGCGGCCGCTGCTGGAGGCGGTACGCGCGATAGGCCCAGACGTGGTCGTCAGCGGGCGCGCGAAGCTTCGGCTTCGGGACATAAACTTTCGGCGGCTTCGGTTTGCCGAGCAGATTCCGACGACGAACGAGGACGGCGGCGCGATAGATCGGCTCGCTGATTGCAGCCTGTTGCGGGAGTTCAAGCAGCATTGCTCTGCTCCTCCGGCTGGACCTCGGCCATCTCGCCTTCGATCTTCCGGCGGAACGCCATCTGCTCGGCACCAACCTGCCACCAGTCGGGCAATTCCGAGATCTTGGCCCAATATTCGGCCTTCTCAGGCGACATAGGCTCGTGGACGACGACGCCCCGTTCCTTGGCTTTGGCTTCCTCGTGCTCTTGGCGGAACTGGTTGAGGCGGGCTTGCACCCGGGCCATGACTTCGGGGGAACGGTCAACCTCGGGAGCGACACCCTTCAAGGCCGATGCAGTCTCGCGTTTGCGGGCAAGATCCTCGCGGGCTGCCCTCGCCTCCTGCTTTGCCAGGGCGGCAAGGATCGGCGGCTTCGGGATCATGCCCAGCAAGATATCGGGGTTGCCGGCGTAATCGCCCCTGATGAGCTTCTGGGTGGCGATCGTGAGACCGCAGCTCGGCACCCCATCGAGGGCGTAGCCGTAGATCACGTCGAACTTCTGGGCGTCGACACCTTGTGGCAAGCTCATGCCGGCGCTCTGCATGACGCCGAGGCTCCTGACGATGGCGTCGGTGCGTGCCGGGGCCAATCGCTCAGTGAGCGTTGTAATCTCCCGGTTCAAGGTCGAAAGCTGGGCCGGTGCTGGTAAATTCGTCATGGCCTGGATTCCCGTTCAGTTTCTGCTGGATGGCTTCTCGGAATTCCCGCTGGTGGCGGGCATGCTCGGTTTCCCGTGGTGGGGCTTGCTGATGAGGGCGATTGCGGGGTTTGGCCGCGTTGCGCAGCCAGTTGCGCCAGGTCGCCGGCCAATCGAGTTTGGTGGCGTCCTTCCCGGCTTTGGCGTTCCAGTAGTCCCGAAACTTGTCGAACTCGGTCATGGCTTGGGAGCGATCGAACCCGAGTTCGACGGCGAAAACCAGATTGGGCTGGAAGTCGGCAGGCAAGCGCGTCCCGCGTTTGTTGTCCGAGCGAAGCGAGGATGGGGTG